>NZ_BCZE01000083.1 GCF_001598555.1 Novosphingobium rosa NBRC 15208
GAAACCCGCCGCCCCCGCCACGATGATCGGCGGGGTCAGGTTCGAAACGAACATCGCCAGAATATGCTGAATGCCCAGCGGCACCGCCATCGCCATGCCGGGAAAGTAATCGGGATCGCGCGCCTGCGCGGCGGTGAGCACAGCGGAAGGCATGGCAGGGGCATCTGGCGTCATGACAAGCTCATCAATCGGGACAGGGAAGAGCGGGCTTGTGTCAGGATTTCCGCGCGGCTGGCCTGCGCCAGTTCGCCGTCACGCACCACGGCGCGGCCTTCGACAAAGACGTCACGCGCGGCGAGCGGCGGGGCAAGGGCTAAAGCGGCCACCTTGTCCCAACTACCAGCGCTGGCGATGTCGTCGATGGGCCATATGACGAGGTCGGCGCGTTTGCCGGGGGTGAGCTGGCCGCAATCCTCGCGGCCCAGAATCTGCGCGCCGCCTCTGGTGGCAAGGCGCAGGGCCTCGCGCGGGGTCATGGCCTCGGCCCCCAGCGCCACACGCTGGAGCAGCATGGCCTGCCGCGCCTCGGCCAGCAGATGGCCCGCATCGCTCGACGCCGAGCCATCGACGCCCAGCCCCACCGGCACGCCCGCATCCACCATGGCGCGCACGGGCGCGATGCCGGAACCAAGGCGGCAGTTAGAACAAGGGCAATGCGCCACGCCGGTCTTACTGGCGGAAAACAGCGCGATTTCGGTGGCATCCAGCTGCACGCAATGCGCGTGCCACACATCAGGGCCGGTCCAGCCCAAGTCTTCGGCATATTGACCGGGGCGGCAACCGAAACGCTCCAGCGAATAGGCGACGTCGTCCTTGTCCTCGGCCAAATGGGTGTGGAGCATCACCTTCTTGTCGCGCGCCAGCAGAGCGGCATCGCGCATCAGATCCTGACTGACCGAAAAGGGCGAACAAGGCGCCACGCCGACGCGGACCATGGCGCCCTCGCGGGGATCATGGAAACGGTCGATCACGCGGATGGTGTCGGCCAGAATGGCGTCCTCGCGCTCGACAAGGCTGTCGGGCGGCAAGCCTCCCGCGCTTTCGCCCACGCTCATGCTGCCGCGTGTGGGGTGGAAACGCAGCCCCACCGAGGCGGCGGCGGCGATCGTATCGTCCAGCGTCACGCCATTGGGGAAGAGATAGAGATGGTCGGAACTGAGCGTGCAGCCCGACAGCGCCAGCTCCGCCAGCCCCAGCCGCGTGGCGGCATAGACATCCTGAGGCGTATAGCGTGCCCAGATCGGATAAAGTGTTTTCAACCAGCCGAACAGCGATGTGCTGGCCCCGCCCGGCACGGCGCGGGTCAGCGTCTGGTAGAGATGGTGATGCGTGTTGACGAGGCCCGGCGTGATCACGCAGCCTTTCGCCTCGATCACCTCCGCGCTGTCCGCCAGAGGGGCCAGATCGGCGCTGGTGCCGATGGCGGTGATGACGCCATCCTCAAAGGCTACCGCACCATCGGCGATCTCCCGGCCAGCATCATCCATGGTGACCAGAACATCGGCGTGGCGGATCAGAATTCGGCGGGACACTTTGCTAAAAACTCCTTTGCAATCCGGGGAAAGAGGGGCTGCACCGCAGCCCCTCCCCCATGGCTTAAAACTTGTACTTGATTGAAGCCTGCCAGCTGCGCGGCAGCTGAGGCAGCACGATGTCCGCGCCGAAGAGATCCTGACCGCCCGCACGGAAGTAACGCGCATTGTTCACGTTCTTCACGCCCACGCGCAGCATCCACGGCCCCGTGGTGTAGGACACGCCAAGGTTGAGCAGCCAATAGGCCGGCAGCTTGACCGTGTTCGAATAGCTCAGGAAGACCGAGTCCACATGGGTGACGTCGCCGGTGAAGGCGATGCCATTGTCGAAGGCATAGGTCGCGGTGGCCGAAACGACGTTCTTGGGCTCGCCGGGGCGGTTGGCATTGGCCTTGGTGATCGGCACCAGACCGAACTGCGATCCGCCAAAGGTCAGCGCCGGGTTCACGCCGGGGAAATCGGCGGCGCCGAAATAGTTGAAGTAAGTCCCCGCCGTGAGCGCGCCGAGGTTGATGACGTTCATATGGGTGTAGGACCCCGTCACCAGCAGATGCTTGTCCACCGACCAGCGCACTTCGGCTTCGACGCCCTTGGTCTGCAGGATCTGGTTGGTCAGCGAGCTTTCGGCGCCCGCCTGCGTGCGCTTCTGCTTGTAGACCGAGACGGCGGCATAGAGCTTCTTGTTCAGGAACTCACCCTTCACGCCGCCTTCCAGCAGGTTGGATTCGCCCAGAACAGCACCGCTCAAGATGTTGGAAAGATAGAGTTCCGAGCCTTCACCGGCCACCACCGTCTGCTGCTGCGATACGGTGATATAGGGGATCAGGCCAATCGGCGACTTGTAGGACAGGCTGGTGTTCCACGACCAGCCGCCCTGCGTGCCCTTCGCGGTTGCCGTGCCGGTGGTGCCGTAACCCGCGCCGACATTGCCGGAAATGTTGGTGGGATCGTATTTGTCCAGAAACGCGGTCGAGACGGCACGCACGCTGTCGTAACGGGCGCCCGCGATCAGATCGAGACCAACCTTGGAGTCGATGTCGATCAGCCCCGCCATGCCGAGGTCACGATAATGGCCGCGCACATAGTCGGAATAATTGTTGCCGCTTTGGGTGGAGAGCAGGCGGGTCGACTGGGCGTTGAAGCCCACGGTGATGTCAGGCCGGTTCCAGAGTTCGACGCCATAATCGTCGGCAAAGTTGAAATGGGTGTAGCGCAGCGAAGGCGAGAGCTGCATCGAAATCTTGGCAAAGGGCGTCTGGAACTCGTCGGAAACGACGATCTTGTCCTCGATCACATAGGACTGGAAGGCCTGAGCGAAACCATAGGCATTCTCATTGAGATTGTGACCGCCATCGTAGAACAGCTGGTTCTTGATTTTCAGATCGCCGCCCGGCTTCCAGGTCAGGTCGAAATAGGCGGTTTTCTGGGTGTTATTCAGCTTGTCATTGGGGCCGGTCAGCGTGTCGCGCATGCTCAGATGGGTGGTGCCGGGATTGACCAGATTGAAGTCCGGGGCGCCGCGGAAACAGGCAGCCGAATAGCCCGCAGCCGTGGCCGTGCCACCGCCGCAGTTGAAACTGCCGAACCAGCCAAGGCCATTGCCGCCATTGGCCGCATAGGCTTCCGCACGGGAGATCTTGCCGTCACCATCGGTGTCGAGCTTGGTGCCCTGCCCGGTGATGTAGGTGCCGTTGTTGATCAGATCCTGCGTCACGCGGTTCCAGCCGCTGTTCTGCACGCTATGATACTGCTGCCAGGTGCCCCCGAATTCGGCCAGCAGATTGGGGGTGATATCCGTGTCGAACGCCGCCGAGAACAGGGCATTTTTGGTGAACACATTGCGGTAATAGCTGTTGGAATCCTCAAGCTCACCATAAAGGCTGTAGCCGAATTCATGACCGGCCACCTTGCCCGGCCCGGTCACGCTGGCTTTCAACACCTTGCGGCCCCAGCTGCCCAGATCAAGCTGGATATCGCCCTTGGGATCGGGCGCATAGGTGCCATTGGCCGCGCGGGCGGTCTTGGGCACGAAGTTCATATAGCCGCCGATCTTGGACGGCCCATAGATCACGCTGGCCGGGCCGCGCACGATGTCGATACGATCAGCCGCGCCAATCGGCGTGGAATAGTTGCCCGGATTGTCCAGTCGCAACATGCCGCGATAATAGACGTCGGACGGGGCGCCGCGAATATCCAGCGCGCCGCCGGTGCCGAAGAAGGAAGAGGTGAAGGTGCCCGGTGACTGCGAAACCAGATCGTAGATCTGGGTGATGCCGAAACGCTCCATCTGCTCTTTCGAGACGGTGGAGGCCGAACGCGGGGTTTCCACCAGCGTCTTGTTGAAGCCGAACACCGAACCCACATCCTTCAGGGGTAGCGCCCCCAGCGAGCCCTGCACCACGATATCGGGCTTCTGGTCGCCAGCGGGATCAGGCTCCGGCGCGGGTGCCGGTGCCGGTGCGGACGCATCCGAGGCAAAGGCGGGAACGCTCAGCGCAACGCAACTCAACATGCTGGCCAGCATCAGAGCATGACGCAATGTCTGGCCGGAAACGGTCGATTTTCTGTTTTCAAGACGCGGCATGGTTGCCCCCATGATTGCGGCAGAGCAGGGCCCTTCACCCTTGCCCGCCATGATTGCTGAACCTCCAATCCCAGGTATTTCATTTATGTTTTTGAATGCTTTGGATCTTCTCTGGCGCTTCCCTGTCAGGCGCTCTTGTTCTCCTCGATCGCGGTGCGTTCGAAGGCGGCGAGCTGGCTTTCCAGCGCCAGTTGCATGCGGGCCTTTTCGCTGCCCTGTGCCAGACTGCGGCAGGAGGCCGTGTCGAAGCCCGAAGCGCAAACCGCCACCGGCGTGCCGACATGGCGGGCCTGCCAAAGGCTGGCGCCGGGGATAAAGCTGAACTCCAGCCCATTGCGCGAGATCTGCTTGAGATCGCGATAGGTCAGCCCCTGCTCGCGGATGGCGCGCAGATATTCATTGGTCATATCGGTGCGCAGCACGCCCTGATCGTCCGTGGCGAGCACCACCGGCACGCCGCGCCGCCGATAGAGGTTGAGCGGATGATCCGCGCCGGAAACCCCCAAAATCACCGCATTGCTGGTGAGGTTGATCTCCACCGCGATGCCGTCGCGCGCCATGCGGGCCATGGTGGCGTTGGCATCGCTTTCCAGCGCGATGTCCGTGCCATGGCCGATGCGCTGGGCGCCGCCATCGCGAATGGCCTTGGCGATATGGTCCGCCAGATCGGTGGGCGGCACCAGCCCAAAGGCCAGCTCCCCGGCATGCAGGCTGCGGTGGACCTGCGGATATTGCCCCTCCAGAAAGCGGAACATCGCCATATGGAGGTCATAATCCCGCAGCGACACCGGCCAGTCCTCGGGCTCGACGATGTTGACGCCGACATAACGCGGATCGCGCGCCGCCAGCGCGAAACTGGCCATCAGCGTGCGGAAGGCGCCCAGAGGCGGCATGCCCCGCGCCGATTGCGCCAGATAATGCACCACCACGCCGCAACCCGCTTCAGCCTTGGGCGTGCCGCAGCCCATGATGGCCTTGACCTGCTGCTCCTGCCCATCGAGCGCGGCCACGGAGCGGCTGACCACCGCCTCCATCGCTGGCTTTTCCCGCGCAAAGATGCGCGGCAGATCGGCTGGCGTGATCGCCTCATCGGGCGCCGCGCCGCCCCAGGCCCAGCTGCCGCCGGGATTGTGCTGCAGCTCGATATAAAGCACATGATCCAGCGCGGCGATGCGCCTTGTGGCCACCAGCCCTTGCGCATCCATGCCCATTTCGGCAGGGCCGAATTTCTCGAAACTGTCGAAGAACTGGGTGTGGCCGCTGGTGTCATTGCGACCCACGCCATGCTGCCAGCCGCGCGTCGAGAGATTGTCGATCATGCGGGCGAAGAGAAAAGGCTGCTTTTCCGCCACCTCCTTCGCCGAAAAGCCCGAAGCGCAGGGCGGCTGGGCAAAGGCCAGCGTGGCGGCGTTGATGCACAACCCCTTCTCACCCGCCCAGAGCATGAAATCCTCGGCATAGACCGATCCGCCCATATGATTGTGCAGATCGCCGCCCTTGGGCATGGCGCGCAGCAGCACGCGCAATTGGGTGGGGCTGGCGGCGGTATGGTCGAAAATGGCGGAGACCTGGGCCTCACGCACCGCAGCCATCGTTTGCTGAGGCGCAGCCAGCAGCGGGCCGCCGGTCAGCAACGCAACCGCAGCAACACCGGTGCGTGAAAGCAGAGGAAAGATCACGTCGCAGCCCCCGGCTTCCGGGCATACCGCTGCGCGCAGAGCGAAACAGGCCGCAAGCGATGGTGGCCAAGCCGAGACGAACGCATTGATTTGGGCCCCTATCCGATCCCCGTTTCAACGAAACTGACCGAGCCCAGCGTTTCAATCAATCATAATGAATTCAACATCTCGTTCTAAAAATTAGAGCGCACCCCAAATTCCGCGCTGCAGCAGCCCGTTTCAAAACATCGCATCGCAAACCGGGCCCAAAACGAATTTTTAGATCACCCCGTGCTTGTAACGGCGATGGACGCCCTCACGAATCGCCGATACCCGAACACGCAATTTCCGAAAATCAATACGGCGCCGCTCGACTGGTGACGGACATGAAACCGGGCAAGAACCGATCGGCACATCCTATGTGCCCCGGCCTTCTCTCGCGCAGGATCATGGGCCCGACACCGCAGCCAAGCCACGCAACCAAGCCACAAGGGGCAGTTCAGAATCCATGACGGGCCGCCAAAGCCACCGCATCCTCACGCGCAGCCTGATGGCGATGGGCGCGCTGACCGTGACCACCGCATCGCTGGTGCGCTCCCAGGAAGGCGTGCCCACACCTGCCGCGCGCCCGGCGCCCAATGTGGCGGCCCTGTTCGATGCCTATTGCTCCTCCTGCCACAACGATATCGACCGCACGGCCTCCTTCTCGCTCGACGATCTGAAGGCGGGCGATGTGATGCAGGGCGCCCATGCCGATGCCTGGGAGAAGATCCTGAGCAAAATGGCCCGGCAGGAAATGCCCCCGCGCAACAAGGATCAACCCAGCCCCGCCGACCGCGCCGCGCTGGTCAGCTGGCTGCAGACCTCGCTCGATGGCTACGCCCGCAGCCATCCCGATCCGGGCCGCGCCACGGTGCGCCGCCTCAACCGCGTGGAATATGCCAATGCGGTGCGCGATCTGCTGGGGCTGCAGGTCGATGTCAGCCGCGACCTGCCGCAGGACAATTCGGGCTACGGTTTCGACAACATCGCCGATGTGCTCTCGGTCTCGCCCACGCTGGTCGAGCGCTATGTGCTGGTGGCGGGCCGGGTGGCGCGTCTGGCCACGGGACTTGGCCCGGTGAAGCCCTTCGCGACCACGCATGAGATCCCCAAGGACGGCTCGATCATGAATTCGGGCCGCCCGGCCTACAATGACCGCATGAGCGAGCGCCTGCCGATCGGCTCACGCGGGGGCGGCGCCTTCGACTATTACGCGCGCGCCAGCGGCACCTATGAGGTGGCGGGCTGGCTCAACGCCAACACCAACAATGAAGCTGACCGGATGGCCGAGGACCGCGTCTCCGTGCGCGTGCCGCTGAAGGCCGGGGCGCATGTGATCGGGCTCTCCTTCCGCAAGAGCATCGCGCCCGACCAAAGCGTGCAGACCCTGCGCAACACCACCGATATGGTGCCGCTGCCGGTGGACAAGCCGATCATGCTGCCGATGGATGTGTCGGTGGACGGGGTGAGGGTGCAGACGCTCAGCGTGCCCTCCTACCGCATGAGCCAGCGCTATTCGCAGCAGAATTTCCCGCGCGATGTGATGGCGATCGATGTCGTCGGGCCTTACGATGTGGCAGCGAAAGCGCCGCTGCCCGATACGCCCAGCCGCCGCCGCATCTTCACCTGCCACCCCGCCAGCACGGCTCAGGAAGAACCTTGCGCGCGGCAGATCATCACATCGCTGGCCCGCCACGCCTATCGCCGCCCGGTCGATGAGCATGACATTGCCCCGCTGCTGAAAACCTGGGCCGAGGAGCGCAAGGCTGGCAGCTTCGAGACCGGCGTGGAAGCGGCGGTGGAGGCTATCCTCGTCTCGCCCCATTTCCTCTTCGCGGTGGAGGGTGATCCGGCAGGCGCCGCGCCCGGCTCGGTGCATCAACTGGGCGATCTCGAGCTGGCCACCCGCCTCTCGCTGTTCCTGTGGAGCTCGATCCCCGACGACCAGCTGCTCACCCTGGCCCAGCAGAACCGCCTGCATGACCCGGCGGTGATGAACGCCCAGATCACCCGCATGCTGGCCGATCCGCGCTCCACCGCACTGACGAAGAACTTCGCCGGGCAATGGCTGTACCTGCGCAATCTTGACCAGCAGCGGCCCGATACAGACGTCTTCCCCACATTCGACGTGCGCCTGCGCGCCGCCATGGGGCAGGAAACCGAACTGTTCTTCACCCATGTGCTGCAATCCAACCACAGCGTGCTGGACTTCCTGTCGTCGGACTACACCTTCCTCAACGCAAGGCTGGCCCAGCATTACGGCATTCCAGGCGTGAACGGCACGGCGATGCGACTGGTGAAGCTGGCCCCTGAGTGGCATCGCGGCGGGCTGCTGGGGCAGGCCAGCATCCTGACGGTCACCTCCTATGGCAATCACACCAGCGTGGTGAAGCGCGGCAAATGGGTGCTGGAAAACCTGCTGGCCGCCGCGCCCCCACCGCCGCCACCAGACGTGCCCGCCCTGCAGGAAGCCCATGGCGGCAAGCTGCTGACCGCGCGCCAGCAGCTGGAGCTGCACCGCTCCAACCCCTCCTGCGCGGCCTGCCATGTGCGGATGGACCCGATGGGCTTCTCGCTGGAGAACTATGACGCGGTGGGCGCATGGCGCACGGTGGATGTCGGCCAGCCCATCGACAACAGCGGCATTCTGCCCGACGGCACCCATTTCGCGGGGCTTTCGGGGCTACAAAAAATCCTGCTCGATCACCGCGAGCAATTCGTGCAGGCCTTCACCTCACGGCTGATGACCTATGCCCTCTCGCGCGGGCTCGCGCCTTTCGACCAGCCGCAGGTGCGCGCCATCGCCAAATCCGCCGATGCCGATGGCGACCGCATCCAGACGATCATTCGCGGCATCGTCTTTAGTGACAGCTTCCGGCTGAAGAAAGTGCCAGACGGCAAGCCGCTCACCCCAACCCAGATCACCATGAGGTCCCCGAAATGAGACAGGCCCGATGATCCTGCGCCGCCAGCCCCTCGCCCGCCGCACCGTGCTGCGCGGGATCGGCACCGTCATGGCCCTACCCTTTATGGAGGCCATGGCCCCCAGCGCCAAAGCTGCGGACGCCGCCGCCCGCCCGCGCCGCCTTTCGGTGTTCTACACGCCCAACGGCATGATGATGGAGCAGTTCAAACCCGCCACCACCGGCAAGGGCTACACCCTACCCTCCACGCTGGAGCCACTGAACAGTTTCAAGGACCAGATGACTGTCATCACCGGCCTTGGCCATCCGCAGGCCGCTGCCATGGGGGATCTGAATGCCGGGCATGGCCGCTCCTGCCCCGCCTTCCTCACCGGCACCCATGTCCGCCAGACCGAGGGCACGGATATCCGCTGCGCCATCTCGGTCGATCAGGTCTATGCGCGGCATCTGGGCGATGCGACACAGCTTTCCAGTCTGGAGACCGGCATCGACCAGCCCAGCCTGCTGGGCAGCTGCGACATCGGCTATTCCTGCGCCTACACCAATGGCATTTCGTGGATGAGCCCCACCGTGCCGCTACCCGTCGCCGCCAATCCGCGCGACGTGTTCGAGCGGCTGTTCGGCGATGGCGATGCGCTGGACGCACAGAGCCGCATGGCCCAGATGCGGCGCCAGACCTCGATCCTCGATTTCGTGCGCGAGGATGCCCAGCGGCTCACCGGGCAACTGGGCATGGAGGACCGCCGCAAGCTGGACGAATATCTCACCGCCACGCGCGACATCGAAAAGCGCATCCAGCGCGCCGCCACCACGCCGCTGGCCGATGCCGGAGCGATGGAGCGCCCGGCGGGCATCCCCGACAGTTTCGATGCCCATGTGAAGCTGATGGTCGATCTGCAGGTGCTGGCCTTTCAGGCCGATATCACCCGCGTTGCCACTTTCATGATCGGGCGGGAAATTTCCAACCGCACCTATCCCGAAATCGGCGTGCCAGACAGCCACCATATGCTCAGCCACCACGGCCATATGGAGGAAAAGAAGGTCAAGCTGGCGCAGATCAACCGCCACCATATGTCCTATTACGCCTATCTGCTGCAGCGCATGAGCGAGACGAAAGATGGTGAGGCCAGCCTGCTGGACCGCTCTTTCGTGCTGCGCGGCTCGGCCTTTGGCGATCCCAATGAGCATGATTATCTGGACCTGCCGGTGGTGGTGGCTGGCGGGCTGGTCAAGCATCAGGGCCATGTGAGCGTCGCCAAAGGCACGACGATGTCGAATCTGCTGCTCACCGCGCTGAATGCCGTGGGCGTGCCGGATACGCGTTTCGGTGACAGCACCGGGCCTCTGAAGGAGCTCTCCCTTGCGTAAGCCCATTCTGGCCGCGATGGTGCTGGGATTGGCCGCGCCTGCCTTCGCCGCCCATGCTCCTGCCATTGATCCCGCGCCCAGCGAGGCCGATATCGCCCTCACCCGCGCCATCGAGCTTGGCGATAGCGATGCCGCCCGCGCCGCTCTGGTCGCCCATGCCGCGCCGAACCGGCGCATGGCGTTCGGCGCCACGCCGCTGATGCAGGCGGTGGACCGGCAGGATGCACCGCTGGTCGGCCTGCTGCTGGCCGCGGGCGCCGATGCCGATCTGGCGGATGAGGAAGGGCTTTCTCCTCTGACTTTGGCTTGCCAGCTGGGCAGCGAAACTGTGCTGGACCGCCTGCTCTCCGCGCCGCACATCAATCTGCGCGCTGCCCTGCCCGATGGCGCCGGCGCGCTGCATATTTGCGCGCGCTATGCTCCCGCCACCGTGGTGGCGCGCTTGCTGGCGGCCAAACTGCCAGCGGATGCACTGGACAGCCGGGGCGAGACGCCGCTGATGTGGGCCGCCGCCTCGGGCAAGACTGAAAGCATGGCGCTGCTGCTCAAGGCCGGGGCGCACATCAACGCCACCACGCCAGCCGGTTTCACCCCGCTGTTCTTCGCCATCAAGAGCGGCTTACCGGAGGCCAGCGCCGTCCTGCTGACCGCCGGGGCCGACGCGAACCATCGCGGCCCCAGGAACACCAGCGCGCTGCAACTGGCGTTGTACCAACAGAACTGGACTGCCGCCGCCCAACTGGCCGAGCGCCTCCCCGATCACAGCCCGCTGCTGGCTGAGCAGGACGATCAGGGCCTGCCCCCACTCAATGCCGCAGCCATCGGCGGCGATCTGGCGCTGGTCAGGCTGCTGCTGGCCAAGGGGGCGCAGGTCAATGGGCTCTCCGGCCCCTCCGGCATCACCTGGGTGACGGAGGCCAACTTCGGCATGGCGCCGCCCGCCGTGCCGCCCACGCCGCCGCTGCTGCTGGCCGCGCAGCATGGCCATGCCGCCATCATGAAACTGCTGATGGACCATGGCGCCGATCCCAAATTCACCGCCGCCAATGGCTCGAACATCGTGATATCCGCCGCGCAGGGCGAGAAGGCCGATGCGCTGGCGCTGGCGATTGCCGTGGGGCCGGATGTCAATCTGGCCGATGAGCGCGGCGCCACCGCGCTGCATGTGCTGGCAGGCAGCCGTTACAGTCCGGATCTCGCCCCGATGCTGGCGATGCTGCGCGCCCATGGCGCCCGCGCCGATCTGGCCGACAAGAAGGGCCATACGCCCGCCATGGTCGCCGATGGCACGCTCAAGGAGGTGAAAGCCGCTTTCAATGCCGCGTTTCCCTCCGTTCCGCCTGCCGTCAAACCGACCTGAGAGCCCTGCGCCTCACCCCGCCGATGGCGCGGTGATGCGGATAAAGCCTTCCACTCGCGTGGTCCAGATCAGCCCGTCGCCCACGCGACCGGTGTGGGCCACGCGGTGGATGGTATCGCACAGCAGGTCCACCACATCCTCGGGCGCGACCATGATGACCATCACCTTGGGCGTGTAATCCAGCAGATCGCGCTTGATGCCCGCCGGTTCGGATTGCTCGACCCAGGGCGCGCTGCAGCCGTCGATCTTGATGACGCTCATGCCCGGAAACTGCGGCAGCTGGCGCAGGGCGGTGCGCAGAATGTCCAGCTTGGCGGGGCGGATGACGGCCTTGATCTCGATCATGGGCAAATCCTCTCAGGCTTCGAGCGGCTGGCTGTCGAAGAAGCGGTAGATGGTGGGCAGCACCAGCAGGGTGAGCAAAGTGGAGGTGATGAGCCCCCCGATCACCACGATGGCGAGCGGGCGCTGCACCTCGGACCCCGGCCCGGTGGAGAAGAGGAAGGGCACAAGCCCCAGCAGCGCCACCGTGGCCGTCATCATCACCGGGCGGAAGCGCGCGGTGGCGCCCAGCCGGGCCGCCTCGCGCACATCATGGCCCTCATCGCGCAGCTTGCGGATATAGCTCACCAGCACCACGCCATTGAGCACGGCAATCCCCCACAGCGCGATAAAGCCCACCGAGGCCGGGACGGAGAGATACTCGCCCGAGACAAACAGCCCGATCACGCCGCCGATCGAGGCGAAAGGCAGCACGGTGATGATCAGCGTGGCAAGGCGCAACGAGTTGAACAGGATGAACAGCAGGAAGAAGATCGCCGCCACGGTGATCGGCACGATGATCATCAGATGGCCCATGGCGCGCTGCATGTTCTGGAACTGCCCGCCCCATTCGAGGTAATAGCCGCTGGGCACCTTGACCTGCGCCTCAACCTTTTTCTGAAGTTCGGCAACGAAACCGCCCAGATCGCGGCCCTTCACATTCATGCCGATGACGATGCGGCGCTTGCCACTCTCACGGCTGATCTGCGCCGGGCCATCGACCACCCTGATATCCGCCACATCGGCCAGACGCACGGCGGCGCCCCCCGGCGTGGAGACCAGCAGATCGGAAATCGACTGGATGCTGGAGCGGTCTTCGGCAGGCAGACGCACCACGGCGGGGAAGCGGCGTTCGCCCTCGAAGATTTCGGTGGCCGGTTTGCCGCCGATGGCGGTCTCGATCAGATCGTTCACATCGGTGACGTTGAGGCCGTAACGCGCCACCGCCTGCCGGTCGATGTCCACGGAGAGATACTGCTGGCCCGAGATCTTCTCGATGCGGATATCCTCGGCGCCCTGCATGGAGCGGCCCACGCGGGCGATGGCCTCTGCGGTGGTCTTGAGCTGATCGAGATCGTCGCCGAAGACCTTCACCGCAATGTCGGAGCGCACGCCCGTCACCATCTCATCCACGCGGTCGGAGATGGGCTGGGCCATCACCACCTGAATGCCGGGGATTTTCGCCAGCTTCTCGCGCATGGCATCGGCGATATCGTCCTGCGACCAGCCCTTGGGCCATTCGGCGCGCGGTTTCAGGCTGACGATGGGGGTGGATTCGTTGGGGCCCTGCGGATCGGCGGGGCTCTCGCCGCGCCCCACGCCCGAGACCGCCGATTTCACGCCCGGCACCTGCATCACCAGCTTCATCGCCTCCATCTCGATGCGGATGGATTCATCCAGTGAGATGTTGGGCACGCGATTGATGCCCGGCACCATCGATCCTTCCTTCATCTCGGGGATGAAAGCGGTGCCGAGGAGGGGAAACAGGCAAAGCGTGAAGACGAAACCGCCCAACGCGATCAGCACCGTCTTGCGCTCGTTGCCCAGCGTCCAGCCCAGCAGCCGCGTGTAGCGGGCCTTCATCCAGGCGATCACTTTCGTATCGTGATCGCCCTCGTGCGCCGGGGGTTTCAGCAGATAGGTGGAAAGCACCGGGGTCAGGGTCAGCGAGAGCACCAGCGAGATGGCCAGCGCGATGGCGATGGTGAAGGCCAGGGGCGCGAACATCTTGCCCTCCATGCCTTCCAAGGTCATCAGCGGCAGGAAGACGAGGATGATGATGCCCACGCCGAAGATCACCGGCGTTGCCACCTCGACCACGGCGTTGAGGATGACGCGGGCTTTCGGTTGCCCCTTGTTGGCCGCCTCGCCCAGCTGCGCGAAGGCGTTTTCCACCACCACCACCGATCCATCGACCATCAGGCCGATGGCGATGGCAAGCCCGCCCAGCGACATCAGATTGGCCGAAATCCCCAGCCAGTTCATAAACATGAAGGTCAGCAAAGGCGTCAGGATCAGCGTCGCCAGCACGATCAGCGAGCTGCGGATATCCCCCAGAAACAGGAAGAGGATCACCACCACCAGCACCGCGCCTTCCAGCAGCACCTTGGTCACCGTATGCAGCGCGGCATCGACCAGTTCGGAGCGGTCGTAATAGGGCACGATCTTGAGCCCATCGGGCAGCATGCCCTTGGCGTTGATCTCTTCCACCTTCTCCTTCACGCGGCTGACGACCTGCTTGGCATTGCCGCCCGCCATCATCATCACCACGCCGCCCACGGCCTCCGCCGTGCCGTTCTTGATGACGGCGCC
This sequence comes from Novosphingobium rosa NBRC 15208, assembly GCF_001598555.1. Classification (GTDB taxonomy): domain Bacteria; phylum Pseudomonadota; class Alphaproteobacteria; order Sphingomonadales; family Sphingomonadaceae; genus Novosphingobium; species Novosphingobium rosa. The sequence goes on from NZ_BCZE01000083.1 coordinate 14,103, forward strand.
CTCACGCGTGCCCGCGCCAATCGCCACCTGCGCCACATCGCGCAGATAGATCGGCTGGCTGGCATTCTCGCGGATGACGATGGCGCGCAGATCGTCCTCGCTCTTCACAAGGCCCTGCCCGCGGATCAGATATTGCTCGGCAAATTGCGGTAGCACGCCGCCCCCGGCATTGGCATTGTTGCGCGCCACGGCCTGAAACACATCGGCCACGCTCACCTGATAATGCCGCAGGCGATCAGGATCGACCATGATCTGATACTGGCGCGGATAGCCGCCCTGCGAGTTGATCTCCGCCACGCCGGGCGTGGAACGCAACAGGGGCCGCACCACCCAATCCTGCACGATGCGGCGCCTGGTCAGTTCCTCGGGGCTGAGCGCGCGCCCTTCCTCGCCCGCCTTGTCGAGCGTATACTGATAGACCTCGCCGAGCCCGGTCGAGACCGGCCCCAGCACCGGCGCAATGCCCGGCGACAGTTTGGGCCCCAGCTCGGCCAAGCGCTCCATCACCAGCTGGCGGGCGAAATAGACATTCATCTTCTCGCTGAACACCAAGGTTATCAGCGAGAGCCCCGGCTTGTTGAGCGAGCGCATCTCCTCCAGCCCCTGCAGGCCGGTCATCGCCACCTCGATGGGGGCGGTGGCCATACGCTCCACCTCTTCGGGGCTTCTGCCAAGGGCTTCGGTGGCGATCTGCACCTGCACATTGGTGACATCGGGGAAGGCATCCACCGACAGTTGCTGCGCCGCGCTAAAGCCAAAGCCCAGCAACACCAGCGCCACCACCACGACAATCAGCCGCTGCTTGAGCGCGGCGCGGATCAGACCCTGGATCATCAGCCTTCGGTCGCCTGTCGGTTGCGCTCTGTGTTCAGATGGAAGCCGCCATCCACCACGATGGTCTCCCCCGCCTTCAGGCCCGACTGGACGGCGCGCTTGCCCGCTTCCTCATGCCCCAGCGTGACCGCGCGCAGACGGTAACGCCCGCCGCCTTCGGACACGAAAACGTGATCGGCATTGTTCTCCCGCACCACGGCGGAGGCGGGCACCACCAGCCTTGGCTGCGCCTGACCCTGCACCAGCATGGTGGCCAGCATCATCGGTTTCAGATCGCCCTTGCTGTTGTCCAGCTCGGTGCGGATCAGCACGGTGCGGGTCTTGGGATCGACGGTGTGGCCGATAAAGACCAGCTTGCCGGTGCGCTTCTCATCCTCCAGCGCGGGGACTTCGATGGTGACAGTCTCGCCCGGCTTGACCAGATGGACCTGCTGTTCAGGCACCTGAGCCACCGCCCAGACCTTCGACAGATCGGCCACCACGAACAGCTGATCGGAAGGCTGCACCACCTGACCCAAGGCCAGATGCCGCTCCACGATCACCCCGCTCATCGTCGCGGTGACCTGCGAGACCGAATTGACCGTGCCCCGGCCCAGACTGCCCAGGGCCGAATGGCTCAGCCCCAGCAGGCGCAGCTGATCGGCGGCGGCGCGCATCTCGGCGGAGGAGACGCTGTATTCGCTCTCGCGCTTCTGCAGTTCGGCAGCGCTGATCACATCGGCGGCGAACAGGGTGCGGGCACGCTCGGCATTGCGGCGGTTCAGCTCATAGGCCGAACGCGCGCGGACATAGGCCAGCTGCTGCGTGGTGAGATCGGTGCTGGTGATCTGCGCCAGCACGGCCCCGCGCCCGACCTGCGCCCCGATCTGCCCCGGCATCGCCGAAACGCGGCCTGTGACGGTGGCGCCGATGCGGGCCACGCGGTTCTCGTCGAAATCGATCTGTCCGGCCACGCGCAGCGTTTCCGAGACCGGCGCTTCACCCACCACGGCAGTACGCAGGCGTCTGGCCAGATCCGGGGTGGCGCTCACCAGCATGGGGTCGGCGGGGGCCTTGGCTTCGGGCTTTTCGGCCTTTTCGCCGCAAGCGCTCAACAGCAGGGGAAGCAGCAGCAGAGTGGGCAGCAGCAGGGCTTTTTTCATGGGATGTTCCGGACGGGAAGAGGTTCGGGAGAGGCCACGAGCCGCTGGATATCCACCCAGGCGGCGGCCAGTTCGTAACGGCTGGCGATCAGATCGGCGCGCGCGGCGCGATAGACGCGCTGGGCATCGAGCACATCGATCAGCCCGCGCTCGCCCGCCTTGTAGGCGGCATCGGCCACATTCACGGCGGCGCGGGTCTGGGCGATCAGGCCATTTTCCAGCGCGGCGACCTGCGTCTGCGCCACCTCATACTGACGCCAGGCGATGCCCAGCTCCTGCCTGATGGCATAGGTGCGGGCGGTGAGCTGCAGATCGCTCTGGCTGCGCCTGGCCTCGGCCTCATGCACCGGGCCCAGCTTGCGGTCCCACAGGGGGATCGAGACGGTGACGCCCACGCGGGTCTGGCGCATTTCACGATCGGCCTCACGCGTGGCGCGCAGCGAGACGACCGGCAAGCGCCCGGATTCCTCATAATCCAGCCGGTGGCGGGCCTGCTCCACCTCGGCGCGGGCGCGGGCCAGCGCGGGGTTGGCGGCCAGCGCCTGCTCCTGCAAGACACCCAGCGAAGGCAGCGGCAAAGGCGCGTCCAGCTGGCCGGTCAGGGCAAAATCCTCCGGCAGATCGGGGCCGACCAGCGTGCGCAATTGCAGCCTTGCCTGATCCTCTCGCAACGCCGCCGCCTGCGCCGCCTTCTGCACATTGAGCAGATCGGCCTCGGCGCGGATCAGCTCGATGCGCGGGGCATCGCCCTGCTCCACCCGCAGCGAGATCTTGGCATAGACCGACTGCATCAGCGACAGGTCGGTCTGCGCATTGGCCTTTTCCGCCGTGCGCCGCAGCGCCCCGAAATAGGCGAGACGCAGATCGGCGATCCAGTCGGTCTCCACCGCGGCATAGCCTGCCTTGCTCGCCTCCAGCCCGGCGCGGGCGGCGGCGATGCGCGGCGTGCGCCGGAAGGGCAGATCGAGCGACTGGGTGATGCTGTAACTGTCCGAAGCGCCCGAAATGCCGCTGGCATAGGGGCGATAGTTCATCGACCCGGCCATATATTCGACCTCGGGATTGGGATAGGCCCGCGCCGTCTGCACGCCCGCGCGGGCGCCGTCGATCTCGGTGGCGGCGGCGCGCAAGGCGGGGTTGGAACGGGCCAGCTCTTCCAGCCGGCCCAGCGGATAGGCCTCGCCGGCCATGGCCGCGTCTGCACAGGCCAGCGCCGCGAGAGACACCAGCAGCTTGGACCAGCGCGTTGAGAACCAACGCGCTGACGACATGCCGAAACCGGCAGAGGAATGCATCAAGGAACCCCGGCTATCTTCCGGACACCGGTTGGCCCGATGTCGTTGCGGTCAGGCTAGGGCCGGCGCCTGTCCACTTGTTTGCCGCTTTGTAACGAAAGATTGCTATCTCTTGCATTGACTGCAAGGCCAGATGCAAGGAACTGCACGCAGAGCCCCGGCGACAGGCGGTCTGGCGCAAAAATGATTGGCAGAGAACGCATTGACAAGCACCGCTTGCGCTGGTGCCATGGCGCCTGACCGCCCGGCGCGCCGCGAAAGCACGCCACCATGCTCCAGCCAAGAGAAAGCCTCCATGCGCCCCATTCGCCTGCTGCTCGCCTCCACCCTGATGCTGGCGCCCCTTGCCGCGCAAGCCGCCGATCCCGCCGCGCTGCGCAAACAGGTCGACGCCAGCTTCGATGCGCAATGGAGCGATCTTCAGGCGCTGTATCAGGATATTCACAAGAACCCCGAGGTCGCCTTTCAGGAGAACCGCACCGCCGCCCTGCTGGCCAAACGGCTGAAAGCGCTGGGCTTCGAGGTCACCGAGCATATCGGCAAGGCATGAAAGGAGGCCGGGCTTAAATTGGCAGGTGAATCATTTCAGTAGGACGAATTTTCCGTAATAAGCTGATACCAAACACTTTTCTGGCCTGTGTTCGCGACAAACTCTTTAGGTTCAAATAAGCTAGCATTTTCCGGGTCCAGCCAAGAGTTACCCCATTGTGGCCCTCAACGGACACAGCTGGACAGCTCTTCTGCCACGATTTCTGCTATGATTTTATCTGCGCCTGAAGCCGAAGGAATCGGACCATGGCAAAAAAAATACCGTTCACTCCAGCATCGATCGACAATCTGACCGGTGGCCTTTTGGCAGACCCTTTGACTCCAGGGCTAGCTATAGAGGTCCTTGGAAGTGGCAAAAAGCGTTGGCGCTATCGGCGCCAAGTTGCTGGTAAGAAGGTAGTGGCAACCCTCTTTGGTGGTGTGTATCCCTCTCACCCGATCGCAGTAGCGAGGGACTGGGCCCGCCAGTTGAATGAACTGGTTGAGATTGGGGTCGATCCCCGCGTTAAGCAGCGGGAAGACAGGGCGCGTGACGAAATGACCATCGCCAAAGCCCACCAACTCTACATGCTAGCTGTTCGAGAAGGGAGAGCTTCCAAGTTCAAAAAAGTTGCGAAACCTCGGACGGTGAAGACTAAGCTGGAAATATTCAGATACAGTATTGCACCAAAACTAGGCGATCGAGTGATCTATGAGGTTTCCGAGAAGGACCTGATAGATTTAGTCGAGATTAAAGGAAGGACGGCAAAGGTACAAGCTAACCGCCTCGCTGCCGAACTCAAGGTTTTCTTTGGCTGGGCATCGTCGCTGATGGGGTCAGTCGTCGATCTGAAGGTAAACCCAGCCCTGCGACTGAGTGATTTACATCATCCAGAAAAGCCGAAAGCACGTGTTCTAAGCCGGCAGGAGCTCGGGTGGTTCCTTGAAGCCATTGTGCCTGAACCATATCAATTTCAACGTGGCTTCCTGCTGTTGCTGCTCACCGCCACCCGATTATCCGAAGTAACGCAAGCAAAATCCGATGAGTTTTCAAGTGGGATGTGGACCATACCAGCCGGTCGCACAAAGAATTCGCTTGAGCACAAAATCGCGCTTGGACCTTGGGCGCGAAGATTGGTGCATTCCAATCACGAGTGGCTTTTCCCATCAGCACGCAGAGAAGGTGCCAAATCAAACTCCATCTGGTGGGAATCGCGCAGACGGATTCATTCTCGGATGGAGAAAATCGCAGGAATTCAGCTCGAACCGTTTACCCCTCATGATTTGCGACGCACTGTGCGATCAAACACTAAAAGACTGGGTATCGATTTTGAAACGGCTGAGGCGATGCTAAACCATAGCAAAAAAGGACTTGAGAGGATATACGATAGATACGAACTCGAAGAAGAAAAAAGGATTTCGTTTCTAAAATGGGAAAACGAGATAATTTCCATTGCTAGGAGCGTTGGCGTAGAAGAGGCGCTGAACGTTCCGACCTATTAATTTTTCATCTGATTTCAAATTCACCAGAGTGCACGCGAATCTAACCACCGTTCGACTTCTGAACGCCGAAACCGGGGACATTTTCTAAATTTGCTAGGCCCACTACTTAGATCATACTCCCGAGGGAAGCCTGGCAACCGTTGCCTCCGCAGGCGGTCGATTTGCCGTCTAGACAATCTAGCTAGGAGGGCGAACTCCTCTACTGTGATAAAATCGACGACCAGAGGTGTTAGATCAAGGGTCGTCGATCTTATCAACCTCTCTGTGGGCTTACGCATGGATCAGGCTCCCAACGCGACAGCTTTACGCGACATACCAATTTGTCGAACGTCACCGTCACTCACAGCTAGACAACCTGACTGCTATAGTGGGAGAACTTTCCCTTTAAAGGGGGTGGGCAATGAGGTTCCGGATGTAGGAACTCTGCTTCCGGATCAACCATTCACAGCAGCAGTCTGAGCGTTTCCAATGTGGCGATTTAAGGCAATGAGTGACTTTGAAGGAATAGCCGGTCACCGTAGCGTCGGCGCAGATGATTCGCGACGCTGAATGCGTAACGACGTTGCCGCCAGGGTGTAGGGCTATGATAAGCCCCAACCGCCTTCCAGAAATCTCCGGTCTGGCCTATAGCTGTCAAGAAAATCCATCGGGCCGTTTCGGCGTTGAAGCAAGGGTCAAACTGAAGCCAAAGCCGCACCTGATCCGGAGAACGTCGCACGAGGCGTGCCACGGATGGAACCCAACTGGTGTTGATCTGGAGAATTCCGAGGTCATAGCTGCCATTCGTATTTTGTACTTGGGTGCCGATCTGGCCTGCTTCCTGGTCCCGTAGACCCCAAAGGGTCATTTCTAGCCAGAGGTTGCCTTTGGCTGCCTGCCGAATGCAATGACCGACTGCAAGTTCATCGTGCGCCCGACGGGGGACACCTGCCTGCGCCTGGCAGGGGACAAGGAGCAGCGCAGCAGGAATGGCAAAATGTTGGAACTTCATAGCGGAGTCCTTTGTTGTGATGGAATGTGGCAGGGAGAGTTCGTGGTGTTGCGAACCTAGTCACCGCTCTGGCCCGCGATCTTTTTCCGGCTGGGCTGTTGGATTGTGTGTTCGCTCCGGTGCGGTAGGACCGTCTTCCCCGGGGGCTGTGCGGGTGACGATTCGATCCAGCACCCGTTCAAGATGGACAGCAAGTGCCAATGTTCTATCAGCGATGCGGTCGGCTATGCCGTTGGCGTGGATCGATCTCCCCGCCCTTCCCCTCTGCAAAATTTGACCGTTGCGTTCCTGCCTGAGTTGATGTTGCTCGTCCCGAGAACGCTGCAAGCTGGTCTTGTGCCTTTCGGCGAACTGCCTTGCGCTATCACGCTCGAGACGCCCCAAGCCCTCTAGCGACGACGCCTTTTCGCCACTCTGCTCAGTGAGCTTGGCCGCAAGCTTTGCGGCGTCCTGGGTCCAGAGTTTTACCCCGAAGCGGGCCCGTGTGATTGCGGTGTAATAGTTTTGCCCGTTCACCAGGCCTGACCCGAGCGGTGCCAGCACATAGACGCGATCGTAGGTTTTGGATTGCGCGGAATATACAGTTTCCGCATAGCCGTGGTCCCAGGTCTTGTGCTTTGAAAGGTCGACGTCGATCACTCGATTTTCGCGGTCCCATCGGATCGTAGCGACGGGCCCAACTAGCTTTTCGACAGTTCCGCGCTCAGCATTCTTGAGCCCTAACTCGCGGTTGACTAAACGCCATTGGATCCGATCACCTTCCGAAAGTTCGCGCTCTTCAGCCTTGAAGGCATTTACTTGGCGAACCGAACCGAGACGCGGATCCCAACGGATAATCCGACCATTTTCGTCGACCAGACGCACGATTTGCCGGCCATTATCGTCACGGCCGAGGCCTACCACCCGATATTCGGCGCCCTGGGCAATGCCCAGCCCAGCGTTATCTCGGGCGAAGGACACCACCTGACCACCAGAATAGAAGCGAGCGACACGCTTCTCCTCGTCACTCATCCCTGCAGGGCTTAGTACCGCCAAGCGAGTTTCCTCGGCAGCAACTACGCCCTCCTTCTTCAATACCTTTCGGACGAGACTATTCGCGATCAAGCGCGTGGCGTTGTCGAGCACAAGAATGTTCGTGCCCGCCCTGCTCCTTGGATTGAGATAGCTCCATTCAGCAACCAGAGATTTTACGAGATCCTCCGGCTTATCGTCTGTTATGACCCGGTCCAAAGACGCGATAGACGTGTCATAATTCCCAGCTCTCGCTGCTGCCACGGCGGTTTTCATGGTGCGGGTTTCCTGCCGTACCGCGGTCGGAAGTTGTGCCGTCGGCATTCCGAGCTGCTGGAGAAGCCAAAATGCCTTACCCTGCTCGATGGCTCCCGTCTGTTTGTTATCGCCCAGCAGCAGCACACGTGCGCCGCTGATGCGGCTCAACTCAAGAATGCGGTGTGCCTGTCGATTACTGAGTTGCCCCGCCTCATCGACGACAAGGACATGGTCGGGCGTGAGCCCCCTTCCACCGCCGGCCAGCATGCTTGCCACTGTTCGAGATTCGATACCCGCCTTGCCTCCCAGCTCAGCGGCGGCAGAGGATGTGGGAGCAAGAGCAATAATAGTCGTCAATGGTCTGGCATTGTCCACCAGCACCTTGACGAGGGTCGACTTCCCCGACCCAGCAACTCCGTGAATGCCATTCAAGCGATCATGAGATAGAGCCACTTGCACGAGGGCCTTTTCCTGGTCTCGATTGAGCCCTGAGGTTTCCAAAGCCTCCAGCAATCGGTCGGATGAAGCGATGGGCCGGGCGTCGTCTATTGCAAGAGCTAGGTGCTGTGTCAGCGCCAGTTCCAGCCGAGCCGTGGCGCGAGTTGTGCGGCCCCTGACGAGGATGCCATCACCCGTCGGCCTATGGGTGGAAAGCAATTTGCGTCGTCGCTCATGTTCATCAACAAGTGGCCGGACATCCCTGAGACGCACCGCTCCCACCTCACTCGCGAGCCCAACACGCAGCAGTCTGCCTAAATTGTTTACCGCTTCCCGGTTCTCGGAGTTGCGGATACCAAAAAGCATAGATCGAGCGACGCGAGAAGGATCAGACGGGAGGGGGCGCTCGCCACGTTGCTCGACGGCTTCCCTCACGAGACCAAGGGTTTCACTGTGACCTTGCGTTCTTCGCTCCCATTGCCGGTGGAGCCCTTCCAAGGTCCCTTTTTCCTTTTTTGGACGGGTAGCGTAGAAAGATTTTCGTCTCTCTGCCTGTCCTTCATGTCCATGCTGACTGGCATGAGCCTCGATCTGCTCAGCCCGCCTGGAAAAGTTGCGAATGAGATCTTTCGGCACATTCCGGATTTCGAACAGGCCGGAACGTGGATCATAATCGATCTCGTAGCCCAACTCCTTCAGACCGTGCGCAAGATCGTTGCGATAGACCTGCCCAGCGGTCATCTGCTCGATGAACATTGCCCTGGTTTCCAAGCTCGACATACGTTGACCGCCCCCCTCGTTGGTCATGTTGAGCACGACAACATGGGTATGGAGATGCGGGTCCAACTCACGACTGGCATGCTCGGTGAAGCGCGCAAAGAGCAGCCTTCCGGTGGTGTGATGCTCGATCTCTCCGTCATTACGCCGCCGCAGGCCCGCATGCTCTTCGAGATAGGCCAGAGCGCTGCCGACCGCTTTTTCGTGAATGTTCAGGATACGCTCGTCGCCCACGACAAGTGCCATGATCGACACAGACTTCGGCGCGTTGACGGCAAAATCCCACCCGGGATGATGCTCGATCTTGCCATCCTTTCTGCGGCGCCCCAGCTGCTGCTCTCCAACTTTTCCAGCAAGGAGCGCCTTGAGAGTGTGACCATCGACCTTACCCGAGAGACCCAGCTCATCAGCCAGCGCACCTCCCCATTCCGCAGGCTCGTCACCACCCTTCGTGTAGTAATCTCCCACCGTATAATAGCGGCCGATGTTGGCGGGAGTGCCTTTTAGGCGCACAGGATGGATCATGCGGGTTTCGCCTTCTTACGAGGTCCATCGGCACGCCCATGCTGGACCAAAGGAGATCTGATCTGCCCTTGGCGGAGGATCATCATCCCCCAGATCTGCCGGGTCGGCATGGGGAGATCCTCAACTGGGGTTTCGAGGATCTGGTCTACCGGAAGATCTTGCTCGACCCGGACCTGCGGTGGGGCGGTCGATGGCTCCTCGTTCTGGCCGGTTCCCTCTTTCGACCCGTCCTTGTTCCCGAACAGATTGGCCTGATTATCAGCGGGCTTGACCTTCACCTTGCGAGAAGGCGGCAAGGATGGGCGTGCCCGCGCCATAGAAGCGGGGGTAGGCGCAGGGGGCTCGTGATCCGCCTCCCGTTCGGCTGCATCCCGCATCCTGCCCTCGGCCTTGGCGAGTTTGATGAGATGCTGAGCGGTGGGATGCTGCGTCGCTCCACTCGCGCGTTCGACGAATCCGGGAGCGAGATCGGGCTGGACATTATAGGTATCGACGAACCGGACGACAGGTTGGTTTCGGCCGAAGCGTAGATAGCCGGTGAGATTGGGGAGATTGGTCACCTCGGTAAACATCACCAGCGGACGGGTGACCTGCATGCGCGAGAGATTAATGCCATCGCGCATATCATTGACGCCGTAGCTCATGCCCTCGTTGGCCTCGATCTGCTCGACCTGGCCCAGATTTTCCGAAACATGCTTGGCTGTCGGCGTATCATTTGCACGCAGGGCCACCCAGGTCGAGCAATAGCCTGTGATGGCCGCGCCATCCTGGATGCCATAGGTCGCTTCTAGCTGCGGATAGGACTGGAAACCCAGGATGCCGCAGCCGCCATATTTCCGGGCGCGGGCCAGAAAATCTGACAACGATGGAAGCTTCTGAAGGGTCGGCAGCTCATCGATCACGCAATAAAGCCGCCTGTCTCGATCGGGCTTGAGGCTCATGATCGCGCTGATAGCGATGTCGAGCCAGACGGTGATCAGCGGTCGAAGCGAGGGAAGCTGATCAGCCTTTACGGTGATAAAGAGCCAGCTGTCCTCCCTGCCTTTCTCGACCCAGTCCCGAATCGAAAAGCCGTCCTCGGTATCGTCCAGGTAGGCGAAGCTGCGCATGACAGACGCCAGCTCTGCCTGGATACCAGCCGATGTCCGCTCCCCTTCCGGTGAAATAAAGGCCGCAGCATCGGTGCCGGCAACGAAAGTTGCAAGGTCCTTCAACCGTGACCGCAAAAGCCGGTGCAGCAGCACCGAAATGAAAGTGTGCTTTTGCAACGCAAGCTTGCGCAGGACCGCCACCAACGTCCCACGCGAGGCCTTAGCCCAAAAGGGATCGCCATGCTTTTCCGGGATCGTGGACTCCGCGATCTGGTCGTAATGGTAGTCTTGCGGAACATCGACCCAGGGCGACCAATGGGCGGTTCGCTCATCGAGCGGATTAAGCAGCGTGTCGATCTCAGGGCGGTAAAACTTTTCTACAAAGGTCCCAGCCGTGTCATAGACAATGGCCCGCTTCTCCTGCGTTCTGATGCCGGCCAGCATCTTGACGATGATGTTGGTCTTGCCCGTGCCCGGCGCCCCACAGAGCAGGACATGCTCCGGTTCGTAAGCGGCTGGAACTGGCACGCCGCCGATCGTGAAGGCGCCCTTGCGCTCCCACGCCAGTGCCCGCTTCACCTGCCGGATGGTACCAAAGCGGGCGCCGCGTAGGTACTCATTTGAGCCCAGCCCCTTTCCCGTCCGGGTGAAATAGAACCAGGCATAAGCCAAGGCACAAAGGGCAAAGATACCCGAGATCAGAGCTCCATGGAGGAAGTAAACCTCAAACCGATGGAGCGTATCCTTGGCCAGCCGCGAGGCGACAAGCCAGTCGGCCGAGGTCCAGTAGGGATGTCCATCTGGAGTACGGAACTGGACCGGATCATTGGTGCCCTGGGCCGCGTCAACCTTGATTGCTGCCTCAGCCAATTTGACAAGGACGAAGCGCTCGTACTCCGTGGACTTCTCCAGGGCATACCAAAGGATGCCCATGATCCAGATCGCAAGCCCGGCCATCATGGTCTGAAAGAAGACCTGCGTCGTCATTCGGAGGTTATGGACGATCGCCTGTCCCCCTCGGGTCCATGAGCCGACCGTGTCGTTGCGGAAGATACTCATGGCACTTTCACCTCGGCCAGAAGTCCCCGTTCGGCGAGAATGGCGCGGGCTTCTTCCAGCCCTTTTTCGAGGGCTACGGTGGACTGGCGACCGACGAATGTCGCAAGGATTGAGAGTATCTGGATGTTGGTTGCGAGGATCTCGTCCTGCGCGGTAAAAACGTAGCGACCTTGCGGATCGTTGGCTTGCGCAAGGATGCTACGGCAGAAGGCGGAGAAGGTAAGGTTGGCGCCATAGGCGCGCTTGCTCAGCTGCTCATAGAGCGCGTCGTCGAGCCGAATGTTGAGTTTTGGCATGCGGAAGCTCCGGGAAAGAAGCCTCCGCCAGGTTGGTGAAGCAAGAGCAATATAGAGGATCGTTGCACTCTTGCCAACAGCATGTGTGTGCCAACGTCATCCGGGTATTACATCGCTTCGTGTTCAGTAGGCTGGCAAAGGGTCAAAAGATGACACGAAATACCTCGTGATGCGTGTCTCACAGAATAATCGTCTTAATATCAAAAACGTACTTTCACGCGCCACCACGCTGTGATGCCTGTGGTACAAAAATCAGGTCAAGTGTGGTCCACGCATCACAGCGTAATCAAATGAAATTGCCGGAGAAAAGCCGGCAGCACCCGTGCGTACGGTGCATTACATTACGGCCTCGCGCCGTGCGTCCACCCTTGCGCAGCGGCCTGCCCGCTGCGTTCATCAAACGACATCTGGGTGTTCCCCCGGCAGGGGTCTTTTTTGACCTTTCCGGCGGAACGCCGGCTCAACACATTCGAGCACCTGATCTCTCGTTTTTGCGGTTCAGGGATTGCGCTCATATAGATTGCTTCCAATATGGCTGAGGTGGCGGGCAGATCATCATGAGAAGGATGATGCTATGCCCAAATTGACCGAACGCGACCGCCTTGCCGAACTGGTGGATAGGCAGCGCCGGACGACCGAAGAGGTCGAAAAGGCGAGAGGTGCTCTGCGAGCAAAGTACCTCGATCAACTCCGAGACCTGCCTGTCGAAATGCTCAGTGAGCGTGAGTTGCGGGAGATCGTGACGCAAGGCATTCGGGTTGGAGGGGCTGTCGCGGTCACCGCTCTTAAGGCCTTGCCTGGCGTCAAGTCCTGATACTCCTATCATGTCAATATCGCCCGCAGGGCGTCCCAGCGACGAGCACGGCGGAGCCGCGCGCAGGAGGCCGGGATTGCTCCTTGGAGCGATCCCGCATCGGTCTTGCGACGGACCCGTTTATGGGTCCCTGAGCAAGACCGACCTTCCCCCGCAACAAAAAGAGAGGAGCGGCCCGGACATCCGGACCGCTCCTTTCGGATAGGCTCACCCGCCAATCTGGCGCTGACTGGCAAGTGTGATGAAATGAGCCGGGATCCCCTTCGCCCTAACGCCCCTCGCGAGATGCGACTGGAGTCCGGATCCTTGGGCGACCACCGCCTCGACCGGCCGTAATTCGAGGAGTTGGTCGTTGCGATGAAACCCGGCCTGCTTGCCCAGTTTGCGTTTGAGGGTGAAGGCTATAACCCTCACCCCGCGGCTTGCTGCCCACGCCGCGGCCATCGCATCACAGCCCCGTTCCTGCGCAGTCGTCGCCAGCACCATCGCCGGGATGCGCGCGCGAATGCCATCCAGTCTGTCCCAGATCAGCGCGTGGTCGTACCATCCGTCCGCGCCGCCTGAGAAGATGACCATCGGCGCCTGCGGGTGGTGTGCGTCGATGCGGCGCTGACGGCGGGCAGCAAGGAAGTCCTGCCCGGCGATGATGGACGCCGTGCGCTTGCTCGATACCAGCGACCCGCGCGGTGATGACCACGGGCGCCCGGTTTCGGCATGGAAGGTTGCTGCGGCATAATCGCGCATGCAGGCCACAGCATCGCGCGTCTCATCCAGCGACTGGCAGAGAACTTGCGCGTCCTCCAATTCGCTCATCATCACCTCGCTGCCATCGGCATCCCGGATCAGGCTCTTGACCTTCATCGCTGCCTTGTCGGCCTCGCCATCAAGCTGTTCCCCGACGCGATGGAAGGCGTGGACGAACCCCCACGCCAGCCGATCCGCGATGCTTTCAAGGCGGCTATCGCGCAGGACATCGAAGAGCGTCCGCATCACCATTTCGGTCGCGAGCTGGACTTGCAGGGCGTCGGGCATGTCGCAGTTTGCCATGTCATCGGCTGTACTGATCCGGTAGCCCTCGACGGTTTCGGTGAAGGCCTGTGAAAAGTCATCAGTGAGCATCGCTCCCTCCTGTGCGACGAATTCAGCGATTTCTGCGAAACTGCGAATGGAACGGAATGCCTGTGCCATGTGAACCTCCTGGATTGAAAGAGGTCTCTTCTTCGGCACGGGCTCTGAGCAGCGGGGTCAAGGATCGCCGAAGGCGACCGCGTCAGCGGCGGTGGGGGTCACGATTTTTTTGGGCGGCCAGCAAGGTTGAAGAACAAGCCCAATGCCAGACCCGCCCAAAAAAATGGTGGGGCCCCGCCGTCCTTGAGGCCGCTGCGGTCCCGTGCCACACTTGGAGGACTTGAGAGAAGAGAGGAGGCTCGACAATCAGGGGCTCGATGCCCCTGATTGTCGAATGCTGTGTTCAAGCGCGACCTGAAACACCATGGCAGTGAGGGCTGGAGTCAAGGATCGCTGAACGCGACCGCGCAGCGGCGGTGGGGGTCACGATTTTGCGAGGCAAAATGGGGGGCCCCCACCGTCCTTGACGCCAACCGATGCTGCCATGACGATCATGGTGAATGAAGGTTATGGCGAGCTTGCTCGTCATAACCGCACCGTATCATCTCCCGTCGCAGGCTCCCCCGGCACAGGGGGAATATAATCCTCGTAAGGATCGCCGTTATGCAGGTGACCAAAGGGAACGAAGGCGAATTCTTCGCCGTCCCGCCCCAAGGCACAGATTACATAACGAGGCTCCCCGCTATGGGCATCAGCGCATTCCATGAGTGCGAGATCCCCGCATTGGGCAGCTCGCAGCAGGGTGTTGAAGTTGGCCCGATGGCTGTCAGGGATTGCCATGACGGTCTCCTTATCAGGTGGCCGGCGCGATACACCGGCGACCAAGGATTGATATGCTGTTGCCGTTTTAGGCGGTCCGGCGTTGACGTTGAGCGGTGATCCGGGGCACATTGGCCAGCGGCGCCTGATCGGCTTTGCGGAGAGCATGGATCGGGACACCCGCCTTACGCAGGACCTGATAGAGGTTAGCCTGAATGCCTGAACCCTCCCCCAGCAGAGCCTCTACAGGATGCAGTTCCGCCAGCCGACGGTTGCGCGCGAAGGGTGCCGCCCGGCCCGAACCGGACAGGGTGTAAGCCACCAATGGCACGCTATGATTGGCAGCCCATGCCGCGACGATGGCGTCGAAGCCTTTGCGCTGGGCCGTGCTCACCAGCATCATATGCGGGATGCGCTCATGGATAGCGTCGAGGCGTGCCCAAACCTGCTGCCAATCATGCCATTCCGCGTGGCCGGAGGCGACGATAATCGGGCCCTGCGGTACAAAGCGCTCCCGCTTTTCCAGTGCGCGCTCCCGTAGAAAGTCCTGCACCGCGATCTGCGTCGCGGTCGATGCGCTCGATGCCCGCGAACCTTTGGCGGGAGACCATGGCCAACCTGATTGGGCGCGGTACATCTCTGCCGCATAGTCGCGCATGCACTCGAGAGCGTCGCGCTGCTCGGTGGTCGATTGGCAGAGGATTTGCTTTTCCTCCAGTTCCCGATTGTAGACCTCGGAGAGATCAGGGCGGCGTGCAAGGCTGCGGATTTCATTGGTGAGCGTGTCCTCCCTTTTCTCCAATTTGCTCGCCACAAAGTGGAAGCTGTTGACGAAGCCCCATGCGATTTCGGCGGCAAGCGGCTCCAGCCTCGTTCCGGCAAAGAGGTCGAAAATGGTTGCCACGATGGCGCCGCACTCGGCCTGCGCCGCAAGTGGTTCGGGCATCGTATGCTCGCCCGGCTCATCACCTGGTTCGATGATGGAAAGCGGAATGGGGTCGCCAAAGGCGCGCTGAAATTCAGGGCTTGCGGTGATTGCCTTGTAGAGGGTGGGCAGGTCCGCAAAGCTGCTCACGCGCGGCGAAGAGTTGTCGTTCATGATGGATGGTTCCCTCGTATCTGGGCAAGAAAAAAGGGCCGGGAAAGCGTTGTGCTTCCCGGCCCTGCCAAGGTTTGATATCTCTCCGTTAGAACGCGATATCGTCGTCTTCTGCCGGCTCCAGCTCACGGCTCATCGAGCCATCCGCACCGGCAGTGCTGCCACCAAAGCCACCGTCGTCGCCACCGAAGGCACGGCCGCCATCCGGGTTCTGGCTGTCGTAATTGCTGGAGCCAAAGCCACCGCCGGGTGCATCGGAACGCAGCGTGTCGCGGCGCCAAGCAATCGCATAGCCGTCGCGATCATTCCCGAAGAGCGCCACCGGCAGAGGTTCAGGCAGGCTGGGGTCGTCGATGTTGCCGGTCAGGAAAGATTCGCCGGACTTTTTGGCGGCCGCTTCCCAAAGGGCGCCGATCTGCACCCAGCGGCGGGCGACATTAAGTGCCACGACCTCATACCTCGGAGCGCGCGGGTTCTCGCTTTCGACAGGGCGCAAGCCGATGCGCGGCAGATCGATGGTACGCGTGGCGATCGAACCCATCAGACGGCCGTTGTGGACTGAGATTTCACCGATGTTCATGATCATTACCTTTCAAATATCGCTCGGAAACCCTTTTCCGGCGACAATCTTCAAGGTCCCTCTCTCCTCTCTGGAGCGATGCCGCCCCCACCCCGCCGTTGCCTCAAGACGCGCTCTCACCCAATACGCGCACGCCATTCCTCTCGCCGCCGCCGAGCCAATAGCGAACGGCGGGACAATTTTT
>NZ_BCZE01000084.1 GCF_001598555.1 Novosphingobium rosa NBRC 15208
GGGTGACAAAATCGGCGGGAGCACCCGCCGCCAGCGCCGCCTGCCCGCCCAGCGCCTGAGCGCCGCCTGCCAATGCGCTCCCCAGCAATGCGTCACCGGTATGGGCTCCGGGCTTTTGCGCATGCAGGTTACGGCGCCGCTGGACCAGGCGCTGGCCATATTCCAGCCAGCGCAACTCTTCGGCGGCATCGATCAGCACATTGGAATCAGACCCGACGCCCCAGCGGCCGCCAGCCGCCATGAACTCCAGCGCCGGGAACAGCCCGTCACCCAGATTGGCTTCGGTGATCGGGCACAGCCCGGCCACGGCGCCGGTCGCGGCCAAAGCGCGGGTTTCGGCCACAGTCATATGCGTGGCATGCACCAGGCACCACCGCGCATCGACATCGGCATGATCGAGCAGCCATGCCACCGGGCGCTGCCCCGACCATGCCAGACAGTCATCGACCTCGCGGGTCTGCTCGGCGATATGGATATGCACCGGCCCCCCGGGCGCCTGCCGCACCAGCTCGCCCAGTTCCCCGGGCGTCACCGCACGCAAGGAATGCGGCGCCACGCCAAGCACCGCATCGGGCTGGCCGGCCAGCAAGCGACTAGCTGCCTCGCGCATCCGGGCAAAGCCGTCCAGCGTATGGATGAAGCGCCTTTGCCCCGCGCCGGGCGCCTGCCCGCCAAAACCGGCATGGGCGTAGAACACCGGCAACAGGGTCAGCGCGATCCCCGTCTCCTGCGCGGCCTGCGCCACCGCGCCCGCCATCTCCGCACAGTCGGAATAGGGCGCGCCCTGCGGATCGTGATGCAGGTAATGGAACTCGCCCACGCGGGTAAAGCCGCTCTCCAGCATTTCGACATAGGCCATGGCGGCGATGGCGCGCATATCCTCGGGGCTCAGCCGCGCAAGGAAGCGATACATCACCTCGCGCCAGGTCCAGAAGCTGTCGGCGCTGTCTCCGGTCACCTCGGCAAAGCCCGCCATGCCACGCTGGAAGGCATGGGAATGCAGATTGGGCAGCCCCGGCAAGGCAATTTCATGGCGCTCGTCGCCGGCAAGCGCGGCCACGCCTGCCGTCACGCCCGTGATGACCCCCGCCGAGACGGTCAGGCGCACATCCTTCGTCCAGCCACCCGGCAGCAAGGCTTGCGCGATATGGAAGGTCGCGTCGCCGGGCGATTTGGCAAACTGGCTCATCGGGCAGACTCCATGATGTCGACGAAGGGGATTGCGCCTCCCTTCCTTAATGTCTATACATTTAAGCAGCGCAGCGCAACCGAGTCCGTCACAAGCATGGAGCCTTTCCGGCGATGACAGCCCCTTCTCCGCCATCTTCCATCTCCTGCGACCAGCTGTGGCGGGATGCGCAGTTGCTGACCATGAAGCAAGGCGCCTGCGCCATCATGGACGGGCTTGTGGCCATGCGCGACGGGATCATTCTTTACGCGGGGCCCGCCAGGACAGCCCCCGATTTCCAGGCAGCGCGGACGACCGCCTGCGAAGGGCGACTGATCACCCCCGGGCTGATCGATTGCCACACCCATCTGGTCCATGGCGGCAGCCGCGCCGAGGAATGGCAGGCGCGCCTGGCCGGCGCTTCCTATGAAGAGATCGCACAGGCAGGCGGCGGTATCGTCTCGACGATGAAGGCCACCCGGCAGGCCAGCGAGGAGGCGTTGATCACCGCCGCGCTCCCCCGGCTGGAAGCCCTGATGGCCGAAGGCCTGACGACGGTGGAGATCAAATCGGGCTACGGCCTCGCGCTGGAAGCGGAACGCCGCATGCTGCGCGCCGCGCGCCAGCTGGGCAAAATGCGCAAGGTTACCGTCAAGACGACCTTTCTGGGCGCTCACGCCTTGCCGCCCGAATTTGCGGGCGACGCCGATGGCTATATCGATCTGGTGACCAAGGTCATGATCCCCGCGCTGGCCGAGGAAGGTTTGATCGATGCGGTCGACGCCTTTTGCGAGGGCATCGGCTTCACCCCCGCCCAGACCGAGCGCGTGTTCACCGCCGCCGCCCGCCACGGCCTGCCGGTGAAACTCCATGCCGAGCAGCTTTCGAACCTCCATGGCGCGCAGCTGGCCGCAAGCTACGGGGCCTTGTCCGCCGATCATCTCGAACATCTCGATGCGGCAGGCGTGGCGGCGATGGCGGCCAGTGGGACGGTGGCCACGCTGCTGCCCGGCGCCTTCTATTTCACGCGCGAAACCGTGCTGCCCCCCGTTGCCCTGCTGCGTGCGGCGGGCGTGCCCATCGCGCTGGCGACGGACTGCAATCCGGGCACCTCGCCCCTCACCTCGCTGCTGCTGGCGATGAACATGGGTGCCACGCTGTTCCGCCTGACGGTCGAGGAATGCCTTGCGGGCGTCACCATCAACGCCGCGCGGGCGCTGGGCATGGCCGATGAGATCGGCACCCTCGAGCCCGGCAAGCGCTGCGACCTTGCCATCTGGGATGTCGATCATCCCGCCGACCTTGTCTATCGCATGGGGTTCAACCCGCTCCATGCCCGCATCTGGAGTGGTTCATGAACGAGATCGTCCTCACGCCCGGCGATGTGTCGCTGGCCGACTGGCGCGCCATCTATCGCGGTGCCTCCGCCCGTCTCGATCCCGCCAGCGCGCCCGCCATCGCCGCCAGCGCGCAGGCCATTGCGCGGATTCTGGCCAAGGGCGTGCCGGTTTACGGCATCAACACCGGCTTCGGGAAGCTGGCCGGGGTGCGCATCGCTGACGATGAGCTGGCCACGCTTCAGCGCAACATCGTGCTGAGCCATGCGGCGGGGACAGGCGCGCCCAGCCCGGTGCCGGTGGTGCGGCTGATGATGGCATTGAAGCTGGCCAGCCTTGGCCAGGGCGCCAGCGGCGTGCGGCCCGAGACGGTGACCCTGCTCGACGCCATGCTGACGCGGGGATTGACCCCGGTGGTGCCCAGCCAGGGCTCTGTGGGTGCCAGCGGCGATCTGGCGCCGCTCTCGCATATGGCCGCCACGATGATCGGCGTGGGCGAGATTGAATTTGATGGCGCGGTGCTGCCCGCCGTGGAGGCGCTGGCCAAGGCCGGTCTGGCTCCCATCGAACTGGGGCCCAAGGAAGGGCTGGCGCTGCTCAACGGCACGCAATTCTCCACCGCCAATGCGCTGGCCGGGCTGTTCGAGGCCGAGGTGCTGTTCCAGTCCGCGCTGGTCACCGGGGCCCTGTCCACCGAGGCGGCCAAGGGCACCGACGCCCCCTTCGATCCACGCATCCATCTGCTGCGCCGCCACCCGGGGCAAATGGCCGTGGGCGAGACCTTGCGCAGCCTGATGGCCGGCTCGGCCATCCGTGCCTCGCACCGCGAGGATGATCCGCGCGTGCAGGATCCCTATTGCCTGCGCTGCCAGCCGCAGGTGATGGGCGCGGCGCTCGATGTGCTGCGTCAGGCGGCCACCACGCTGCTGACCGAGGCCAATGGCGTCTCCGACAATCCGCTGATCTTCCCCGAGACCGACGAGGCCCTCTCTGGCGGCAATTTCCACGCCGAGCCCGTCGCCTTCGCCGCCGATATGATCGCCATGGCCATCTGCGAGATCGGCTCCATCGCCGAGCGGCGCGTGGCCATGCTGGTCGATCCGGCGCTCTCGGGGCTGCCGGCTTTCCTCACGCCCCGCCCCGGTCTCAACTCCGGCTTCATGATCCCGCAGGTAACCGCCGCCGCGCTGGTCAGCGAGAACAAGCAGCGCGCCTATCCCGCCAGTGTCGATTCCATCCCCACCAGCGCCAATCAGGAGGATCATGTCTCCATGGCCGCCCATGGCGCGCGCCGCCTGATGGACATGGCCACCAATGCCACCGCCGTGCTGGGCATCGAGCTGCTGGCCGCCTGTCAGGGAGTGGACTTCCATGCCCCGCTCACCTCCAGCACCGCGCTGGAGGCCGTGCGGGCCGCCACGCGCCGCGAGATTCCCACGCTGGAGGATGACCGCCATTTCCATCCCGATATGGAAGCGGCCAACCGCCTGATCCGCTCGGGCGCGATTGTGGCGGCGGCTGCCTTGCCTCTGCCGGGCGTGGCATGACGCACTGGCTGGAGATCCATCGCGGGGAGGCTCCGCTGGTGGTGGCCTTTCCGCACACCGGCACGAAGATTCCGCCGGAGCTTGAGGAGCGCTTCGCTTCGCCATGGCTGGCGCGCAAGGATGCCGACTGGTGGATCGACCAGCTTTACGCCTTCGCGCGGGATTTGGGCGCGACCACGGTGCGCACCAGCATCTCGCGCAGCGTGATCGACTGCAACCGCGATCCTTCAGGCGCGTCGCTCTATCCCGGGCAGGCGACCACGGGCCTGTGCCCCACCGAAACTTTCGATGGCGAGCCCTTGTATAAGGGTGAAACCCCCGATCAGGCCGAAATCGAACAGCGGCGGATCGCTTACTTCAATCCCTATCACGCGGCCATCACCGCCGAACTGGCGCGGCTGCGTGCAATCCATCCTCATGTCGTTCTCTATGACGCCCATTCGATCCGCAGCCAGATCCCCCGCCTGTTCGCGGGCGCGCTGCCCCAGTTCAACATCGGCACCAATGGGGGCGCAACCTGCGACCCCGCGCTGGCCCAGGCCGTGCAGCAAGCCTGCTCCGCCAGCGGGCTCACCCATGTTCTGGACGGTCGCTTCCGGGGCGGCTGGACCACACGCCACTATGGCCAACCCCAAAACGGCATCCACGCCATCCAGATGGAACTGGCGATCCGCGGCTACATGACCGAGCCCGAACAGCCCACCCCCGACAACTGGCCGGCACCGCTGGACATCCAGCCCGCCATTCTTCCCACGCTTCGGCAGGTGATCGCCGCCTGCCTCGCCTTCGCGAAAGGGCATGTATGAACCGTCTCGACAACAGCCGCATCATCAAGGCCCCCACCGGCACGGAGCTGTCCGCCAAAAGCTGGCTGACCGAGGCGCCGCTGCGCATGCTGATGAACAACCTGCATCCCGATGTCGCCGAGAACCCCGAGGAGCTGGTGGTCTATGGCGGTATTGGCCGCGCCGCGCGCAATTGGGAAAGCTTCGACCGTATCGTAGAAGCCTTGCGCAAGCTGGAGGATGACCAGACGTTGCTGGTCCAGTCCGGCAAGCCGGTCGGCGTGTTCCGCACGCATAGGGACGCGCCGCGCGTGCTGATCGCCAACTCCAATCTGGTGCCCAAATGGGCCACTTGGGAGCATTTCAACGAGCTGGATAAGAAGGGTCTGGCCATGTACGGCCAGATGACGGCGGGCAGCTGGATCTACATCGGCACGCAGGGCATCGTTCAGGGCACCTATGAAACCTTCGTGGAGATGGGCCGCCAGCATTATGGTGGCGATCTCTCGGGCCGCTGGCTGCTGACGGCGGGGCTTGGCGGCATGGGCGGCGCGCAGCCCTTGGCCGCCGTGATGGCGGGCGCCAGTTGCCTCGCCATCGAGTGCCAGCGCAGCCGGATCGAGATGCGCCTGCGCACCGGCTATCTCGACCGCATGGCCGAAACGCTGGACGAGGCCATGGCGATCATCGAGGAGGCCAGGGCCAGCAAAAAGCCCATCTCGGTCGGCCTGCTGGGCAATGCGGCGGAGGTTCTGCCCCGGATGCTGGAACGCGGCATCCTGCCCGATCTGCTGACCGACCAGACCAGCGCGCATGACCCGATCAACGGCTATCTGCCCGCCGGATGGACCGTGGCCGAATGGCTCGACAAGCGCGAACGCGATCCCGCCGCCGTGGCCGCCGCCGCCAAGGCCAGCATGGCCACGCATGTCCGCGCCATGCTGGACTTCCAGAAGCGCGGCGTGCCCACCACCGATTACGGCAACAACATCCGTCAGGTCGCCTTCGATGAGGGCGTGGAGGATGCCTTCGCCTTCCCCGGCTTCGTGCCCGCCTATATCCGCCCGCTGTTCTGCCGGGGCGTGGGCCCCTTCCGCTGGGCTGCGCTCTCGGGCGATCCGGAGGACATCTACAAGACCGACCAGAAGGTGAAGGAGCTGCTGCCCGACAACAAGCACCTGCACCGCTGGCTGGATATGGCGCGCGAGAAGATCCATTTTCAGGGCCTGCCCGCGCGCATCTGCTGGGTCGGGCTGGGCGATCGGCACCGGCTGGGTCTGGCCTTCAACGAGATGGTGGCAAGCGGCGAGCTGAAGGCGCCGGTGGTGATCGGTCGCGATCATCTCGACAGCGGCTCGGTGGCCAGCCCCAACCGCGAGACCGAGGCGATGATGGACGGCAGCGATGCCGTCAGCGACTGGCCGCTGCTCAATGCCCTGCTCAACACCGCCAGCGGCGCGACATGGGTCTCGCTGCATCATGGCGGCGGCGTGGGCATGGGCTATTCGCAGCATTCGGGCATGGTCATCGTGGCCGATGGCACAGCGGAAGCGGCGGCCCGCCTTGAGCGCGTGCTGTGGAACGATCCCGCCACCGGCGTGATGCGCCATGCCGATGCCGGTTACGAGATCGCGCTGGATTGCGCGCGTGAGAAAGGCCTGAACCTGCCCGGCATCCTCGGGTGAGCGGCATCACCATCCTGAGGGCGGCTGACCGCCGCCCTCAGCCATGGAAAAATGGCGGCGGGATGACCAGCGAGGTGCTGGTTCACCCGCCCGGCGCCGGAAGCGATGACTTTCTCTGGCGGGTGAGCATCGCCGATGTCGAGCAGGCAGGAGATTTTTCCAGCTTCCCCGGTGTGGATCGTATCATGGCAATCCTGTCGGGCCGACTGGCGTTGACCGTGGCGGGAAACAGCACGATTCTTGAGTGCGCAAGCGCGCCGCTCGCCTACCCCGGCGATGTGCCAACCTTCGGACGCCCTCTTGGCGGCATGGTGCGGGACATCAATCTGATGGTCCGGCGCGGCGGAGTCCATGCAACGATGCGCCGCTCCCCGGCCGCACGGTTCATCACCACCGCGCAGACCTCCATTCTGATCGCCGAAACCGGCGCATCCATCGCCATCGAAGGCCGCAACCTTGACCTTGCCCAGTTCGATGCCGTGGTTCTGGCGGCGCAGCAACATGTCACGCTGTCCGGGCCTGGTCTGATCCTTGAAATCGACGTCGCCAGCCCAGCGCCTGCCCGCTTGGGGTAAAGAAGCTTTCGCGGCCCGCATGCCCCTGCCGAGCGGGGCGGATGACGCATCGCGCCGAACATCATGGAGAAAACCCGGCCGCGATCCTGATCGTCGGCCAGCCACAGCACACGGACGGGAGCATATCCCTTTTCAAACAGAACTCGTCAGGGCCGAAATTCGGCGCTGATGCTGAAAGTCTGCCCGGGATAGATCATCTGCACATAGGTGTTTTTTTCCGCCGCACGCCAGGTCCAACGCTCAACCATCAGGCACGCGGCCTCTTCGCGGATGGCCAGGTTGCCCGCCATGTCCTGATCGGCGTTGATCGCCGAAATTTCATGACGTGCATCGCTCCAGGGCACATGGGCAAAAAGCCAGGAATTGGGGGGATCGCGTTCAAAATCGGCGTCTCTTGCCGCCGCCACCAGGGACAGATTGATGATCCTTCGCTCAAGCGCGAAAGGCTTGCCATCCACATAATGGACGCATTTGATGTGAAGAACATCCCCGCCCTCGATATCCAGTTGCGAACGGTCGCGCGCATTGGCGGGGCGGATTTCGCGCTCAAGCAGGTCGAAATCGTATTTTTTGCCCTGCGCCAGGGTATGGGCTCGCAAATCGGGCAATTCAAATGCGGCCCGGTGAAATTTGGGCGCCAGCACGAAGGAACCGGCCCGCTTCTTCCGTTCGATCAACCCGCGTTCGACAAGCGTGGCGAGGGCGCGATTGACCGTCATTCTTGAGCAGTCATAGTGCTTCATCAACTCGTGTTCATAGGGAATCCGGTGGCCCGGCGCCCACAGGCCCGACATAATGTTGGCCTCAATCTCCTGCCGGATAAGATCGTAAAGGCTAACCCCCTCCCGCTCGACGGCGAGCTTGCCCGCATTTGCCATTACAAATCTTCCATATCCAGAAGTGAACGACCGGAACCGGCCCGGCAAGACGCGTAGACGAGCCCATGATATGCCGCCAGCCCTCTTGAAAGAAGAGCGCAGGCAGACCGTTTCCCGAAACATTGTCGAACACATCACCCAAGCGCAGAGGCCTGTAAAGAGCATGCGGCGCTGGGTCTATTTATGTATATGCATAAATGACCTTACCCTGCATGGCAAGACAGCGAAGCTGTCGCCTCGTCGCCCAAACCCCTGCCATCACAGCCTTTGAGATCTGCCGACATCCGCGCCGCAGCCGCCCCGCCATCACCCCCGTTCAGTCCGGAGCTTCGCCTGAAGCTGTCATCAGGCCACCAGCCTCCATCGAGCAGATCAGCGCGCCGAACCGATGGTCGCTCGGCGCGTCTTTCGGGGGTGAGGTTGCCGCCCGTGCATTGCGCCATGCTGGGCCAACCGCATGTGATGGAGGCATAGGCGCGACGCTTCCCTCTACGTCATTCGCCCGAGTTAAAGTAACATTGTATCATGCAACGAGGCAGCGAGGATCTTCAACGGGGCGATCATGACCAATCGACGCGAGTTTCTGATGCGGGCCGGCGCTCTGGGGGTGGCAACGGTGGCCGGGGCCAACATGGCCAAAGCCGCACCGGCAACCGCGCAAGGCAGCACCGACTGGGCGGCGATGGAACGCGAGATGGATGCGCTCTACTCGGTGGACCGCCACATCGTGAACTTTGATGCCGCCTATTATGGCGCCATGACCCATCCGGTGGAGGCAACCTATCGCGAAAAAACCGCATGGGTGAACCGCTACAACTCCACCTTTCTGCGCGATATGGTGCCAGGCGCCTCACGCGATATCGAGTTGGGCCGGTCACGCGATGCCGTGGCCAGGCTGATCGGCGCAAGGCCCGATGAGGTGGCGCTGGCGGGCGGCGGCACCGAAGCGCTGTATGCGCTGATCGTCAACTACAAGGGGATCACGCCGGGCGACGGCGTGATCTATGCCGATGTCGACTATGACGAGATGCAATATGCCATGGACTATCTGGGCGAGAGCCGGGGCGCGCATGTGGTGCGCTTCTCGATCCCCGAACCGCATACGCGCGCCAACATTCTGGCCGCCTATGAGAAAGTTCTGAAGGAAACGCCCCGCGCGAAGCTGCTGCTGCTCACCCATGTCTCGAACCGTAACGGCCTGATCCCGCCAGTGGCCGAGATTGTCGCCATGGCCAGGGCGCGTGGCGTGGATGTCATCCTCGATTCCGCGCAGGCCGTCGGCCAGATGCCCTTCGACGTGACGGTGACCGGCGCCGACTTCATCGGCTTTTCCCTGCACAAATGGGTCGGTGCGCCGCTGGGCGTGGGCGGCATCTATATCCGCAAGGAACGCCAGGGCGATATTGGCCGCTGGCTGGGCAACCGCATCTATGCCGAGGATGACATTCGCGCCCGCATTCCTTCGGGCACGGTCGATTTCGCAGCGCGGCTGACCATTCCGACCGCCATCGATGTGCTGAACCAGATCGGCATCCAGCGCAAACAAGGCTTCCTGCGGCATTTGCGCAACCGCTGGGTCGATGGCGTGCGCGACATCGGGGGGCTCTCCCTGATGTTGCCCGATGAGCCGGACAATTACGGGGCCATCAGCTCTTTCCGGATGCCCGGCATGAAAACCATCGACCAAGCCAAACATGCGCAGGCAATATTTGTCCGGAAATATGGCGTGCTGGTGGTGGCCAAGGCAGGACTTGCCGCCGGGCCGGGGCTGCGCGTCACCCCTGCCCTGTTCAACACCACCGCCGAAGTGGACCGCCTGATCGCCGCCATCCATGCCGAAAAAAGCATGTTCGCCTGAGCCCCGATCAACGGACCGTCTTGGCCGAGTTGCACCTGCGGCAGAGAATGAATGTTGCCTGTCATTTAGAACCTCCGGATTTTGACAGGCTGGGCCTATAAGGGTGAAGAATAGCCCATGGTCACGGGCCTGCCGGTCGATACGATCTGGCCTCGCTCCATCGCAAAACTTTCCGCCCAGCTCGAATTGCTTTGACCTTTGTCCAGAAAAAGCGCTGGGGTGAGTGGGCGCGCTGCAATCTGCGAGTCCCTTGGAGGACCGCGCCATGCAAACTCCTCAATTCGATTCCCCCGTTGCGCTTTGGGAACAGATGCCAGATCGCTTCGGCGTGGACCGCAGCATGTGCCAGGAAGGCGAATGGACCCTCGGCGAAGCCATCGGTTACGTGATCAGCCAGCCGGTTGAGGAACAATGGCGCTTCAAAATCGTGAGCGGGAGGCAATCTATCGATCATCTCGCGATGATGCGGCTTGCCAGTAACAGCCTCTTTCGAAACTGGGATTTTGACTGACCAAACGCGTCCACGGGCCCTGTGAAAACGGTCATTCCGGCAAGCGGTCTGCAACGGAGGTTCCCATGCCCATTGGAATAGACAGTGCTCCCGCTCTTGGATGGAGACGAACGATGACATTTTTCTTCAACGATACCGGAAATATGCGCAGAGCATCCGTCAAGATTACACACCCATGTGTCTCGGCTGTGACCCTCGATCCGGATGAGGAAACTCAATCCTGCGCGGAAGAAAATTGGGAGAATGAGGGCGGCCACCTTTCCAGTCCCGATGTCAATTGGTCACCGCTTAACCCTTTTCCCAAAGAGATCACCAGACTGGAAGATCAAGTCGATCTATGGGCAAGAAAATTGACCAGCGACTTTGTGAATGGCCGAGTGGGGATGCGTTACAACACCTACACCCATCGCGCCCGCGTGCTGCGCCTGCAAAGGGCAGAGCTGGATGCGATGCGAAGACGCTTCAATGAGCCGGAGCAAACCCACTGAACGCCTCTCAGCGATGCAATCGCCCAAGGCACAGCGTGATGTCCGATCTTCCTGAGATCTTGTGCAAGCAATGAAATTACAAGCACTGCATCTTCGTTCGGCCGGCGGAACGCGACCATCGGTTGATCCAGTTATCCGTGTTTCGATTGCATGGCGGACCTCCAGGGCGTAGAAAGGTTATCGTGACTGACAGCGCTCCCTATCGCTTTGCCGTGGCCATCGATCCTTCGGACATCGACTTCATGGGGCATGTCAACAACGCAAGCTATCTCAAATGGGTGCAGGAGGCTGTGATCAGCCATTGGCGTGGCATTGCGCCCGCCGAAGAAATTGCCCGCCATCTTTGGGTCGCGTTGAAGCATGAGATCACGTATCGAAAACCCGCGTTTATCAACGATGATATCATCGCCACCGTCATTCTCAAAAAGGTCTTTGGCGCACGAGCTTTTTACCAGACGATCATTCGGCGAGGCGAAGACGTTCTGGCAGAAGTCACGTCAAGTTGGTGCTGCCTGGACGCAGAAACAAGGCGTCCGGCACGGCTTGCAGCGAGCTTGGTGGAGCGCTTTTTCTCCAAGCAGACCTGATTGATCCTGTTCTACGCAAGCGTTGCCCGCCAGCCACATATCTTAGAGGCAGCTGCCAGTGAGGCTTGAAAAAGGCCACACCCCATCGGCGGCTCGATTTCTCGATCAACAGACACAGGCAACGCTTTTTCGTACCTTCCCGCGCTTCGTCGAAAGCATGTCGACCAGACGACATCCAAAAGACGGATCCCGCGCCGCGCTTCCAAGGCAAATATGCGGCGATCTATCGGCGGTTTCTTTCGCTTCGCGCTTAAGCCACCTCCCCCGCACACGAGCGGGCAAGGCCAAGTGGGGAAAGTTCTTCGCGAAGATCGATGACTATCCTCGAAAAAGGCTTAATCACCGAAAGCGTGTCGCATCAATCCGCTGGAAAGAGGCACGTCGCACCGCGCCGTGGATCATGTTTTGCCTGAACAGGTGCCGAGCATCGTCAGCCCCTTCGATCGTGACACAGACTAAGTGAGTGCCTCCCGAGAGTAAGGTTTCGATTGCGCTGATCGCAATCGCCTTGCGACGACACCCGTCGATGACCTCCTGCTCGGGCAGGTTCACGTTCATAGCACGTGTAATTTTGGGCTCCATCGATCCTGTCCAACCTATCACTGGCTCACGCTCCCCGCAAACGGGGCCATCTTGCTCATGGTCGAATGAGGCACCTGGGCAGCCGTGCACCAGGCGGGATAGTGCGAAACACCCATGAGGTTCCGAAGCCTGTCAATTCTTGTCTGGTAGTGCTTCACAAGTCCGAACGCGCCTGCGCGGGAAGCAGCAGGCTGCGCCCCGGCCCGAATGAGCGAAAGTTGGTGATGGTAGAGAAGATGATTAAGGTCCACGGCCATACTCCAGCCTGATGCGGGAGCGCGCAGTCTCTCAGCCACCCACGTGCGAGACGATAATGGGCGATAAGCTCGATATGGGTACCATCTGCGTAATTACAAGGGCAACCCAGGCTCAACCTCGATGCCCGAGCTTCGTCATTTTTCCTTCCCAGACCGCGTGGTGGTGTGCGGCAGCAAGGGGTTTTGCTTTGTGCTGCTCCATGTGCCCACCGCCCCGAGGCCGCTGCCGCCAGCACTAATTGCTGCGGGGCACCGCGCGAAAGCGAAGTCTGCCCCTGACAGAGGAGCCATTCCTCAGTCACAACGCCAATTTCGATGTGGATTGCGATCTGGCTCGTTTGCTATCTTTTTAAAATCGCTAATCTCGGTTTCGCTTGCGCTCGCTGGCGCACCCTCATGGCCTTGTGCAAAAGTGCTTTGAAGGTTTCCGTCCGGCTCGATAAGAGCACCGAATCGGTTACTCCAATCGCCTTGCACTCGGTTTCCATGTCCAGCAGATCGGGTCAAGGCAGATCGTCAGGATTTTGATTCTCAATGAATTATCGCCATTCCTTCCATGCTGGCAATAGCGCCGATGTCGTGAAGCACAGCCTGCTGATTGCCCTCGTGCACGCCTTGCAGCAAAAAGAGGGCGCGTTGACTCTGATCGACACCCACTCCGGCTGCGGGCTGTATGATCTTTACGGCGACGAGGCCCAACGCACCGGCGAATCCGCACAGGGCGTGCTGCGGGCCTTGGCCGACACGAATCCCTTGCTCAGCGACTATCGCGCCGCCGTTCAGGCGGTGAATGTCGGGGATGAGCCACGCCTCTACCCCGGCTCACCGCGGTTTCTGGCGCAGCTTCTGCGCCCGCAGGATCTGCTGATCCTGAACGAAAAGCATCCCGAGGACGCCTATGCCCTGCGCGGCGTGATGCGCGACACGCAAGCCGCCGTGCATGAACGCGATGCCTACGAGCTGTGGCTGGCGATGGTGCCGACCCGAACGCCGCGCGGCGTGGTCGTGGTCGATCCGCCCTATGAACAGACCGACGAACGCGCGCGCATCACCGCCACCCTCGCCGCCGCACACCGCAAATGGGCGCATGGCGTGACGGTGATCTGGTATCCGCTGAAAGAGCGGCCCACGCATGCACAGTGGAAGCACCAGCTACGCAAGCTTGGCATTCCGAAATTCCTGAACGTGGAGCACTGGTTGTATGATGCCGATCAGCCGGGCATCTATAACGGCGCCGGCCTGTTTATCGTCAACCCGCCCTACGCCTTCACGCAGGCGCTGCCGCCTCTGCTGCAAGCCCTGCGCACCGCATTGGCGCCGGAGGGGCATAAGGGCGAGATCACAGCCGATTGGTTGACCTAAACAAAGGACGGCTTCGAAAACGGGGCGCTTCGAAAAAGCCCTGCAACACCGGTGAAGGGTGGAATGCCGCTGCTGGCATGCTAAGGGATGCCATGCTTTATACGAATGGCCGTGGCGGCACTGTCGAAATTGACGGTTTCAAATATGACTGGGAACTCCAGAGCGAGCCCCAGCTCTCCTCATCCGATGGCTGGAAGGGCATGACCGTTTCCTTGCGTCAGAGAGGCATGCCACGCGAAGCCATGCTGGAATTTCCGACGCCCAAGCGCTTGTTGCGAGGATTGCCGAAAGGGCGTTCCCACATCAATGACACGATTGCCGCGCGCGGTGTGCGGGCGGCATTGTCAGCGGGATGGGATCCGGCATCGCGGGGCAAGCCCACGATATTCATGGTCGATGCCAACGGCGACTGACCGAACGCCCGGTTTGCGTAACCCGAATGGCGGGTTTGGCAAAAGCCGACGCTCATATTGACGACGCTGAATATCTTGAGTTGGTCGATTGCTGCCAACGCTGCCGGTGATGGCGTCGAGGAGGTCTCGCCCTAACCATCAGCCTTGGTTTGGTTGGGGCGATCCCGTGGCGCTGGCTGCGGGGCTGGACGGCATGCCCAATCAGCGTGATCCCGGGCCGCGCTGCGATGTCAACATGTACACACAGGGACATCAGGCCGGCTTGAACCGGACCGCGAAACGGGCCGCAGAGAAACAACAGAACGCCACACCGCACTCATTTTCCCCTTGCACATCGACGGCCCGTCAGCTTGTCTGCCTCATGCATTTTCGATGAGGCTGGTTCAGGCTATGATCGATCATGAGAAACCGCCTGTCATTGTGGTTGGGGGTGGCCCTGCCGGAATGATGATGGGCCTGCTGCTGGCGCGGGCTGGTGTGCGAACGCTCGTGCTGGAGAAGCATGCGGACTTTCTTCGCGACTTTCGCGGGGACACGGTTCACCCTTCCACCCTGGACCTTTTCGATGAACTCGGCTTGCTGGACGCGCTGCTGATGCGCGATCATGACAAGGTCACCAGCGTCGGCGGCGTGATCGGCGGCAAGGCCTATCGGATCGCGGATTTCAGCCGACTGCCCGGGCCGGCGCGCTTCATCGCCATGATGCCGCAATGGCATTTCCTCGATTTCGTGGCCGAACATGCCTCCAGACTGCCCTGCTTCACCCTGCGGATGAACAGTGAGGCCGTCGGCCTGATCGAAAAGGCGGGACGCATCGACGGGATCCGCCTCGCCGATGGCGAGGCGCTGCAGGCCGCGCTGATCATCGCGGCGGACGGGCGCGGATCGCTGATGCGTGACAAGGCCCGGCTGCCGCGCAAGGATCTGGGGGCGCCGATCGATGTCCTGTGGTTCCGCATTCCCAAGGCGCGCACGCCGGACAATCGCACGCAAGGCTATATCGATCGGGGCGAAATGATCGTCACCATCGACCGCGGCGATTATTTCCAATGCGCCCGCGTCATCGAAAAGGGCGGAGCGGACCGGGTGCGCGCCGCCGGGCTGGAGCGTTTTCGGGCAGATGTGGCGGCAACGGTTCCCGCGCTGGCAGCGCAGATCGGCGCCATCGCAAGCTGGGACGATGTCAGGCTGCTGACGGTCTCGCTCGATCATCTGACCTGCTGGCATCGCCCGGGTCTGCTGGCCATCGGGGATGCGGCGCACGCCATGTCTCCGGTGGGCGGTGTCGGCATCAATCTGGCCATTCAGGATGCTGTCGCCGCCGCGAACATTCTGGCGGCATGCCTTGCCGAGGGAGGCGATCCCGATCCCTTGCTGCACAAGGTTCGCGACCGGCGGAAGCTGGCGGTCGGCCTTATTCAGTCCTTGCAGCGTATCATCCATCGCCGTGTGATCGGTCCGGCCATGCGGCATGCCACACCCCGCGCGCCTCTGATCCTGCGCCTGCTGCAAGGAATACCGGCCCTGCAGGCGCTTCCCGCAAGGGTGCTTGGCCTCGGCATCCGTCGCGAACATATCCGCTCGCCAAAGGCGCCCCTTGCCAAGCCGCATTGACGCCGACCGCCGTGTGCATGGCAGCGGAGAAGCGAGGGCCGGCGAACATCCATCGCGATCGCCAGCCCACTGACAGCAATGTTGCGCTCTACAGATGGCCACCATCACGGAAGCGCAGCATGGCTTCCGGATCGTCGGTCTGGATCATGGTCACGCCCCGACGATAGAGGTCGCCCCAGACGGCATCGGGCTTGCGCAAGGCATCGATGTCATTGCCCGCGCCGATGACAAAGCCCTGAAACAGCGTGTTGACCCAGACCCGCACCTTCAAGGCCCGCGCCTTGTCGGCAATCGCGGGCAAGGCCTCCACCGGCACCACCGGCAGTTCGAAAGCGACAGGCTTGTGCGGGCCTGTCATCTGGCGCGTCATCACCTCGGGAATGTCGAGGCCGCGATCGTCGGCGCTCATCGGGATCACCGCGAAAGGCACCTTGTCGAAGGGCGCGATGGAGGCCAGCGGCGCGCTGCCCAGACCGCCAAAGGTCTTGACGATCACCCGGTCCGCCGCACCGGCCCGCATCACCGCATCGACCACCTCGGCATAGATCATGGCCTTGACGTCAAGGTTGAGCACGATGCGCCCCTTGGCCAGCGCCAGCATCTCGTCCAGCGTCAGCATGGTCTGGTCGGTCAGCGGGGCCGTGACGCCGCCTTCATTGGCGCGCAGATGCAAGGCCTTGATCTGGGCCAGCGTCAGCTTTTCAATGGCGCCCTTGCCTTCGGTCATGCGGTCGACGGTGTCGTCATGCATGATCACCAGCGTGCCATCGCGCGTCTTGTGAACATCGGTTTCCATCACATCGACGCCCATCTGCGCGCAGCGTTGCAGAGCCAGCGCGGAGTTTTCCGGGGCGCTGCCCCAGCCATGCCACGGGGCCGGATCGTGGCAGCCGCGATGGGCGATGACGATCAACCCGCCTTGCGGATCGCGGATGCGGCGCATCGTGTCGTTTGTATCGGTGGCGTGGGCGGTAAGGGGGGCCGGGGTCGCCGCCAGACAGGCAAGCGCGGCCATGGCGAAAAGCGCCTTGGTCATGAACAGAACTTTCGTAACAGAGGGAAGCAGGGGCACCTTTCGCGGCGCCCCTGCGGCAGGCTTCAGCTCACCATTTGCGCGAGAGGATTAAGCGTGCGGCGCGCCCGAACAGCGGCCTTCCGAAAATGGCGGTCGAGGTGCCCTGCCCGGTCAGCACGTCGCCTGCGGTGTTGCCCTCGGTCAGGCCATGGGCGTTGGTGACATTGTCCACCGCCAC
Organism: Novosphingobium rosa NBRC 15208; assembly: GCF_001598555.1. Lineage (GTDB taxonomy): Bacteria > Pseudomonadota > Alphaproteobacteria > Sphingomonadales > Sphingomonadaceae > Novosphingobium > Novosphingobium rosa. The sequence goes on from NZ_BCZE01000084.1 coordinate 16,901, forward strand.
CTGCGCGCTCCAGCGGTCATGCTCCACCTGCGCGCCCAGCGTGAAATAGCCATAGGCGGGCAGAGCGGTGGTGTTGGGATAATCGACATAGCGCTTGCTGATGTAATCATAGCGGCCATAGATGCTGACCTTGCTGCCATGCGCCACAAAGTCGAAGCTGGGGCGGATGTTGCCATAGATCCTGGGCTGGCGCACCATCTGCTTGCCGTTGACACCGCTGCTGTCGGCCCCGGTGGTGCTGGCGAAGTTGAGATATTTGGGGTCCTGCACCGTCAGCGAGCCCGAGATCGAGAAGGGCCCGGCGACATGCCACATGCCATCGGCCTCCACGCCGATGTCGCGCGCGGTGCCGGTGAAGTTCACCGTCTGGTCGCTGCGCCCGGTCGAGGGGACATAGGCGCTGAAGCTGGCGCTGAGCGGGTCGAACTTGGTGTAAAAACCGGTGAGGTACAGGTAGGACCGCCCGAAGGAGGCCTTCAGGCCCAGCTCATACAGCTTGGCCTTGGTGGTGGTCGTGGTCAGCGTCGCGTTGACGACAGCCGAGGCGCCGGCGGGCACCTCCATCTGCGAGGCGCGGGCATAGACGCCGAAATGGCGGGTCACATCGTAATTGGCGCCCACGGTCCAGTTGGTGGCGGTCGCCTTATAGCCCTGATGGAGGGTCTGGCCGGTGAAGGCGCGGGTGGCATCGTCGGCCAGCGTGGCGGCATTGCCCAGATTGGCCGAGGTGGTGGGCAGATAGGTGCCGCTGTAATCGTACCATTCGCGTCGCAGGCCAAGGTCGAGGCGCAGGCGGCTGGTGATGTCCCACGTGTCCGAACCGTAGAGCGCCACGACGGTGCCGTCATATTTGCCGCCCACCAGCGAGACCGCATCGTTGATCGCGCCATTGTCGGTGACCGAGCCCAGCACCGAACCGGTCGAGGAATAGGCCACCAGATCGAGCATCTGCGGGTTGGAGGCCACCGGCATCAGATAGTTCTGATAGACGGCGAATTCGGTGCTGCCATAGCGCGAGGCGTAGACACCGGCGCGCACGTCATGCTGCCCAATGGGCGTCTCGAACTTGCGGGTGACCGAAAGATCGCCCTGCCCCGAATAGAAATTGGCCTGCACCGAGCGATATTGCGCCGACAGCACCAGCCCCGAAGAGGCGGCAGGGTTGTAGACGCTCTGCCCGTTGGTGCCCGCGATGGCATAGCCCAGAGCGGCGACATTGCTGCCAAAGGCGGTGCGCGCCGCGTTCAGATAGCCGGCGGCATAGGTGTTGGCATCGACCGGGTTCGAGGTGGAATAGAGCGCGTCGAAATGGTTCTTGCCCTTGGTGTAACCGCCCTTGGCCGAGACGTGCCAGGGGCCGAAATCGCCCTCGTAATCCAGCGCGACATTGCCGAAGGTGATATGGCGCCCGTTCGACAGATCGCCATGCTGGGTCTGGATGTTGCCCGCGCCATCCTTGTAGCGAATGTTGACCGATTGCAGCGAGGACGAGTTCAGCGTGCCGGTGAAGTAATTGATGTAGGGGTTGAGGCTGACCGAGGGATTGCGCGGATCGGCGGTCGGGATCGAGAGATAGAATTCATTGCGATCGTTGGTGTATTGCCCCGAAAGCTTGAGCGAACCATTGCTGAAATTATGGACGATGTTGGCGCGGATCTGCCCGCCCTTGTCCTGCGGGAAACCGGAATCGCGATAGCCCTCATTCAGCCGCAGGAAGCCGCCGATGGCGAAATAGGTGTCCCTGGCCAGCTTGCCCGACTGATAGGCATCGAGCCGGTAAAGGCCGGTGGTGCCCAGCGTCAGCTGCGCCTCGCCCTGCGGATGCTCGCCGCCGGTGCGGGTGATGACGTTGGCGATGCCCGCCGCCGTGCTGGCATAGATCGGCGCCGGGCCGCCGCGCACCACCTCCACGCGCTGGGTCATCAGGTCGAGGCGGTTCATGCCGTCGCCCTGATTGAAGAAATAGCCGTCCAGCTCCTGATAGAGCGGCAGGCCGTCCTGCTGGTAATAGAGATAGCCGCGATCGGTGGGGATGCCGCGGATGCGGGTGATGTTCTGCACCTCGCCGCCGGTCGCCTCCGTCTGGATGCCGGGCAGCGATCCGATCAGCTCGGTCATGCTGCGCGGCGCCAGCTTGCGGATCTGCTCCCGCGACATGGAGTTGACCGCATAGGACACGTCGAAACGGCGCTGGGCGCGCGCCGAGCCGGTCACCACGATATCGGCGGGCGCGGCGGCTGTTGCGGTGTCGGCAGGCGGCGGCGCGGCGTCTTCGGCGCAAGCCGATCCGGCGAAACCGATCAGGGCCAGCGCGGCGGCGCTGGCCAGAAGGCGTGAAACATGTGTCATGGCAACCCCCATTGAGTGGATGGCGGCCCTATGCGCAGCCTTCGTGACAGTTTTAATTTCTTACATGAAATTAAATCGGAGCCCGTCACGGCAGGCTCTGTTCGGCGGTGATCGCATGGATCGGCGCCAGCGCCGCGCCGATCACCACCGCCGCGCTGCCCAAGGTCGAGGAATAGACCTGCGGCTTGGCGGCCAGATAACCATCGTCGCGCCGGGCGTTGCTCTGGGTGAGGCGGTCGGCCAGTCCTTGCAGGATCGGTGCGGGCAAGGCACCCGAGATCACCACCGCCCCGGGGTCGAGCCAGACGATGCCGCTGAGCATGGCCAGCTCCAGCTGCTGAGCGGCGCGATCGACCCAGGGCCAGATCAGGGGCGCATGCGTCTCCATCAGGCCGTCCAGATCGGAAAGAGAGGCGATGGAAACGCCCGCCTCGCGCAGGGTCCGCATCAGATCGATGCCGGAGGGGCGCGGACTGCGACCGGGGAACAGGCGGCCCACCTCACCGGCATTGCCATGCTCGCCGGGGAAGATATCGCGTTCCGCGATCAGCCCCGCCCCCACGCCATGGCCAAGAAAGAAGACCAGCACCGAGCGATGGCGGCCCAGGATCTGCGCCTGATAATATTCCGCCAGCGCGGCGGCGGTGCCGTCATTCTCGATCCAGACCGGCATGTTCAGGATGTCACCAAAAAGATGATCGAGCGGCACATCGTTCCATGGCGCCAGCCAGTCGACCATCTTGCGCCGGTTGGGATCGCCGGCCAGCGCATAGCCCGCCACGGCGACGCCCAGCCCGAGAAACTTGCCTCGCATGAAGCCATGCTGCCCGGCCAGCATGCGCAACCTGTCATCCAATGCGCGGGCGAAGAGGCGTGGATCGGTCTCATGACAGGGCACGGAATCATGCAGCAAGGGTGTCCCTGCGAAATCCACCACGGCGATTTCCAGCCAGCCGGGATGCAGGGTGGCCCCCACCGCCCAGCCGCCCTTCCCGGCAATCGCCAGCGGTACCATCGGGCGGCCCCGACCGGCCGGTCCTGCGCTTTCCTGATCCTCCACCAGCCCCAGCGCCGCCAGCTGTTGGGTGACGCGCGTCATGGTCGCGCCATTGGCCCCCATGCTCTGGGCCAGCTTGACGCGCGGCGTGGGGCCCGCGCTGCGCAAGTGCCAGAGAATGCGTTTCTGCTGCTCGGTCAGCAGCAATTGCGGGCGCGGAGGCTGGATCATGCGTGCGGGCGATATAATTTCAACATGTCAAAAAAATGAAAGCGCGGGGCGCTAACGGTCCCGGCCCATGCACGCGCCTCTTCCACCCCCCGCAGTTGGCCGCCCCGGTTTTGGCGTCAAGCTGGGCTATGCCTCGGGCAATCTGGGCAAAAGCGTGATCTGGGCCAGCTTCGAGAGCTTTTTGCTGTTCTATCTGGTGACCGTGGCCGGCATGGGGCCTTTAACAGCAGGCGCGGCGCTGGCCGCCGCCATGGTCTGGGACGGTCTGGCCGATGTCGCTGTCGCCTGGTGGAGCGACACGCGCGGGCGCCAGGATATGCTGGGACGGCTGATTGTCTGGGGCGCGCCGCTGTGCGCGGGCGGCTTTGTGTCGATCTTCCTGTCGCCCGGCCAGACGCATCTGCTGTCGGTCGCGGCGATCATGCTGTGCCGTTTCGGCTATACGCTCTGCGATGTGGGGCATAACACGCTGCTGGTCCGCGTCAGCGTCGATGAGCGCGACGCTTCGACCGTTTCGGGGATGCGCCTGATGTTCAGCGCGATGGGAGGCGGGATTGTCGGTCTTGCTTCGGCGCATGCGCTGGACATCGGCGATCCGGTCCATCGGCAGGGCGCCTTCTCCACCTTCGCAATGGCGGGGGGCAGCCTCTATGTCGTGACCTTGCTGACGGCGATGCTGGCATGCCGGACCCTGCCGCCTGTCAACGCGGGCCATGCACGGTCCTCACGGCCGCGCTTTGGCGTACTCCGGCACAACCGGGCGTTCCTGCGCGCACTGGCGGTCATTGCGCTGCAATCCTGCATCACGCCGATTTTCACACGATCCTTGCCGTTTTTCGGCCAGATGTCTCAGGGTGATGCCGGTTGGGGCGGGCGGGCCCTGATGGTGATCACGGTGGCCCAGGCCTTGTCCCTGCCGGGATGGATCGCATGGTCCCGCGTGAAATCTCCCAAGGTGCTGCTGATCAGTGCGCATGGCTGCATGATCGTGGCAATGGCGGCGCTGGCCATGACTCAGACGAGCTGGATCGCCTATGGCCCCTTGCTGGTGCTGGGCGGCGCTCAGGGCGGGATGAACATGGCGATCTGGGCGATGCTGGCGCAAAGTGTGCGAAACGCAGCAGGGAAGCCCGCCGCTGCCGAAGCCTTGCCGGTGGGCATCTTTCTGGCCGTGCTGAAATGCGCCTCCGGTGTGGGGCAGGCGATCTTTGCGGGGATCGTGGCATGGGGCCATCTTCAAGCCGCGAGCGGCGCTGGCGCATCGTCCCATGTGATGGTGGACATGGTTCTGAGTGTTGCCGCTTTGGGAAGCTTGTCCATCATGGTGACGGCCGGCCGCGGGACCTGGGGCGGTCGTGCGGCCCTGACATCAAAGCGGAATTGAACCGACATTCGCGATCAACGAGCCGAATGCCTGTAAACCTATGCCGGACTGCCGTTTCTGGTCGCCGCCGGTTATGCTGAAAAGGGACGCTTCGCCCGTCACCACATCGACCCGCTTTATCAGCATCTGGGGCACCATGTCGGGATCGACCGTGCCGTCGTTCGACGTGGGCGGATGCGGTGCCCCAAATTGCGCACATTCAGCTGAGTGAACCGGCAACCCCGAAGGTGCTGCCGATCTTCTTGGTGAAGTCGATCCCGAACCTGCTATAGCCCTTATCGATCCGGGCGGCGGCGGATCAGGGTCTGGTTCCCGCTGCCAGAGCATCGCCCGTCCAGCCCCCGGCGGTCGCCACATAGAGCCTTGCGACATCGCGATATTGCGCCGAGCGGGCCAGCACCAGATCCGCGCTCGCCCGCTGATAGAGCCGCTGGGAATCCAGAACCTGCAGAATGCCGCTGTTGCCCACCGCGAAACTGCGGCGTGACAGTTGCAGGGAATGGCGGGCCACGGCCTCCGCCTCGCGCTGCGCGTCGACCGTGCGGGCATCGGTCTGCAGCGCGCCGAGCAGATCGGCAACCTGCCCGAAGGCGTTCAGCACCGTCTGCTGATAGGTCTCATTGGCCGCATGCGCGCGATCGATCACCGCCGCCCGCTGCGCCTTGAGCGTGCCACCATGAAAGATCGGCACGGTGAGCCCGGCAAAGACATCATAGCCGCGGAAAGCGTTCTGCAGCACCTTGTCGATGGCCGGGGTGGCCTGGGTCAGCGTCGCCCCCAGCGTGATATCGGGATAGAGCCGCGCCGTAGCGATGCCGATGGCGGCGGTGGCCGCATGCAGCTCGGCCTCGGACTGGAGGATGTCGGGCCGTTTGTGGACCAGTTGCGAGGGCAGCGTCACCGGCAGCGACATGGGCAGGGTCAGCCCGGCCAGATCGACATCGACCGGCCCCAGATCCGCCGGGGCCACCCCCACCAGAATGGCCAGCAGATGCCGCGCCTCGGCCAGCTGCTGATCGAGGGCGGGCGGCACGGTGCGGTCGGCGGTGTATTGGCTCTGCGCGTTCAGCACCTCGACCAGCGTGCCCTCGCCGCCCTGCTGCCGCTTGCGCGTCAGGTCGAGGGTGCGGGCATCGTCCTCAAGGATCGCCTGCTGGGTGGCGATGCGCGCGCGAATGGCGGCAATGCCCAGCACCTGACCGACCACCTGACCGGCCAGCGCCAGATGCGCCGCCTCGGTCTGGCGCTGCTGCGCCTCGGCCTGAGCAGCGGCCTGTTCGACCTGACGGCGCAGTCCGCCGAACAGGTCGAGATCGTAGCTGACCCCGCCCCCCACCGAATAGAGCTGGAACTCCGGATTGCCCGAAGCCCCCAGCGCGGCGGCATTGAAACCGAAAGCGGCCAGATTCACCTGTTCCTGATCGAAACGCGCATTGGCATCCAGCTGGGGCAGGCGCTTGCCCGCAACCGCGCGCAGCTGCTGGCGGGCGGCGGCCAGCGTGGCATCGCTGGCCGCCAGGCTGTGATTATGCGCCAGAGCGCGGTCGACCAGCGCATTGAGCTCGTCCGATCCGAAGGCCCGCCACCAGTCAAGCTGCGGCCCTTCGCCGATCACCGCCAGTGGCTGCGCGGGCATGGCGGTCTGGCGTTCGGCAGGCGGAGTATAGGCTTGCCCGGCGGGCGCAGCGGGCCGCTTGAAATCGGGGCCGACGGTGCAGCCGGCAAGCAAGGTGGTCAGAAGCAGGAGGCAGGGCAGGCGCATGGCGTTCGGATCAGTCCAGATGCATGGCGGCTTCGCTGGCGCCCGCCGCCGCCTGCGGCCGGCGCAGGAAGAGCAGCAGCGGGATCACCGCGACCGTCACGAGGAAAAGGAACCAGTAGGAATCGATATAGGCCACCATCGAGGCCTGCCGGGTGATCGCAGCATTCATCCGCGCGACCATCACCGGCGCATGGAAATCGAAACCGGGCGAGGTGTTGGCCAGCACCGGATTGTCCGGCCGCACCGCCTCGGTCAGCCGTGCATGGACGATGGCCGTGTTGCGGATCGTCATGGCCTGAAGCGCGGAGATGCCGATGGCCGAACCGATGTTGCGGATCAGGGTGAACATCGCCGCCCCCTCGTTGCGGCAGCGCGAAGGCAGCGTGGCAAAGGCGATGGTGGAGAGCGGCACGAAAATCAGCCCCGTGCCCAGCCCCGAGACGATGCCCGAGGCGATCATCAGCCGCTGATCCATCTGCAACGAGAAGCTGGCCATCTCATAGGTCGATGCCGCCGCCAGCATGAAGCCCGCAAGGATCATCAGCCGCGGGTCGAAACGCTTGATGAGGAAGCCCGCCAGCGTCATCGACACGAAAGAGCCCACCCCGCGTGGCGCGGTGACCAGCCCCGTCAGCACCACCGGATAGCCCATCAGCCCTTCCAGCATCGGCGGCAACAGCGCCAGCACCGAGAAGATCAGCACGCCCAGCACGAAGCCAAACAGGCAGCCCAGCGTGAAATTCACATCGGCGAACAGGCTCAGATCGATGAAGGGATGTTTCGCCGTCAGCGTATGCGCCACGAAAAGATAAGCAAAGAGCAGCGCGCAGCCACCCTCGACGCAGATTTCCACCGAGCTGAACCAGTCCTTGGTCTGACCGCGATCGAGCATCAGCTGCAGCGAACCGATGGCCAGCGCCAGCATGGCAAAGCCGAACAGGTCGAGCCGGCTGCGCGCCGCCGTCTTGCTGTCGCTCAGGAACAGGCTGAGGCCCAGAAAGGCCAGCGCACCGATGGGCAGGTTGATGAAGAACACCCAGCGCCAGCTCAGATTGTCGGTCAGCCAGCCACCCAGCGCCGGGCCGATGATAGGGCCCAGCACCGCCCCCATCGCCCAGACCGACATCGCGGGGCCGTGCCGTTCGGGCGGATTGATGTCGAGCAGGATCGCCTGACTCATCGGCACCAGCGCCGCGCCGAACATGCCCTGAAGCAGCCGGAAGCCGACGATGCCCCCCAGCGAGGAGGCAAAACCGCACAGGCCCGACGCCACGGTGAACCCCACGATCGAACACAGCATCAGGCGGCGGCGCCCGAAACGCCCGGCCACCCAGCCCGTCATCGGCGTGCAGATCGCGGCGGCCACGATGTAGGAGGTGAGCACCCAGCTGATCTCATCCGCCGAGGCCGAGACACTGCCCTGAATATGCGGCAGGGCCACATTGGCAATCGTGCTGTCGAGCGAGTTCATCACCGTTGCCGCCATTACCGAAGCGGTGATCAGGCGGCGGATCGCCGGATCGGGATAGGCAGCAGCCTGCCCTCCGCTCATCGCGAGCCGCCGCCAAAGAGATGGCGCCGGAAGCCGGTGTCGACAGTGACATCCACGCTGAGCCCGGCATGCAGCGGCAGATCGGCAGGCGGATTGTCGATCTCGAACTCGACGGGCAGGCGCTGCACCACCTTCACCCAATTGCCGGTGGCGTTTTCCGCTGGCAGCAAGGCAAAGCTGTTGCCCGTGCCGGGGCTGAAGCTGCGCAACCGCCCGGTCAGATGCAGGCCCGGGAAGGCATCGACAGCAAAAGTGGCGGGCTGGCCGATCCGCATGTGATCGAGCTGGTTTTCCTTGAAATTGGCCTCGACCCACAGATGGGCTCCGGCCAGCGAAAAGACCGGCCTTGCCGCTGTGACATTGTCGCCCGGCTGCAGCTGGTTGACCTTGGTGACGATGCCGTCCTGAGACGCGCGCACCACCGTATAGCCCAGATTGAGCCGCGCCCGATCGAGCTGGGCCTGCGCTCTTTTCACCGCAGGCTGCTGCTCAGTCGGGCCGTCCACCGTTCCGGCCAGAGACGCGGCAATGCCCGCATTCTTCTTCCGGCTGGTTTCGATCCCCTGGCGCGCTGTCTCCTCGGCCAGCACGGCGCGATCATATTGCGCCTGAGAGGAAATCCCCTCGCCCATCAGCTGCTTCTGCCGTGCAGCCTCGCCCAGGGCATAGGTCAGCTGGCTGCGCGCAGAGGCCAGTTCGGCCTGGCCCTGGCCGTAATTGGCGCGCAGGGCTTCGACCTGGGTCCGTGCATCGGCCAGATTGGCCTCCGCCTCGTCAACCGCTGCCTGATAAGGCGTCGGATCGATGCGAAACAGCACCTGCCCTTGCCGTACCGACTGGTTATCATGCACCTCGACCGCCGTCACCGGCCCGCTGACATTGGCTGCGACCGAGACCAGCCCGGTCTGGACATAGGCATTGTCCGTCGACTCATAGCGTCCCCCGTGCAGGTAAAAGAACAGGGCCGCGGCGATGGCCAGCACCGGCCCTACCAACAGGGCCGTCACCCGCAGGCGCTGGATCGCTGTTTTCCCGTTCCGCTCCGCCTGAGGCTGGGGTGCCTCAATCACCAGATCGAGGTTGGCGGCTACGGCCTTTTCGAATTCTTCCGATCCTGCATGCGATGTCATAGCATCCGTATTTCGCGGCTCTTTCAAGGAATGCTTTCCTTTAAGCTCATCCCGATATAAATCGAATGACTATTCTTCACACCCGACATGAGCAAGATTCATGGCCGAAATCGATCTCAACCTGCTGCGGGTTTTCGATGCCCTGATGGAGTTGCGCTCTGTCACGCGCGTCGCCGATCGCCTTGGCCTGACGCAATCGGCGGTCAGTCACGCTCTGGGCCGCTTGCGCCGGATGCTTGATGATCCACTGTTCATGCGCGGGCCACGCGGGTTGCAACCCTCGGCGCGCGCCGAACAGATCGCGCCAAACATCAGCGCCAGCTTGCAGCAATTGCGCGAGGCGCTTGCTCCGCCACACTTCACGCCCGCTTCAGCGCTGCGCACATTCACCATCGCGGCAGGCGGCTATTTTTGCCGACTGATCTTGCCGCCGCTGCTGGAAAGGCTTCGGCACGAAGCGCCCACCATCAGCCTGCAAGTCACGCCATTGATCGAAGGCGGGATGGCGATGCTGGACCGCGGCGCGATCGACTTTGCCCTGGGAGGACTGCAAAATCTGCCCTCCCGCTTCGTTGTCGAGCGCCTGTTCCATGACGATATGGTATGGATCGCGGCCAAGACCCATCGTTTGGCGCAGCAACCATGCGACCTCAGCGCTATCCTGAGCACTCCCCGGGTGCGGATCGCTCCTCATCGTCCGTTCCTGACTCTGGAAACGCCCGAGGATGAAAACACAGGCGCCATCGATCCATTCCTGCAACGGAATCGTGACGGGGAAGCCGAAGCGCCAGCGGTGGTCTATGATTCCCAGACTGCGGCGGCCATCGTCGCCAGAACGGATATGGTCGCCTGCATTCCCCGCCGTATTGCCGAACGCGAAAAACGAGGTGAGGACATCGTCGTGCTGATGGCAGCCTGCCCACCGCAGACAATCAACCTGGCAATGGTCTGGCACAACCGCCGTCGCTCCGATCTGGGCCATATGTGGCTGCGCTCATTGATATCGGAAGTCACGAACCATAGCGAATGACGCATGACAGAAGGGCTGCGACAGCGGTGCTTCAGGGTTGTTCGGCCAGTGAGAAGATGCGGTTGGCCACAGTCCATTTGGCCTGCCGCTCCGCCCAGGGCAGCGGCTGCTGGACGGTGTCCATCCGCCTTTCCCAGGCCTCTACCGCCGGGATCGTCAGGTCGGCGCTGATCCGCTGCTCAGGATCGTGATCCTCTGAGGTCTCCACGACCATGACGAGGCGGTTGCCGGTGCGATAAATCTCCATCGCCACGACACCGGACTCCCGAATGTCGGCGCACACCTCGGAAGGCACCGCGCCAGCCGCATGCCAGTGTTCATAGCGCGCGATGGCATCGGCCTCGTCGATCAGGTCGATCAGAAGAATTTGGCGCGGCATCAGCGTCTTGACCTTGTGCTCAATTGACCCACCCGCCGTCGATAACGTGAACCGCGCCGGTGGTAAAGGCAGCCTCGTCGCTGGCCAGATACAGCGCCAGCGCGGCAATTTCCTCGGCGTTGCCGAGCCGACCCATCGGTTGCCGCGCGATAAACGCCGCCTGCGCAGCAGCATAGTCGCCGGTATCGTGCAGCCGCTGCTGGAGCGAGGGCGTGTCGATGGTCCCCGGGCAGATCGCGTTGCAGCGCACACCCTGCCCCACGAAATCGGCCGCCACCGCCTTGGTCAGCCCGATGACGCCAGCCTTGGTCGAACCATAGGCGAAGCGGTTGGGAATGCCTTTGACCGAACTGGCAATCGAGGACACGTTGACGATGGCACCGCCACTGCGCGCCAGCATGCCCGGCAGAAAGGCGCGAATGGTGTGGAACATGCCCGTCATGTTGATCGACACCGCCTGCGCCCACTCCTCCTCGGTGCAATCGAGGATGGTGCCCGCATGGACGATGCCGGCGATGTTGGCGAGAATATCGATCCCGCCAAGCTCCTGCGCCAAGGCGCTGACCGCCGCGGCATCGGTCACGTCGAGAGCCCGCGTTTCGCAGCCATCAAGCCCTTCGAGCGCCGCAAGATCCCGATCCGTCGCGATCACCCGCGCGCCTTCCGCCGCATAGAGCAATGCCGTGGCGCGCCCGATGCCGCGCGCCGCCGCTGTAATCACGGCCACCTTGCCTTGAAGCCTTCCGGTCATGCTTTCGTCCTCATGGTTGCGGTCGGCAGACAGGCCGGCCCGATCGGCTCGAAAGCCTTGTAGGTCAGGATGAATTCGCGGTGGCCGAGCGTTTCGGACACGCTGCGCTCGCCGCCGGCCACCGCCAGCACCGCCGCCACGATCTCTTCGCCCACCATGTCCAGCGTCGCTTCGCCATCCAGGATGCGTCCGGCGTTGATATCCATGTCCGCCGCCAGCCGCCGGGCTGTCTCCGGGTTGGCGCAGACCTTGATGACCGGCGAGATCGCCGAGCCGACCACCGATCCGCGCCCGGTGGTGAACAGCGTCAGATGGCATCCGCAGGCGATCATCTCCACGATCTCGGCATTGTCCGAGATGTTGGGGAAACCGAAGCGCGGCTCGCCATCCGGCACGACATCGAGCAGATAGAGGCCCCCGGCCGGGGGCAGATCGCCGGGCTTGATCAACCCGCTGATCGGCGAGGAGCCCGATTTGGAATAGGCCCCCATCGACTTTTCTTCCTGCGTCGTCAGGCCGCCTTCCGCATTGCCGGGGGCAAAGCTGCCAAAGCCCATGACGGTGTAATAGCGCTCGGCCTTCTCGACACAGGCGACGATCTCGGCGCCCAGTTCCGGGGTCACCGCCCGCGCCGCCATGATGCCCTCGCAGCCCACCAGTTCCCCGGTTTCCTCGAAGATGCAGGCCGCGCCTTCGGCCACCAGCCGGTCGAAGGCGCGGCCTACGGCGGGGG
>NZ_BCZE01000085.1 GCF_001598555.1 Novosphingobium rosa NBRC 15208
AAGCCGATGGAGCGCATGGCGCCGCTGGCGGGTGCGCTGCATCATCGCCATTCTGGTGACACGCACCTTTGTCGCTCACCGCTGGCGCGATACGCTGGAACTGCTGGAACAAGACGGCATCACCGGCTGGCGAGCGCGGGGCAGCCTTCTCGCCTATCTGGTGCTCAAGCCGGGCGTGCTGCGGCGCATCCTGCGTGATTGGCTGGGTTTTCTGAAACCGGGCTATCATCCGGCAAAGCGCGACGATTCCCGCCTGCTCGCCGCCTATGAAGGCAGCGCGTCTTTGCAGGAAGACAATCCCGCGCTGGCCGAGACGGAGACAGAAGCCCCGACCAGCGCGGATTGAAGGACCTGTGTCAGGCCGCCCGGCGGGTCGGGCGCCCGCCGAGATCGTCGTCACAATCGCTGGGCACGCCCAGATCGACGGTATAGGTCATGGACGAGGTCAGCACCGGCAGGCCATGGCCCGCTTCCGCCCTTGCCCCATCCACCGCCAGCGGCGAGAAGCCCAGCTTGCGCAGAACCCGCGCCGAAGCCGGATTGTCAAGGTAATGGCGCGCCACGATATGGCGATGCCCCAGCGTGCGCGCCAGCGACAGCACGGCGCGACCAGCCTCGGTGGCGTAACCCTGCCCGCGATAATCGCGGGCGATCCAGTAACCCAAATGGAGTTGGCCATCGATCTGGATCATGCCGATCATGCCCAACACATCCACGCCATGGTTGCCGCGCGGCAGGGTGACCATGAAATGCGGCAGACGCGGATCAAGGCCCGCGCCATTGCGCAGCTCCTCGGGCGAATAGGGCCAGCCCATGCGCAGGAAGTTGCGTTCAACCTCCTCGTCGCTCAGGCCAGCGTGCAGGTCTTGCCAGTCCTCGGCCCAGATGGGGCGCAGGAACAGCCTTTCACTGCGAATGAACATGTGTCTCTCCAATCCTCGGCCCCTGCCGCGCGCCTAGCGCCGCAGGGTGACAGCATGGTGACCATCCAGTTTTAAAAACCGGGCCGGCATCAAAAAACCGGTTGGTTCCATGCACTTTGTCCGGCTCCATCTGCCGCCTGTCACTTGGCTTAACGCCGAAGGCGGGGTTTGGTTTCCGATGGTTGCGACGGAATGTTCTGGTTCATGGACAGAAACATTCCGATCCATATCGGAACATCGATGGAAACGCGGACGGCGAGAAAAGGAGACACGAAAAAAGGGAGACGGGTTGGCCCCTCTCCCTTTGTTGGCCGCTGATTTCAGGGGTTTAACCTGAAATCCACGGCGGGGGCCATCCGTGTGGATGGCCCTTTATCGACCATCCGATTTATTCGGCGGCGAGTGCCGGTACGTCGACCGACACATATTTGCGGCCGAGCTTGCCGGCGTGGAAGCGAACCTTGCCCTCGACCAGCGAGAACAGGGTGTGATCCTTGCCGATGCCGACGTTCACGCCGGGGTACACGCGGGTGCCGCGCTGACGGATGATGATGTTGCCACCAATCACGTCCTGACCACCGAACTTCTTCACGCCGAGGCGCTTGGACTGCGAATCGCGACCGTTGCGCGAAGAGCCGCCAGCTTTCTTATGTGCCATCTGTCAAACTCCTCGAAATTCTCAGGCCGCAGCGACCGAGGTGATGCGCAGCAGGGTCAGCTGCTGGCGGTGGCCGTTCTTGCGGCGATAGTTGTGACGACGACGCTTCTTGAAGACCGTCACCTTCTCGCTCTTGGCCTGGGCGATGATCTCGGCCGAGACCACAACGCCCTTGGCGTCTGCGATCTGGCCGTCATTGCCGGCCAGCAGAACGTCACCCAGCGTGATCGTCTCGCCAGCTTCACCAGCCAGCTTTTCGACCGCGATCTTGTCTCCGGCGGCGACCCGATACTGCTTGCCGCCTGTGCGCACCACTGCGAACATGATATCCATCCAATAAATCTAGTGCCTGTCGCCCCGCCGAAGGTCTGCCGAATTCCTTGATTGAACAAGGCATCCATCAGGCCGCGGGCGACGCGCCGATCCCCCATCGCTGCCGACAGGGTCTCGAATGAAGCGACGCCGTTAGTGGAAGAGGGGGGGCCTGTCAATCCGCTGGCGGCTGATGCTGTGTGAAAAGCATGCCGCCTTTGCCATCATACGCCCCTGCAAAAGCAGGCAAACCGCGCCTCTGCGCCGATCGATGCTCTGGCGCTGGCGGTGTGGCATGCTATGGCCCGCAGATGGTCAGCATGCAAGACTCCCCGGCCCGCCCCCCGCGCCGAATCGCCCCTGCCACCCGGATCACGCGATTCGCCCCTGCGCGACTCGCCCTTACCGTGGCGCTGCTCGCGCTGGCGGGCTGCTCTTCGGGCCCCTATCCCTCGCTCAGCCGCTGGTCGGCCGATCACGCGGGCAACCAGCCGCCGCCCAAGGACAAGCCCGCGCCGCCCACCACCCCCGTCGCCATGACCTGCGACGAGGCCGCCGCCGACCGCATCGATGCCGAGTTCAAGAAGACCCTGCCCGGCGCCGAAGCCGTGCTGCGCGGCGTGGGCGATGCGGCGACCGGCAGCCCGGTCTGGTCGAAGGGCAATCTGGCGCTGGCCGATCTGCAAAACATCCGCGCGCGGCTGGGCAAGGTGCTGGCTCCGGCGGAAGAGGCCTATGTCGCCGACACGCAGAACCATGCGCAGGTGGATGCCCGCGACGGCATCATGAACCGGCCGGAGGGCGCGCGCCTGTCCTCTTGCTATGCCCATATCGATTCGCTGGCCAGCGCCGAGGACAGCGAAATCAAGCGCCTGCACACGATGTTGCCGGATTAGGCTTCGGGCGGGTCGTTCCAGCGCGCCAGATCGGCATGATCCTGAACGCGCGGTTCGATCCAGTGCCATTGGCCTGCGCGCTTTTCGCGCTTCCAGAACCAGCTCTGGCTCTTGAGGTGATCCATCGCGTAATCGGCGGCCTCGAAGGCGTCGCGGCGGTGACGGGCAGCAGCGGCGACCAGCACGATAGAGTCGCCGGGCAGCATTTCGCCCACGCGATGCCAGATCAGCACCCCATCGAGCGGCCAGCGGGCCAGCACCTCTTCGCCCAAGGCTTCCATGCCGGGCAAGGTCAGCGGGGCGTAATGCTGTAGGTCCAGCGCCTCGACATCATCGCCGCCCCTCACCTGCCCCAGAAAGCTGGTCACGCCGCCGGCCCGCTGGTGTGCGTCGGCGAAAGCGGCAAGGGCCGCGCCGGGATCGAAGGCCTGGTCCAGCAGGCGGATATCGGCGGCCATCTCAACCTCCGCTGATGTTGGCTATCATGTCAGCCTCCGCTGACGGGCGGAAGGAAAGCCAGTTCGTCGCCGCTGTCGAGAACCAGACCCTCGGCCTGAACCAGCATGCCATTGAGCGCCAGTTTCACACGCGGGCTGAGCAGACCTGCGGGCAGGCCGCGCAGCAGGTCTGTTAGCGGGCCGGGAGCAACCTCTTTGGCACTCACCCCCGCCACATCGGCCAGTCGACCCAGAAACACCAGCCGCACGCTCATACCCTAGCCACCCGTCATCGACATATGGCGGGCCAGGGCAGGCGCCGCGCCAGGGCGGTCGATGGTGAAATGGTGCTTTTCGGGCTTGATGGCCATCGCCTGATCCAGCGCGTGATCCAGCGCGGCTTCGGGATCGCCGCTGCGCAGCGCGGCGCGCAGATCGACTTGCTCGCGCCCGCCGAGGCAGGCGAAGAGTTGCCCCGTCGCCGTCACCCGCACGCGGTTGCAGCCATCACAGAAATTGCTGGTCAGCGGGGTGATGAAACCCAGACGCCCGCCCGTTTCCGCCACACGCACATAGCGCGCCGGGCCGCCGCTGCGATGCGCGTCCGGCAGCAAAGTCCAGCGGCGCTCCAGATCCTTGCGGACGCGCGACAGCGGCAGGTAATGATCGAAGCGGTCGCCATCGACCGCCCCCAACGGCATCACCTCGATCAGCGTGATCTCGAAGCCGTGTCCATGCGCCCAGGTGATCAGCTCGGAGAGTTCATCCTGATTCTCACCTTTGAGCGCCACCGTGTTGATCTTCACCGCCAGCCCGGCCTCACGCGCGGCGGCAATGCCCTCCAGCACGGCGGGCAGAGCATCGCGCCGGGCGATCCTGGCGAAACGCGCCCGGTCCAGCGTATCGAGCGAGATGTTCACCCGCCTCACCCCCGCCGCGGCGATGGCATCAGCATGCAGGGCCAGTTGGGTGGCGTTGGTGGTGAGCGTCAGCTCATCGAGCCCATCACCGATATGGCGACCCAGCGCCCGCACCAGATCGACCATATCCCGGCGCACCAGAGGCTCTCCCCCGGTCAGGCGAATTTTGCGCACGCCCCTCGCCATAAAGCCCAGCGACAGGCGATGGAGTTCCTCCAGGCTCAAAACCTCGGCTTTGGGGAGGAAGGTCTGCCGCTCGGGCATGCAATAGGTGCAACGCAGATCGCAGCGGTCGATCACGCTCAGCCGCAGATAGGTGATCGCGCGTTGGAAGCGATCCACCAGAGGGGAAGACGACATCGCCATCGCGCTAGTCTAGCACTTCGCCCGCTCTGGCGCCATCCAGCGGCAGCACCTGCCCCGTCAGCCCCGGCGCTCCTTCGACAAAACCCAGAGCCCTTTCGCGGGCCGCTTCATCGCCCCCCGCCAGAGCATTGATCCGCGCCGGAGCCAACGCCCGCGCCAAAGCCCCCAGCGCCGCCGCGCGCCACGCCCGATGCGTGTCATCGGCAGCAGGCAGCAGCAGCGTCACGCCCGAAGCACCCTGCGCCCGCGCTTCGATCTGCGGAACGATGAAGCCATGAAAATGCGCCGCCGCAGCCAAAGGCGCGGCGGGCAGGTCATCCACCAGGATCACCTGCATGGCATCGCTCATGCCTGTCAGCGCCGCTCGCGGGTCAGGGTCATGCCAATCTGCTCGCTGCCTTCGGCGATCGCCAGCTTGACGATCTTGACCGTCACCTGCTCGATGCGGTCATCCTGCAGGAACAGGGTCTCGGCGATATGGTCGCCCACCGCCTCGATCAGCGTGAAATGCACACCCTGAGGCAGAGCCCCGCTGGCCGCGAACTTCAGATCCATATAATTCTTGGAGGCCGACAAAGGCGTATCGGGCAGATAACGCTCCGCCGGCTTCAAACGCACCTGAATGCTGATGCGCAAAGGCTGAGGCTTGCCCGTCTCCTCCGAGTAAATGCCCGTGAGGACATCAACTTCAAAATCGGCGACTTCAAGGATCAGGCTGTCGGCCACGGGGATATTCCAGTCGGTTGGGAGAGGGTTTGCGCTTGGCAAATTGTGGGGGGTGAGTCCAGTGGTTGCAAGGGGGGCGGGTTCAGGGAAAGAAAGAGACGATGCGAGGGGGTTACCCCCTCGCGCTCCCATAACGTCTTCCGGCGAGAAGGCAGTGGCGCCGCGATGATGCGCCCCGGCTCTCCACCCGCACCACCTATGGCGCCGCAGGCATTGGATTCACGGCCTGCGGCGCGGCAATCTGGGCGCAAGGCCGAACCCGTGGCGCCAACGAAGACATTAAAGGGAGCGCGAGGGTTATGACCCTCGCATTCTTCCTTTAACCCCTTAATCCCGCCGCCACCGCGCAAAGATCGCGGTCGGCAGAACCCGACCAGCGTTATCCTCACGCACCGCCAGATCGCCATGCTCCACAAAGCCGGGAAGCTCGGCGAAGACCTCATCCAGCAGCCCGGCCAGAGCCAGCGACGACATGCGCACGGCATAGACCGTCAGGAACAGGAAGCGGCTGTCGGCATCCAGCAGGGCGCGGGCGTCCTTCACCAGACCGGGGAGATGCTCCTCCAGCCGCCAGACCTCGCCATCGGGGCCGCGACCGAACTTGGGCGGGTCCATGATGATGCCGTCGTAGCGCTTGCCGCGACGAACTTCGCGCGCCGTGAACTTGGCCGCGTCATCGATGATCCAGCGAACCGGGCGCGACTCCATGCCCGAAAGTGCCGCATTGGCTCGCGCCTGCGCCACGGACTTCTTGCTGGCATCGACATGGGTGACCGAACCGAAACGGCTCAAAGCCAAAGAGCCGACCCCGGTGTAGCCGAACAGGTTGAGGCAGGAAGCTTCGGTTTTGCCATCCAGCATGCCGCCCATCCAGTCCCACACGGGGGCCATGTCCGGGAAGAAACCGAGATGGCGAAAGGGCGTGCATTGTGCGGTGAAGCGCACCTTTTCGTCGCCATTCGGCCAGCTTAGCGGCCAGCCGTCGCTGGGCACAGGCTTGCTGTAGGACCAGCGGCCGCCGCCATCCTCATCCGCGCCGGGCACGAATTCGCCATGGGCGTCCCAGTCCTGCGCGCGCGGCTGCCACAGGGCCTGCGGTTCGGGGCGGATAAAGCGCTGGGCGCCATAGCGCTCCAGCTTGCGTCCGTTGCCCGAATCGACAAGGCCATAGTCGCCCCAGCCCTCGCCGAGAAGGAGCTGCGGCTGGAGGATCAGCTCAGCCATTATGCCTTGGGCGTGGCGTGCTGGGCCACATAGGCGGCCACGGCGTCATAGTCGCCGGGCAGGTCGGTGAGGCGCTCCTCGCGCTCGAACAGGTCGCCGACGCGTGCCGGGAGGCCGGGGCGGCGGCCCGTGGCGCGCTCGACGGCGTCGGGGAATTTGGCGGGGTGAGCGGTGGCCAGAGTCACCACCGGCACATCCGCCGCAATGCCCGAAGTGCGGGCGGCATGTAGCGCGATTGCGGTGTGCGGGTCGACCAGCTCGCCGGTCGCTTCCCAGCCCCAGCGGATGGCTTCGGCCATCTGGTCTGGATCGACGCGGGCGCTGGTAAACAGATCGGCGGCGCCTTCGCGCTGGGCGTTGGTGAGCTGCATCGCCTTGGTGGATTCGAAACCGGCCATCTGCTCGGCCTGGGCGATGCCATCGCGGCCGCCCAGATCGAAAAGCAGGCGCTCGAAATTCGACGACACCTGAATGTCCATCGAGGGCGCGGCGGTGGGCGTGACCGTGCCCGCCGAATAGTCGCCGGTGGAGAGCGCGCGGTGCAGAATGTCGTTCACATTGGTGGCGACGATCAGCTTTTCGATGGGCAGGCCCATCTTGGCGGCAACGTAACCGGCGAAAACATCGCCGAAATTGCCCGTCGGCACGCTGAAGGCCACCTTGCGGTGCGGCGCGCCCAGCTGCAGCGCGGCGGCAAAGTAATAGACCACCTGCGCCATCAGCCGCGCCCAGTTGATCGAGTTCACCGCGCCGATGTTGAACTGGCCGGTCACGGCCTTGTCGTTGAACATGCGCTTCACCATGGCCTGCGCATCGTCAAAGCTGCCGGTGATGGCGATGTTGTGGACGTTGGGCGCCAGCACCGTGGTCATCTGGCGGCGCTGCACATCCGACACGCGACCCTTGGGGTGCAGCATGAAGATATCAACCTTGGCGCGGCCCGCCACGGCGTCGATCGCCGCGCTGCCGGTGTCGCCGCTGGTGGCGCCCACGATGGTGAGATT
Organism: Novosphingobium rosa NBRC 15208; assembly: GCF_001598555.1. GTDB lineage: Bacteria > Pseudomonadota > Alphaproteobacteria > Sphingomonadales > Sphingomonadaceae > Novosphingobium > Novosphingobium rosa. Next base: position 7,467 of record NZ_BCZE01000085.1, read on the forward strand.
CTGAGGCGTGCGGCCCAGGAATTCCTCGAAGAGCAGGCCAAGAAGCTGCAGCGCCACATCCTTGAAGGCCAGCGTGGGGCCGTGGAACAGCTCCAGCAGCCACTGCTGCTCGTCAAACTGCTTGAGCGGCGTGACGGCCTTATGCGCAAACCGACCATAGGCGGCGGTGGTCAGTTCCAGCAGGCGTTCGGGCGTCAGGCAGTCGCCCACGAAGGGCTGCATGATGCGCTGCGCCAGCTCGGCATAGGGCAGGCCCGCCATCGCGGCGATCTCGGCCTTGCTGAATTCGGGCCAGACGCGCGGCACATAAAGCCCGCCGTCGCTCGCCAGACCCGCCAGCGTGGCGCCCATGAAATCCAGCGCCGGAGCGCGACCGCGAGTGGAAATATAGTCCATAGCTTTACAGATTCCTGCCCTCTTTGGCGTGGGCGGTTAGCGTTCTGGCGCTTCGGACGCAAGGAAGAAGGGGTTGCAGGGGGTAGAAGGGAAATAATGCGAGGGTGTTACACCCTCGCGCTCCCGGGTTTTGTCAACGTGGCGCGCCGGTTCAGCCTTAGCGCAAGGTCGCAGCGCCGCAGGCTTTGAAATTCCCCGCGCAGCTTATGAGTTTCCTGCCTGCGGCGCCAAACAGGTGGAGAGTTGGGGCGCAAGGGATTGGGCACCCCTGCCCTTTCGTCGGGAGACGTAAAGGGGGTGCAGGGGGCGATGGCCCCCTGCTTATTCCTTCTTCCCCCTCTTCCAGACCGCAATCCCGTAAATCACGAGCGCGGTCGCTGCGAAGAGGAACCACTGCATGGCGTAGGAGAAGTGATTGTTCGGCAGATCGCGCGGATCAGGCGTGGCGTTCGCTTCCAGCCGCCCGAGTGGCGGATCGGCGACGATGCGCATGTCCTCACCATTGTCGCCGCCCAGCGCGTGGCCGGTTACGATGCCCGGCGCCAAAACACGCGGCATCAGATCGCGCGACCAGCCCGCCACCACCGTCACGCTACCGCTCGGCGCCGAGCAGGTGGCCCAATGCGCCCAGCCTGACTGGCCCTGCGCGTTGCGGCCACCGACAAGATGCTCGCCATCGAAGCGGGTGCAGGGCAGGCGCACGCGGCGGTAGTCGCCCTTGGCCCCCAGCGGGACGCCGTCGTGCCAGTCGAGGACGGGCTGATTCATCGCCGCCTGATAGCGGGCGATCAGCCCTTCCTTCCAGCTCAGGCGCTGGAGTTGCCAGATGCCGAGGCCGATCATCAACGCCACCGCTGCCAGCACAACCAGCGTTGCCACAATGGGGATGCGCTTCATGGCTCGATCCTGTGTTCGGCGGCTTTACGGCGGACCTCGGCGCAGAGCAGAGCGGCCTTCCCCGCGCGCAGGCCCCAGAGGATCAGCGCCAGCGTGGCGGGGCCCAGCGTCACCACATAGACCCACCATGGCGGATCGACGGTCAGCGCCATCCAGCCCGCGATCACGCAGGCCAGCGTGCCGATCAGCAGGGTAAGGAAGGCGGCGGGGCCATCGCCGACGTTGAAGCCGGCGAAGTCCAGGTCGCAACTCGAACAGCGCGGGGCGAAGCTGGCCAGACCGTCAAACAGCGTGCGTTTGCCGCAGCGCGGGCACAGGCCCAGCGCTGCCACCGATAGAAGCGAAGGCTGGGTCAATCGACCGGCCAATCAATCAACCGGAAAACCCCAGTTGCCCCACACATAGATGCAGACGAAGAGGAACAGCCACACCACGTCCACGAAGTGCCAGTACCAGGCGGCGGCTTCGAAGCCGAAATGCTGGCGGGGGGTGAAATCGCCATTGTAGGCCCGCTTCAGGCAGACGGCGAGGAAAATGGTGCCCACGATCACATGGAAGCCGTGGAAGCCCGTCGCCATGTAAAAGGCCGACCCATAGGTGTTCTTGCCGAAGGCAAAGGGCGCGTGAAGATACTCATAGCCCTGCAGGCTGGAGAACAGCAGACCCAGCGCGATGGTGATCCACAGGCCCTTTTTCAGGCCATCGCGGTCGCCATGGATCAGGCAGTGATGCGCCCAGGTGACCGTGGTGCCCGAGCACAGCAGAATCAGCGTGTTGAGCAGCGGCAGATCGAAGGGATCCATCACCGCTTCCATGGTTTTTAGCGGCCAGTGCCCGCCCACGACCTTGGAAATCTCGGACGGGAAAAGCGAGAAATCGAAGAAGGCCCAGAACCAGCCAACGAAGAACATCACCTCCGAGGCGATGAACAGGATCATGCCATAGCGCTGGTGAAGCTGCACGACGGGGGTGTGATCGCCCGCTTTGGCCTCATTCACGATCTTGGAGAACCAGGCGAACATCGCAGCCAGCAGGATGGCAAGGCCCGCCCAGGGCACGAATTTGCCGCCGGGCATCTCGTGCATGAACAGCACCATGCCGCTGGTGAAGGTGAAAGCGCCGATGGTCGTGGCCAGGGGCACGATATCGGGCGGCAGGATATGATAGTCGTGCGTCTTGCCACTGGCCATGATGCATCCCACTCCTTTGAGCGGCGAGGCGTCTTTGGCCCCTTCCCGCTTGATTTATGTGAACTCTATCGCGCGTTTGCCTGGTGTTCAACGGCAATCGTGGCCGCCGGTTTCATGCTTTGGTGTCAGGCGGGCGGCGCGACATGGAAGGTGTAGCTCAGGGTGATCTGGCGCACATCCTTCACATCCTTGTCGCCAAGAATCTTGGGATCGACGAAGAACACCACCGGCATGCGCACCTTTTCATGCGGGCGCAACGTCTGGCGGGTGAAGCAGAAGCACTGCACCTTGTTGAAATAGCTGGCCGTTTCATCCGGAGAGATGTTGTAGCTGGCCGCCCCGGTGATGGTCTTGTCGGTGAGGTTCTCGGCCTCGAAAAAGGCCATGCTCCGTTCGCCGATGGTGACGGTCTGCGTCGTCTTTTCCGGGCTGAAGCGCCATTTCATATTCGGATCGACATTGGCGTCGAAACGGATCGACATGGTCTGCCCCGCCAGCGCCTTCATGCCGCTGGCCTCAAGCTCGCTGGCGCGGCGCGGTGTGCCGCCATAGCCGGTGGCCTGACAGAAGGCGCGGTAAAGCGGCACGGCGGCATAGCCCAGCATCAGCATGCCCGCGGCAAAGGCGAGCGCCGCCAGCCCCGTTTTCAACTTGCCATTCGCGACGGAAGCGGGGGCGGTGCTCATGCGGATCAGAGCTTCATCTTGACCATGGTGATGGCGAAGAACAGCACCACACAGGCCAGCAAGGTCAGCCCCAGCGCCTTGTTGCGCCCGGCGATGATGCGGCGGCGTTCCTCGGCGGGATCGAAAGGCTCAGGCTTATCCGTCAATGCAGAACTCCCGGCATCACCAGCCAGCGGTCGGCCACCAGCGCGCCAAACAGCGCGAAGAGATAAAAAACCGAAAAAGCGAACATCTGCTTTTCGGGGACCATGCGGTCATCCTCGCCCTGCCGCTCGCGCAGCCAGACGCGAATCGCGCAAAGCAGGAACAGCCCCGACAGCAGCGAGGCCGAAACCCCATAGAGCACGCCCGTCGCGCCGATCCACCAGGGCAGCAGGGTGATGGGCAGCAGCAGCACGGTGTAGACCAGCATCTGCTGGCGCGTCACCTTCTCGCCCGCCACCACCGGCAGCATGGGGATGCCCACCTTGGCGTAATCGGTCTTCACGAAGAGGGCCAGCGCCCAGAAATGCGGCGGCGTCCACATGAAGATGATGGCGAACAGCAGCACCGGCATCAGGCTGACATGGCCCGTCGCCGCGACCCAGCCGATCAGCGGCGGGAAAGCGCCCGCGCCCCCACCGATCACGATGTTCTGCGGCGTGCGCGGCTTCAACCACACGGTGTAAACCACGGCATAATAAAAGATCGAGCCCGCCAGAATGGCGGCACACAGCCAGCTGACCCCCAGCCCCATCACCATCACCGAGGCGGCGGACAGCATCACGCCAAAGTCACGCGCGCTCTCCCGCTCCATCCGGCCCGAGGGCAAGGGGCGGTTGCGGGTGCGCTTCATCCCGGCGTCAATGTCGGCTTCCCACCACTGGTTGAGCGCGGCGGCGCCCCCGGCGCCGACCGCGATGCACAGGATGGCGACAAAGCCGACGACAGGGTTGATTCGCACCGGGGCCGCCAACAGCCCGCACAGGCCGGTGAAGATCACCAGAGTCATGACGCGTGGCTTGGTCAGCGCGAAGAAATCGCGCCAGCTGGCAGGCAAAGACACAGCTTGAGATTGGGGGGTGCTCATGCCGAGCCCCATTCCTCCAAGCGCAGCGGCTTGTAAAGCACCTGTAGAGGGGGAGCCTAGGGCAAATTGACCCATGGGGGCACGCCTTCCCATTAAAAATTCGCCTCAAGGGAGCGAGCCCCACGCCCGAAGCGCAGGGCTCGCATCACGATCAATGGTGATGATCGTCCTCAATCTTGGGCAGCGTTTCGAACTGGTGGAAGGGCGGCGGGCTGGAGAGAGTCCACTCCAGCGTCGTGGCGCCCTCACCCCAGTAATTGCCTGCGGCCTTCTTGCCCGCGACAAGCGCATAGGCGATGTTGATCAGGAAGATCACGATCGACACGCTCATCACCATATAGCCCACGGTGGAGAGGTGATTCCACTTCTCGAAGGCCGGTGCATAGTCCGGGTAACGGCGCGGCATGCCCTGCATCCCCAGGAAGTGCATGGGGAAGAACACCATGTTCACGCCCGCGAAGAACACCCAGAAGTGCAGATGCGCCAGCAATTCCGAATGCCAGCGCCCGCTCATCTTGGGGAACCAGTAGTAGAAACCGGCGAACAGCGAGGTCACCGCGCCCAGCGAGAGCACATAGTGGAAATGGCCCACCACATAATAGGTGTCCTGCAGATTGTCGTCGATGCCGCCATTGGCCAGCACCACGCCGGTGACGCCGCCCACGGTGAAGAGGAAGATGAAGCCCATCGCCCAGACCATCGGGCTCTTGAAGCTGATCGACCCGCCCCACATGGTGGCGATCCAGCTGAAGATCTTGATGCCGGTGGGCACCGCGATCACCATGGTCGCCGTGGTGAAGTACATCTTCACGTCTTCCGACAGACCCGTGGTGTACATATGGTGCGCCCAGACCACGAAGCCCACCACGCCGATGGCGACCATAGCATAGGCCATGCCCAGATAGCCGAAGACCGGCTTTTTCGAGAAGGTGGAGATGATCTGCGAGATCATGCCGAAGCCCGGCAGGATCATGATGTAGACCTCGGGGTGGCCGAAGAACCAGAACAGGTGCTGGAACAGGATCGGGTCACCACCGCCGGCGGGGTCGAAGAAGGTGGTGTGGAAGTTACGGTCGGTGATCAGCATGGTGATGGCGGCGGCCAGCACCGGCAGCGCCAGCAGCAGCAGGAAGGCGGTTACCAGCACGGACCAGACGAAGAGCGGCATCTTGTGCAGCGTCATGCCCGGCGCGCGCATGTTGAAGATGGTGGTGATGAAGTTGATCGCCCCCATGATCGAGCCCGCGCCCGCCAGATGCAGCGAGAAGATCGCGAAATCGACCGCCGGGCCCTGCGAACCCGTGGTGGAGAGCGGTGCATAGGCCGTCCAGCCGATGCCAGCGCCATTGCCCGTGCCGCCCGGCACGAAGGGCGAGATCATCAGCGAGCAGAACCCGGCAACAGTCAGCCAGAAGCTGATGTTGTTCATGCGCGGGAAGGCCATGTCGGGCGCGCCGATCATCAGCGGCACGAACCAGTTGCCAAAGCCGCCGATCATCGCGGGCATCACCATGAAGAACACCATGATCAGGCCATGGGCCGTAATCAGCACGTTCCAGAGATGCAGCGTCTGGTCGAAGCTGGGGTTGCTTTCCCCGAAGATATGGGTGGCGAACCAGCCGAGATACTGGATGCCGGGATGCGCAAGTTCCGCGCGCATCATGCCGGAAATGGCGCCGCCGATGATCCCCGCGCAGACCGCGAAGATCAGGTAGAGCGTGCCGATATCCTTGTGGTTGGTCGACATGAACCAGCGGGCGAAAAAGCCCGGCTTGTGGTCATGATGCGCGTGATCCTCATGCTCGTGAGCGAGGAAATCATCGTGAGGGATCGTGGCCATGGTGATCCGTCCTTAAATCAGCGTCAGGCTGCGGAGCCCGAGGAAGAGGCGGCATCCGCTGCCGAATCGGCGGCGGCGGGGGCTGCGGCGGCAGCGGGCGTTGCATCGGCGGCAGGGGCCGCTTCAGGCGCGCCATCCACCTTGGCGCCCGCATGGGTCATCACCCAGGCGTTGTAATGCGGGCGGTCCAGCGCTTCCACCACGATGGGCATATAGCCATGGCGCGCGCCGCACAGCTCGGAGCACTGGCCGTAATAGACGCCCGGCTCCTTCACGAAGAGCACCTTTTCGTTGATGCGCCCGGGCACCGCGTCCAGCTTGAACCACAGCGAGGGCACCGCGAAGGAGTGGATCACATCCGCGCCGGTGGTCTGCAGATGGATCGGCTCTCCGGCGGGGACGACCATGCGGTTGTCGGCGGCCAGCTGCGGCGGCTCGCCGCGCTTCTTGGCTTCCTCGTCGGGCAGCATGTTGCTGATCACCTCGAAGCCGCCATTGTCGGGATAGGAATAGGACCAGTACCACTGGTTGCCGGTCGCCTTGATGGTCAGCGCATTGGCGGGCGGTGCCTTGTACTGGCGGGCCAGCAGCTTCATCGAGGGCACGAAGACCACCAGCAGGATCAGGATCGGCAGGCCGGTCCACACCACTTCGAGCATGGTGTTGTGGCTGGTCTTGGAAGGCACCGGATTGGCACGGCGGTTGTAGCGGATCACCACCCAGGCCAGCAGGCCCAGCACGAACAGGCTGACGGCGATGATGATCGGCAGCAGGAACATGTCATGCATCCACAGCGCGTAATCGCCATTGGGCGAATATTGCTGCTGGAAGGTGATGCCGCCATCGACCGGCATGCCCTTGCCCGGCGTGGGCTTCATGGGCGTATAGCCCCCCGGCGCCACGGCGAGTCGATCCGCGCCCTCGGCAAAGGCCGGGGCCGCAACGGTAATCGATAAGAGCGTCAGGCCAGATGCAGCCCGGCGCGTTCCACGCCGGATGGCGTGGAGGAAGTCTCCCAATGTCATGGCCTCTGGTCTTCCGTTTTTCCGAGTGAGACGAAAAAAACGCCCCCTCTCCACATTCTTACACTGGCCTGGGGCTTTTGCCCCTTGGCCACAGGTCTACACACGCTTGCCCCCGACCTCAAGCACCTCTAGGGGCATTTTTTGATGGGATGCATGTTCCCGGAGTCTGAAAAGGCTCGAAAAGCCCTGCTCACGGGGCTTCAGTTTGAGAAAAAGGCTTGATCGCGATGACCGAAGACGAGGTGCTGGCAGAATTCAGGGCAAGCAACGCTCTGCTGGAAGGGCATTTTCTCCTCTCATCCGGGCGCCACAGCGCCCATTATCTGCAATGCGCCCGCGTGCTGATGGACCCGATGCGCGCCAGCCGTCTGGCCATGGCCATCGCCCAGAAGATCCCGCGCGAACTGCGCAAGGACATCACCTGTGTGGTCAGCCCGGCGATGGGCGGCGTCATCATCGGCCATGAGATGGGCCGCGCGCTGGGCGTCGAGGCGATGTTCGTCGAGCGTCCGACCGGTACTTTCGAACTACGTCGCGGCTTTGCGCTCAATCCGGGCGACAAGGTGCTGATCGTGGAGGACGTGGTCACCACCGGCCTGTCCAGCCGCGAGGCCATCAAGGCCATCGAGGAAGCCGGCGGCCAGGTGATCGCGGGGGCAGCTCTGGTGGACCGCAGCGCGGGCCAGGCGGATCTGGGCGTGCCCTTCTTCCCGCTCATCGAGCTGAACTTCCCCACCTGGGCAGCCGACGAGATCCCGCCCGAGCTGGCCACCATCCCCGCCATCAAGCCGGGCAGCCGCGCCAAGCCGTAATCCGCGTCTGAAGGGAAACGCCATGAACCAGCCCGCCCACCCCCTTGCTCCCCATCGCCTGCGTCTGGGGGTGAACATCGATCATGTCGCCACCATCCGCAACGCGCGCGGCGGCGAGCATCCCGATCCCGTGCGCGCGGCGCAGATCGTGGCGGCGGTGGGCGGCGACGGCATCACGGCCCATTTGCGCGAGGACCGCCGCCATATCCGCGACGAGGATTTGTCGCGCATTCAGGCGGCGACCAACCTGCCGCTGAACCTCGAAATGGCCGCCACCGACGAGATGCTGGCCATTGCTCTCCGCCACAAGCCGCACGCCGCCTGCATCGTGCCCGAACGCCGCGAGGAACGCACCACCGAGGGCGGTCTGGACGCGGCGGGACAGCACAACCGTCTGGCGCCGATCGTGGGCCGGTTGCTCGATGCGGGCATCCGCGTCAGCCTGTTCATCGCGCCCGAAGCGCGGCAGATCGAGGCGGCGATGCGCCTGGGCGCGCCGGTGGTGGAACTGCACACCGGCGAATATGCCCATGCCGAGGGCGAGGCCGTCGCGGTGGAGCTGCGCCGCCTGGCCGATATGGCCGCTCTGGCCGCGCGCAACGGCATCGAGCCGCATGCCGGGCACGGCCTGACGTATGACAATGTCCAGCCCATTGCCGCCATCCCGCAGATCGCCGAACTCAACATCGGCCATTATCTGATCGGCGAGGCCATCTTCACCGGGCTCGACCCGGCGGTGCGCCGCATGCGCGAGCTGATGGACGAGGCACGCGGTTAACACCGCATTTTGGGGGGATAGGACAAGATGATCGTCGCCATCGGATCGGACCTGTGCAGCATCGAGCGGATCGAGGCCGCGCTCTCGCGCCATGGCGACCGCTTCGAGGCGCGCGTCTTCACCGAGACCGAACGCGCCCATGCCAACACCCGCCCCTTTACCCGGGCGGGCACGCTGGCCAAGCGCTTCGCCGCCAAGGAGGCCTGCGCCAAGGCGCTGGGCACCGGCTTTGCCGAAGGCGTGTTCATGAAGGACATCGGCGTGGTCAATGCCCCCAGCGGCGCGCCCACATTGCGCCTGATGGGCGGCGCGGCGGAGCGTCTCGCGGCAATCACGCCCGAAGGCCATGAGCCCTTCATCCACCTGACCCTGACCGACGACACCCCCTTCGCCCAGGCCTTTGTGGTGATCGAGGCCCGTCCGGTCACGCCAGTTTCTGCCGCAGCCGCTCACGCCGTTACGGCATGACGGCCTCACCCGAAGAATCACCCGAACACCTTATGTCCAGCCTCACACCAGCCTCCACGCCCCTGATCGACACCCCCAAGGATGGCGGCACGAAACCGGGCGGCCAGCCCGAACAGGCGCGCGAAAAATTCAACTGGCTGGCCGAGATTCGCGGGCTCGCCACCATGCTGCTGGCCGTGCTGGCCTTCCACAGCTTCGTGGCCAAGCCTTTCTACATCCCCTCGGGCTCGATGCTGCCGGGGCTGTGGGTGGGCGACCATCTGGTGGTCAACAAATTCGCCTATGGCTGGAACTGGTCCTCGCCCAGCTTCCATGTGCTGCCGCGTGGGGACTGGCGCATTCTGGGCCGCACGCCGGAATATGGCGATGTGGTGATCGTGGTGCCGCGCGGCCGCAGCGAGGATTACATCAAGCGCGTGGTGGCGCTGCCCGGAGACCGCATCGCCATCGTCAACGGGCAGATCGTGCTGAACGGCAAGCCGGTGCCGCAAGCCGTGCAGCCCCCGGTCGAGCTGCCCATCGACGCCATGCGCTCGGCCGAAGACCCCTTCCCCTGCGACGGCTGGGGCCTGGTGCGCAAACCCTCGGGCCAGCAGGTCTGCGAGATTCCCGCGCTGCGCGAGACCATGCCCAATGGCGCCAGCTACACCGTGCTGGATTACACCGACAAGGCCACCGATCATGTGGCCGAAATCAAGGTGCCCGCCGGGCATGTCTTCCTGATGGGCGACAACCGCGACAACTCCGCCGACAGCCGCGTGCCGCTGGAGGAAAACGGTCTTGGCGGCCCGGTGCCGCTGTCCGACGTGGGCGGGCGCGCCGAATTCATCACCCATTCCTTCGACGGCACGGGATCGTGGAACCCGCTCAGCTGGATCAGGGGCTTGCGCAAGGGCCGCGCCTGGCGCAGCCTGCGTCCCCCGCTCGATCAGACCGCAGTGAACAAAGTTGCCGCTCGCTGATTATCTGACTGACCGAATTGTGCTTTTGCCTGCCCCAGCTTTTTGTTGTCGCATCGTTGTTCGCGAAAAGACGGTTCCCACTTTTTCGCGCGATGCTCTGAGGAAACGACGCCAGTGACTGACGCAGCCCCCAGCGCCGAAACCCCGATGCAGGAGGAAGCCGCTCAGGAAGAAGCGCAAACCCGCGATCACGCCCGCAAGCCGGGCCCGACGGACATCGCCGACCCGCAGGTCCGCGCCGAGGCCCGCCGCGCCTTCATCTGGCTGGGCATCGCAGCGCTGATGGCGCTCAGCGTGGTGCTGGCGCAGCCGCTGATCGTGGTCTTCGGCGGCATCGTCTTCGGCGCGATGATCGATGGCGGCGCGCGCCTGCTGGGCAAGGTGCTGCCCATCCCGCGCATCTGGCGCGTGGTGCTGGTGCTGCTGTTCGCCGTGGCCTTCCTGATGTCTGTGGTGGCCTATGCAGGCAGCCAGATCGCCGCTCAGGCCGCCGCCCTGCCCGCCACGCTGAGCGCACAGGCCTTCAAGATCCTGCACTGGGCCGATCAGCACGGCATCCAGATCAACACCCGCATGCGCCAGACCCTGACCGAGCGCGCGCTGGGCGGCATCAACGAGCTGCCCGGCCTGCTGGGCGGCTTTATCGGCGGGGCCACCACGCTGTTCCTGATTCTGGTGCTGGGCATCTATTTCGCGGTCGATCCCGCGCCCTATCAGCGCGGCCTCGCATGGATGCTGCCGCGCGAAAGCCGCCCGGCCTTCAACGCCATGTTCCAGGCGATGGGCCATACGCTGCGCCGCCTGCTGTTCGGGCGGATCATCGGCATGACGGTGGAAGGCGTGACCATCGGCCTGGCCCTGCAACTGGGCGGCGTGCCCATGGCCACCCTGCTTGGCCTGCTGTCGGGCATGCTGGCCTTCCTTCCCAACATCGGCGCGCCGATTTCGGGCCTGCTGATGGTGCTGGTCGGCTTTTCGGGTGGCCCCTCCATGGGGCTCTACTGCGTGGCGGTTTATGTCGTGGTTCAGGGGATCGACGGCAATGTCATCGTGCCGATGGTCGCCAAGAAGACCGCCGATCTGGCCCCCGCGCTGGTGCTGGGGATGCAGCTGGTGATGGGGGCGCTCTTCGGCATCATCGGGCTGGCGCTGGCCGACCCCATGCTGGCCATGATCAAGGTGCTGCTCGAAAGACTGGCGGCGCGGCGCGAAGCCGGGCAGGATGAGAGCGCAACCGCGGGCGCCTGATCCGGCGCGAGCAGGCTCACCTTGATTCGAAAGTCTATCTATGTCGCGATCTTTGCAGGCCTGCTGGTGATCGCGGGGCTTTTCGGCATGCGCTATTGGGCGCAGGGGCTTTCGCAACTGGCCTTCGTGCCACCCATGGGCTTCTCGCCCCCTGCCCCGGCCCGCGTTGACGATTACCACAACCCCGCCCGCTGGATCTCCCATGGCGACGGCACGCCCGACGATCCCGCGCACTGGCTGCCCTCGGGCCTCGCACCTCCGCCAGACCGCCTGCCGGTGTTGGTCTTCTTCATCCACCCCACCAGCGAGTTCGACAAACTCCGCTGGAACGCCACGCTGGACGACACGCTGGCCAATGCCCGCGCCGACCTCTTCACGCGCGGCCTCGCCAGCCCCTTCAACAGCGCCGCGCAGGTCTGGGCGCCGCGCTACCGGCAGGCCACTTTCGGCGCCTTCCTCACCGACAAGCCCGATGGCGACCGGGCCCTCAACGCCGCCTATGGCGATGTGCTGGCCGCCTTCGATTCCTTTCTGATGCAGAGCGACCCCCGACTGCCCATCGTGCTGGTCGGCCACAGTCAGGGCTCCTTCCACCTGATGCGGCTGATGAAAGAGCGCGTCGCGGGCCGCCCGCTGGCCAGCCGCATCGTGGCGGCCTATGTCGCCGGCTGGCCCGTCAGCCTGAAGCATGACCTGCCGCAGATGGGCCTGCCCGCCTGCACCGCCCCCGCCCAATCCGGCTGCATCCTGAGCTGGCAGAGCTTCGCCGAACCTGCCGACACCTCGATGGTCCGCGCCGCCTATGCCCGCTTCCCGGGGCTCGACGGGCAGAATCGCACCGGCACGCCCTTCCTCTGCACCAACCCGCTGACCGGGCGGCAAGCGACAGACCCCGCCCTCGCCAGCGCCAACCTCGGCACGCTGGTGCCCGACGCGACGCTGACGGGCGCGCGGCTGGTCCCCGGCCTCGTCCCCGCGCGCTGCGGGCCGGACGGCTTCCTGCTGATCGGCTCCGCGCCGAAAATGGGGCCTTTCGTGGCGCCGGGCAACAATTACCACGTCTATGACATCCCGCTGTTCTGGGCCAATCTGCGCGCCGATTTCATCGCCCGCACTGCCCAGTGGCACGCCCTTCATCCCAAACCGGAGCCGCAGCCATGAGCGCGCAAATCACCACCGGCGCGCTCGACATGCGCGACTGGCTGCCCGACGGCGGCGGCCTGATCGGCCTCGACCTTGGCACCCAGACCATCGGCACCGCCTTCTGCGATCCGGACTGGCGCATCGCCTCCCCCGGCAAGACCATCGCGCGCGGCAAGTTCTCGGTCGACAAGGCGCTGATCGCCGCGCTGATCGCCGAGCGCGGCATCAAGGGCATCGTCATCGGCCTGCCGCTCAACATGGACGGCTCGGAAGGCCCCCGCGCGCAATCGGCCCGCGCCTATGCGCGCAACCTCGCCGTGCTGGACCTGCCCATCCTCCTATGGGACGAGCGCTGGTCCACCACCAGCGCCGAGCGCGGGCTGATCGAGCAGGACTTCAGCCGTGCCAAGCGCAAGGAACGCATCGATTCGGCAGCGGCCGCGGTGATCCTGCAGGCGGCGTGTGACGCGCTGGCTGGCGGGATGAGCTGGTGAATCAGATTTAAAGTCAGGAAGAGGAAGAAGCGAGGGGGTTACCCCCTCGCGCTCCCATTCCGTCTCCCGGCGATGGGGCAGTGGTTCCCGATTGTTGCGCCTTGGCTCGCCACCTGTGCAACCTCGGGCGCCCAAGCTCGCAATCCTGATGTCTGCCTGCGACGCGGCGACCTTGGCCTTTGGCTGAACCCATGGCGCCAACGCCGACACATAAAGGGAGCGCGAGGGCGATGGCCCTCGCATTGTCTCCTAACTTCTTAAAACCAGACACAATCCCTGGCCGCTTTCGGGCACCGCCCCCGGCGCGACAAGCTGCCTCAACGCATCAGCGCGAGCCCGATCAAGCACCGCCGTCGCCACATCCGGTTCATGGCAGACCACATCGGCGCTACCCAGCAAACGCGCCTCTCGCAGCGTCAGATCGTCCGGGTCCGAAGAGCGGAGGCGGATTTCCACCACGCCCGCCGCCGCGCCCGCCGCCGGATCGTCTAACCAAGCCGTTACCGCCGAGGCATCCGCATTCAAGGGATCAAGCAGCCCACCAGCCGACAGCGCCACATCCAGCGCCCGCCGCCTTTCGCCAACATCGGGGAACAGCGCGCGCAAGCGAACCCGCGCCCCTCCCAAAGCGCTCGCCAGAAAGCCCAACCCGGGAGGCAGGATTTGCTCCAGACGCAAGCGCAGCGCCTTGGCCAGCCCTGCCGAAGCGCCGCCCGTGCCGACCGCCACCAGCACCGGGCTGCGGTCAAGGATCGAGGGCACGGTGAAATCGCAGAGGTCGGGCTGGTCCACCACATTGACCAGAACCCCGGCCTTGCGCAGGATGTCCGCATCGCTTTCGGCCTGCGCGCGGTCGGTATGGGCGATGAAAGCCAGCCTTGCGCCCTGGTTTAACCCTTCGGCGATGGTGTCATGCACCACGCCGCCTGCGCGCTCGACAAGGCGGCGTTTGGGTTCGGCGGCATCGCCCTCGCCCAGCACGATGATGGGGCGGCCCGCGATGCGGTGGAACAGAGGAAGCGTTTCGATCATCAAGACCGGGGTTTAAGGGAGGAAAGGACAAGATGCGAGGGCCCTTAGCAAGCGCTTGTCGCGAGCGACACGCTATGGCGCCCTCGCGCTCCCTTTGGTTGTCAGCGGAGGCGCCAAGGGTTCGACCTTGCGCAACGCCACCGCGCCGCAAGCAGGAATTTCCAGGCCCACGGCGCCTTAGGTGGGCGCTGGTGGAGAGCCGAGGCACAAGGATCGGGCCCCCCCGCCCTGGCGTCGGAAAACGTTATGGGAGCGCGAGGGGGTAACCCCCTCGCTTTTCCCTTTTAACTTACTTCAACCACTCCGGCACATCTTCCGCCGCCAGAATCGTCGCCGGATCGATGCGCTTGGCGACCACCGCCCACTTGTCGCCCTCGACCATCACCTCAGGCACCAGCGCGCGGCTGTTGTAGGTGTTGGCCATGGTGGCGCCATAGGCCCCGGCGGTGCGGAACACGGCAAGGTCACCCGCCTGCACCGTATCGATCTGGCGGCCCATGGCGAAAGTGTCCGAAGACTCGCAGATGGGCCCCACGATGTTGGCGGTGAAGGTGCCGCCGTTGGGCTTCACGGCCAGAAAATCGTGCCACGCGCCGTAAAGCGCCGGGCGGGCGAGGTCGTTCATGGCGGCGTCGACCACCACGAAGGGCGCGGCCACACCTTCCTTCACGCGAACCACACGGGTGATCAGCACGCCCGAGTTGCCCGCGATGATGCGGCCCGGCTCGAACATCAGAGTCACGCCCCAGTCGGCGGTGACGCCCGCGATCATGGTGGCGTATTGCTGCGGGCTGGGGAAGCTGTCGCCGGGCTTGTAGGGCACGCCCACGCCGCCGCCCAGATCCATATGGGTGATCGTGTCGCCCTGTGCGCGGATGGTGCGCATCAGTTCGCCCATCTTGCTGAAGGCGTCTTCCAGCGGTTCGAGGCGCGAGAGCTGGCTGCCGATATGCACCGCAAGACCGCGCATCGACAGGCCCGGAAGGGCGGCCAAGCGCCCATAGATCCCGGCGGCGCGATCATAAGCCACGCCGAACTTGTTCTCGGCCTTGCCGGTGGAGATCTTGGCGTGGGTGCCAGCGTCCACATCGGGATTGACGCGCAGCGCCGCGCTGGCGGTGAGGCCCAGCGAGGCGGCGATCTGCGCCAGCTCCACGCCCTCTTCCTCGGATTCGAGGTTGAACTGGCCGATCCCGGCTTTCAGGGCGCGGGTCAGCTCGTCCGCCGTCTTGCCGACGCCGGAAAAAACCACATGATCGGGCGCGATGCCCGCCTTCAGCGCGCGATCCATCTCGCCGGCGGAGACCACATCGGCGCCGTAACCCTCGCTGGCCAGCAGGCGCAGCACGGCGAGGTTGGGGTTGGCCTTCACGGCAAAGGCGATGTGGACCGAGGGCAGCACCGACAGCGCCTCGGCGAAGACGCGGGCATGGCGGCGCAGCGTGGCGCTGGAATAGACGTAGCAAGGCGTGCCCACGGCGTCCGCCACGGCGGAAAGGGCGACGTCTTCGGCATGCAGGATGCCGTTCTGGTAGGAAAAATGGTCCATCGGTCAGGATCTTCCTGAAATTGGGAAAAGGATATGGTCCCGGCGTGGCGGGCGGGCCTTACTTGTGGCTCGCCTCTTCCTCGGGCGGCAGATCGAAGGGATCGTCGGCGCGGGGCTGGCTGCGGGTGTAAAGCTCGATGGCGCGGTTGGGGCGGTTCTGCGAGGTGTAGCCGAGCAGCTCATTGGCATTGGGCTGGTCGGCGCGGCCATAGGGCGCGACCGGCAGGTGATGCCCCTGCCGGGGTTTAAGCTCTGCCATCTGACCGCAGCCCGACAGGGCGGCAAGGCTTGCCACCAGCAGGATCGGGCGAAGGGCGGTCAGACGCATGGGCATTCCTTTCGCTTTCGCAGACGTCAGAGGCCAAGAGCCGCGCGGGCTTGCGCGACGCGCTTCTCTACCTCAACCGGGGCGGTTCCGCCATGGCTGGCGCGCGAGGCCACCGAAGCCTCGACCGAGAGCGCCGGGAAGACGCCTTCATCGATACGCGCGTCGATGGCCTTGAGTTCCTCAAGGCTGAGCTGATCGAGGGCGACGCCCTTGGTTTCGGCCAGCTTCACGGCGGCGCCGGTGATATGATGGGCCTCGCGGAAGGGGATGTTCGCCTGGCGCACCAGCCAGTCGGCCAGATCGGTGGCGGTGGCATAGCCCAGTTCGGCGGCCTTGCGCATGCGGTCGGTGCGGAACTTCGTGCTTTCCACCATGCCGGTCATCGCCGCGAGGCACAGGGTGAGCAGGCTGGCGGCCTCGAAGACCGGCGGCTTGTCGTCCTGCATGTCCTTCGAATAGGCGAGCGGCAGCCCCTTCATGGTGATCATCAGGCTGGTGAGGCTGCCGATGATGCGCCCGCTGTGCCCGCGCACCAGTTCGGCGGCGTCGGGATTCTTCTTCTGCGGCATGATGCTGCTGCCGGTCGAAAGCGAATCGGGCAGCGTGACGAAGCCGAAGGGCTGGCTGGCCCAGATGATGAACTCCTCCGCCAGACGCGAAAGATGCAGCGCGGCCTGCGCGGCGGCCATCAGATAATCCAGCGCGAAATCGCGGTCCGAGACCGAATCGAGGCTGTTGTCGGTGGGGCTGTCGAAGCCCAGCGCCGAGGCCGTGGCGAAGCGGTCGATGGGGAAGCCCGTGCCCGCCAGCGCCGCGCTGCCCAGCGGCGAACGGTTCATGCGCGCGCGGGCATCGGCAAAGCGCGAAACGTCGCGGCTGGCCATTTCGTAATAGGCCATCAGATGATGGCCCAACGTGACGGGCTGCGCGGTCTGCAAGTGCGTGAAGCCGGGCATGATCGAATGGGCATGTTCGCCGGCACGTTCCACCAGCGCCTTTTGCAGGGCGTTGAGGCCCACCAAAGCGCTGTCGCAGGCATCGCGCACCCAGAGGCGGAAATCCGTGGCAACCTGATCGTTGCGGCTGCGCGCGGTGTGCAGGCGCCCGGCCACCGGGCCGACCAGCTCGGCCAGGCGGCTTTCGGTGGTCATGTGGATGTCTTCGAGATCCCAGTTTTCGGGGACGCCGTTGACGGCATATTCCTCGGCCACCTTGTCCAGACCCTGCGCAATCGTGGCGGCATCCTCGGGCGAAACGATGCCCTGCGCGCCCAGCATGGCGACATGCGCCTTGCTGGCGGCAATATCCTGTTTCCACAGGGCCTTGTCGAACGGGATCGAGGCGTTAATCTCACGCATGATCGCGGCGGGCCCTTCGGCGAAGCGCCCGCCCCACATCTGGTTGGAGCCTGCCTTGCTGTCTTGCCCTTCACTCACGCGTGTCGTCCTCGGATCTATGCTGGTCATGCCGTTACTTGGCGGCTGCGATAGGCAAAGCGGCGCTGCGACGCAACAGGCGGAGTCAGCCTCTGCGGCCAATTCGGCAGAAGCGGCCCCCGCGGCAGGTTTTGACCGCAGCCATCGCGGCAGCCCCATCCCCGATCTCACGGTCAGCGGGCTGGACGGCAAGCCGGTGGCGCTCGCCTCGCTCAAGGGCAAGCCGCTGCTGGTCAACCTCTGGGCGACATGGTGCGCGCCCTGCGTGGCCGAGCTGCCCACGCTGGACAAACTGGCCGGAGAGCAGGCCGAACATCTGCGCATCGTCGAAATCTCTCAGGACAGCGGCGAGGACGGTTCCGCCGCCAAGAAGGTCAAGGCCTTCTGGGAGAGCAAGAACCTCGCCCATCTCTCGACGCTGATCGACCCCAAGGGGGATGCTTCGGCGAAATATGCCGTCACCACCCTGCCCACCACCATCTATTACGATGCGCAGGGGCGCGAAGTGTGGCGTCTGGTCGGCGGGCATGACTGGGCCAGCAAGCAGACCGGGGAACGGCTGGCCGAAACCGCGGGCTGACAGCGATGTAAAATCGCGCCAGCCCTGCCGGACGACCGGCGGGCGGCGTGCCCCCACGCAATTGCTCTTTACGTCCCCCGCCGCTGCTGTAGGACGGGCAGCGGATGATTGCCGGTCCGCATGTTCGGACGGGCGCCTATGAAGAAAGACCACCGATGCACGATATGTCTCGCCTGACGACCGGGATCAGCGGGCTGGATCAGATTCTGGCGGGCGGTTTTATCGCGGGCGCCTCCTACATCATCCAGGGCCAGCCGGGCGCGGGCAAGACGATCCTGTCGAACCAGATCGCCTTCAGCCATCTGGAGGGCGGCGGCAAGGTGCTTTACGTGACGCTGCTGGCCGAAAGCCATGAGCGGCTGTTTCAGGCGCTCGACGTGCTCGACTTCTTCGACCGTTCCAAGCTGGGCAATGACATCACCTATGTCAGCGTCTTCCAGACCCTGCGCGACGAGGGGCTGGATGCGGTGGTCAAGCTGCTGCGCCGCGAGACCAAGCGGCAGGGCGCGACCCTGCTGGTCTTCGACGGGCTGCTCAACGCGCGTGACCGCGCCGAGACCGATTTCGACGTGAAGACCTTCGTGGCCGAAATTCAGGGTCAGGCCGCTTTCGTGGGCTGCAGCGTGCTGTTCCTCACCAGCTCCAGCGTGAAGGAGATCAGCCCCGAGCATACGATGGTCGACGGCGTGGTCGAGCTGACCGATACGCTGGCCGGCGTGCGTTCGGTGCGGCAGATCCAGATCCGCAAATCGCGCGGCAGCCGGGCCATCGGCGGGCTTCACGAATTCGAGATCAGCAACACCGGCATCACCGTCTACCCCAGGCTGGAGGCGCTGGCCGATCCCGGCATCGCCGCGCTGGAACCGGCCACGGGCCGGGTCGGCTCGGGCCTTGCCGAGCTGGACGCGCTGCTGGGCGGCGGCATTCCGCGCGGCTCGGTCACGCTGCTCGCCGGGCCGACCGGCGGCGGCAAGACCACGCTGGGCCTGCATTTCCTCTCGCAATCCAACGCGGAAGAGCCGGGGCTGCATTTCGGCTTCTTCGAAACCCCGCACCGCCTCTATGCCAAGTCGCGCTCGCTGGGCATCGCCCTGCCCGCCAGCGGCAGCCCGGATCTGACGATGCACTGGACCTCGCTGTCGGACAACATTCTCGACAAGCTGGGCGATCAGCTGCTGGATCAGGTGCAACAGCGCGGCATCAAGCGCCTGTTTATCGACGGCTTCGGCGGTTTTGAGCGCGCCGCGCATCATCGCCCACGCCTGATCGAATTTTTCGCCAGCCTGGTGGATCGCTTGCGCGCCCTTAGCGTTACAACCTTGGCGACCTGGGAAATCCGCGAACTCGTGGGAACCGATGTCACCGCGCCGGCCCGGGATCTGTCAGCCATTCTGGATAACATGATCCTTCTGCGCCAGGTCGAGGAGGACCATCGCCTTGTCAGGTCGATTTCAGTCCAGAAAGTCAGGGACGGGAACTTCGATTCCGCCGCTCACCTCATTGAATTTGCGGAAGGGGGGCTGGCGATCGGCGCCTCGCTGCATCATGAGCTGGCGGCACCCTCCAGTGATCCGATCGACGGCTGAAGCGCCGTGACCGGACGGAGGTGCCCCTGACATGGCGCTGATCCTTGTCGCCGATGACGAATATTTCCTCGCGGTCATGCTGGCCGATATGCTCGAGGACGAAGGGCATGAGGTGCAGACCGCGCCCAATGGGCAGGCCGCGCTTGCCCTGATGCGCGATGCCAAGCCCGCGCTGCTGATCACCGATTTCATGATGCCGATCATGACCGGGCTGGAACTGGCCGAGGCGATGCATGAAGATGCCGCGCTGGCCGATATCCCGATCATTCTGGTCAGCGGCGCGCAAGGCGGCATCGCCCGCGAAAAGCCCGAGCTGTTTCAGGCCGTGTTCGACAAGCCCTATCAGCGCGACGGCCTGCTGGCCGAGGTGGAGCGCATGCTGAACGGCAAGGGTTAAGGCGCAAAAGCCTGCAATCGTAAAGGCGGGGCAAAACGCGCGCCGGGCATGAACACGGATTGTCACACCCCTTGTGGCGTTCCATAGTGGTTCATCGCCCTTTTGCTCCCCCCATTTTAAAGGCGCTTCATTCATGCCGAAATTCTCCGCGCGTCTCGCGCTGGCTGCCTGCTCCGTGCTGGCGCTGGGCCTCACCCCTTTCGCGGTTCAGGCCAAGCCCGCCAAGGCCTCTGCTTCGCAAGAGGCCAGCGACATTCCCACCAAATGGGAAGCCCCCCGCCCCGGCTTCGATTACGAACGCCGCGAGGTGATGATCCCCATGCGCGACGGGGTGAAGCTGCACACCATCATCGCCATCCCCAAGGGCGCAAAAGGCCTGCCCATGCTGATGGAACGCACGCCCTATGACGCCAACAGCTTCCTGAAACCCAACATCCCCCATCTGCGCGACGCGGTGTGGAGCGCCAACCGCGAATGGGTCGATGATGGCTACATCTTCGTCTATCAGGACATTCGCGGGAAATATGGCTCGCAGGGGCCCTACATCATGACCCGCCCCCCGCGCGGTCCGATGAATGACAGCAAGACCGACGACACCACCGATTCCTACGACACCGTCGAGTGGCTGGTGAAGAATCTGCCCGAATCCAATGGCAAGGTTGGGCTGATCGGCTCCTCCTACGATGGCTGGACGGTGACGATGGCGCTGCTGGGCCCTCACCCCGCCGTGAAGGCCGCGGCCCCCGAAAGCCCGATGATCGACGGCTGGATGGGTGACGACTGGTTCCATTACGGCGCCTTCCGTCAGGTCAATCTCGACTATTTCTCCTCGCAGAGCAGCAAGACCGGCAAGGGCGAGCCCGTGCCGCGCAGCAGCTATGACGATTATCAGGCCTTCCTCGATGCGGGCACCGCCGGCGCATGGGCGGAAACCAACGGCTTCAAGCAGTTGCCTTGGTGGAACCGCCTCTCCAGCCATCCGGCCTATGACAGCTTCTGGCAGGATCAGGCGCTCGACAAGCTCGTGGTCGCCAAGCCCTCCACCGTGCCCACCCTGTGGCTGCAGGGCCTGTGGGATCAGGAGGATATGTATGGCGCGATCCACAGCTATGAGGCGCTGAAGGCGGCGGGCCACGACAACAACCATATCGTGATGGGCCCGTGGTATCACAGCCAGGTCAACCGCAGCGCGGAAAGCCTTGGCGCGCTCAAATGGCCCGGCGACACCGCCAGCGACTTCCGCCGCGACACGCTGATCCCCTTCTTCGACACCTATCTGAAGGACCGCGCGCCCGCCACGCCCCAGCCCTCGGCGATGATCTACAATCCGGCGGAAAAGCACTGGGACAGCTTCGCGCAATGGCCCGGCGTGCCCCAGAGCGGCCTCACGCCCTTCTACCTGCAGGCCAGCAACGGCCTCGGCACGCAGCAGCCCAGCGGCGCGGACTCCTATGTCTCCGATCCCGCCAAGCCCGTGCCCTTCGAGCCGCTGCCCGCGCGCTTTGCCGATCACCCGAGCTGGGCGGCGTGGCTGGTGCAGGACCAGCGCTTCGTCTCGACACGGCCCGATGTGCTGAGCTATCAGACCCCGGTGCTGGATCACGAAGTGCGGCTGGAAGGCGCGCCCTTTGCCGATCTCTTCGCCCGCACCACTGGCAGCGATGTCGATTTCGTGGTGAAGATCATCGACGTCTATCCGCCCACCTATGCCGAACAGCCCGAGATGGGCGGCTATCAGCTGCCGATCAGCCTCGACATCTTCCGTGGCCGGTATCGCGGCGGCTTCGACAAGCCCGCCGCTGTGCCGGCGGG
>NZ_BCZE01000086.1 GCF_001598555.1 Novosphingobium rosa NBRC 15208
CATCTTCTCTTTTACCTTCCTGCCCTGATCGCCCCGGCCCCGGCAAAGGGCGCCAAAGCGACCAGCACCAGACTGGCCGCCCCGCACAGGGCGATACCGCTCGCGCCGCCGCTGGCCAAAGCGCCTGCACCGAAGATCAGGATCGGCACCGCCAGCGGGATCACCAGCAGCCCGGCCAGCGCGGCGCCTCCTTTCAGGCCCGCCGTGATCGCCGCGACCATCACGCCCAGCGCCGCAAGACCCGGCGTGCCCGCCAGCAGGCCCAGTTCGACCATGCCCAGTTGCGTGCCGTCCAGCCCCAGCAGGGCTCCGGCGGGCAGGGTGGCCAGCATCAGCGCGGGGGCGAAGCTGAGCCAGTGGGCGATGACGCGCATGGCGATCACGCCTTCTTCGGCGATGCCGCGCAGGGCCCATTGGTCGAAGAAGCCCATCTCGATGTCGGGTTCGACAAGGCGGTCGAGCGGGAGGATGGCGGCCAGCAGCGCGGCGACCCAGATCACCCCGCCGCCCACGCGGGCGAGCAGGCGCGGATCGGGCCCGACGGCGAAGGGGAAGATGATGGCGACGGCGAGGAAGAACAGGATCGGCATGGCGATGCCGCTCCCCAGCGCTCCGCCCTGGGCGCCGCGCAGCAGGCGGGCAAGGTCGCGGCGCAGGATGGCGAGGAGGGCAGCGGTCACAGGGCGTAATCCGCGATGTCGAGCCGTTTTGCGCCCGGCAGGCGGATGGGCTGGTGCGAGGTGACGATGGCGCTGCCGCCTTGCGCGCAATGCTCGGCCACAAGGTCTTCGATCAGGGCGACGCCGGCGATGTCGAGGCCGTTGAGTGGCTCGTCCAGCAGCCAGTTCTGGGCGTTCTGGCCGATCAGCCTCGCCAGCGCGGCGCGCTTCTTCTGGCCGGTGGAGAGGTAGCGCACCGGCACATCGAGCAAATTATCCAGCCCGAGCCGTTCCAGCGGCAGGTCGCTGGAACCGTCGATGCCGCGCCAGAAGGCCAGCGCCTTGCCCAGCGGTTGCGCCGGGTCGAGCGCGGGGCGTTCATCAGCCAGGGCGATGGCGCCCTCCCACGCGATGCTGCCCGCCTTGGCCTGATCGCGCGGCGACAGGCTGGGGGAGGGGCGCAGCAGCCCCGCCAGCATCCGCATCAGAGAGGTTTTGCCCGCGCCGTTGGGGCCTGTCAGGTGCAGCGCCTCGCCTTGTTGCAGCTGCAAGTCGAGGCCGTGGAACAGCCAGCGGTCGCCCCGGCGGCAGGAGAGTTCCCAAGCAGTAAGGGCGGCGATTTGCATTGTTTGCCGATAGGGGATGAACAAGGGATAGAAAAGGAAAGATGCGAGGGGGTTACCCCCTCGCGCTCCCAGAACGTCTTCCGACGATAGGGTGGCGCCGCCGGATCGTTGCGCCCAGACTATCGACCTGCGTGACCTAGGGCGCCGCAGGCTCTCAATCCGCTAAGCTTATCCGCCTGCGACGTTGCTCTATCGCTGAACCCGAAGCGCAACGTAGACATTAACGGGAGCGCGAGGGCGCCGTAGCTTGTCGCTCGCGACAAGCGCTCGCTTGGGGCCCTCGCATTCTCTCTTCTTAACCCCCCTTACAAAGCCGCATTGTTATAGCAATGCCACGTGAAAATCGCCGCCGCCCCCCGATACGGCCTCCAGCCTTCCGCCAGCTGCCGGGTCAGCTTCTCGCTGGGGCGTTCTTCCATGCCCAGCAGCTTGCCCAGCCCCACTTGCACCGCCAGATCGCCCGCTGGCCAGATGTCTGCGCGGCCCTCGGCGAACAGCAGGTAGATCTCGGCGGACCAGCGGCCGATGCCCTTGATCTGCGTCAGCAGCGTGATGGCTTCCTCATCGTCGGCGGGCAGGGCATCGAAATCGACCTCTCCGGCCAGCACCAGCTCGCACAAAGACCGCGCATAGGCCTGCTTCTGCCGCGACAGCCCGCAGGCGCGCAAGGCGTCGAAATCGGCTGCCAGCAGCAGGTCCGGAGGGATATCCTCGCCCAAAGTGCCGGTCAGCTTGGTCCACATGGATGAGGCTGCGGCCACGCTCACCTGCTGGCCCACGATGGTGCGCAGCATGGTGGCATAGCCCCGGTTGCGAATGCGCGGCTCGGGATAGCCGACGCGGGTGAGGGCATCGGCGATGGCGGGGGTTTTGGCGGCGATGGCGTCGAGACCGGTGCGGATGGCGGCGGCGCTCAGGCCCATGATCTTTTCCTTATAAGGCATATGATGGGATCGATGGTGCCCGCCATTGCAAATAACCGGGCCAGCCTTTAGCAGCGGCACGAATTTGTCGCCATACCGGCCCGGTTTCCTGCGCAAGAGTGGCGGCGCCATCATGAGGGAAGTCTGCAACATGCCCAAGATTACGGTCGTCGGCCAGAGTGGCGACACGCGCGAGATCGAAGCCACCGTCGGCACCACGCTGATGGAAGCGATTCGCGACAATGGCTTTGACGAGATGCTGGCGCTGTGCGGCGGCTGCTGCTCCTGCGCGACCTGCCATGTCTTTGTCGACGCCGCTTATGCCGACAAGCTGCCGCCCGTCAGCGCCGATGAGGACGATCTGCTGGACAGCAGCGATGAGCGCAACGCCACCTCGCGCCTGTCGTGCCAGCTGCCGATCACCGACGATCTGGATGGCCTGACCGTCACCATCGCCCCCGAGGGTTAAGCGGCAGGCCGGGACGGGCAGCCATGCTTTAGCCGGGCAAAGCGCAATTCGTTTGCGCTGGCCCGCGCGGGCTTCTAGCCATGGCCACCATGACAGCCCAGACGCCCCCCGTCCCGCCCATCCGTCGTTCCACGCTCGATCTGATCGGCAACACGCCGCTGGTGCTTCTCAAGGGCCCCAGCGAGGCGGCGGGCTGCGAGATCTGGGGCAAGTGCGAATTCGCCAATCCGGGGCAGAGCGTGAAGGACCGCGCCGCCCTGTGGATCGTGCGCGATGCCGAGGCGCGGGGCATTCTGAAGCCCGGCGGCACCATTGTGGAAGGCACGGCGGGCAACACCGGCATCGGTCTGGCGCTGGTGGCCAATGCGCTGGGTTACAAGACGATCATCGTCATGCCCGAGACGCAATCGCGCGAAAAGATGGACACGCTGCGCGCGCTGCGTGCCGAGCTGGTGCTGGTGCCAGCCGCGCCTTTCAGCAATCCGGGCCATTTCGTCCACACCTCGCGCCGTCTGGCCGAGGAGACGGAGGGCGCGATCTGGGCCAACCAGTTCGACAACATCGCCAACCGCAAGGCGCATATCGAATCGACCGCGCCGGAAATCTGGTCCCAGATGGAGGGCCGCATCGACGGTTTCACCTGCGCGGCGGGCACCGGCGGCACGCTGGCGGGCACCGGCATGGGGCTGAAGGCCTTTGACGAGAACATCACTGTCGCCCTGACCGATCCGCATGGCGCCGCACTTTACAATTACTTCGCCTGCGGGGAGCTGAAGGCCGAGGGCAACAGCGTGGCCGAGGGCATCGGCCAGGCGCGCATCACGGCCAATCTGGATGGTGCTCCGGTGGACACGCAGTTCCGCATTTCGGACGCCGAAGGGCTGGTCTGGGTGGAAAAGCTGCTGGCCGATGAAGGCCTGGCGCTGGGCCTGTCGAGCGGAATCAATGTGGCGGGCGCGGTCGCGCTGGGCCGCCAGCTGGTGGCGCAAGGCCGCAAGGATGCACGCGTGGCGACGATCCTGTGCGACACGGGCTTCCGCTATCTTTCCACGCTGTTCAACCGGAACTGGTTGGAAGCGAAAGGATTGCCGGTCTTTCCCTGGCTGTCATAATGATGTAAACGGGGTTTAATGACCCTCGGTTCGCATATCTCCATCGCCGCTGGAGCGCCAGTTGCCGGTCACATGCCGGGAACACCGCTGGAAGGCGTTGCGCCACAACTCGCGATGGCCTCTTCGCCGCGCGAATTGCGGTCTCAGGCGATGCAGCGCTTGCAGGTCGGGCTGTTCGGTCTGGCGCTGATGCTGCTGCTGGTGGGTCTGGCCAACATCATCATGGATCATGCCAAGGCGAATGAGGCGGCGATGGCGGCCTCCAGCAAGGCGATGATGCCCAACAGCGGCGGGGCGCCGGGCAACACCGATCCGCTGGCCGATATCAGCATGGTGCCCGACGCCAGTGGCAAGGTGATGCATCCCGCCCCCCATCCTGCCGGGCATTGATCCTCTGTCAGGCACGGCCTTAGCGGGCTGCCTCTAAGGCGCTTTCCTTAAACTCCGCAGTTTGTTCGAGCGCTCCGATGTCATCGGCGCGCTCTTTTCATATGCGCGCGAATCACTGTGCATGCCTGATCGGGGAAAATGCGGGAAGCCTTGGGGAAAGCACGGATCATCCTATGGGAAGATGCGGGTGTGGATGCATTCAGTCTTGTAAAATGGCGATTTTTCGGTCTTGCAGATGCTGCGGCGGTTGCTCTGCGGAGCGCTATGGTAAGTTTTTGGTTAGCATAGTCCACAGGGTGATTTAAAAATATCCTTTTAAAATCAATAAAATGATGTTGGTTTGGGTATGAGGTGGCATAAATTCCCGCAATGTGGCTTCCCTGCCCGCTTGCGAAACGGTAAGTATCCAACATCGGGACAGGGATTCACGGCGACTTTGCTGAAAGGCAGTCGGTGTTGGCGTATCGGACGCCACACCGGATCGTGGCTCTTTGTCCTTCGCTCATGGGGCTTTTTTAGCGCGGGGAAGAGACGGGGTGACTGGCAAGCCGGTCATATACAGTGGTCAGGGCTTCTCGCCGAAGGGTGACAAGGACCGCTTCGTGCTGCCCGCCGCATTCCGCAAAACCGTCACCGAATCGAGCGAGGGCAAGGGTCTGCTGCTGGTCTCCAAGCATGACAAATGGGATTGCCTGATCGGTTATGGCCTCTCGCGCCGCGAGGGGCTGATGGCCCAGATCGACCGCGAGGAAGAAATGGCCGCGCGCGCCAGCCAGCCCTTCGACCGCGACATGCGCTATTTCCAGCTCTTCGACTGCGCCGAGATCAGCTTCGACGGTTCGGGCCGCTTCATCATCCCGGCTCACCTGCGGGCGCTGGGCGGAATTGGCGACGCCATCTACTATCAGGGTGCCGGTCCTTTCTTCACCCTGTGGTCGCCCGACGTGCTGGCCCGCCAGGATGGCCCGCAATGGGCCAGCGCCCAGGCCGCCTGCGCCAGCCTGACGGAAGGCGCGCGCAAATGAGCCCCGAACCCGCTCTCGATCCCGTGGCGCTCACCCCCGCCGACGCCCCGCATATTCCCGTGCTGATCGCCGAAGTGATCGCCGCGCTCGCGCCCCGTCCCGGCACGGTGGTGATCGACGGCACCTTCGGGGCAGGGGGCTACACCCGCGCCCTGCTGGCCTCGGGCGCCACCGTGCATGCCTTCGATCGCGACCCCGATGCGATCCGCAACGGCCGCCTGTGGCCCGAGGCGCAGGGCGAGAACCCGCGCCTGATCCTGCACCCGCGCCGCTTCTCCGAAATGGCGCAGGCGATGGCGGAGGCGGGCGTGGCGCAGGTTGATGGAGTCACGCTGGACATCGGCGTCTCCTCGATGCAGCTCGATCAGGCGGAGCGCGGCTTCAGCTTCTCGATGGATGCCGCGCTCGACATGCGCATGGAGCAGGACGGCCCCAGCGCCGCCGATTTCGTCAACACCGCCGAGGAAAGCGAGATCGCCGACGTGCTCTTCCGCTATGGCGAGGAGCGCCAGTCGCGCCGCGTCGCGCGCTTCATCGTCGGCGCGCGCCCCATCGAGACCACCGGGCAGCTGGCCAACGTGATCCGCCGCGCGCTGGGCCACAAGCCGCATATGCCCAAGGATCCGGCGACGCGCAGCTTCCAGGCCATCCGCATCCATGTGAACGACGAGTTGGGCGAGCTGGAAGCGGCGATGTCCGCCGCCGAGGCCCTGCTGGCGCCCGAGGGCAGGCTGGCCATCGTCAGCTTCCACAGTCTGGAAGACCGCATGGTCAAGCAGTATCTCAAAGCGGCCAGCGGCGATATGCCCGCCACCTCGCGCTACGTGCCCATTGCTGCCGAGGCACCGCCCGCCGTCTTCACGAAGGTCTCCAAGGCCATCCGTCCCTCGCAGGAGGAGCTGGACCGCAATCCGCGTGCCCGTTCCGCCACGCTGCGCCACGCCACCCGCACCATCACTCCCGCGCGACTTCGGAGGTCCGCATGATCATGACCCGTGACCGCCTGCACACCATCGGCTGGGGTATGGCGCTGACCATCTGTTTCGCGCTGATGATGGCGCTGACCGTGCGGGTGAACGCTGTGAAGAGCGAAGTGCGTCTGGCCGACCGCCAGATCACCGAGCTGAGCCGCGAGAAGATGCTGCTCGACACCGAGTTCCAGACCCGCGCCAGCCAGCAGCAGCTGACCGCCTTCAACGATGTGGACTTCGGTCTCGAAGCGCCCAAGCCCGCGCAATATCTGGAAAGCGAGCGCCAGCTCGCCGTGCTGGGCAAGGCGCCGTCGCCCGATGCTCCGCCCCAGATCCGCGTGGCCAGCGCCGATGCCGATGGCCGCCCCGGCATCGTCTCGGCGGTTCAGCCGCTGGCCGGGCGCATCATCGGTTCCGCGGTGGCAGGCGAGGTGCCCCGCGATGGGGTGCGCAAGCCTTTGCGCGCCAGCCAGCTTGAGGACCGCCTCTCGCAGGTCGGTTCACGCATCGCCGAGCGTGCGGAGTAAACGCGATGGCCACCCGGCCCCTTGATGATCAACCGCGCCGCCAGAGGCCCGAGGTTCGCGCCTTGGGCCATGTGTCGTTGGGTGTGCCGGCCAATGGTGCGGTTTCGATGCGTTATGGCGCCAGCGCCACGGTGATCGGCATCGGCCAGCGCCACAATGCGGTGATCGCCGCCAGCCGCGTCGATCTGGTGCATCAGCGTTCGCGCGCGTTGACGGTGGCGCGCTGGCGCACCCTGCTGGTGCTGATCGGCTTTGCGCTGATCGCGCTGATCGCCGAAATCCGCATCGCCCATCTGGGGCTGACCAAGACCGGGCGCGGCGATGTGCCGAGCAGCGCCTACACCTCGCGCCGGGCCGAGATCATCGATCGCAACGGCATGTCGCTGGCGCGCGCTTTCCCCGCCTATGCCCTGTGGTTCAACCCCAAGGCTTTGGGCACGGGTGAGGCCAAGAACGGCGAAGGCGCCCTGGTGCGTAGCCCCAAAGAGGTGGCGCAGGCGCTGGTCCGCATCTTCCCCGATGAGGATGTCGATGCGCTGACCAAGCGTCTCTCGAGCGATGAGCCCGGCTATCTGCGCCGCCGCATCCTGCCCGACGAGGCCAACCGCGTCCACGCGCTGGGCGAGCCCGCGCTGGAATTCCCGCGCGAGAATGAGCGTTACTATCCGCAAGGCTCGATGGGCGCGCATATCCTTGGTTTCGTTGACAACAACGGGCACGGTCAGGTCGGGCTGGAGAAGGTCTACGACCAGCGCCTGACCGATCCGGCGCAGCGCGGGACGCCGATGCAGCTCTCCATCGATGCGCGCGTGCAGGGCGCTCTGGAGGCGGATCTCGCATGGGGTCTGGCGCGAGCGCAGGCGCGCAGCGCGGCGGGCATCGTGATGGATGTGGACACGGGCGAGGTGGTGGCTCTGGCCTCGCTGCCCGCCTTCAACCCCAATGCCATCGATGCCGAGGGCGCCAAGCACACCTTCAACCTGATCTCCAGCCAGCCTTTCGAGCTGGGCAGCGTCATCAAGCCGATCACCGTGGCCGTCGCCATCGACAATGGCGTGCTGCGCGATATGGCCACGCGCTTTCCGGCGGGCGGCCAGCGTGAGGTCGGCGGCCACCTTGTGCATGATGACGCGAATTTCGGCGCCTCGCTGAACATTCCCGAGGCGCTGATCCACTCCTCGAACATCGTGCTGGCGCAGCTGGGCGACCAGATTGGCTCGCAGCGCATGATGGACACCTTCCATCGCCTGGGCTTTGGCGAAAGGCCGCATATCGAACTGCCCGCGCGCGGCGCCCCGATCTGGCCCAAGCCGGATTCGCATGGGCTGTGGACGCGGGTCAGCAACACCACGGTGGCCTATGGCCATGGCATCTCGATCACCGAACTGCATCTGGCCTGCGCCTATGCCGCGCTCGTCAATGGCGGGGTGTGGCGCCCGGCGACGCTCTTCAAGCTCGACCCCGGCCATATTCCCGAGGGACGCCGCATCTGGAAGGCCAGCACCAGCGCGCGCATCCGCCAGCTGCTGCGCGCCATCGTTTCGAACGGCACCGGGCGCAGCGCCAATGCGGCGGGCTATCGCGTGGGCGGCAAGACCGGCACCGCCGAGCGTTCGGACGCGCATGGCTATCACAAGGACAAGGTGGTGACGACCTTCGCCGCGGCCTTCCCGATGGACAAGCCGCGCTATGTGGTGATCTCCACGCTGGACGAGCCGCAGCGCAATGCCGCCACCTCCTACCAGCGGACTGCCGCATGGAATGCCGCACCCATCGTAGGGCGCTTGATTCCCAAGATCGGACCCTTGTTGGGCGTGATGCCTGATCAGACCCGCGATATCGACATTTCCGACATCGCCCCGTTGATTGCGAATGGACAAGGCGAATGAAGCTGGGCGCTCTGGCCGCGCAGGCGGGACTGGAAGGTTTCAACGAAACCGGTGACCTTAATGTCACCGGTTTTGCCCCTTCCGGCGATGTGAACATCACGGGCTTCGCCATCGATAACCGCAAGGTTGCGCCGGGCAATGTGTTCGGGGCTTTCCCCGGCCTGCGCGTGAATGGAGAGGATTTTATTCCCGCCGCCGTGGCCGCTGGCGCTGTCGCCGTGGTGGCCCGGCCCGAGGCGAAGGTGGAAGGCGCGATCCACATCGCCGCCGATGAGCCACGTCTGGCCTTCGCCCGGCTTGCCTCGGGCTTCTATCAGCCCGTGCCGGAAACGCTTGTGGCGGTGACGGGCACCAACGGCAAAACCTCCTGCGTGGAGATGACCCGCCAGCTGTGGCGCATGGCCGGGCATCCGGCGGCCAGCATCGGCACTCTGGGCGTCACCACGCCTCAGGAAACGACCTACACCGGGCTGACCACGCCGGACATCGTCACCTTCCTCGCCAATCTGGCCGGGCTGGCGCGCGAGGGGGTCACCCATGTCGCCTATGAGGCCTCCAGCCATGGCCTTTCGCAATATCGCAATGAGGGGCCGCGCGTGACGGCGGGCGGCTTCACCAACCTGTCGCGCGATCACCTCGATTATCATGCCGATATGGAGGATTATTTCGCCGCCAAGATGCGTCTGTTCACGCAGGTGGTGGAGGATGGCGGCGCGGCGGTGATCTGGGCCGATGATGAATGGTCGGATCGCGCCATCGCGGTGGCGAAGCTGCGTGGCCTGCGTCTGCTCACCGTGGGCGAGAAGGGCGAGGCCCTGCGCCTTGTCAGCCGCACGCCGGGCCTGCTGGGCCAGCAGCTGACCATCGAGCATGAGGGTGCCACCAAGACCCTCAACCTGCCGTTGATCGGCGCCTATCAGGCCGCCAATGCGCTGGTCTCCGCCGGGCTGGCGCTGGCCAGCGGCATCGGCGCGGCGCAGGTCTTCGATGGCCTTGCGCGCCTGCAACCGGTGCGCGGGCGGCTGGAGCGCGCCGGGCTCAACCATGTCGGGGCGCCGGTCTATGTCGATTATGCCCATACGCCCGATGCGCTGGAAGCCGCGATTGCCGCGCTGCGCCCGCATGTGCATGGCCAGCTGATCGTGATCTTCGGCGCGGGCGGCGATCGCGACGAGGGCAAGCGCCCCGCCATGGGCCGCATCGCCGCCGATCATGCCGACATTGCCATCGTCACCGACGACAACCCGCGCGGCGAAGACCCGGCTGCCATTCGCGCCGCCATTCTGGCGGGCATGGATGAGCCGCTGGCCGAGGTCTTTGAGGTGGGTGACCGCCGTCAGGCCATCGCGCGGGGGATATCTCTGGCTCAGGCGGGTGACATCGTCTTGATCGCGGGCAAGGGACATGAGCAAGGCCAGATCGTGGGGCGCGGCGATGCAATGCGCGTGCTGCCTTTCGACGATGTGACCGTGGCGCGTGAATGCGCCGGAAAGTCTGGGGCCGATCAGGTTGCGGGGGCGCAGGAGTAAGCGATGATGACGAAAAAGGCCCGCATCATGGACTGGCCCGAAGAACCGGCGGACGCGCTGCCCACCGCCTTGTGGGATGCCGCCAGCGTGGCGAAAGCCATCGGCGGCACCACGCAGGAAGACTGCTTCATCGCCAATGTCGCCACCGACTCGCGTGAGATCGGCGAGGGTGGGTTGTTCTTCGCCATGCGGGGCGAGGCGATGGATGGCCACCGCTTCATCCCCACCGCCATGACGCGCGGCGCCAGCCTTGTCGTGGCCGAACATCCCGTCGATGCGCCCCATGTGTTGGTGCAGGACAGTTTCGCCGCGCTTCAGGCGCTGGGCGCCGCTGCCCGGGCCCGCGTGCTGCCCGAGGCGAAGATCATCGGCGTGACAGGCTCGGTCGGCAAGACCAGCGTGAAGGAGGCGATCTATGCCGCGCTCGACCGGTCGAGCCGGGGCGGGGCGCATCGTTCGGTCAAGAGCTACAACAACCATGTCGGCGTGCCGCTCAGCCTGTCGCGCATGCCCGCGCGCACGCTGTACGGCATCTTCGAGATGGGGATGAACCATGCCGGGGAAATCTCGGATCTGACGGCGCAGGTGAAGCCGCATGTGGCGGTCATCACCAACATCGCCCCGGCCCATATCGAGAATCTGGGCTCTGAAGAGGCGATTGCCGATGCCAAGGCGGAAATCTTCGAGGGTCTGGTCGAGGGCGGCACCGCCGTCATCCCCGCCGACAGTCCGCATTTCGAGCGTTTGAAAGCCGCTGCCTTGGCGAAAGGCGCTCGGGTGCTCTCCTTCGGGCGCGCGGCGCATGCCGATGTGCGCCTGCTCGATGCGCTGGCCTCGCCGGGGCTGGGCGGCCGCAGCGGCGGATCGCTGGTCACCGCCGATCTGGGCGACATCCGCCTGTGCTACACCGTGGCCTCGCCCGGTGAGCATTGGGTGATCAACTCGCTGGCGGTGATGGCCGTGGTGCGGGCGGTGGGCGCCGATTTCGGCGCGGCGGGCCTGGCCATGGCCGAGCTGGAAGGGCTGGCCGGGCGCGGCGCGCGCGTGGAGATCACCACGAAAGATGGCGGCACCGCGCTGCTGATGGATGAAAGCTACAACGCCAATCCGGCCTCGATGCGCTCCACGCTGGCGGTGCTGGGGGCGGAGAAGGCGAAACGCCGCATCGCCGTGCTGGGCGCCATGAAGGAGCTGGGCGATTTCGGCCCGGCGCTCCATGCCCAGCTGCTGGCGCCGATTGCCGAGGCCAATGTCGATTTCGCCCTGCTGGTCGGCCCGGAAATGGCCGCGCTGGCCGAGGAGCTGGGGACATCCGGCCAGGCCGCGCTTGGCAAGCCCATTGCCTTCGCCCATTGCCAGACCACCGATGAGGCGATTGCCCGTCTGGCCGCCTTCGGGCTGGCCGATGGCGACGCCCTGCTGGTCAAGGGTTCCAATTCTGTCGGTCTGGGCAAGCTGGTTTCCGCTCTGCTCGCGCCTTCTGCTTAACGGACGATACTGAACGCCCATGCTGTATTTCATCGCCCAGTGGTTCCATTTTGCGGGCCTTGCCAATCTGGTGCGCTACCAGACCTTCCGCGCCGGTGCCGCGCTGATGACCGCGCTGATCATCGGCCTGATCATCGGCCCGCGCTTCATCACCATGCTGCGCGCCAAACAGGGCAAGGGCCAACCCATCCGTGAGGACGGCCCGCAGAGCCATCTGGCCAAGCGCGGCACCCCCACCATGGGCGGCTTGATGATCCTGATCTCGCTGGTGGCATCCATGCTGCTGTGGATGGATCTGACCGATCCCTTCGTCTGGGCCTGTCTGGCTGTCACCATCGGCTTTGGCGTGATCGGCTTCCTCGACGATTTCGACAAGGTGACCAAGCGCTCCACCAAGGGCGTGTCCAGCAAGGTGCGCCTGATCGCGGAATTCGCCGTGGCCGGTGTGGCGACTTGGATCATTGTGCAGCACACCGGCACCAACCTTTATGTGCCCTTCCTGCCCAACACCTATATTCCGCTCAGCTATGCCTATTACCCCTTCGCGGCCTTCGTGATCGTGGGGGCGGGCAATGCGGTGAACCTGACCGACGGTCTGGACGGTCTGGCCACCATGCCGGTCATCATCGCGGCGGGCGCCTTCGCGATCATCGCCTATCTCACGGGCCGCGTGGACTACACCCATTATCTGGGCATTCCCCATGTGCCGCGCGCCGGTGAGCTGGCGATCCTGTGCGCCGGGATCATGGGCGCCGGTCTTGGGTTTCTGTGGTTCAACGCGCCGCCTGCCGCCGTCTTTATGGGCGACACCGGCTCGCTGGCCTTGGGCGGCGCGCTGGGCGCCATTGCGGTGGCCGCGCATCACGAGATCGTGCTGGCGATCATCGGCGGGCTGTTCGTGATGGAGGCGGCCAGCGTCATCATTCAGGTGTTCTTCTACAAGCGCACCGGGCGCCGCATCTTCCGCATGGCGCCGATCCACCACCACTTCGAGCAGAAGGGCTGGGCCGAATCCACCGTGGTGATCCGCTTCTGGATCGTGTCGATCGTGCTGGCGCTGATCGGCCTTTCCACGCTGAAGCTGCGTTGATCCGATGATCTCCTCCCCCGCCTTTGCCGGAAAACGTTACGCGGTGCTGGGGCTGGCCCGGTCCGGCCAGACGGCTGTCGCCGCGCTGGTGGCGGGCGGGGCGCAGGTCACCGCCTGGGACGCCAAGGAAGAGCCGCGCCATGCCGTGGCCGAAGCCCACAATGGACCTGAGGGCGACAAGGTGACGCTGGCCGATCCGCTGGCGATCGATCTCACCGGCTTTGCGGGCATGGTCGTCTCGCCCGGCGTGCCGATCAACCGCCACCCCATTGCCGACGCCGCCCGCGCCGCTGGCGTACCGCTGATCTGCGACATCGAACTCTTCGCCCAGAGCCGGGATCATCTGCCGCCGCACAAGGTGGTGGGCATCACCGGCACCAACGGCAAATCCACCACCACCGCGCTGACGAAGCATCTGCTCGATGTGGCGGGCATTCCCGCCATCATGGGTGGCAATATTGGCCTGCCCATTCTGGGGCAGGAACCACTGCCTGCCGGGGGCGTCTATGTGCTGGAGCTGTCGTCCTATCAGATCGATCTGACGCAGCGGCTCGATTGCGAGGTGGCCGTGCTGCTCAACCTCACGCCCGATCATCTGGACCGCTATGACGGTTTCGAGGGCTATGTCGCCAGCAAGGCGCGGCTGTTCGGCATGCAGGCGCTGGGCCGTCTCGCGCTGGTCGAGATGAAGGCGGAACTGGCGCTGGACGTGCTGCGCGATGCGCCTGAGGGCCAGCGCTTCACCTTTATCGAAAGCGTCGATCTGCCGGGCGATCAGGCCGACTGGCCCAGCCTTGCCGGGCCGCATAACCGCGCCAACGCTCAGGCCGCTGTCGCCGCCGTGCGCGAGCTGGGGCTGGACGATGCCACCATCGAAAAGGGCCTGAAAAGCTTCAACGGCCTGCCGCACCGCATGGAGCGGGTGGCGGAATCGAACGGCGTCATCTTCATCAACGATTCCAAGGCGACAAACCCGGCCTCGACCGCTCCCGCTCTAGCGGCTTTCCCGCCGGTTGCGGGGCACAAGCGCCTGCACTGGATCGTCGGTGGCCTGCCCAAGGGTGTCGATCTCGACGATTGCGCGGATGGTTTCCCCAATGTGGCCGCCGCCTACACCATTGGCGACGCCGGGCCGCTGTTTGCCCAGATTCTTGCCCCCCATATGCCGGTGGTCCGCGCCGAGATGATGAGCGAGGCCATCCGCCGCGCCATCGAGGCCGCCAGCCCCGGCGATGTCGTGCTGCTCTCGCCCGCCTGCGCCAGCTTCGACCAGTTCCGCGACTTCGAGGCGCGCGGCGAGACCTTCCGCCAGATCGTCGAGGTTCTGACGGGGCAGGGTGATCACACCCACGGCGAGGAAGGCTGACCCCATGCCCGCCACGCCGCCCGGACCGTCCACGCCTCCGCCGCCGGGCAGCCCCACTGCCGGACCGACCTTCACGCCCGCTCCCTATGTGCCGGGCGCCGGCGCGGGTGAGGACAACGGCAGCTGGGCCAAGCGCGCCGGGCGCGGCGAATGGGCGACATGGTGGCGCGAGATCGACCGTGTGCTGCTGGTGCTGATCTTCGCCCTGATGGGCATTGGCGCTCTGGCCGTGGCGGCGGGTTCGCCTGCTGCCGTTCATGCCCCGGCCATGGCCCGCAAGGGCTTTGGCGATCTGCACTTCTTCTATCTGCATATCGGCTTTCAAAGTGTCGGCCTGATCGCCATGCTGGTCTGCTCGCGGCTCAATCGTGAGCAGGCGCGGCGCGTGGGCATCATTCTGGGCTGCGCCATGCTGGTGGCGCTGATGCTGGTGCCGATGGTGGGCGCCAACATCAACGGCGCCAAGCGCTGGCTGAAGCTGGGCATCACCATCCAGCCCTCCGAGTTTCTCAAGCCCGCCTTCGCGATCTGCCTCGCCTGGGTGCTTTCGTGGAAGCTGCGTGATGGCAAGCTGCCGGTGATGATGATCTGCGTGGGGCTGACGGGCCTTGTCGCCGCGCTGCTGATGCTCCAGCCCGATTTCGGCTCGACGGTGCTGTTTTTGCTGGTGGGCTTCACCATGCTGCTGGTGGCGGGCCTGCCGCTCAGCCCGGCGCGCATCGGCCTGTTCGCCGGCATTGGCGCGGGCGTGGTGGCGCTGGCCTATATGTTCTATGGCAATGCCCGCAACCGTATCGACGACTTTCTGCTGAACCTCTCGGGCGGCGGCGACCAGTACGATCAGGTGCATCTGGCTTTCCGCACGCTGGTGGCGGGCGGCTGGACGGGCACGGGCCTGTGGCTCGGCACGCAGAAGAAATCGCTGCCCGAGCCGCATACCGACTATATCTTCTCGGTCATCGGCGAGGAGTTCGGCCTGTTGATGTGCGCCGTGGTGGTGCTGCTCTATTTCGCCATCGTGGCGCGCGTGCTGATCCGTCTGGCGCAGGAGGAAGACCTCTTCACTGTGCTGGCGGGCACCGGCCTTGTGGTGCAGATCGGCGGACAGGCCTTCATCAACATTCTGGTCAATCTGCAGCTGTTCCCCTCCAAGGGTATGACCTTGCCGCTGATTTCCTATGGCGGTTCTTCTACCATTGCCTTGTGCATGGGCGTGGGCTTTTTGCTCGCGATCACAAGGCGTAACCCCTATCTGGCGCATGATCCGTTCCAGAGCGAGGGCGCTTCAGGGGGCAGGGGGCTGCCGCTGCATCTTGTCTCGCCCTTTTCCACCGCCTATCCGTCCAAGACCGACAACCCCAGGAAGTGAGCCCCGCCGACATGACCCTTGTCTCCCGCCATTATGTGCTGGCCGCGGGTGGCACCGGCGGCCATCTGATCCCCGCCTTCGCCCTGGCGGCGGAGCTGGAGCGGCGCGGGCACCATGTCGCGCTGGTGACGGATGTGCGCGGTGCGGCGATCCCGGGGCGCCCTGAAGGGCTGACGGCGCATGTGTTGCCCGCCGGGCGTTTGCAGGGCAAGAACCCCATCAACTGGATCAAGGGTCTGATGGCGATCATGGAAGGGCGGCGCATGGCGCTGCGCCTTTATGAAAGCTTCCAGCCCAGCGCGGTGATCGGCTTTGGCGGCTATCCGGCGCTTCCGGCGCTGCTGGCGGCCAGCAGCGCGGGCATCCCCAGCCTGATCCACGAGCAGAACGCCGTGCTGGGCCGGGTGAACCGCTTCCTCGCCAAGGGCGTCAACGCCATTGCCACCGCCAGCGCCCAGACCGACCGGCTCGATGCCAAATATGCCGAAAAGACTCATGTCATCGGCAATCCGGTGCGCGAGGAGGTGCTGCGCCTGCGCGACCAGCCTTTCCCGCCCTTCACCGAGGACGGATTGCTGCGCGTGCTGGTGACGGGTGGTTCTCAGGGAGCCCGCGTCCTGTCTGAAGTGGTGCCCGATGGTCTGGCCATGCTGCCGCCGTCGCTGCGCACCCGCCTGCAGGTGATCCAGCAGTGCCGCGCCGAGGATATCGACGCTGTGCGCACCCGCTACGCCTCGCATGACATTCCCGCCGAACTGGCGACCTATTTCGAGGATATGGCCACCCGTCTGGCCGATGCTCACCTGTTTATCGGCCGTTCGGGCGCCAGCACCATTGCGGAACTCACCGCCGTGGGCCGCCCGGCCATCCTTGTGCCCCTGCCCATCGCCACCGACGATCATCAGGCCGCCAATGCGCGCGAGATGGTGGTGGCGGGCGGCGCCCGCTCGATCCGTCAGGAGAAATTTACCGCCGTGGAACTGGCCAAGCAGATTCAGGCCCTGGCCCAGCGCCCCGAGACGCTGGCCAATGCCGCCCATGCCGCGTGGAATTGCGGCCATCCCAATGCCGCCGCCGATCTGGCCGATCTGGTGGAAAGCTTCGGCGCGGAGCCCTTGATGGACGTGATCAAGGTGGACAGTGCCGCCCTGCCCGCGGGCGCGCAGGGGCAGCTGGCATGAAGGGCGTCGCAACGGACATCGGCACGATCCATTTCGTCGGCATCGGCGGGATCGGCATGTCGGGCATCGCCGAGGTGATGGCCAACCTGGGCTACACCGTGCAGGGCAGCGACATTGCCGAGGGCTATGTGGTGGAAGGCCTGCGCCAGCGCGGCATCAAGGTGATGATCGGCCATGCCGCCGAGAATCTGGGCGATGCCGCCGTGGTCGTCACCTCCACCGCCGTGAAGCGCGATAACCCGGAAGTGGCCGCCGCGCTGGAGCATCGCGTTCCCGTGGTGCGCCGCGCCGAAATGCTGGCCGAGCTGATGCGGCTGAAGAACACCGTCGCCGTGGCCGGCACCCACGGCAAGACGACGACCACCAGCATGGTCGCAGCATTGCTGGACGCCGGCGGGGTGGACCCCACCGTCATCAATGGCGGCATCATCAACTCCTATGGCTCCAACGCGCGCCTTGGCGCCAGCGACTGGATGGTGGTGGAGGCCGACGAAAGCGACGGCAGCTTCCTGCGTCTGGATGGCACCATCGCGGTCGTCACCAACATCGATCCCGAGCATCTCGACCATTACGGTTCGTTTGACCGGGTGAAGCAGTGCTTCGTCGAATTTATCGAGAACGTGCCCTTCTATGGCGCGGCGGTGCTCTGCATCGACCATCCCGAGGTGCAGGCGATCATCCCCAAGGTGCGTGACCGCCGGGTCATCACCTATGGTTTCAGCGCTCAGGCCGATGTGCGCGGCGAGAACGTCACGCCTTATCCCGGCGGCAACCGCTTCACCGCCGTGCTGCGCCAACGCGATGGTTCGTTCCGCCGCATCGAGGGCATCGAGCTGCCGATGCCGGGCCGCCACAATGTCCAGAACGCGCTGGCCGCAGTCGCCGTCGCGGTGGAGATGGGTGTGGCCGATGAGCTGATCCGGGGCGGTTTCGCCAAGTTCGGGGGCGTGAAGCGCCGCTTCACCAAGGTGGGCGAGGTTGATGGCGCCACCATCATCGACGATTACGGCCACCACCCGGTCGAGATCCGTGCCGTGCTGGCCGCTGCGCGGGAAAGCGTGCAGAACCGCGTGATCGCCGTGGTGCAGCCGCATCGCTTCACCCGTCTGCGCGATCATCTCGATGATTTCGCCGCGGCCTTCAACGATGCCGATATCGTCTATGCCGCCCCGGTCTATGCCGCCGGCGAGCAGCCCATCGAGGGCGTCGATTCCGCCGCCATGGTGCAGGGCATCAAGGCGCGCGGCCATCGCAGCGCGCATCTGATCGACGGTGCCGACGCTCTGGCGGGCACGCTGGCCGATGTGATCCAGCCGGGCGATATGGTCGTGTGCCTTGGCGCGGGCGATATCACGAAATGGGCTGCCGGGCTGGCTGCTGCCATCGGGGAGCGCAAGGGCCTGTGAACTGGACGCCGCCTCCTGTTGCCGGGCGCTTGACGGCTGACGCTCCACTGGCTCCGCTGGTGTGGTTCAAGAGCGGCGGCGTGGCGCAGTGGCTGTTCGAGCCCAAGGACGTGGAGGATCTGCGCTCGTTTCTGGCGCAGTGTCCCGCTGATGTGCCGGTGATGGCGCTGGGGCTGGGCAGCAATCTGATCGTGCGCGATGGCGGCGTGCCGGGCGTGGTCGTGCGTCTGGGCAAGGCCTTTGCCAAGGTCGAGAAGCTGGACGATCTGACGCTGAACTGCGGCGGTGGGGCGAGCGGCATTCTGGTCTCCTCCACCGCGCGCGATGCCGGGATTGCGGGGCTGGAGTTTCTGCGCAGCATCCCGGGCACAGTGGGCGGTTTTGTCCGCATGAACGGCGGCGCCTATGGGCGTGAGGTGAAGGATATCCTCGTCGATTGCCTTGTGGTGACGCGCGATGGCCAGCTCTCCACCCTGCCGCTGTCCGATCTGGGTTACACCTATCGCCATTCCGATCTGGCCGAGGGGGCGATTGTCGTCTCGGCCCGCTTCCGTGGCATGCCCGGCGAGGCCGAGGCGATCCAGACCGAGATGGACCGCATCTCCGCCAGCCGCGAGGCCAGCCAGCCTCTGCGCAGCAAGACCGGCGGCTCGACCTTCAAGAACCCTCCGGGCGAGCGCGCCTGGGAGCTGGTGGACCGCGCCGGATGCCGGGGGTTGACCATTGGCGGGGCGCAGGTCAGCGAGAAGCACACCAACTTTCTCATCAACACCGGCACGGCCACCAGCGCTGACATCGAGACGCTGGGCGATGAAGTGCGCCGCCGGGTAAAAGACAACTCCGGCGTCGAGCTGGAATGGGAAATCAAGCGAGTAGGCAAGACACTGTGAGCAAGCTGCCCAAACTTCATATCGCCGTGCTGATGGGCGGCTGGTCCTCGGAACGCCCCGTCTCGCTGATGAGCGGCAATGGCGTGGCCGATGCTCTGGAAAGCCGGGGCCATAAGGTTACGCGCATCGATATGGGCCGCGATGTGGCCCTCAAGCTGGCCGAGGCCAAGCCCGATGTGGTGTTCAACGCTCTACATGGCGCGCCCGGCGAGGATGGCAGCGTGCAGGGCATGATGGATCTGATGGGGCTGACCTATACCCATTCGGGCCTGACCAGCAGCGTGATCGCCATCGATAAGGAGCTGACCAAGCAGGCGCTGATCCCCCATGGCATCCCCATGCCGGGCGGCCGCATCGTGCAGAGCGCCGAACTGTTCGAGAAAGACCCGCTGCCGCGCCCCTATGTGCTCAAACCAGCCTGCGAGGGCTCCAGCGTGGGCGTGGCCATCGTGACGGCCAGCGGCAATTACGGCAATCCCATCGGGCGCGATGTGGAGGGCCCCTGGCACCATTTCCCCGAGCTGATGGCCGAGCCCTTCATTCGCGGCAAGGAGCTGACCACCGCCGTGCTGGGCGACAAGGCTTTGATGGTCACCGAACTCATTCCCACCACCGAATTCTACGATTTCGACGCCAAATACACCGATGGGCTGACCAAGCATGTCTGCCCCGCCGAAATCCCCGAGGATGTGGCGCAGGCCTGCAAGGATATTGCTCTGCGCGCGCATCAATTGCTGGGCTGCAAGGGCACCAGCCGCAGCGATTTCCGCTGGGATGATGAGCAAGGCGTGGAAGGCCTGTTCCTGCTGGAGGTCAACACGCAGCCGGGCATGACGCCGCTTAGCCTCGTGCCGGAACAGGCGCGGCATCTGGGCATGGATTACGCCGATCTGGTCGAGGCCATCGTGGCCGAGGCACTGAAGGATTCTGGCGCTGACGCCAAGGCCAAGAAGGGGGCATAACACAGCCGATGAGCCAGAAGCTGAAACGCGGCGGCGCCAGCGCCCGCAAGCAGGCCAGCAAGGCCAGCAACGCCCGCAAGGTGGCGGTGGCGCGTGCGCGCACCGGCACGGCGCTGGACCGTGCGCTGGCGCTGCTGCCCTTCAGCGAGGCTCAGCTGCACCGCATCTTTCTGGTGACCATTCTGGGCTGCGCGCTGGGTCTGGCCTGGCTGGTGATGGTGCTGGCCGGCGTGCCCGCCATGGCCACGCAGCAGGTGGCGTCCATCGCCTCGCAGGCCGGGTTTCAGGTGCGCCGCGTCGAGGTGCATGGCGTCAAGCATCTCAACGAGCTGAAGGTCTATGAGCGGGTGCTGGCCCAGCGGGACCGCGCCATGCCGCTGGTCGATCTTGAGGCGGTGCGTGACGATCTGCTGCAGCTGAGCTGGGTGGAGGATGCCCGCGTTTCGCGCGAATTGCCCGATACGCTGGTGGTCGACATCGTCGAGCGCAAGCCCGGCCCGGTGCTGCGCGAGGGCGAC
Source organism: Novosphingobium rosa NBRC 15208 (assembly GCF_001598555.1). Lineage (GTDB taxonomy): Bacteria > Pseudomonadota > Alphaproteobacteria > Sphingomonadales > Sphingomonadaceae > Novosphingobium > Novosphingobium rosa. Next base: position 20,391 of record NZ_BCZE01000086.1, read on the forward strand.
AAGCTGACTTTGATCGATGCGGGCGGCCACCGTCTGGAGCCGATCGCAGCTGGCCGCGCCAAGGGCAAGCTGGTGCTCTCGGGCGAGGGTGTGTCGGATAAGGTGGGTGATCTGACGACCCTGCTCGATGCCGCGCCTGCCTTGCGCCCGCAGGTGGCCGAGGCCGAGTGGGTGGGCAACCGCCGCTGGAACCTCACTTTCAAGACCAACCAGGTGCTGGCCCTGCCGGAGGGTGACAAGATCGGCGCCGATGCGCTGATGGCTTTTGCGCGTCTGGATGGCACCAACCGCCTGCTGGGCGGTCGCGTGGTGGCTTTCGATATGCGCTCGCCGGACCGGATCTATATGCGCGTGCCGGGCAGCTCGACCAATGGCATGCCGGACAGCCCGCTGGCGGTGGCGGTGGCTGCGGCTACGCCGGAGGCGGACGCGACCTCCACGCCCAGCGAGGCCAAACCCGAAGCGTCCAAGCCTGCCGCCAAGCCGCAGGCCGAGAGCAAGCCTAAAACCACCCCGCATCACGAAACCGCCGAGCATGTGGGTGTGATCCGCAATGCGCTGGCGCATGTCGGCGGGGCGGATCATGCGGTTAAGCACGAGGCCGTGAAGCATGAGGCGCACAAGCCTGCGCCCGAGCATAAGGCTACGCCTGCGCATAAGCCTGACCACAAGCCTGCAGCAGCCCATAAACCCGCCCCGGCCCACAAGCCGGAAAAGCACAAGACCGAGCCCGCTCACAAGGCGCCTGCGCACAAGCCAGCCGCTCACAAACCCGCCGCCGCGCATAAGCCGGACCATAAGGCGCCTCACCATAAGGACGCCCATTGATGGTCGCACCCCGGATCGTCAGTGCCTTTGGCGCGGTCAACATCGGCTCCTTCCGCATTTCGGCGATCATTGCCGGGCGCACCGAAACCGGTGAATTGCTGGTGTTGGGTAGCGGCCACCGCGCAGCGCAGGGCGTGAAGCGTGGCTATGTGGTGGACATGCACGCCGCCACCTACGCCGTGCGCGACGCCATCGAGCGTGCCGAAAAGATGGCGGGCACCAGCGTGCAGGCGGTTGCCATCGGCTGCAGCGGGGCCGGGCTCACCAGCCAGATCACGCAGGTCGAGGCGGATATCGGCGGTCGCCGGATCGAGGACGATGATATCGAGCATCTGCTCTCCGGCGCCTGCGGGGTGATCCAGCCCGATGGGCGCGTGGTGCTGCATGCCCAGCCCGCGCATTACACGCTGGATGGCGCGCATGGCGTTTCCAACCCCAAGGGGCTGCATGCCGGGCGTCTGGGCGTCGATATTCACGTGATGCTGGGCGATGGCGGCCCGGTGCGCAACCTGACCGAAGCGGTGCAGAACGCGCATCTGCAGGTGACGTCGGTGGTGGCCTCGCCCATCGCCGCCGGTTACGCTTGCCTCGCGCCCGAAGAACGCGAGCTGGGCGTGGCGCTGGTGGAGTTTGGCGCGGAGGTGACCACAGTGTCGCTGTTTGCCGCAGGCATGCTGGTGGGGCTGACGACCATTCCCATGGGCTCGGGCGATATCACCGATGCCATTGCCTCCTCCTTCGGCATCCGCCGTTTTCAGGCCGAACGGCTGAAATGCGTCAACGGTTCGGCCATCGCCAGCCCGGCGGACCACCGCGAGATGATCCCCATCAACGGCCCGGGCGAAGACGGCACCGGCGGCCAGCTGGCCCGCCATGCCGATGACAAGAACCGCATTCCCCGCGCCGAACTCATCACCGTCATCACCACCCAGCTCGGGCGGCTGATGGATGAGGTCAACCGGGTGCTGAAAGCCATGGGCTTTTCCGGGGCTGGGGCGGGGCAGGTGGTCTTCACCGGGGGCGGGGCCGAACTGGCGGGTCTGGCCGATTTCGCGCAGGGGGCCTTGGGCCGTCCGGTGCGCATCGGGCGTCCCATGGCCATCAAGGGCCTGCCCGAAGCGCATTCCACGCCCGGCTTTTCGACTTTGGCGGGGCTGGTGCTTTATGCCGCCGCGGACCCCGTCGATATACGCAGATTAAGCCAGGCGCAGCGCCGCACCACGCGGTTTTCGGGCTCTGGACTGATGAACCGTGTGCTGCATGCGCTGAAGGAATATTTTTGAGGTGGCGCTCAAAGCGCGCAATCGTCAACAACGACTGTGGACAAATGGCAAATGCGCTTTGCACCAACGAGTCGAAGCGTGCATTTTAAAGAGATAGTCTGACGCGACTTCCCTACCTGAATCAGGGGTGCCGAAATCAGGGCGGCGGGAAGCAGACTCAAGGAGTATGGCAATGAGCATCAATATCGGTCCGCCCGCCGTCGAGGAGCTGCGCCCGCGCATCACTGTGATCGGCGTTGGTGGAGCCGGAGGCAACGCCATCGCCAACATGATCAACGCCGAGATCGAGGGTGTCGACTTCGTCGTCGCCAACACCGATGCGCAGGCGCTGAACAATTCGATCGCCAAGAACCGCATCCAGCTGGGGCTTGAGATCACCAAGGGTCTGGGCGCCGGCGCCCGTCCCGAGGTCGGTCGCGCCGCGGCGGAAGAAACCATCGCCGAGATCGAGCGCGCGCTCGAGGGCGTCCACATGTGCTTCATCGCCGCCGGCATGGGCGGCGGCACGGGCACGGGCGCGGCGCCGGTGATCGCCAAGGTGGCGCGCGACAAGGGCGTGCTGACCGTGGGCGTGGTGACCAAGCCCTTCCTGTTCGAGGGCACGCGCCGCATGCGCAGCGCCGATGCGGGCATCGAGGAGCTGCAGAAGCACGTCGATACGCTGATCGTCATCCCCAACCAGAACCTGTTCCTGATCGCCAAGGCTGAAACCACCTTCAAGGAAGCTTTCGAGCTGGCCGACGAGGTGCTTCAGCAGGGCGTGCGCTCGATCACCGATCTGATGGTGATGCCGGGCCTGATCAACCTCGACTTTGCCGACGTGCGTTCGGTGATGGCCGAGATGGGCAAGGCCATGATGGGCACGGGCGAGGGCAGCGGCGAACACCGTGCTCTGGAAGCCGCCGAACGCGCCATCGCCAACCCGCTGCTCGATGGCGTGTCGATGCAGGGCGCCAAGGGCGTCATCATCTCGATCATCGGCGGCGACGACATGAAGCTGCTGGAGGTCGACGAGGCCGCCAACCACATCCGCGAGCTGGTCGATCCCAACGCCAACATCATCTGGGGCAGCGCCTTCAACCCTGATCTGCAGGGCAAGATCCGCGTCTCGGTGGTCGCCACCGGCATCGAGCAGACCGCGCAGATGGCCGAGGAAGCCAGCCGCCCCTTCACGATGAACGCCGCGCGCGGGCCTGCCCGCCCGTCGATCGCCGTGCCGGGCGCGCCCATGGCTCAGCCGATCGTGCCGCCTGCCGGCCCGGCGCTGACCATTCCGCCCGCGCAGCCCGCGCCCCATGTGAACTTCGCCCCGGCCAGCTTCGCGCCCGAGCCGCCGCAGGCCCCGCAGCCGGTGTTCACGCCGCTGTCGGCCCCGCAGGTCGAGGAGCCGCTGGAGCTGGGTTCGGGTCTGGAAGCGCCCGGCAACCCCGACGAGCTGCTGCTCGATGCCAGCAGCCTGGCCGATTTCGACGGTCCGGCTCCGGCCCGTCGCCGCAATCTGCTCTCCGAGCATGAGCAGCAGGGCCATCAGCCCTATGCCCCGCTGGAGCCATCGCAGCGCTTCACGCCCGCGCCGGAGCAATCGGTGCGGCCTGCCGGTTCCTCGGGCGGCACGCTGTTTGAGCGGATGGCCAATCTGGCCGGCCGCCGTCACAGCGATGACGACGATCATGATGGCGGTGATGAGGGCGGGGCGATCAACATCCCGCGCTTCCTCGGTCGCCAGAACAACCAGTAAGCAACACTCGAGAGGCCGGGCTCCTTGCAGCCCGGCCCTACCTTCCATGGCAGGGATGAAAGCGCGATGAGCGGTGATCGCCAGGCACGGGCGCGGCAGGGGCTGGGCCTGATCGGGGCGGTTTCGCTCGGCTGCATGATGGGCGCGCTGGGCGCCGCTTCCGCCATGGCGCAGAGCCTGCCGGTGGTCTCGCATCCGGTGGTGCAGCCTTTGCCGACGGGCCACAGTCAGTCGCAGGTTCCCAGCAATGATCCGGCGCGGCAGCTCAGCAATGCGCTGGGGCGGATCGCCAACAACCCTTCCGATGCCGAGGCCTTGCTCGATGCGGGCAATGCGGCGACCGCGCTGGGCGATACGGCCTCGGCGGAAGGCTTCTATGCCCGCGCCGAAAAGCTGGCTCCCGGCAATCCCCATGCGCTGGCCGCGCTGGCGGTGTCCAAATTGCACGGCGAGGACCCGGTCGGGGCGATCCCCATGTTTGAGCAGGCCTCGCAGGGGATGGTGCTGAGCGGCGATCAGCTGGCTGATCGCGGCCTGTCCTACGATCTGGTGGGCGACAATGCCTCGGCCCAGCGCTTCTACCGTGAGGCGCTGGCCAATGGCGCCAATGATGAGACGGTGCGCCGCCTGGCGCTGAGTCAGGCCATTGCCGGTGACCGCAAATCGATGGAAACCACGCTGGCCCCGCTGCTTCAGAAGCAGGACCGGGCGGCCTGGCGCACCCGCGCCTTTGCCTTCGCCATTCTGGGCCGCGAGGATGAGGCGGAGGCCATCGCCCGCTCCACCATGCCGCCCGAACTGGCCAATGGCATGTCGCCCTATCTGCGCTTCATGCGCAGGCTGACCCCGGCGCAGCAGGCGGCGGCGGCCAATCTGGGCCGCTTCCCGCATGCCTCGCAGATCGGCAAGGATGATGCGAAGATCGCGGCCTATGCCTCGCAGCATGGCATCCGCCATCTGGCCGCTGCAGACGCGCCGCTGGCGCCTGCCGGAGCGCCGCTGGGAGCGACTGCCGCCGCCAAGCCCGCGTCGACGAAGCTGGCCGCCAACACCAGAAAGACCCGTGGCTGGAAGGGGGGCGCGCCGGTGGACGTTGCGCCTGCGCCCGCCGCCGCCAGCAATCCGCTGCCGCCCGAGCCCAATCCCTCGCGTGAAGTGTCGCCGCCGCCTGCTCTGGCCAGCGCCGCGCGTCGCCCGGCGCCGGTGGCCGGGCTTGCGCCTGCCCCCATGGCGAACAGGCCTGATGCCGAACTGCCGCCGATTGGTGGCGCCGCGCCTCAGCCGTCGGCGGCCTTGCCTGCCGCGACGCCTGCCCCGGCTCTGGCCATGGCGGGCGAGAAGCCGCATCAGGAAGCCAGCCGCTTCGATCTGGGCCGCCTGCCGCCTGCTGAAACCACCCCCGCTCCGGCGCCTGTCATGCCTGGTCCGGTGGCCTCCGTGCCGCCCGCACCGGGCGTGACCGCGCCGCCGCCGCCGCCGGTGACTTTTGTGGCCGCCGAGCCTGCTGCGCCGGCTCATATCAGGACTGCCGCCAAGGCTCCCGGCAAAACGCCGTCTCACAAGCCCAGCTTTGCCGAGGCTTTCTCCGAATGGGGCAGTCCCTCGGCGCGCAAGGAAGTGGGGCGCAAGGAGGCGGCTGAGGCGCCTGCTTCGGGCGCGGTCGATATTCGCAAGATCAAGGCGCCGCGCCCCGCGCCCAAGGCGCCGCCGCCACCCAAATATCCCAGCCGCGTCTGGGTGCAGGTGGGCGTGGGCCGCGATTTCAAGCGCATCGCTTATGACTGGCGCCAGATGAGCCGGGATTATGCCAAGATTCTCAAGGGCATGCCTGCCTGGACCGCCGATTGGGGGCGCACCAACCGCGTGCTGGTCGGCCCGTTTGACGATCAGGCCGATGCCAAGGCTTTCGAGGCCAAGCTGAAGAAGGCGGGCCGTGAAGGCGCGTTTATGTGGTTGTCGGATGAGGGCCAGGAGGTTGACCCGCTTTGAACGGCGCGGTTGGCCCGCTCTGAAACAATGCGCATCTTGTATCGTATTGTTTAAGGGGTTTGCCCTTATCCACAGCCTGTACACAGACTTGTGGTGTTATGCTCAGGCCAGATCGAGGCTTGGTTTTACAATCGGCTACGGGCCAAGCATCCATGGCAAAGAGGTGCTTAACCACCAGGATGCGGGTGAATGGTGACAAGAACTGTGCAGGATGACTTGCCTCGCCATGAGGATAGCGCGCCGGTAGAGATGCTGGCGGCGCTGTTCGAGGCGCGCGGCTGGACCTATGATTTCGTCAGCGATGACGAGATCACCGGCGAGGTGCAGGGCAGCTGGGCCACCTATCAGCTGCGCGGCATCTGGCGCAGTGAGGACAATGTCCTCCAGCTGCTGTGCCTGCCCGACATCCGCGTGCCCGATGACAAGAAACCCGCCATGTTCGAGGTGGTGTCGCTGATCAACGAGCAGCTGTGGCTGGGACATTTCGACGTGTGGTCGAACAATGCTGTGCTGCTCTACCGCCATGGGCTGATGCTGGGCGACGATGGGATGATCAGCCTGGGGCAGGCGCAGATGCTGGTGGAAGTGGCGGTGGAGGAATGCGACCGCTTCTATCCCGCCTTCCAGTTCATTCTCTGGGGCGACAAGAGCCCCGCCGACGCGCTGGCCAGCGCCCTCGTCGATGCTGCCGGAGAGGCCTGATTTCATGAGTTTTCCTGAAAAGATCCTGATCGTCGGCTGCGGCAATATGGGCGGCGCGATGCTGGCCGGCTGGCTGCGCGGCGGCGTGGCGGCGGATCGTTTCACCGTGGTCGATCCCAGGCTGGAAGCCGCGCCCGAGGGCGTGCGCCTGCTGCGCAGCCTGCCCGAGGGTGAGCGTTTCGATCTGATGCTGCTGGGCGTGAAGCCGCAGATGCTCGACGATGTGGCCGGGCAGTTGACGGCGCTGGCCGGGGCGGGGACGGTGGTGCTCTCCATTCTGGCGGGCGCCGAACTGGCCAGCCTGTCGGCGCGTTTCCCCGATGCCAAGGGCCTTGTGCGGGTGATGCCCAATCTGGCCGCCGCTCTGGGCAAGAGCCCGATGGGCGTGGCCGCTCAGGGCCTTTCCGGGGATGAGAAGGGGGCGATCACCGCCTTCCTCACGCATCTCGGCACGCCCGAATGGGTGGGCGAAGACCTGTTTCATGCCGTGACGGCGCTGGCCGGTTCCGGTCCGGCCTTCATCTATCGCATCATTGATGCGCTGGCCACGGCAGGGGTGGCGCTGGGTCTCGATCCCGATCAGGCGCAGCGTCTGGCCAAGTCGATGGTGCAGGGATCGGCCGATCTGGCGATGGCCTCGCCCTATGATCCGGGCGAGCTGGCGCGCCGCGTGGCCAGCCCCGGCGGCGTGACCCAGGCCGGGCTCGATGTGCTGGATGCCGATGGCGCGGTGCTGGCGCTGATGCAGGCGACGCTCAATGCCGCTGAAAAGCGCAGTCTGGAAATGGCTGAAGCCGCTCGGTAAAAGCGGGAACGCCTGGATATATTCAGCGTTTGTCCATGCATGGCGTGCCAGAAACATTTTGGCACAAAGATGTTCTGCCGGATTCGCTTGAAACCTTGCGTGATCGGCATGATATTAAGGAGTGCCGGTCGGACGATGTCGTTCCGACCGTCTTGAGGAGTTTTGGACAATGGCCATCTGGAATGACCCCCAGCCCTCGCAGACGGGCTTTGGCGCGTCTTCGAGGATGAATGCCGGGTTTTCGGCGCGCTCGCAGACGCTCGACGTCGGCCTGCGCAAGCATATGCTCTCGATCTACAATTACATGACCTCGGCGGTGATCCTGTCGGGTGTCGTCGCGCTGGTGCTCTCGCAGCTGGTGATGTCGGGCAATGCCGCCGCCATCAGCCTGCTCACCTCGCCGCTGCGCTATGTCATCATGCTGGCCCCGCTGGGCTTCGTGCTGGCGATGAACTTCGGCCTGGGCCGCATGCAGACCTCGACGCTGAAAATGCTCTTCTGGGGTTTCGCCTTCGCGATGGGCCTGTCGCTGTCGTCGATCCTGCTGGTCTACACCGGCACCTCGGTGGCGCTGACCTTCTTCGCCACGGCGGGCGCTTTCGCGGGCCTCAGCCTGGTGGGTTACACCACCAAGAAGGATCTCTCGGGCTTCGGCAGCTTCCTGATCATGGGTCTGTTCGGCCTGATCATCGCCTCGCTGGTGGGCATGTTCTTCCACGTTCCGGGTCTGGCCATGGTCATCTCGGTGCTGGGCGTGCTGATCTTCGCGGGGCTGACCGCCTATGACACGCAGCGCCTGAAGAGCATGTATGTGCAGGTTGCCGGCACCCCCTATGAGGAAAAGATCGCGGTGATGGGCGCGCTGACGCTCTACCTCGATTTCATCAACATGTTCCAGTTCCTGCTCAGCTTCATGGGCGACCGCCGTTAACCTCTGGCGTTAATCCGGCGCGGAATGGATAGGCCGGGTCGTCGCAAAAACGACTCGGTCAGCCGAAAAGTGACATGCCCCGGGCGCGAAAGCGTTCCGGGGCATTTTCATGCGGATCACCTTGGGCTACGAGGCGTTCCTGCGATGGGGGCTGGCCCCCAACACACAAGGGGGAAGACCCCCATTTTTGCGGCGTTCAAGGATTGAAAGGCTTCGGCATGGCGCGTTGGTTGCGTAAAGGTTTGGTTATTGCGGGTCTGTCGTTGCTCGCTGCTTGCGCTTCGCCGCCGCCCCCGGCGCCCCCTCCGCCGCCGCCCCCG
>NZ_BCZE01000087.1 GCF_001598555.1 Novosphingobium rosa NBRC 15208
CTCACCGGATGGCTACCTCGAAACCGCCCTAATCGCCTTCAATCCTGATCCGAACCGGGCGATGGCCTCCCGATTTCGTTCAAGTTCGCCGTAAGGCAGATAGGAAATGTCGAGGTCGGCGATGCGGCTGAATGCTGGTCGCTGCAACTGCGTGCGAACATCCGCCTCACGGGAATCAGGTGCCACGAGGAACAGCCCTGCGGTCGCGTGAAGGTCGCTGCCGCTGAGCGCCAAATCGAGCATCCGCACGATCCCGGAATAAATGGACGTCGAGTGCTCCACCTCAAACGCTGCGGCAACATGATCGCCGCCCTTTTCAAGCCACAACACGTCGATCAATCGGATGGAATCCGCGCCCTTTGATGTCGCGATGGTGGCGGGCAGGCGCTCAAGGCATCCATAGCCCAACGGCGTTCCATTGAAAGTACGACCACGATCATTGGCGGCAATCCACACATCATAACCAAGCGCCAACCCTAGATCACGAAGCCATGACTGTATCTCGCTATGGGTGCGTTCGCTTTCGCCCTGTGCCATCGCTGCCTTGCTAAGTGTGCGCGCTTCTTCACGCGCCGCCTCAAGTCGCGATCCCCAGCTTGCCAGCGTCTCGCCGCTGCCGTCGAGAGGGGGCGCGGGATAACGGCCTGCCCCCACATCAAACAACAAACCGCCGATCGCACCCAGGTCGTTCGATAGCAGTTCGCGGTGCCGGTCGTTCAAGTCGAGTATGCCGGTTCTCATCGCCAGAAAATGTTCCCAGCTTCCGAGCTTTACGTTTGCGCCGGTCAGCGCATTGTAGCCTCTGACGATCGCGGTGTTGAAGGGTGGCACGAGCGTCGGATGCAGAAAATATAGCAGGTTTGCGACCGCTGGCCCTAGCCCTTTGATCTTCAAACGGTCGATCGTGTGGATATGGCCGATGATCTCTTCGGCCGTATCGCAACACGAGCAGGCATCGAGCAACCGACCGAACGCCCGCTGGTTTTCCGGGCTCTCGTATATGTCGGGGATACGGAGCTTGGGCTTCCACAGGAAAGCGTGATCCGCGCCTTTGAAGATTTGGCGCTGTTCGGCGACGGAGTGGACGACTGTTTCGAGCGACGACCCTCGATAAGCCACGCCAAACGTGCCGCGATCGATCTCGCTAACCACCTGAGTAATACCGCGCCGGATCGACCGGAAGTTTTTCAGGCGCTCATTCCAAAGAAACCAACTCCGATACGTCGCGCTCTGATCTTCACGCCAACGGATAATGAGCCGCCGCATCAGCGCATCACTGTCGTCGCCAATGGAAAGGGTATCGATCTGCGCTGTCATAAATCCCCGATTGCGTACCACGCGTAAGCGTGCTGAACGGTAGACCTAAGCTACGCTTGGCATCGCGTCGAGGGTGGCGAGCTATCGGACAAAATGTGAGGGCGAACCAGCTCCACCGCGTAGATTCAATGTACGCCCAAACATGGCATTACGGCCTTGTCCCTGACACGGTGTTAGACCCTACATGCTCTCGGGTCTAAGGAGTTCCATGCGATGAACGACCCACATTCCCATTCCGATGTCAGCGGCTGCGGCTGCGGCTGCGGCTGCTCAAAGGCCACGACCGAGCCCAATGCTCCGGCTTTGTCGTGCTGCGGGGAAGGCTCAATCGTAAAGCTTCCGGTCGAGCCTCACCATCAACCCGCCGAGCCGGCGAACTGCCGCAGGGGCCGCACGGAAAATAGTGCTGCTACGGTCAACGATCCGGTATGCGGGATGGCGGTTGACCCGGAAAAGACAGCGCAACATGCTGAACACGACGGCCATGCCTATCATTTCTGTAGCGCAAGTTGCCGCACCAAGTTCATCACTGATCCTGGCGCCTACCTTCGGAACAAATCAAAATCTCAACATTTGGCGATACCGGGTGCGATGTGGACATGCCCGATGCATCCGCAAATCCGCCGGGAAAGGCCGGGCACGTGCCCAATCTGCGGTATGGCACTCGAACCCGAAGAACCGTCGCTTGATGACGCGCCCAACCCGGAGCTAACCGACTTCACACGCCGGCTGTGGGTAGCGGGCACGCTCACGATCCCGCTACTGTTCGTCTCTATGTTCGCTGAGATGACCGGCTTGCACGTGGTCGGCGCGGTAGCCGCGCCTTGGGTTCAGCTCGGGCTTACAACGCCGATCGTCCTGTGGGCGGGCCTGCCCTTTTTCCAGCGAGGTTGGACCTCGATACGCACCCGCCATCTCAACATGTTCACGCTGATCGCGCTCGGTGTGGGCGCAGCGTTCCTCTACAGCCTTGTTGCTACACTCATTCCGAACACCTTGCCGGCACCCTTCCGTATTCATGGCGGGATGGTCCCGGTCTATTATGAGGCTGCCGGCGTTGTCGTGACCCTCGTGCTGCTCGGACAGGTTCTGGAACTGCGCGCCAGGGCGGCAACCGGCCGTGCGATACGCGCCCTGATGGGGTTGGCCCCGAAAACGGCCCGCCGGATCGCGTCCGACGGGTCTGAGGAAGAAGTCGATCTCGTCGACATTAAGGCCGGGGATCGACTGCGGGTTCGCCCAGGGGATGCCATCCCGGTGGACGGCGTAGTTGTCGAAGGACGCTCCTCGGTCGATGAGTCCATGCTCACCGGGGAGCCTGCGCCCATTCCCAAGGAGGCCGAAGCAGCTGTCACCGGGGGAACCGTCAACGGCACGGGGAGCCTGATCGTTGAAGCCCGCGCGGTCGGCTCGGACACTATGCTGGCGGGCATCGTCCGAATGGTTGCTGAGGCACAGCGAAGCCGCGCTCCGATTCAGGCGGTTGCCGATCAGGTTTCTGGTTGGTTCGTTCCCCTCGTCGTGCTGATTTCGTTAGCGACGTTCGTTATTTGGTCTTTGGTCGGTCCTGAGCCGCGCATGGGCCACGCCATCCTGAATGCTATCGCGGTGCTTGTCATCGCCTGTCCGTGTGCCCTTGGCCTTGCCACGCCTATGTCAATCATGGTCGGTACGGGGAGGGGCGCGACAGCTGGTGTCTTGGTCAAAAGTGCAGAAAGCCTACAGGCGTTTGATAAGGTCGATACGCTGGTCATCGACAAGACGGGCACTTTGACGGAAGGCAAACCTAAGCTGATTGCGGTAGAGACGGTGGACGGGTTCGAAGAAAACGAAATGCTCGCACTCGCTGCGGCGGTCGAAGGCCAATCCGAACACCCGCTCGCCCATGCAATCGTTGTTGCTGCAAAGGAACGAAATTTGCAGCTCGGCGCGGTTGCCGACTTCGCTTCCCAAACTGGGCTGGGTGTCAGCGCGAACGTCAACGGTCGGTCGATCGTTATAGGCAATGCGGCGCAGATGACGCGGATCGGCTCTGATCCGAAGCCGCTCGATGCCGCTGCCGATCGTCACCGTAAAGAGGGCGCCGGTGTAATGCTGATTGCTATCGATGGAATTCTTGCCGGCCTGCTGGCGGTGGCTGATCCTGTGCGGACTTCCGCGCGCGGGGCTATCGCCGATCTCCGGAAAGAGGGCTTGCGGGTGATTATGCTGACAGGCGACAACCAAACGACGGCTGATGCAATCGCACTCGTTGTGGGCGGGCTCGATCACGTGCGCGCCGATCTTCTGCCGGAGGACAAGAGCCGCATCATCGCAGAACTGAAAGCTGGCGGTGCCAAAGTTGCAATGGCAGGCGACGGCATCAACGATGCCCCTGCGCTTGCTGCGGCCGATGTCGGGTTAGCCATGGGCACGGGGACAGACGTGGCGATCGAAAGCGCTGGCATAACGCTGACGGGCGGCGATCTCTCCGCAATAGTGCGTTCGCGCAAGCTCGCACGTGCGACGATGCACAATATTCGCCAGAACCTCTTCTTTTCATTTTTTTTCAATGGCATCGGCGTACCAATCGCTGCCGGAATTCTTTATCCTTTCACAGGCATCCTCCTGTCGCCGATGCTTGCCGGCGCGGCGATGGCTCTTTCTTCATTTACAGTCATTCTAAACGCGCTGCGACTCAATACTGTAAAATTATAAATATATTGGTGACCTCAACGAGCAGCGGCGCCCCTATGTATGGCCGGCATGTCAAAGTTTTGGTTTTGTGCCCGAGCCGGTTTGTCGGAGCGTCATTGGGTCGCTTGCCGGTTTTTCTCTCCATGAATGAGCATTGCCTTGGCGGCATTGCGGGTGTAATTTAAGGCACCGTGAAAAGAGTCTTTCACCTTCTTCTCCTCATCGGAGCACTGATCGGGCTGTCTGGCCAGGGGGTTGCTTTTGCGACCATCGTGCCTGCGGTTTCCGTATCCACGACCATGTCCGCATCGAGTGGTGCTGGCATGTCCGATGACTGCATGAAGATGATGGCCCAGCAGCAGCCCGTGCAAAAGCCCTGCAAGAGCATGACGCTGGCTTGCATGGCCGGGATGGGCTGCATCGCGCCCATGGCGCTTCACAATGATGCGCCCATGCTGCTGACGCGCCAGATCAATCCCGTGCTGGGCTTCTGGCCCATTACGCCGATCCTGGATGGCAGCGCTCTCGCGCCTGAGCCCGAACCTCCGACTCTCCTTGGCTGATTGAACCAGCTCGCAAGGCTGACGGCATCACAGGCGCCTGTAGCGCTGTGACGCACTCCGTTCGCCTGCGGTTTTTATCAAGATTTGCCAAAGGATTACAGTCATGAAGAAGTTTGTTCTGCGCGCCCTTCTGGGCGTGGCTCTCGCTGCCCCCGCCGTTGCTTTCGCGGCGCCCGCCGACCACAACCAACAAGCCGGCCATTATGAATGGCGCTCGATCCCGCAATTTGGCCCGCGAGCCTCGGGCCCGGCACGCCAGCAGGTCTGGGTGGCCGATGCGACGCAAATGGCGAACTGTGACTGCGACATGATGAAGATGAGCAGCGCCAAGGCTGCCGATTGCATGACGCGGATGCAGGCCATGGCATCGCCGGTCTCGGGCCACCGGGCCGGCTAGGCCACGGCTCCGGCCGCTTAAAATCGGATTGAGGACCGGGGCATCAGTGACGGCGGGCTTTGCCTGCCGTCACTGACCCTACCTCCACGTTCGAGCCCTGGCGGCCTGATCCCGCGATCAGGAGATTTCCATGCGATGGTATCTTTGCTTGCCGCTCATCGCGGCACTGCCCCCGGCTGCATTCGCCGAACCGCTGACCTTCGAGGCCGCGCTGCGCAAGGCCGAGACTGCGGCTCCTTCCATTCACGCCAAATCTCTCGGCATCGATGCGGCACGTTCAGCACGAGGTGCTGCCGGCGCGCTGCCCGATCCAACTCTGGGCGCCAGTATCGAGAGCTTTCCGATCTCGGGCCCGCTTGCATTCGAGCCCCAGCGCGACGATTTCACGATGGCGCGTGTCGGGGTTTCCCAGGACATTCCCAATCTCGCCAAACGCCATGCCCAGCAGGCGCGAGCCGAGAGCGACATCAAGGCCGCCGAAGCTGACACCGCCGTGGAAGCCCGCTCTGTCGAGGTCGGCACGGCGCTGGCGTGGATCAATCTGGCCTATGCGCAGCGCCGCGTGGCCGCGCTCGACGACCTGCTCTCCGCCTTAGAACGCGTGGTCCGCACAACCCAGGGAGCGGTCGTCTCGGGAGGCACACGCCCGGCACAAACTCTTGCCGGACAGCAGGCCATCGCCGCCCTGGCGGATCGCCGCAGCGAGCTTGTTGCAAATGAGGCCAGGGCACGCGCGATGCTGACACGCTGGACCAGCGATCCGACGCCCGAGATTGCAGGCACAGTCCCGGATTTCGAGATCACCCCATCAGCGCTGCGTGCCGGCCTCGATCGCCATCCCGCCATCCGCATGATCGATGCCCAGGCAGGACAGGCCGATGCCGATGTTCGCCTGGCTGACGCAGGCCGACGCTCGGACTTCGGCGTCAATCTGGCCTATCAGCGCCGTGATCCCCGCTTTGGCGACTATGTTTCGGCGGGCGTCACGGTCAGCCTGCCCTTCTTCACCCGTCATCGCCAGAACGCGAGCATTGCCGCAGCTCAGGCCACTGCCGGAAAGGTCATTGCCGAACGCGAGGCAGCGAGGCGCGCTCTCGAAGCCGATCTCGATGCCGATCTGGCTGATCACCTGATGCATCATGAGCAATGGCTCCGCGCGCGTGACACGCTTCAACCGCTCGCACAGCAGCGGGTCAAGCTGGAGACGGCAAGCTATGCCGCCGGGCGCGCGAGCCTCGTCGATATTGCCGATGCCTATGCTGCCCTTGCCGACACAACCCTCACCACCCTCGACCGCGAAGCCCTGGTCGCCACCGATGGCGCCCGGCTGACCCTGACTTATCGGAGCGACGAGCGATGACCAAAGAAGCCTCTCCGCCGCGTCCTCGCCTCGTCTATGCGGGCCTCGCCATCATGGTGATCGCAGGCAGCGGCGGCTACGGCCTTGCACGCTGGACGAACCGCGACGCGGCCATGCCCGCCCCGGCTCAGGCATCCGCTTCGGACCACAAACCGCTTTACTGGTACGACCCGATGAAGCCGGACCAGCACTTCGACAAGCCCGGCAAATCCCCCTTCATGGACATGCAACTGGTCCCCAAATATCCTGAAGCTGGCGGCGACGATGCGCCCGGCATCCGGATCGATCCGGATGCCTCCCAGAGACTGGGGCTGCGCACTGTCGCTGTCCGGCGTGGAGAGATGGCGAGCGATCTGACCGCCACCGGAACGGTCGATTTCAACCAGCGCGATGTCGCGATCGTTCAGACGCGGGCTGCCGGCTTCGTGCAGCGGGTCTATGCCCGTGCGCCCGGTGATGTGATCGGCGCCGGTGCTCCGCTGGCCGACCTTCTGGTGCCGGAATGGGGCGGCGCACAGGCTGAATTCCTCGCTGTTCGCCGCACGGGCAACAAGGCGCTCATCGATGCCGCACGGCAGCGCCTCATGTTGCTGGGTATGCCATCGGGCATGATCGCAGGGGTCGAGCGAAGCGGGAGGCCTCATAACACCATCACCATCTCCACCCCGACCAGCGGCGTGATCAAGACCCTCAATGTCCGCGCAGGCATGACCATGGCGACAGGTCAGACCCTGGCCGAGATCAACGGCCTTGGCACCGTCTGGCTCAACGCCGCCGTTCCCGAAGCCATCGCGGCGCCCCTTAAGCCTGGGCAACCGGTGCAAGCCACGCTGGCAGCCTTCCCTGGCGAGACCCTGTCGGGCCGGATCGCTGCCATCCTGCCCGAAACCCAGGCCGACAGCCGAACGCTGACCGTGCGCATCGAACTGCCCAATCGGGGCGGGCGCCTTCGCCCCGGCATGTTCGCGACAGTGTCGCTTCAGGGCAACCGCCAACCGGCCGTGCTGGTGCCAACGGAGGCGCTCATCCGAACCGGCAAACGAACGCTGGTGATGCTGGCCCTCGATCAGGGCCGCTATCGCCCGGCGGAAGTTCAGACGGGCCGAGAAACCGATGGCGAGACCCAGATTCTCGCCGGCCTGTCGGAAGGCGAAAAGGTCGTCGCATCGGGACAATTCCTCCTCGATTCCGAAGCCAGCCTGTCCGGCATGCAGGCTCGTCCGATCAGCGAGATGGCTCCGGCAGCACCCGGCGTGCTCCAAGAGGCATCAAGCGGGATGAAGCGGGCCCCCCAGCCTATGCCCGCTATGAGCGGGATGACTGGCCAATGATCGCACATCTCATCCGCTGGTCGGTCAGGAACCGCTTCTTCGTTCTGATCGGCATGCTCGCACTGGTCGGCGCCGGGGTCTGGGCAGTACGCTCTACTGCCATCGATGCCCTGCCCGATCTCTCCGATGTTCAAGTGGTGATCCGCACCTCCTATCCCGGACAGGCACCCCGCATCGTCGAGAACCAGGTCACCTATCCGCTCACCACCACCATGCTGTCCGTGCCCGGCGCCAAGACGGTGCGCGGCTACTCCTTCTTCGGGGACAGCTTCGTCTATGTGATCTTCGAGGATGGAACCGACCTGTACTGGGCGCGCAGCCGCGTGCTCGAATATCTCAATCAGGTGCAGGGCCGCCTGCCGCCAGGCGCGCGCAGCGCCTTGGGGCCAGATGCCACCGGCGTGGGCTGGGTCTATGAATATGCGCTGGTCGACCGATCAGGCCGCCACGATCTGTCGCAACTGCGCAGCCTTCAGGACTGGTTCCTGCGCTATGAGCTGAAGACCGTGCCGGGCGTGGCCGAGGTCGCCAGCATCGGCGGCATGGTCAGGCAGTATCAGGTGCTGCTCGATCCGGTGAAGCTGGCCGCCTATGGGGTGACGCATAGTCAGGCGGTGCAGGCGATCCAACAGGCCAATCAGGAGGCGGGCGGCTCGGTGCTGGAAATGGCCGAGGCCGAATATATGGTCCGCGCCTCGGGCTATCTGCAGACACTCGATGACTTTCGCGCCATTCCACTGAGAACCGCGTCAGGCGGCGTGCCGATCCGCCTTGGCGATGTGGCAACGATCCAGATCGGCCCGGAGATGCGGCGCGGCATTGCCGAATTGAACGGCGAGGGCGAAGTCGCGGGCGGCGTGGTGATCCTGCGCTCGGGCAAGAACGCGCGCAAAACCATCGCGGCGGTGAAGGACAAGCTCGCCACGTTGAAGAAGAGCCTGCCTGCCGGCGTCGAGGTCGTGCCGGTCTATGACCGCTCGCACCTGATCGACCGCGCGATCGAGAACCTGACCCACAAGCTGATCGAGGAGTTCATCGTCGTCGCTTTGGTCTGCGGCCTGTTCCTCTGGCATGTCCGCTCGGCCCTCGTAGCGATCATCACGCTGCCGCTGGGCGTGCTCGCAGCCTTCATCGTCATGCATATCCAGGGCGTGAACGCCAACATCATGTCGCTTGGCGGGATCGCCATCGCGATCGGCGCCATGGTCGATGCCGCCGTGGTCATGATCGAGAACGCCCATAAAAAGATCGAGCGGTGGGAGCATGACCACCCGGACCAGCCTCTCACGGGCGAGACCCGCTGGCGCGTCGTCACCGAGGCTGCCGCCGAGGTGGGCCCCGCGCTGTTTTTCAGCCTGCTGATCATCACCCTGTCCTTCATTCCCGTCTTCACGCTGGAAGCGCAGGAAGGCCGGCTGTTCGCTCCGCTGGCTTTCACCAAGACCTATGCCATGGCGGGGGCGGCCATCCTGTCGGTGACGCTGGTGCCAATCCTGATGGGCTGGCTGATCCGGGGCAAGATACCTGCGGAACAGGCCAATCCGCTCAACCGCTGGCTGACCGGCCTGTACCGTCCAGCCATCGATTGGACCTTGCAGAACCCCAAGCAGGTGCTGCTGATCGCCGTGCTGATCTTCGCCACCACGGCATGGCCGCTCGCCCGGCTTGGCGGCGAATTCCTGCCCAATCTCGATGAGGGTGACCTGCTCTACATGCCCTCTGCCTTGCCGGGCCTCTCGGCGGCCAAGGCCTCCGACCTTCTTCAGCAGACCGACCGCCTGATCAAGACCGTGCCCGAAGTGCAAAGCGTTTTCGGCAAGGCCGGCCGCGCGGAGACCGCCACCGATCCGGCTCCACTCGAGATGTTCGAGACCACCATCCAGTTCAAGCCGCGCGACCAATGGCGACCGGGCATGACGCCTGACAAACTCATCGAGGAATTGGACAGAACGGTCAGGCTGCCCGGCCTTGCCAATGTCTGGGTGCCACCGATCCGCAACCGGATCGACATGCTGGCCACCGGCATCAAGAGCCCGATCGGGGTGAAGGTGTCTGGCGCCGATCCCGCCGAGCTCGATCGCATCGCCCATGATGTCGAAACCGTGGCCAAGCGCATTCCCGGCGTCAGCTCGGCGCTGGCCGAGCGATTGACCGGCGGGCGCTATGTCGATGTGAACATCGACCGCGCGGCGGCGGCCCGCTTCGGTCTCAACATCGCGGATGTGCAGGCCATCGTCTCCGGCGCGGTGGGTGGCGAGACGATCGGCGAGACGGTCGAGGGGCTGGCCCGCTACCCGATCAGTGTGCGCTATCCGCGCGAATTGCGTGACAGTCTTGAAGGCCTGCGAACCTTGCCGGTCCTGACGCCCTCCGGGCAGCAGATCACGCTTGGGACCGTCGCGAACATTGCGATCACCGACGGGCCTCCCATGCTCAAGACCGAAAACGCCCGGCCTTCCACCTGGGTCTATATCGATGTGCGCGGGCGCGATCTTGCCTCGGTGGTCGGTGACCTGCAGCATGCGGTGGCGAAGGATGTCAGGCTCTCGCCCGGCGTCAGCATCGCCTATTCTGGCCAGTTCGAATATCTCCAGCGGGCTACCGACAGGCTGAAGCTGGTCGTGCCCGCCACGCTGCTGATCATTTTCGTGCTGCTCTACATGATCTTCGGTCGCTTCGATGAGGCGGCGCTGATCATGGGAACGCTGCCCTTTGCCCTGACCGGCGGCATCTGGGCCCTCTATCTGCTTGGCTTCAACCAGTCGGTTGCGACCGGTGTCGGCTTTATCGCGCTGGCCGGTGTCTCGGCCGAATTCGGCGTCGTGATGCTGATCTACCTGAAGAATGCGCTGGAGGAGCACAACGGCGATCCTGCCCAGGGCGAGGTTCAGGCCGCCGTGCGGGACGGCGCGCTGCTGCGCGTGCGCCCTAAAGCCATGACGGTCGCGGTGATCCTGGCCGGTCTGCTGCCGATCCTGCTGGGATCAGGGGCAGGATCGGAGGTGATGAGCCGGATCGCCGCCCCGATGATCGGCGGCATGCTGACAGCGCCGCTGCTGTCGATGTTCGTCCTGCCCGCCGCCTATCTGCTGCTTCGGCAACGGCGGGCAAAATCCAAAGCTCAACCCCTTTAAAGCAAGGAGAAAACTATGACCTACCTTCGACTGACCATTGCGCTCGGCCTCGCCGCTCTGACCGCTGCCTGCGACAAGAAAGCAGAGGCACCGGCATCGACGGACAGCAACCAGCCTGCTTCTGCCACCAGCAGCATGCCGGGCACCATGGCGATGGAGCCCTCGGCAGCGGCAGCCATTGAGGCCAAAGGCCACGGGATCGTGACCGCGATCGACAAGGCGGCCGGTATGATCACGCTCTCGCATGACGCCATCCCCGAAGCGAAATGGCCGGCCATGACGATGGGCTTCAAGGCCGCTCCGGGTGTCACCGATGCCGTTGCGGTGGGGGACAAGGTCGATTTCGATATCACGA
Source organism: Novosphingobium rosa NBRC 15208 (assembly GCF_001598555.1). Lineage (GTDB taxonomy): Bacteria > Pseudomonadota > Alphaproteobacteria > Sphingomonadales > Sphingomonadaceae > Novosphingobium > Novosphingobium rosa. Next base: position 11,134 of record NZ_BCZE01000087.1, read on the forward strand.
TCAAGGGCAGCGCAGGCGAGGTGACGGCGATCCACAAGCGATAATGCGTCGGGGCTGGCACGATCTGTTCAAAGTCGTGCCAGCCTTCGTGAAACAGGCGATCATTGGGCCAACAACGCGAAACGGTTGATTATTTGTCTAGGATCAATTCCTTAGGCGCCAGCCATATGCGCCTTTTCCACTTATGAGCTCGACCGAGCGATCCTTCTTCACCCGCGACAAAGCCGCCGTTTAGCGAACGGATTTCAGTCAGCAATGGCTGACGTTCGTTCACGACGCCTGAAATGGAGTGACATGCTGGAGCCTAATCTCAAACGCGGACAGCAGCGCAGCGGCTTGCCTGATTTGAACTGCATTTGGCGTTCTGCGAGCATAGAGGCCTTTGGTTATATTATCTTTCAGAACTCAATTCTCCTCCAATTCTTATTATAATAGATATATATTGCAATATAATATCAGAAACTCCCATGCATTCAAAAGTTAATCAATAAATTTTATAATAAAAACATGATGATTTTTGTAATGACGATGATCAATTTCCGATGTTGTTACAAAATATCATCCCTTCAACCGTCATTTGATTAACGATTATTTTGAGATGACAGCCACCTCCTTTTGCGCTACGGGAGGCTGATGTTTCGCCGAGCCCGCCTTCTGCTGTGCCTGCTTATCGCGTCGCTGTTTGTGACGGCGACGGTGCATGCCCAGGAGATTTCGCTCAGCTCGATGATCGACTGCTCCGGGGTTGTTCACTCCAGTGGCGACGCAGATCAGTCGAAGGGCGATGCCGATAAGCCTGTGCCGCACCATCATGGAAGCCACCAGAGCCCATCCGCTTTTGCCCCCATCGTCACCAGCGGCGATTTACCGATCGCGCTGGCGGCTCCTGCCGCTCCCGAATATGCCACGACCGCGATCCATCGCTGGTCGGTCGGCCCTGGCCTTCGCCCCCCAATCGCCTGACCCATCGTATATAGAGCCCATCGTCGCGCCTGCGGCGAACGGGCGCCCATGTCTCATGGTCAGGACACCTACTCATGTATCGCTATTATGCGGCCCTGCTGGCCGCTACGTCCTGCGCGTCACTCGCGCAGGCGCAAGACTTGCCGTCGGCTGTCGCCACGACACCGGCCTTTACTCTTGATGACGCTGTTGCCGCTGCCGGCGGTTCGGCCCCCGCGATCGATGCTGCGAAGGCCGGAATCGATGCTGCGCGCGCTGCCCGAACGGTTGCGGGGCTACGCCCCAACCCGACCGTGCAAACGCAGGTCGAAAACATCGGCGGCTCTGGTGTTTACCGCCAGTTTGACACCTCTCAGACGACGGTTTCCCTCGGGATTCCAATCGAGCTGGGCGGCAAGCGATCGGCTCGCGTTGCGGTAGCAGATGCGCAAACCGACCGCGCGCTGCTTACCGCTGCAATCGCCCAAGCCGACATCCGCTTTCAGGTCACTCAGCTCTATATCGAGGCGGTGGCCGCCGAGCGGCGTGCCACCAATGCCATTGAGCAGTTTCGGATCGCCAACGACACCGCAAGTGCCGCGCGCGTAAGGGTTCAGGCCGGTCGTGCCTCGCCCATCGAAGAACAGCGCGCCGATGTGGCGAAGGTCAACGCGGAGGCCGGGGTCGAGCGGGCAAAACGTCTGGCCGAAGCCGCACGCGCCAACCTGACCCGCCGGATTGGACACCCGTTTACCGGCACGCTGAACTCCAACTGGCTCGATAGCTTGCCCGCCAAGGGCTATGGCCCGCTGGAACCTATCAATGCCGCAGGCACCCTATCGCTGGCAGCAGCGAATGCAGACCTGGCGGTGGCTGATGCCGGTGTTCGTCTGGCCCGGTCGCAGCGCGTACCCGATCTCAATGTCGGCCCGGGCGTGCGCCATATCGCACCGGGTGATGTCGCCTTTGTCGTCACCTTCTCGATGCCGATCCCGATCTTCAACTCTGGATCGGCGGCGGTGTCTCAGGCCGGCGCGCAGCGCGTTCAGGCCGAGGCCCAGAAGCGGATGACCGCGCTCGATATGGAGCAGGCCATCACAGACGCGCAGGCCGAGGAAGCCAATGCCGCGACCACGGCCCGCACCGCCAATGGCCCGGCGTTGGCCGCCGCGCAGGAAGCGGCTCGCATTGCACGTATCGGCTATCGCGAGGGCAAAATCGGCCAGCTCGATCTCCTCGATGCGGAGCGCACGCTCGCCGAAACCCGCATTGCCGCGATCGATGCGCTCGCGACCTATCAGAATGCCAAGGCCCGGTTGGAGCGTCTGACCGCTCCCGCGCCAGAACAGGGGAATTGATCCAATGACACTGACCAACAAGGCCATGCTTCTGGCCCCGCTGACGCTTGCCATCATGCTTGGTGGATGCGGCGGCGAAGCGAGCAAAAAGGATGAGCCAGCCCAGGAGAAGGCTGCCAGCAAAGCGCCTGGAGTCGATGAGAACAAGGTCACGCTGTCCGAAGACCAGATCCGGTCTGCCGGCATCCAAATCGCTCTGCCGACCATCGGTGGAACCGGGGTGCTGGAGCTGCCCGCCATCATCGAGGGCGATCCGCAGGGCACGCAGGTTGTCTCGGCGGCTATCGGGGGGCGGGTTGTCTCTTTAAGCCGGAACCTCGGTCAGTCAGTCGGGCGCGGCCAAACGCTGGCCGTGATCGAAAGCCGTGAGGCAGCCCAGCTCAATGGCGAGGTTCAGGCCACAAGGGCGCGTCTGGCGCTGGCAAACTCGAACCTCGCGCGTGAGCAGAGGCTGTTTGCCCAGCGCGTATCCCCCGAACAGGATCTGATCGCAGCCCGCACCGCCGCGACCGAAGCGCGGATTGCCTATACGCAAGCGCAACAGCAGGTTTCGGCCGCTGGCGCGGGGGGCGGTGGGCTCAACAGGCTGGCGATCACGGCGCCCGTTTCGGGCCAGGTCATTTCGCGCAGCGTCGTGCTGGGGCAGACCGTTGCGGCCGACGCCGAACTCTATCGGGTTGCCAATCTCTCCAGCGTCTCTTTGTCGCTCAGCCTCCAGCCCGCCGATGCCGGGCGGGTCCGGCCCGGCAACAGCGTCACTGTGACGGCCGCCGGTCGCAAAGCCACGGCCAACATCAGCTTCGTGTCTCCCGCACTCGACGCACAAACCCGTCAGGTGCCGGTGATCGCCACGCTCGACAACAAGGGCATGGAATGGCGCGTGGGTGAGCCGGTCACGGCTGCGGTGCAGCTCTCCGGCAGTGGCGGCGACGGCGCGGTGCGCGTGCCCAGCACGGCCATCCAGACCGTGGAGGGCAAATCTGTGGTCTTCGTACGAACCAAGTCCGGCTTCCAGGCGGTCCCGGTCTCTCTGGGCGACAACAGCGGCGCGACTGTGATCGTGCGTTCCGGCCTCACGGGCCGCGAGCAGATCGCCACGGTGAACAGCTTCACGCTCAAGGCCGAACTCGGCAAGAGCGAAGCGCAAGAGGACTGAGCTCATGATCGCCCCAATCGTCAATTGGGCGGTTCACAAGCGCTGGCTCGTCCTGCTTCTGACCGCCATCGCCGCTGTGATCGGCGCCGTCGCCCTGTCGCGCCTGCCTATCGATGCAGTGCCAGACATCACCAACAATCAGGTCCAGATCAACGTCAAGGCGCCGGCGCTTTCGCCCGAGCTGGTCGAGAAGCAGGTTGCCTTCCCGATCGAGACGGCCCTTGCTGGCATCCCCGGTCTGGAAAACACCCGCTCGCTCAGCCGCAATGGCTTTGCCCAGATCACGGCGGTTTTCGACGACAAGACCGACATTTATTTTGCGCGGCAACAAGTCACTGAGCGCCTGGGCGGTGTGGCTAGCAATCTGCCGAGCGGCGCCTCCCCGGAAATGGGGCCGATCGCGACGGGCCTTGGCGAAGTCTATATGTGGACCGTCAGGCTGGAGCATCGCAAGGATGACAAGCATCTGCCCGGCGAGCCCGGCATGCAACCCGACGGCAGCTACATCACGCCCGAAGGTGATCGCCTGACCAACGATACCGAGAAGGCGACCTATCTGCGCACCGCGCAGGACTGGATCGTCGCCCCCCTCCTTAAAAACACCAAGGGGCTCGCCGGCATCGACTCCATCGGCGGTTATGTGAAGCAGTTTCAGGTCATTCCCGACGTACAGCGTCTGGCGACGCTGGGCTTGACCCTGACCGATCTGAGCACCGCGCTTGAGAAAAACAACACCAGCGTCGGCGGCGGCTTCGTCAACCGCAATGGTGAGGGGCTGGCTGTCCGCTCGGATGCTCTGGTCCGCAACACCAATGAGCTGTCGCGTATCATCGTCGCCACCCGCAACGGGACGCCGATAACGCTCGGCCAGGTGGCCACGGTGAAGATCGGACACGCCATCCGCATGGGCTCCGCATCGCAGAACGGTACGGAAGTCGTTGTCGGCACGGCCATCATGCGGATCGGTGAAAACAGCCGCACGGTCGCAACCGCCGTGGCTGACCGTCTCGAAGCCATCAACGCCTCCCTGCCGCCTGATGTGATCGTCCAGCCTGTGCTCAACCGTACTGCGCTGGTGAACAAGACGATCAAGACAGTCGGCAAGAACCTGGCCGAGGGCGCGCTCCTCGTGATCGTGGTGCTGTTTGCGCTGCTCGGCAATTTCCGCGCGGCGCTGATCGCAGCCATGGTCATCCCGGTGACGATGCTGCTGACCGGCTTCGGCATGATGCGGGCCGGGGTATCGGCAAACCTCATGAGCCTTGGCGCGCTTGATTTTGGTCTCATCGTCGATGGCGCGGTCATCATCGTGGAAAATGCGCTGAGCCGCATGGCGCACAGGCAGGAGCATGAAGGGCGCCTGCTGACTTTGCAGGAACGGCTTGCAACGGTGGCCACCGCTGCCCGCCAGATGATCCGGCCCTCAGTCTACGGTCAGGCGATTATCATTCTGGTCTATGTGCCGCTGCTCACCCTGACGGGTGTGGAGGGCAAGACCTTCGTGCCCATGGCGCTGACCGTCATCATCGCACTCGCTTTCGCCTTCGTCCTGTCCCTCACGGCGGTTCCGGCCGCGATCGCCATCTGGCTGTCGAACAAGATCAACGAAGAGGAAGGGCGGATCATGAGCTGGCTGAAGTCCCGCTATGAGCCGGGCCTCGAGAAGGCCATGAAACGCCCGACCCTGACGATCGGCACTGGGATTGGCGGGTTCATTCTCGCCATTGCGGCCTTCATGTCGCTGGGGCAGGTGTTCTTGCCGCAGCTCGATGAAGGCGACCTCCTTATCCAGGCCCTCCGCATTCCGGCAACATCGGTGCAGCAGAGCCAGGCCATGCAGGTGCCCATCGAAAAGATGATGGCCAAGCAGCCGGAGGTTCAGTTCGTCTTTTCCAAGACCGGCACCGCCGAACTGGCATCCGATCCGATGCCGCCCAACGCCACGGATATGTTCGTTATCCTCAAGCCGCACAGCGAATGGCCCAATCCTGGCTTGTCAAAGGCAGATCTTATCAAGCGTTTTGAGGGCGATCTGAACAAATTCCCCGGAAATGCCTATGAAATCACCCAGCCCATCCAGATGCGCTTCAACGAGCTGATCGCGGGTGTGCGCGGTGACATGGCGATCAAGGTCTACGGCGACGACTTCAACGCCATGAATGCGACGGCTGACAAGATCGCCAGTGTCCTGCGGCGCACACCCGGCGCCGCCGATGTGAAAGTTGAGCAGACCTCGGGCCTGCCCATGCTCGACATTCGCGTCAATCGTGACGCCATGTCGCGTGTTGGCGTGACGGCGCAGGATGTTCAGGACATCGTGACCGCAACGCTGGGGGGCAAGACCTCGGGTATGATCTTCGAGGGCGATCGCCGCTACCCCGTCGTCATTCGCCTGTCCGATGCCCAGCGTGCCGACCTGTCCACGCTGGAGCAGGTTCAAGTTCCGGTGGCAGGCGGAAAGTTCGTCCCGCTTGCCAGCGTGGCGGAGATCAAGATCTTGGATGGTCCGAACCAGATCAGCCGCGAGAACGGCAAGCGGCGCGTGGTGGTGCAAGCCAATGTGCGCGGGCGCGACATTGCCAGCGTGGTGAAGGATGCTCAGGCAACGATCGCCAAGGAAGTCCGCCTTCCTGCCGGCAGTTATCTGGAATGGGGCGGCCAGTTTGAAAATCTGGCTTCGGCACGCGCCCGGCTTCAGCTCGTGATCCCGGCCTGCTTCGTGCTGATCCTCATGCTGCTTTATGGCGCTCTGGGTTCGGCGCGTGACGCGGCGATCGTCTTTACCGGAGTGCCACTGGCGCTGGTGGGCGGCGTGCTGGCGCTGTTCCTGCGAGGCATGGATTTCTCCATCTCGGCAGCGGTTGGCTTCATCGCGCTATCGGGCATCGCGGTGCTCAACGGTTTGGTCATGGTCTCCTCGATCCACGATCTGATGAAACGCGGCATGGACAGGGCCGAGGCTGCACGAAAGGGCGCGATCCAGCGTTTGCGACCTGTCGTGATGACGGCGCTGGTCGCAAGCCTTGGCTTCGTCCCGATGGCCTTGGGCACCGGGGCTGGCGCCGAAGTGCAAAAGCCGCTGGCAACGGTGGTGATCGGCGGCCTGGTGTCAGCCACCCTGCTGACCCTGTTCGTGCTGCCGACCCTCTACGCCCGCTATGGCCGCAGCGACATCCCGCTCGACGAAGACCTCGACGATCATGAGGCCGAGCAGGACGGGGCGCCGCACGTCTAGGTCCATGTGCAAGCAGCCGGGCGGGAACGAGCCAAACTTGACCTCGCCCGGCATTAAAATCCCAAAATTCACCCTTCGATTGAAGAGGATAGTGTCATGACGGATAACACCACTCACCAAGGCCTCCCTTGCCCGGTGTGCAAGGTCTCTCTTGTGATGAGCGAGCGGCAAGGCATTGAAATCGACTATTGCCCGCAATGCCGTGGTGTCTGGCTCGATCGCGGCGAGCTGGACAAGATCATCGAGCGCAGCATGAACGAGGCGCCGATGCCTCAGGTGCCCACGCCCCAATCGCCAATTCCCCAAGGCCCCTTCGGCCAGGCCGGCGGAGATTACGGCTACGGCTACGACAACAGGCATGGTGGTGGCCACGGCGGCGGCCATGGCGGTGGCAGTCATGGCGGTGGCGGCCACGGTAGCGGTCACGGCGGCCGGAAAGGCTTCCTGCGCAACCTGTTCGACTGAAGATCGTGAACTGGTCACCGCACGATTGAGCCCTTCGGAAGCCGTGTGAGAATGGCCCGCGCCATGGGTGTTTTCCCCCAAAATGCTCATGGCGAACGATCTCGGAACCAAAGGAGGCAGAAAGTCATGAGAGGGCAAATCAGCGTATCATTACGAGCCCGCCTCCTCGTGCTTCTGGCAGCCGCCATCAATCTGTCGGCCTGCTCCCCGCCAGAGGATAAACACGAATCCTATGCCGTGCATGACCGGGCATCGACCCCGAGCCTGATCGGCGAGCATTTCTACACCTGTAACGATCGCTCAGTCATTGAAGTCGATTTTCTGGATGACGGACTGACCCTGAACTTGACCAAAGTGCCCCATGGAAAGCCTGTCCGGTTAGTATCGCCGGCAACGGGCCGTCCTTATTCCGGTGGTCACCTCACAGTGTCACTTTCCAATGGAGGTATGCTGACAGTGAAAGGGCCAAGGGGTCTGTCCTCGCAGTGCAACCGCATTCGGCGCGATAAGCACACCGATGCGATCGAGCGTGATGCCCAGATCTCGGTGACGAGCGTTGGAACCCAATCCACTGGAGAACATGATGGCACATGACCATGGCCAGGGCGGCCATTCGCACGACCATACCGCTGGCGCCAATGCCAAGATGCTGGGGTGGGCGCTTGCGCTGACCTCGATCTACCTCGTGGCCGAGGTTGTCGGCGGCATTGTCTACAACAGCCTCGCGCTGCTTTCCGACGCCGCCCATATGATGACCGATGTTGCAGCGCTGGTGATCGCGCTGATGGCCATCAAGCTGGGTACCAAGCCGTCTGACGACAAGCGGACCTATGGGTATCGCCGCTTCGAGATCCTGGCTGCCACCTTCAACGCGGTCCTGCTGTTTGCCGTCGCGATTTATGTTTTTGTCGAGGCGATCAAGCGCTTCAGCCAGCCTCAGGAAGTCCAGTCCGTAGGCATGATGATCGTTGCGGCGGTCGGGCTGGTGGTCAACATCGCATCGATGCGCCTGCTGATGTCGGGGAGCGACAAAAGTTTTAACGTCAAGGGGGCCTATCTGGAGGTTTGGGCCGATATGATCGGCTCGATCGGCGTTATCCTTGGCGCGGTAGCCATCCGTTTCACGGGCTGGACCTGGGTTGACCCCATCGTCGCCGTGGCGATCGGGCTGTGGGTTTTGCCGCGCACATGGATTTTGCTGCGCGACACAACCAATGTACTGCTCGAAGGCGTCCCCTCTGGGATGAGCCTGCCCGAGATCCGCGCGGCGATTTCCAAAGTCCCCGGCGTTGGCGGGCTTCACGACCTCCATATCTGGTCGATGAGCAATGACGACGTGAGCGCGACGATGCATATCACGCTGACCACCGAGGCGGACGCTGATCAGGTGCGGGCAGCGGTGGCTGGCCTCCTTCATAATAGCTATGGCATCGAGCACAGCACGATCCAGACCGAGGGGCCAGAGGCCGAATGCAGCCATCGTGAAGAACTTCACCCCTGATGCGCCAGCCAGTTCCCTTCTTCTGAGCGGCTTGTGGCCGTGATCGCGATTGGACCGTCAAAATGACACTGTCGCCTTGGTGGGAAGCCCTGTCCCATGTCCTGAGCCTCGCCCTGGCCTATGCGCTTGCGCTGCCAGTTGGCTGGGACCGTGAGAAGGACGAACGTAGCGCAGGCATCCGCACCTTCCCGCTTGTCGCGATCGCCAGTTGTGGCTTCGTGCTGGTCGGTCTCGCCGTCCTCGGCCGGACCGATCCTGCCCAAGCCCGAATCATCGAAGGCTTGATTACGGGGGTCGGATTCATCGGGGGCGGAGCAATCTTGAAGCATGGGGGTAAGGCATCGGGCACCGCTACTGCCGCAAGCCTGTGGGCGACCGGGGCTCTGGGAGCTGCTGTCGGCTACGGCCTCTATGACATCGCCGTCGTACTAAGTCTGACGACCTACCTGACGCTGCGATGCTCACGCCCGCTGAAGCGCGCCTCGCTTCAACAGCCAGCGGAGCAGCCATCGGTGAAGAAGACACTTTCGAGGAGCGGCTAATGTCAGCGATTTTCTATACGCTCATCCCTCTCGTGGCAGTTCTGGTTGGCGCGATCCTATCGACAGCTCGGCGCCCCGGTGCTGGCTTCGTCAGCGCCATGCAGCATCTTGCGGCAGGCGTCGTGTTTGCCGCCGCCGCAACCGAGATCCTGCCGCAGATCAAGCATGATGCCTCGCCTGCCGCCACCCTGTTGGGTGGCATAGTCGGTGTGGCCGTCATGCTGCTTCTGAAGCAGTTGGAGGGCCGCGCCAAAGGCCCCGTGGCGATGCTCGGCGCCGTAGGGATCGACATTCTGGTTGATGGCTTGGTCCTCGGCCTCGCATTCGTCGCGGGGGAGAAGGCGGGCATCCTTTTGACCGTCGCCCTGACCTTGGAAGTGCTGTTCCTCGGTCTGACCGTCACCGCCGAACTCGGCGAGACGATCACGTCGAAGCTGCGGGTGATCGCGACAGTGTTCGGGCTGAGCCTGCTTCTGCCGCTGGGTGCGGCGATCGCCATGCCGGTCGCGGTGCTGCCGACGCCCGTGATCGTGGGCTTTCTGAGCTTCGGGTTGATGGCGCTGCTTTACCTTGTCACCGAAGAGCTGCTGGCCGAAGCGCATGAGCAGCCAGACAGCCCGCTTATCAGCGCGATGTTTTTCGTCGGCTTCCTCGGCCTTCTCGTGATCGAAGAGGTGCTGCCGTGAACGCAGTCTGCCGGACATATCGGTATCGCGAGCCATTCGCCGCCAAAGCCAGCGACCTCCTCCTTCCGACCATCGATATGATCGTCAACTGAAGGGCATGACATGATTATAGGCACTTATGACTCAAGTCGACGATATCTTGTATTATGCCAATGACATATCGCAACCAGACACCTAGCCAACCAGTCGGCAATGACATCGGGGCAGGTCGGCACTTTTGCCTCAGCTACCATCGTACCATCCGAAGTTACCACGCAGATCGCCGTATCTTCTTGCGACACGTCCAGCGCAGTAAACATTTCCATCGTAACCTCCCTGCTGAGACTCCGACCCGGTGCCGGAGCGACTGATCCATCATGCAGCAGTGGAGGCCCCAATTGGATCATGGCGATTACGCTAAGTGGTGTAGCTGGGGGTGATCACCGCGTTATCCGGCGTCAGCCAGGGCAGGTCATGTTCCGGGCACACCCGAGAGCATGACGATGGGATTGTCGCTCACCGGGGCCATTGTTTCAAGAGCCATGTAGCGCCCGCTCTTGCCGACGTTGGCCAGTGCATTGCTCATGAAGTGGGCGCGGGGGCTGTGAAAAAGGCAGCGTTACGCGTTTCACTGGCTTTGTGGTTGTCATAGAGGCGGTCGATGTTAGGCGAGCGCAAGGCGGAATAGTTCGAGTTTTTTGCGGGTAGCCTTAGTGATCTGATCCCGGATGAGCATATTTTGGTCCGGGTCGATGGTGTCCTTGACCTGACTTGGCTGCGGACGAAGTGGCCGACCTTTATTGTTCCGATAGTGAGCAGCCTGGTATCGAACCCGAAGTGGTGTTGAGGCTGTTCGACAGAAAGGCGCCCGCCAGTACGATCGGGGCCGTCGCGGGAGCGATCCAGATTGCCAGACGGAGGTTGGGATCGGCGAACTGCCGGCGGACGATTGCCGACCCCGAGCCAAGTACCAGGCGGCGTACATCCTGCCAGAAATAGCTGATCACCGTGGCGAGTGCTGCAAGCTGCATCGCGGCTGAAAAAGCCGAGCCGGGATCCCGCCATCCCAACAGAGCCGGGACGACCCGCATATGGGCTGTTGACGAAATCGGCAGAAGTTCGGTGATGCCTTGCACCACTCCCAGTATGGCGACCTTGGCATAGCCCAGTGTCACGAAGCCCGTGTCGATGCCCGCGGCACATTGTCCGGCCATATCAGTACAGTCCTTCTCGGTGGTGGGTAAGCGAAGATCGCCGCTTCGCTGCCTGGGTAGCCGAATTATCGAACCCGCTGATCGCGACCGACAAGGCGCATACCGTTGAGCACGACCAGCAGCGAAGCGCCGACATCCGCAGCGATGGCGCCCCAGAGCGACGCCATGCCGATCAGTGTCATGCCTGCGAAAACAAGCTTTACCGCCAGCGAGAAGCCGATGTTCTGCCGGATCACGGCGAGCGTCGCCCTCGAATGCCGAATGAGCCACGGCAGGCGGGAGAGATCGTCCTGCATCAGCGCGATATCCGCCGTTTCGATCGCTGCATCGCTGCCAATCGCGCCCATGGCGATACCGAGGCCCGAGCGCGCCATCGCCGGCGCGTCGTTGACGCCGTCACCGACCATGGCGACAAGTCCGTGCTGCGCCACCAGCCTTTCTATCGCCGCGACCTTCTGTTCGGGAAGCAGTTCGGCGTGAATCTCGTCCACGCCGGTGTCACGCGCGATGGCCTGGGCAGGCGCATGACTGTCTCCGGTCAACATGACGATCTGCGCGATGCCAAGCTCATGCAGTTGCGCGACGATCTGCCTGGCCTCGGGGCGCACCGCGTCGCCGACCGCAATCAAGCCGATGACTACCTCCGCCTCACCGACAATGAGCCCGGTCAGCCCTGCTGCGGCTATGCGCTGCAGCTGTGCGGAAAGCGCTTCACCGCCTGCGTCCCCAAGTCGTTCGCCAAGATAGCCCGGGGATCCGACCCAGACCTCGCGGCCATCGATCGTGCCAATGACGCCTTTGCCGGGCAACGCCGTCACGGCCTTTGCGGGGACCACCCCAACACCGCGTTCCGCCGCGGCATCGAGGATTGCGCGTGCAATAGGGTGCTCGCTTCGTGCTTCGACGGCAGCAGCAACCGCCAGCAGTTCTAGCTCGTCCCGGCCGCCAAGCGAGACCAGTTCGACCACCTTGGGACGTCCAAGCGTGAGCGTCCCCGTCTTGTCCATGGCGATCGCGGTGATACGGGCAGGCGTCTCGAGATGGACGCCGCCCTTGACCAGCACGCCCTGCCTGGCCGCGCCGGTCAGCCCCGCGACGATGCTGACGGGGGTCGAGATGACCAGGGCGCAAGGGCAGGCGATGACCAGCAGCACCAGCGCCTGATAAAACCAGGCGGCCCAGCTCCCCCCGAGCAGGAGCGGTGGCACGAGGAATACCGCTAGCGCAAGCGCCATCACGACCGGCGTGTAAATCCGCGCGAAGCGTTCCACCCACTGCTCGGTCGGCGCCCGCTTGCTCTGGGCCTCGCCGACCATACGGACAATGCGGGCCAGTGTCGTGTCGGAGGCCGGCCGCGTTGTTACGATCTCGATCGCGCCCATGCCGTTGATGGTCCCGGCAAAGACCGTTGCGCCATACGCGACGGCGACGGGGACGCTCTCGCCCGTAATCGGCGCCTGATCGACCGCGCTCGTCCCAGCAACTACGCGTCCGTCGAGCGGAATCTTTCCGCCGGGCGGAACGATAACCTGTGTACCGACCGCGACGTCAGCGACCGGCACATCCTTCTCGACGCCTGCGGCATCCCGTATCCGGGCAGTGTCGGGCGCGATGTCCATGAGTGCGGCGACGGCGCGGCGGGCACGTCCGAGGCTCCATGCTTCGAGCGCTAGCGCAAGAGCGAAGAAGAACGCGACCGTCGCCGCTTCGAACCATTGGCCGATCCCAAGGGCACCCGCCACCGCGACGATCATGAGCAGGTTCATATCCGGCCGGAGCCGCCGCGCCGCGAGGACCGCCTTGGGGGCGACGTACCGAACCGCCGCGAGGATCGCCAGGGAATAGGCGAGCATGGCGAGGAGGGGTGGATGAGCCTCTCGCGCCAGACTCTCGTGCAGCACCGCTGCGAGGCCGCTCGTGCGGACATGGATCGCAAAGCCCGCCGCGACCAACACGCCGCTGGCGATCGTCAGCGCCGCCTGGATGCGGCGCCGACGCTGCTCGGTTTGCGCACCGGCACTCTTCTCGCCGTCTTTCCAGAGTTCGACGCGCATACCGGTGCGCTCGACCGCCTTCAATATTGCGGCATGATGCTCGGCGTCAGCAGCACCTGCGACCGACATGCGGCCATTGATAAGATCAAACGACAGGTTCCCCAACCCAACAACCGGCCCGACTTCGCGCTTGAGAACCGCGACTTCGTCACCGCAGTCCATGCCGTGGATCTTGAAGATGACACTGTCCGGACGGTCGGAAAGCATCTGTTCGACAGGCGCCGGTTCGCTCGAGCAGCCGCTGCAACCGCCCGCCTCTGCTTTATCTTCGGTGAACGCATTCGCGGTTAGCAATTCGGCTGTCATCCCGGTGGTCGCTACGGCCTCGATCACTGCCTCCACCCCAATGCCGGAGTCGACGTCGACATCAAGGAAACCGTGCTTCGGCTGGAACGACAGACGCTGCTCGTCTCCGATAAGGGGGACGAGGACCTCCTTGAGAAGGCGAACCTCATTCTGGCAGTCGAGCCCGCGGACCTTGAAGCGCCACCAGCGCTCCATCGCTATAGCGCGCGCGTCGGTTTGCTCGACCATATCGTCACCTCGACTCTTCGACATGACATCCTCTATAAAGCCTGAAGTCACTAGAGGGTCAAACGATATGTCCGTCGAGCTACTCAGCATCGGAAAGCTCGCCACCGCGACCGGAACGAAGGTAGAGACAATTCGCTACTATGAGAGTGTGGGCTTGCTTCCCCCACCGGGGCGGACGAAGGGCAATTATCGGGCCTACTCGGCGCAGCATCTTGCCCGGCTCAGCTTCATCCGCCGCGCACGCGCGCTGGGTTTCTCGATCAGCCAGGTCCAGGAGCTTCTCAAGCTCGCTGACCAGAAGGACATCTCGTGCAAGGCCGTGGACATGATCGCCCGCGAACATCTGGCCGAGATCGACCGAAAGCTTCGGGATCTGAATACTCTACGGTCTGAACTGAGCAGCGTGATCGTCCAGTGTCGGCACGGCACCATTTCGGAATGCCGTATCATCGAAACCCTGGCGCCGGATTCCGCGGCGGGCGGTTAGGAGGGGCGGCAGACTCAGGATTGCTTTCGCGGTTAGCTACGCTAATGCAAACAAGTCGCAAAAACTGCTTGACCCTCTAGGGGCTAGAGGGTCTAAAGGAAGCGGATGTTTATGTCCTCAAGCAGCCTCCGCCTTTTGTCGATTCGCGGGCGAGCACCCTCACTCCACCGATGGGTGCTCCGCATGTTGGCGGTGCTTGGTGCTGCGGCCTGTGCATTGGGCGCAAGCGCCATAGCCCAAGCCGAAACGGCTGACGTTCAGACCGCATGGCGGCTGCTCGATTATATGGCGGTCGACTATGGCGGCGCGGTCTCCGGCGGCAAGATCAAGAGCGCGTCCGAGTATAGCGAAATGACCGAGTTTGCAGCGTCGGTCTCTGCGCGTCTCGCCGCGCTGCCGCCAACACCCGAGCGCAGCAAGCTTATCGATCGTGCGGCACGGCTTCAGGCGGTCGTGGCCGCCAAAGGCTCACCGAACCAGGTTGCCGATCTTGCCCATGGTCTCGCCGCCGATCTGCTCAAAGCCTATCCGGTCCCGCTTGCTCCGACCAAGGCACCCGATTTTGCCCGCGGTGCGACGCTCTTCGCCCAGAATTGCTCGAGCTGCCACGGTGCTGCTGGCGATGGCCGTAGCCCGAATGCCGCCAAGCTCGCCACCCCGCCGATCGCGTTCACCGATGTTACCCGCGCTCGCCAGCGCAGCCCCTTCGCGTTGTATCAGGTGATAGATCAGGGCATCGATGGCACCGCGATGCAGAGCTTTTCATCGCTTCCGACCGATGATCGATGGGCACTCGCCTTTTATGCTGGGCATTTCGCCTTTTCCGATGCGGCTGCCAAGGAAGGTGAACGACTCTGGAAAGCCGATCCCGGCCTTCGTCAGCGGATTCCCGACCTGACAGCGCTGGCCGGACTGACCCCGGAAGCCCTCGCCAAGGACGTGGGAGCCGACAAGGCTGATGCGGTCATTGCCTATCTGCGCCGCCACCCTGACGCCGTGGTTCAGCACGCCCCCGGCTCGCTCGACGTCGCGCGCGCGAAGCTTGGACTGAGCCTCGCGGCCTACCGCGCGGGCGACCGCCACGCTGCCCAGGAACTCGCGCTCTCCGCCTATCTCGACGGGTTCGAGCCGCTCGAGCCGATGCTGACCGCGCGCGATGCGACGCTCATGGGGCATATCGAGAGCGCCATGGGCGAATTTCGCGCATCGCTCCAGCAAGGCCGCCCCGCTGACGAGGTAGCCACGCGCGTCCAGGTGCTCGATGGTCTGTTCGACGACGCGGAAGCCGCACTGTCACCGGATGCCGCGAGCAGCGCATCGACTTTCATCGGCGCTCTTACCATCCTGCTCCGCGAGGGGCTGGAAGCGCTGCTGATCGTCGTCGCTATGATCGCCTTCTTGCGTAAGGCCGAGCGCCCCGAAGTGCTGCCCTATGTTCATGGTGGTTGGATCGGGGCACTGGCCGCAGGCGCCGTGACCTGGGCGATCGCAACCTACGCGATCGGAATCAGTGGCGCGAGCCGGGAGCTCACCGAAGGGTTTGGATCGCTGTTCGCCGCCGTCGTCCTGCTCTCCGTGGGAATCTGGATGCACGGCAAGGCCCAGGCGGACCAATGGCAGCGCTACATCCGAGAAAAGATGTCACGCGCTCTATCGCGGCAGTCGGCCTGGTTCCTGTTCGGCCTGGCCTTCATCGTCGTCTATCGCGAGGTGTTCGAGACCATTCTGTTTTATGCAGCGCTCTGGACCCAGGGCAATGGCGGTATCATGCTGGCAGGCGCCGGCTCGGCGGTCCTGCTGCTCGGCCTCGTTGCCTGGGCGATGCTGCGCTACAGTCGCGACCTGCCGATCGCGAAGTTCTTCGCCTATAGCGCCTGGCTGATGGCGCTCCTCACCATCGTGCTCGCCGGCAAGGGCGTGGCCGCGCTGCAGGAAGCCGGCATCATCGACATTGCGCCGCTTGGCGGTGGAATTCGTGTTTCTATGCTCGGCATCTTCCCGACCGTGCAGTCGATGGGCGCCCAGTTGCTGATGATCGTCGCTGTGGCCGGCGGGTTCATTCTCAACCGGCGCCGTGCCGTCGAGGCAACCACCCGATGAAGATCGGAGCAGGAGGCGTCACCTTAACTCTCTAGTACTACAGTTGCATTTGAAGTCGTTTTCTGATTCTCTGCGCGTGGTCAGCGGAGGATTGGATCATGGCGGTTGCGGAGTGGGCGGGGACGCTGGCTGATTGGCGAGCAGCGTTTGACGAGTTGAAGGCGCATCTTGCGCCGGCGCTGGGCCGGGCGGAGACGCGGGCCTCGGCCGGAGCTTTCATCGACGGGCTGCTTTCGGGCGCGGAGCGCAAGACGGGATGGATGCTGGCAGAGGAGGCGGGGCTGGATCGGCCCTATCGGATCCAGTCGCTGCTCGGCCGAAGCGCCTGGTCGGCCGATGTGCTGCGTGAGCGCGTGCAGGATTACGTCATGACCGCGCTTGGCGACAACGACGGCGTTCTTGTTGTGGATGAGACGGGTTTTGTGAAGAAAGGTGCGCATTCGGTTGGGGTGGCGCGGCAATATTCGGGTACGGCCGGGCGGATCGAGAACAGCCAGGTCGGCGTGTTTCTGGGCTATGCCAGTCGCTACGGTCACGCCCTGATCGATCGCCGGCTCTATCTCCCCCAGTTCTGGGCCGAGGACAGCGAACGTCGCCGGAAGGCGAGCGTGCCGGAGGATATTGCCTTCTCCACCAAGCCGGCCATGGCGCGCGAGATGATCGCCGCCGCCCTGGATGCCGGAATCTCCTGCGCCTGGGTGCTGGCCGATGCGCTCTATGGCTCGGATTACAAGTTGCGCCGCATGCTGGAGGATCGCGGTCAGCCCTATGTCCTGGCGGTGCGTTCCAACCAGCATCTGCGGTTCCTCACGCATGAAGGCCTTGTCCAGAACGATCCCGCTTATCTGGCAGGGGAGCTCGAAGCAGGTGCCTGGCATGCTCTGTCGGCGGGTGAAGGCGCCAAGGGGCCACGGCTGTATCACTGGGCACGCCTGCCATTGAACTGGACAACGCAAGACGGTTTCGAACGCTGGCTGCTTTTCCGCCGCAGCCTCAAGAAACCCGACGAGATTGCCTACTATTTCGCTCATGCGCGCGAAGGGGCTTCGCTCGCGGAACTGGCTGGAGCCGCGGGCCTGCGCTGGACTATTGAGGAATGCTTCCTGCGCGCCAAGGATGATCTCGGTCTCGATCATTGCGAGGCCCGCTCCTGGCATGGCTGGCATCGCCACATGACGCTGGTCATGGCCGCCGCAGCATTCCTCGCCAAGCTCGCCGCCGATCAGCGCCGCGCCGCCTGGATCCACGCTCAACCCGAACTCGGCGACCCAGGCAAACGGGACAAAACGAGTCCGTACCGACGGGCAGCATGACGCGCTTACTTCAGGGCCTCCTCACAACTCCGGAAATCCGACGGCTCATCGCGAAGCTCATCCTCGCAACCAAGACCCATCCCGCCGCAATCTGGGCATGGTCCCGATGGAGACGAATACACCAGTCTGTTGCAGCTCACTGCCACCGAAGAAAACGCCTGCAACCGCAACTGTAGTACTAG
>NZ_BCZE01000088.1 GCF_001598555.1 Novosphingobium rosa NBRC 15208
GGGGGGGGGGGGCGTCATGCTGCCAGCTCCCACGCAACGATGTCGAAATCCGAGCCGGTCAGGCTCCAGCGGGCGGTGTCAGCCTGCCAGCCAGCAGCGTCTGCCCGGCCCTCGCGGCGGGTCAGGGTGCCATTGCGCAGGCGCACGTGGACGCGGCGGCCGATGCTTTCGCGCGGCTGGGCGCCGATGTTGCGCTCCATGGCGCGGCTGGCCCCTACCGGGACGCTACTCTGGGCTGAAATGGTGTTGGCAGCAGATGCCATGAGATTGCCTCCAGCGGGTTGCTGAAGACAGGCTTATCCGGTTTTCGGATAATCAGTCAATCCGAATTTCGGATATTTCTTTCACCGCCGATTTGGCGGCGTAGCCCTCACCCTCGAAACTAGTGCGATAACTATCCGCATCAGCGCGTTGCAAACTGCAAATAAAGCGACGGTGAGAACATAGGCACCCATCGCCTTAGCAAGCTTGCCCTCAAGCAAGTTCCCCATCGCGGCTAGCGTCAGTAGAAGGGATGCCGGAAGCATACAGAATAATGCCGCCCATGCGTTAGTGATTGGCGCGCGCTTCGATATGAAATAGGCGCTGGGAATCGCAATCATTGAAACCACCATGGCGCCCCCATTGGCAGCTATGAATGATCCAAGGCCTTCGCCATATTCTCCAGGCCAGAGAAATAGGACGGATGAAATATAGATAGTATAGGCGCAATCTTTGAAGGTCAGCACTATACCGCTCCGTCCTTATAGGCCTTGGTCATTCCCGTATGAGACGATGCGGCCAATCACCCGAATTTCATGCTCATGCATGAAGATCGTTTGATGATCAGTGTTGTTTGAAACTGGCTCAAAGCGCGCCGGATTATTGCGATAGCGCTTGATTGTTGCGTCGCCTTCGCCGTTGGAGATCAGGTAGACTTTCATCTCATAGAGCGCGCGACTGTCGGGATCGACTGCCGCCCAGCCCCCCTCGGGCAGAAGAAGGTTCATGCTATCGCCATCAACTTCGACGGCAAACAGCATGTTCCTTCCGGGCACTTTTCGCATGGGCATCGTATAACCTGGGATTTGTACTGCCTCGCGCCATACTCCCGCAGATGCGATGCCAATGACTGGCACCATGACGACACTAGGCTTCTCGTCAGCGGGGCCGTCTTGGCCAAGTGCTTTCTCGATTTTTAGGCGCTCATCAATTTTGACGCGGCGCTTTCCGAGCAAGATGTTTGAAATTGCCGACTGGCTTGGGAAACCGGCGGCCTTCGCCAGTTCGGTCTGGTTTAAACCCAGCTCGCCCATGCGGTCTCTCATCCAGCGGGTGAACGCAGATTCTTCCATGTCCGACCTTTGGCATGAACCGGGCGCGCCGTGTTGTGCGAAAAGTGGATAATTGGGACTTGTGGAAATATCCGAATTTCGGATAAGCATAATGCATGGACCCTGTAGACGAAATTTTCGATGCGTTCGGCGGCCCGACAGCAATCGCGGCGGCCACCGGAATTGCCGTGCAGACCGTGTGCGATTGGCGGGCGAAAGGCAGGAAGAATATTCCGACCTGGCGCCGTCCGGCGGTGCTTGGTGCCGCTGGCGCGCGGGGCCTCGCCATGTCCGGCAAAGCTTTGGCGTATCTCGCCTGCACGGAGGCAGCATGAAGGAAATCCCTCTCCCGCCGCTGGGTGTGCCTGTGCGGTGCAATGCGACCGGGATCGATGGCGTTGTGATTTGCCATGAGATCTGGGTGGACCGCACGCCGCGCGTGGGCATCCAGCGGGGGGGCGTCGATCAGAACGGCATGCCCTGGGAAATTCACTGGCAGTTCCCCCGTTGGCTGGAGACCGTGTGATGTCCGATATCTGGCAACCCCGCGATCTGGCGGTGTGCATCCGCCTTGGCGAGTGGAAGGTGCAGCCGGGCTGCTCGCGCGGCATTCCACGCTGTGGCCAGCTGCTGGAGGTCGATCTGGTGGTCGATCATCCCGAGCAGGGCACAGGCCTGGGCTTTCGCGAGTTCACCGGCCAGCGCGGGCTCTACCGGGCTGGGCTGTTCCTCAAGGTCACGCCGGGCGCGCCCGATGCCGAGGATCTGGCGGTGCAAGCCGAATACCAGCGCAATCGCGAGGAGTTCTGACGGATGTGCCCCCCGATTAGAAACGTCGCGTTTGAGGCGATGGATGAGACGATCCGCCAGCAGATCGCGGTGGTGATCTACATTCGCGGCTATCAGCGCGCCCATGATGGGCTGGTGCCGACGGTGAGCGAGATTGCCAAGGGCCTGCAGATGAGCCGGAGCCATATTCATGGGCTGATCGATGCCTGTGTCGCCTGCGGCTGGCTCGAGCGCCTGCCGCGCCGCGCACGTGGCCTGCGCGTTCTGGTCGATCTTCCGGTGCCCACGGCGCCCGACGGCGCGCCGCTTCATTTCATTCCTGTGCTCGCGAAGCCTGTTTCCCATGGAGAGCAACATGGCTGAGCCGTGCAACACTGTCGTTCCTCCAATTCGCTCGGTTGACGAAGGCGAGTTCCGAAGCAAATTCATCACGTTGCTGCATCGTTTGGTCGGCACGCATGGTGAACCCAAGGTGGCGTTCGCCCTGGGCGTGACACAGCGGCAGATGCAGAACCTCTACAAGGGCTCCCTGCCCGGCCTGCATCGCGCCTGGAACCTGCTGTCGCTCGATCCCACGGCCATGGATGAGATCGCCGCGTTGTATGGGATGCAGATGCGCCCCGCCAGCACCAGCGCCGGGGATGATCTGGATACGATCATGCGGCTGGCCGATTACGTGAGCCAGTATCTGGGCGTGATGGCCGATGGCCGCCGCGATCATCGCGAGACGCTTGCTCTGGCCGGGCCGGGGCGCGTGCTGGCCTCTCGCCTGCTGGCCCTCGTGGCCGAGGCCGAAGAAATCCGAAAGCCATCGGCATGAGGCCACGCCGGAAACAGACAGGGCCGCCCGGCTCCTGAGCCTGCCCCGGCTGGCCACGTGCCCGCCACCCTTCTGAAACGACAATCCTGCGCCAGCCAAGCCCGCATGGCGCCAGCGATAAGGTGTTGCCCAGATGAATGCTGCCGAGCTGCGGGAGGGGCTGACATGCAAGCCCAAGCCGCCAACGCTGAAATTGCATCGCGTGATGGTGGCTCTGCGCCGGCGCGCGGTCGAGCGTGCCGAGATCTGCGTGGTGTTGGCCCGGGCCCGGATGGCCGAAGCCGTGGCGGCAGCTGAACAGGCAGAGGCCGAGATGGCCGAATGGATCGCCGCCAATCCCCAAGCAATCGAGCCCGATGATGCGGAGTTCGATGACCTCCAGATCGAGATGTTTCCATGAACAGAGCGCGAAGCATTATCCGCCGGGCCACGGGACGGCTGGGGCGCGAGGCCCTTGTTGCCCCTGCGCCGAAGGCCAAGGGCAACAAGTTCGGCGCCAAGTTGGCCGGGTGCCAGAATGGGCACCAGCACCATAGCCGGGCTGAGGCCTATCGCTGCAACAACCTCCACCTGCTGGAGCGCGGTGGAGTGATCCGCTCGCTCGTCCAGCAGCCGCAGTTCTGGTTCTCGGTCAATGGCCGACAGGTGAAGCACGAGAACGGGCGCCGCGTGGGCTACAAGGCTGACTTCGCCTATGAAGAGGCCGACGGCCAGGGCGGCTGGCGGCCTGTGGTTGAGGATGTGAAGGGGCCTTACCGCGATGATGCCTGGACCCTGCGCAAGGCCCTGTTCCGCGTGCTGTTCCCGACTGTCGATCTGCGGGAGGTTGCGTGATGCCCAGCAAACCAAGCGGTGCGCTGTTCGAGGCGCGCGTGGCAGAAACCTACAGCCTGATCTGCGCAGCTGCAGCGGCGGGTGAGAAGTGCCCGACAGACCAGGATCTTGCTGATCACTTCAACATTACCACCATCAGCCAGGCTTCGCTCTATGTGAACACGCTGGCGAAGCGCGGGCAGATCGTCATCAACAGGGGCAACCGGTGCCGCGTGGTGTCGATCATGGAAACCGGCCAGACGACGGCTGTCCCGCCACGTAAGCAGCGTTCATCCTCCCCTAGGGCCGCCGCGAACTTCATTCTGAACTCTCCAGAGATGCAGGCCCACAGGTCCGCACTCCGCGAGGGAGAAGCGGCGCGGCTGGCCGCGCTGGTCACCGTGGATCGCACGCCATGCGGCGTGTGCGGCGTGCGGGGCGATATCGGCTGCAAACATAACAGGGGGAATGCATGACGGTCATTCGCTTTCCGCTGGGCTCCTACAGCACCGGTCGTGAGGCCGAGCGCCTGTATCGCGCGAAACTGGCCGTGCGGCTGGGCTTGGCGCACGATGATATCCGCCAGATCTTCGACATGGATGATGGCGAGATCGCCCGTCTGGCCGGTGAGGTGGGAGCCAGATGAGCAACCACATCGTATCAGAGGTTCACAAGCGCAAGCTGGGCTCTTTGGCCCGCATGGCCGTCATGGCGTTGCTGGCCGACAAGGCAAGTGACGATGGCTCAGGCATCTGGGCGTCCAAACAGACGATGGCCGATGAGCTGGACACCACCAAGCCCACGGTGCGTGCGGCCATTCAAGGGCTGATCGAGGACAAGCTGCTGGAAGAGGTCGGGCGGAGGCCCTGTCAGGCCGGATATACGGTGGAATACAGGATCGACGTTGCAGCATTGCGCCGCCTGCCGTTGGTCCGCGCCCATCGCGAGAAGGGGGAAAGAAGCTTGACCGGTAAAGCTGCTTTACCGGTCAAGCCTGTTGACCGGTCAAGCTATGTTACCGGTCAAGCTGCTATACGGGAGGGGTCAAGCAGCTTTACCCAAACCTCCCTTGAACCAATTAATAATACCCCCCCTACCCC
Organism: Novosphingobium rosa NBRC 15208; assembly: GCF_001598555.1. GTDB lineage: Bacteria > Pseudomonadota > Alphaproteobacteria > Sphingomonadales > Sphingomonadaceae > Novosphingobium > Novosphingobium rosa. The sequence goes on from NZ_BCZE01000088.1 coordinate 4,836, forward strand.
CCGTGCCGGGGGGCGGAAGAAGCGGGTTGAAATTTCGGATTGTTGGAAGGTGCCCGATCTGGCCGCCCTGCCCGACAATGCACGAACCGCTGTCAACCATTGGCCTGCCGGAACCTATGCGGCGCAGGCCGAGGTGTTCCTGTCAGAGCACAGGGGCACTGGGACCCGCCGCGCCAATTGGGACTCGCTGTGGGCCGCCTACGTGCTGCGTATCCATGGCAAGGTGATGCGCGACGCCAAGGCCGGGGTGCTGGTCACCGCGCCGGTGAGCGCCGCCGATGCGCCGCGTATGCCTACCCGATCGGTGCCCTTCACCCCGGCGAAGGCGCGGGAAAACGATAAGTCTGAGCAGCTGCATGCCCGGCTGTCGTATGCTCTCGGTTCTGATGTCTGGGAGCGGTGGTTCATGCCTGCCGCGCTGATCTTCGATGGCGAGGGCCTGACAGTGGTTTCCCCGAGCCAGACGCATCGCGAGCGCCTCGAAACATACCACGCCATGGCGATCAGCGCCGCCCTCGATGCTCTGGGCTGGGGTGTGGATTGGACCCGCTTCGATGTGATGGTGCACCCTCCCCGGCGCGCCAAAGCCCCGGCCTCGGGGTGAATGCCCCCGCAATTCAAACGCATTTCACGCTGCCCTATTCTGCCTGCCCGGAGATCGTCATGCTTCAGACCACGCTGTTTCCCGTCAATGATCCTTTCCCCTCGCCTGCGGAGCTGTCGCCCGCCGAACAGGCGATTTACCGCGCCCTGTATGAGGCTGCGGATGCCGGGCAGGTTTGCCCGAACTATCTCGACCTCAATGAGGTCGCGGGCTTTGAATCGTCCAGCGCCTCGCCCAATGTGGTGAAGCGCCTTGAGGCCAAGGGCCTGATCAAGGTGATCCGCTTCCAGCGCTTCCGCGAAGTGCAGATCGTGGCCACCGGCAAATGGACGGCCCGCAGCCGCGCCATGCACAAGGATAATCCGCATGTGCCGCGCGGCACCCGGTCGCGCGGGCCGCGCCCGACGGATCGCAAGCCCTACAAGTCTCGGGGGAACTGATGGCTGCCAAATCCACGAAGAAACCGGCGCCGCGCAAGAAAGCGGCGCCGAAGCGGAAGGCTGGCGTATCATCGCGCCCGCTCACCGATAGGCAGCAACTGTTCGTCGAGCATTACCTCAAGCACCTCAACGCGACGCAGGCCTACATCGATGCGGGCTATGCCCCAAAGAACGCCGACAAGAGCGGCCCGGCACTTCTAGGGAATTCTAGGGTTGCTGGCGCGATCAGCGAAGCGATGGGCGAGCGCAGCGCGCGGGTGAAGATCGATGCTGACTGGGTGCTCCAGCGTCTGGGCGAGGATGTCGAGGCTGATATGGCTGAGATCTATGACGAGACGGGCAATATTAAGCCAGTCCGCGAATGGCCCATCGTTTGGCGCAAGGGCTTGGTGGCCGGTGTCGAGACGATTGAGGAGCGCGACGAAGACGGCAAGGTGACCGGTTTTGTCCGCAAGGTAAGGCTGGCCGACCGCTCCAAGCTGAAGGAGATGCTGGGCCGCCATGTCGGCGTGCAGGCCTTCAAGGATCGGGTGGAGCATGATGTGACGCCCGATCTGGCGGCGGCGATTGCTGCGGGCAACGCCCGTGTGAATGGAGGTGCGGCATGATCTGGTATCTGATTTTCTGCTCTGCGTTCGATGATCATGCGCCGCGCATGCGCGCGCTCTGTACCACACCGGTTCAGATGACCAGCCAGCGCGCATGTGACTTCGTTGGCCGGAACATGGTCGCCACAGCTGGCGATACGGCTGATGATAGCCGTTCCCGCTATCGGTGTGTGGGGGTCCGGCCATGAGGCGCGTGATCGGTGTTTTCCTGTTCCTCGACGGCTTTTGGCCGTCAGGTACAGCTGAGCATGATTCGGTGTGGCGTGCCGCTCTTCTGTTTGGTGGATGTCTGCTGCTGGCTGCCGACAAGATCGCAGAAGGGAAAAAGGAATGACTTCATGCCGTTAGCATTTGCGTTCCTGTTGGGCCTAGGTGGCCTCATTGCCTCTGGAGGCAATGCGCATCCTTCCTCCTTGTCCGTTGGGGCCGTCATCAGTTCCGTGGAACTCGACCTGGATGGATGTTTGATGAGCTTGTCCAAAAACATCTTTGTAATGGAAAGTTCCACGCGCATACACGACTGCCATACCCGACATGATGTTGGAGTGAATCTGCGAAGGAAGGACTACGTCAGATGCCATTGTTACGCGGAACGGCTGGTCTTTGTGTGCCGTTATTTGCGGCCTATCTCCGATAAAAGTTTCTGCCAACACCTCGTCATCCCAATTCCAATTAGGGGGGCGGACAACGGCAACTCCAGCAAATGCTCCGTCTACAGCGGGAGTAGAGCCGTAGTTTACTATGTTAACGGGGATCTCGATTACTTTCTCGCTCTTGACCACGCCAACTCCCACGAGGTCGAGACGCACATAAGCGCGCAATTGCCGCTTAGAGGTGTCTTCACTAAGCTCGATGGCCCTGTCAGTCTGCTTGAGAGTAAGGATCAGGGCGATAAACCCACCCAGGCTTACGAACAGAGAAAGCCCTGCAATATAATTGGAGTACTCGGACCAATTTGCAGCGTCCCGCGCCGCATTCGCAGCTGTCCATTGGGCACACAGATCGGACTGATGATCCTGTGGAATGCCTTTACAAGTGTTTTTATCTGGAGAGCTTGCGGCACTTTTTTCCTGCCGTTCCAAAGCCGCAGAAATCTTCGAAAGCGCTTCGCCAACGCGGGGATCGGTCTGGGGATATTCTTTGGTGGTTTTTGGGTGTTCGGCGGTTAGCGTCAGCCAACCGACCATCGCAAGGACGATGCTACAGTAGATCCGACGTTTGCGCTCAGAAACCATGCTGGAAATGCCCCTTCCCCTGCTGATCGCCACCGTGAATGAGCCGTCCGATTCGGACAATGCCAATTTTTCAGGATGATGAATGCCGCCGACTTCTCCCCAGACTGACCCCCGCATCCAGCTTGCCCAGCGCATTGGCGAGTTTCGCTTTGATCCGCTAAGCCACGCGCTGTTCTCCTATCCGTGGGAGACAGACAGGCTGAAGGCGTCAGGGCCGCGCACATGGCAGCGTGAGGTCTTCCAGCAGATCCAAGAGCATTTGGAGAGCCCGAACACACGGCATCAGCCATGCCGGGTGGCCATTGCATCGGGGCACGGTATCGGAAAGTCTGCGGCTATTTCGATGGTGAACAAGTGGGCGCTGGATACCTGCGCCGACACGCGCGTGATGATCACCGCCAATACCGAGAGCCAGGTCCAGACAAAGACCAGCCCGGAAATCATCAAGTGGCAGAACCTTGCCATCACGCATGACTGGTTCCGCACCAGCACCACCAGCGTGGTTTCGCGCCAGCCAGGGCATGAGAAGATATGGCGCACCGATCTTGTTACGTGGTCGGAGAACAATACGGAGGCGTTCGCAGGCCTGCACAACGAGGGCAAGCGCATCGTCCTGATCTTTGACGAGGCGTCAGGCATCGCGGACAAGGTGTGGGAGGTGTCGTTGGGCGCGCTGACCGATGCCGATACCGAAATCATCTGGCTGGCCTTTGGCAACCCGACCCAGAACACGGGCGCTTTCCGAGAGTGCTTCGGCAAGCACCGAAAGCTTTGGAAGCAAAAGCAGATCGATAGCCGCACCGTTGAGGGCACGAACAAGGCCTATCTCAATGAGGTTGTCGATACCTACGGCGAGAACAGCGATATCGCCAAGGTCCGCGTCCGTGGGCTTTTCCCTTCGGCATCATCCATGCAGTTCATCGGGCTCGATGTGGTCGAGGCGGCACAGGCTCGCCAGCCCTTGCCGGGGCTGGCCAGTGATCCGCTCATCTATGGCGTGGACTGCGCGCGCTTCGGCGATGACAGCAGCGTGCTGGCCAAGCGGTGTGGCCGCGATGCCAAGAGCAGGCCGTGGAAGCGTTGGGACAAGATGGATTCCATGCTGGTGGCTGGCGACATCGCCCTTGAGGCACAGAAGGAACATCCCGATGCCATCATGGTCGATGTGGGCAACATCGGCGGCGGTGTGATCGACCGCTTGCGCCAGCTGCTGCCCGATACGCCGGTGATCGAAGTGGCCTTTGGTGGCGAAGGGCGCAATGCCGAGTTGGAGCCAGGCGTCACCATCAAAACTGCCAACAAGCGATCCGAGATCTGGACGAAGATGCGCGCATGGCTTCGGGGTGGTGCGATCCCTGTCAATGACCAGCTGCGCGATGATTTGGTGGGCCCGATGTATTCCTTTGCTGGCGACGATTCATCCGTGATGTTGGAGCGCAAGAAGGATATGAAGAAGCGTGGCCTATCCTCTCCAGATGACGGTGATGCGCTGGCATGCACCTTTGCCGAGCCGGTGATGCCGCGTGCGGTGCCGGGCTATCTCAACCCCCAGAACGTCAACCCGAGCGGAGGCGACCGCTATGCAGAGATATGACCCCTTCGTTGCCTATGCCGAGGCGCTGATCCAGCATGGGCATGATCGCCATTGGATCAGGCGGAACGAACCGGCGCTGCGGCGTCGGTTCGCTGTGGATCAGGTTCCTTTCCCGCCTGCCGCGCCGCCTGATCTGGGCGAGCGCGATCGTTATGGTGAGATTTAATATGAAGCTCTCACGTCGCCGGCGGCGACGGAGAACAGGTTGTTGATCAGGTTGATTTCACCCATTCTCTCGGCATCGAACAGGATTTGGACATCGACGGAGTAGATGGGGGTTACCCACTCGAGGCCCGTGAAGATTGGCACCGGGTCACTACCTCGGCGCACCTCTACCTTCGCATAATTCGAGTTCACGGGATCGCGATACCCAAAGATCGTATACGTTACCCCCTCATGCTCGAACTCTTCCTTGCGGAAAAACGTTGTGATGTTTTGCGCCATGGTTTCTGTTTCCTCTTCGGCTCTTAGAAGTCGGCTTTCGCCACTGTTGGCATATGGGTGCCGGTGCCTGATCCGCCAACCCTTCTGCGATTCAAGCCTGATTGACCCCGCCGTATCCCTCCTGGCGATCCCAGGAGACGCTGATGTGCACCCCTTCCATTCCGGCTACCCCTTCAACCCCTGAGCGACAGGCCACACAGCTGCCCGATCAGGGCGCCAGCACCAGCGCCGGCAACAGCAAGACCCAACTGCGCCGCGCGGTGATGGCGTCGATCAGCACTTCGGCCCAGGGCGCGCTCGGCACGCCCAACGTCGGCGCCCCCACGCTGGGTTCCTGATCCATGGCGATGACGCTGCGCGAGCAGGTCCAGATCCGGCTCGATGGCATGAAGAACGTGCGCATCGATATCGAGGAGGAATGCCGGGAGATTGCCCGGTTCGCGCAGCCCGCCCGCACGCGGTTCATGGCGTCGGACAAAGATAAGGGTACCGCCCGCCGCATCCGCAACAAGCGCCTGCTCGATCCGCATGGCATCGAATGCTTCCGCATCCTCACCAATGGCATGACATCGGGCCTGTCGTCGGCCTCGCGTCCGTGGTTCTCGCTGACCGTCAAGGATGAGAGCCTGGCCAATGCCGATGGCGTGCGCCCGTGGCTGGCCGAGGTCGAGCGGCGGATGTACGCCTTTCTGGCGCGCACAAACTTCTATGGCTCAGTCAAGGGCGGTTATGGGGAGATGGGCCTGTTCGGCACCGAAGGCTGCGTCATGCTGGAGCACTCGGTCAAGGGCGCCGTCTGTCATCCGCTGACCTTCGGGGAATACTGGATCGCCCTGTCCAGCGCTGGCACGCCCGACACGCTGTATCGCCGTATCCCGATGAATGTCCGCACGGCGGTGCAGGAGTTTGGCGACGCTGTCTCGCCATGGATCAGGACCGCCTACGACCAGTCGAACTATACCGGCAATGTCGAGGTCTATCAGGCGATCGAGCCCAATGACGATTTCCGGCCGGACAAGATCGGCTCCAAGCCGTTCCGCTCGGTCTATTGGGAAGGCGGGAGCCAGAAAGAGCGCGCCTTGCTGCGCGTCTCGGGCATGCGCACCCAGCCCTTCTGGGCGCCGCGCTGGGATGTGATGGGCGGCGATACCTATGGTGTCTCGCCCGGCATGGATGCCCTGCCTGCGCTGCGCGAGCTTCAGATGCAGGCCAAGCGCCGCAATGAGCTGATCGACCAGCTTGCCAAGCCCGAGACGGTGCAGCCCGCGAACGTGCGCATCACCGGCCAGCCCGGCAACCGCGTCTCGGCTCCGCAGGGCACCACGCGCGATACCGTGTTCCCTGCGTATGAGGTTCCACCGCAGGCGATCCAGGCCGTGGGCGGCGAGATCGAGAAGAATCGCACCCAGGTCGAAGGCCTTTCCTATTCCAGCCTGTTCCAGGCGATCACGAACATGGAGGGCGTGCAGCCCCGCAACATGGATGAGATCGCGGCGCGGAACGAAGAGAAGCTGATGCAGCTGGGCCCGACGATTGAGCGGGTCAATGATGAGAAGCTGGGCATCGCCATCGATCGCACCTTCGATATCATGCTGCACGGCGGAATGTTGCCCGAGCCGCCGCAGGCGCTGGCGGGCGTCAACATCGATGTCGAATGGGTTTCGATCCTTGCGCAGATGCAGCGCATGGTCGGCATGGGCCAGATCGAGCGCGTTGTAGGCTTCGTCGGCAGTCTGGCCGCCGCCTATCCCGAGGCGGCGGACAAGATCGACGCTGACGCCACGATCGATGAATATGCCTATCGCGCTGGCGCGCCGGTGCGGATGCTGCGCAGCGACGACGACGTTGCGGCGATCCGCGCGCAGCGGGCCCAGCAGCAGCAACAGCAGCAGATGGTCCAGTCCATGCCCGCCGTGAAGGACGGGGCCGAGGCGGCGCAGCTGCTGTCGCAGGCCGATGTCGGCGGCGGTCAAACCCTGCTCAACCGGATGATGCCGGCATGATCGCGCCGGTCGATGTCACCGCGCAGGATGCCGAGGTTCTGCTGCGACTTCCCGAGTTTCGGCGCTTCATGTTTGTCGCGATTCAAGCCGCCGGGATCATCGGCCAGACAGGCACTGCCAACGGGCAAATCGGGCGCGATCTCAGTGAGGGGCGCCGCAGCCTGGGGTTCGAGATGTTGCAGATGGCTGACCGTGGTCAGCCGGAGCCGCTCCGCTCACCCGACGCGCTCGCCACCCTCAACGCCATCCTGCTCGAAGCCCTCAACCCACCTGTGAAGGAAAAGACCAGTGCCCGATCCCGAAACGACCGGTTCGCCGACCTCGGCGACGACTGACAGCGCCCCTGCTGGCGGCACGCCGCCTTCGGCGCCTGTCGCGGCGCCGGGCGGTGATAGCGCCACGCCTCCGGCTTCGGGAACACCCGCCGCCCCGGTGACGCCGCCTGCTGGCAGCGCGCCTATCGAGACCAGCGCGCTGGGTGGTGATCTGCCTTCGGGCGAGACCTCGCCGCCTGCCGGTGATCCGCCTGCTGGCGATCCTGCCACGCCTCCCGCGCCCGTGCTGCCCGAAAAGTACGAGCTGGCGCTGGACGGCATGACGGTTGATCCCGCGCTGGTCGAGCTGGCCGATCCCGTTTTCCGCGAACTGAACCTGTCGAACGATCAGGCCAACCAGCTCTTGCCCGTCGCCCAGCAGATCCAGGCCAAGGCCGGTGAAGCCGCCTTGCAGCAGGTGATCGACGCGGGCGCTCGCCAGCGCGCCGAGTGGCTGGAGACGGCCAAGGCCGATCCGGAGATCGGCGGCGGCAAGTGGGACGAGACACTCCATCTGGGCGCCAAGGCGCTCGATACGCTTGGCTTCAAGGAGGGACATCCCTTCCGCCAGGCGCTCACCGAATCCGGCTTCGGCAACCATCCCGACATGCTGCGGCTCGCCCGCACGCTTGGCGAGCTGGTGTCCGAAGACGGCTCATTCCCGCGCAGTGGGGCGGGAGACAAGCGCGAAATGCCTGTCTGGGAACGCATGTACGGCAAACAGGCTGATTGAGAGGGAATGAACCATGGCCATTCTTGGTCTAAGCTACTGGAATCTGATCGACACCCTGAAGGCGGGTGACATGGTCGAAGGCAGCGTCGCCGAGGTGCTGTGCCAGGCCAACCCGTTCATGAAGGATGCCAACGTCCAGACCTGCAACAAGGGTGCACGCCATCTGGTGAACATCCGTTCCGGTCTGCCTTCCGTGTCGTGGGGCGCGCTCTATCAGGGCACGCCGCAGGGCAAGGGCAACTATACGCAGGTGGAAGATTCGACCGGCTTCATCGAAGGCCTGTCGGGCGTCGACACCCGCGTTCTTGACCTGTATCCCAAGCAGACCGGCCAGCTCCGCCTGATGGAAGCGCAGGGCTATTTCGAGGCCATCGGCCAGACCGCCGAGAGCGCGATCTGGTATTCGAACGTGGCCGTCAACGGCAAGCAGTTCCACGGCCTCGCGCCGCGTTACAACTCGCTGTCGAACCCCAACGTCGTCAACGGCGGCGGCACGGGCTCGGACAATGCCTCGATCTGGTTCGTCACGCATGGAGACATGCAGACCAGCGTGATCGTGCCTGAGAATATACCGGCGGGCATTCAGCGCCAGGATATGGGGCGCCAGCGCGTCCTCGATGGGAACGGCAATCCGTACTACATCGAGGAAGAGAAGTTCACCCAGCACCTCGGTGTATCGGTGAAGGACTGGCGCTTCAATGGACGTGCCTGCAACATCTCGATCGCTGCGGTGCAGGCTGGCACTGTCTCGCTCAATGCTCTGATGCGCAAAGTGTTTTACCGCCTTCAGGGCCGCCGCAACTACAAGATGGAAGGCCCCGGCGAAGTCAGCCCCGGGCGCACCGCCATCTACATGAACAAAACGCTGATCGAGGCGCTGGATGCTGAGAGCACCAACAGCCGTGCGACGGATAACTTCGTGCGCCTGGTGCCCAAAGAGATCCAGGGCGAAGAGGTGCAGACGTGGCGCGGTATGCCGATCCGCGAATCGGACGCCCTTCTCAGCACCGAAACCGTGGTGGCGTAAGGAGGCCAGACAGATGATCTATGATGCTTCGTTGCTGCTGAGCGATCAGCAGGCCATCACGGCCTCGGCGGCCTCCACCAACTCCTATGATGCGGGTGCAACCGGCACGCCCTACGGCGCGACGAACCCTGTTGCCCGCGATCTGGGGCATGGTGCTGAAATCCCGGTGGCGGTCAATGTCGTCGCCACCTTCAACAATCTGACCAGCTTGTCGGTAGCCTGGCAGACGGCTGACGATGCCGGCTTCACCACGAATGTCGAGACGGTCGAAACCGGTATGGCTGTGCCGGCGGCTTCGCTGGTGGCGGGCTATCAGTTCCGTGTGCCCTGGACGATCCCTCATGGCATGCGCCGTCGGTTCAATCGCCTGTTTTACACCGTCGTCGGCACCGCCCCTACCACCGGCAAGATCACCGCTGGTGTCGTCGCGGCCCGTCAGACCAACTTCGTGGGAGGCCAGTAATGGCGAGCAAGGCAAGCAACACCAGCGATACTCCGGCTCCCCGGGAGCTGGCGACCTATATCGCCAATCAGTCCGGGTATCTGAGCGGCGAAGGCCGGTTCGTGGTGGCTGGCGAGACGTTCAGCACGAAGGAGGATGTGGACTCCTGGGCTGACAAGCAGGATGCGCCAGCAACGGATTCGGCCGGGCAGGCTGACGCCTGACCTTCGGGTCAGGCACAAGGGTGGGGCTGGCGTGTGGGTCGCCAGCCCCATTTTCTATGGGCGATTCAAGCCCCGGCACCATGCCGATAGGCCAGCAATATGGCCTCACTCATCACCCTCTATAACCAGGCGCTGGCGCAGATCGCCGCCGGTGAGATTGCCGAGATCGATGAAGCGTCCATCGAGGCGCGGGAATGCAGCCGTTTCGGGCCGCCCCTGCTCGATGAGATCGCCGATTGGGAAGATTTCGAGTGGGGCCGCGAGCGTGTGCTGCTGGCCGAGGTCACCAATGACCGCCCGGCGGAATGGAAGCATGCCTATGCCGCGCCGGCGGACATGGCGGCGCCCATCGCCATTCGCAAGGTCCAGCCTGATGCGCATCACCTGCCGATCGCGGGTGACTATCCGTTCCCCTATCAGGACGCCCTGCCCCTCGCCTTCCTGTTTGAGGGCGGCAAGATCTATTGCAATGTGGAAAAGGCGACGCTGATCTATCAGCGGTCCAGGGTCACAGCGGCAGATCTGGGCGGCTTGATGTCGCGGGCCTTTGTGCTGGAACTGGCGGCCCGCATCTGCCTGCCGATCAAGAAGGATGCCGCCCTCGCATCCCGGATTATGCAGATGGCAGTTGTGGCCAAGGATGCTGCGCTGGTGGCCGAGTTCAATCGCAAGCAGCAGCACGCCATCCCCTATGTCAGTGCGGCAGAGCAGGCCAGGGCGGGGATGGACGTATGAACCCCCGGCTTACACAGGCCAATTTCAGCCATGGCGTGTTGGGCAAGCAGCTCTATGGCCGGTTCGATGTCGACGCCTATGCCGCAGCTCTCAAGACCGGGCAGAATGTCTTTGTCCTCAAATATGGCGGGATCTGTAAGCGCCCGGGCATGATGCTGGTGGCCGAGGTGCTGGATTACTCATCCGGCAATCGGCTGATCCCTTTCCAGTTCAGCCTGAGCCAGGGCTATGCTCTGGAGATGGGCAACCTCTATGTCAGTCCCTGCACGGCGGGGGGGAGGGTGCTTGAGGGTGCGCTGTCGATCACGGGCATTACCGCCGCCGCACAGGCCCAGCTGGCGGTGGCCGGTCACGGCTATGTTGTGGGTGACAAGGTCTATATTGCAGGCGTGATGGGCGATCTGGGCCACTTGCTGAATGGGCGCGTCTGGTCGATTGTTGGCGTGCCGGATGCGAACCATGTGACAATCGGTGCCAGCACCTCCACCGTCGCCGCCTTTACCGCCGGTGGCACAGTGGCGCGGGCGTACAAGGCCGCGACACCCTATGGCGGGAATGAGCTGGCGGAACTCGACTATGTCGAGAACAATGATGATATGTATTTCGCCCATCTGCTCCATGCTCCGGGCGTTCTGGTGCGATCCGGGCATACCAGCTGGGCGCATGCCACGCTCACCTTCGGCGCAACTCTGTCGATCCCGGCCAATGTCACCGCCGTGGCGGAGGTCGCCAACACCGATAGTGGGAACGGTGGCCTCAACTATTACCCGTTTCCACAGACCTACGCCGTCACCGCCTATAGCGATGACACCGGGCAGGAGAGTCGATCCTCCTTGGGTGACCCCACCGGCACCATCGATGATGGCACGGGCACCGGGACAATCCCCACCTATGCCACCACGGTGGTCAATGATCTGACCTTGAAGCGAAACTTCAACGTTATCCGCTGGGATGCGGTTCCAAATGCCACGCGCTATCGGGTCTACAAGGCCGAGAACAGCCAGTTCTTCGGCTATATCGGCACCACCCAGACCCTGAGCTTTCGGGATGACAACATCGGGCCTGACCTGACGCAGGCCCCTCCCGCTGCCTATAATCCCTTCGATGCTGCGGGAGACTATCCCAGCGCGGTGGAGTTGCATGAGCAGCGCCTGATCTGGGCACGTTCAACAAACATTCCCAATGGGGTGTGGACCTCCCGCTCTGCACAGCCGAACAATATGGACAAGAGCCAGCCCACGCGGGAGGACGATAGCGTCACCTTCGCCATCATGTCAGGCGACATGAGCGAGGTGAATCAGCTGTGTTCCACCACCAAGCTGGTCGGCCTGACCTCCGGCGGAATCTACGATATCGATGGCGATGGCCAGGGCGGCATCCTGAAGGGCAATAACCCGCCCTCGGCCAAGCGGCAGAACCGCCGGGCCGCCTCGCGCCTCAAGCCGATCATGGTCGATAATGTGGTTTTCTACACCCCGGCGGTAGGCGCATCGGTTCGCACCATCGGCTATGATTTCTCGATCGATGGCCTGAAAACCAACGATGTCTCGATCTACTCGCCCCATTTTTTCCTTGGCTTCACGATTGTCGATTGGGCCTTCACCCAGGAACCGCGCGCGCTGATCTGGGCGGCCCGGGATGATGGGGCGCTGCTTTGCTTCACCTGGGAGCAGGAGCAGAACGTCTGGGGCTGGACCATCTGCGAGACCGACGGCAAGGTACTGTCCGTCTGCACCGTCACCGAGGAGGGCGAGGATCGGCTCTATCTGCTGGTGGAGCGGGTGGTGAATGGCCAGACACGGCGCTTTGTCGAGCGTCTGGCGCCCCACCTGTGGAGTGATATCACCGATTGCTGCTTCCTCGATTGCGCGATTCAGGCGACGTTCGACACACCGCAGGCGACCTTCTATGGTCTATGGCACCTTGAGGGGCGCACCGATGTTGCCGGGCTCGTCGATGGCTTCGCCGTCACCGGGCTGACGGTGAAGAATGGTAGCCTGACCTTGCCAGATACGATCGGTACGGCCAGTAAGGTGACCTTCGGCATTCCCTATACAGCCGTGGTGGAAACCCTGCCGATCCGCCTCAACCAGCAGGGCACCGGCAGCAATGTGGGTCGCAGCCAGCAGCCCGGCGAGGTGGTGCTTTCCCTGCAGGATAGCCGATCGGTGCTGGCGGGTATCGATGCTGATCATCTGTTTCTGGTCAAGCAACGCCTGGATGAGAAGCTAGGCGCGCCCGATGCCCTGATGAACGGGGATTACATCGTTTCGATGGACAACAAAGCCGGACAGCAGGCTTCGGTCTATGTCCAGCAGACTGCGCCCCTACCGCTCACGGTCTTGGGCATTTCGGTGGACCCGATCATCAATGGGTGATGCCCTTGAACTGGTGAAGGCCACCCCACGCCATGTGGGCCGGATTGCGTCGCAGATGCGCGCCATCGATCGCGCCGAGTGCGCCGCTATGGGCCGCACGCCCAAGGAGGCGCTGCGGCTCGGCCTGATGACCAGCGACAGGGCGGTGACCGCGCTTGTTCATGGCCAGCCCGCCGCCATGTTTGGCGTTGTCGTTCAGGCAGCACTGACCGGCGAGGGTCTGGCGTGGATGCTGGGAACCGACGAAGTCTATGCCCATGGGCGCCAGCTGCTGACGAAGGGGCCTGGGCTGATCGCCGGTCTGGGCGATTCATGCCGCCGTCTGAGCAACCTAATTTCTGCGGGAAACGGGAAGGCTATCCGCCTTCTCAAGCGCTGGGGCTTCACCGTGGATGATGATGTGATGATGGTGGGCGGCATGGCGTTCCTGCACTTCCATATGGAGCTGCGCTGATGTGCGCGCCTGTCGCCGCGCTCGCGCTGGCTGGGAGCGCCCTGTCGGCCATCGGTACTGGCGTCTCGGCGATCAATGCCAAGAACCAGGCCGACTATCAGGCGAAGGTGGCGGAATCGAACGCGCAGGCCGAGGCCAACGCGGCCCAGGTCGATCAGCAGAACATGCGGATCTCGGCCCTCAACCGCTATCGCCAGATTGCCCAGATCAAGGGCGCGCAGCGCGCGGGCGCGGCAGCTGGGGGCGTCACGGCGGATTACGGCACCTCCGCCGATGTTCAGGCCGATACCACCCAGCTTGGCCAGGAGGATGTGGGCCGCATCTACCAGCAGGGTTACCAGACCCAGCGCAGCCATGATATCGCCGTCTCCAATGATCTGGGTCAGGCCGCCGCTTCGCGCGCCGCCGGCACCTCGGCGCTTATCAGCGGCTTCCTCAGCGCGGGCGGTACGGCCCTGGGCGGCGCCAGCCAGTACAAGAAGCTGAAAGCCGGGAACAACTTCGGTACATAACAGGGTTTGATCCATGCCACAGGTTCCCCATTACCAGCCCGGGCAGGTTGCAGGCGTGCAGCCCAATGAGGCGCGCTTCCGGGCCTTCGACAATGGCGGCGGCGCGCTGGGCGGTCTGGCGACAGGCGCGCGACAGCTGGGTCAGGAAGTGTCCCAATATGCGACAGCGCAGGATCAGATCAATGCGCTGAACGATGACACGCAGGCGCGCAAGATGGCCATGGACGCCCATAGCCAGTTTACCGCGATCACCTCACCCTATACCCAAACAGAGGGCGGCACGGCCCGGGCCCAGCAGGGCGGGACGCTTGAGGCGCTGGGCAAGGCGCGTGACAGCCTGTTGGAAACTGCGACCAATCCGCGCATGCGCCGGCTGGCCGAGGAGCGCATTGGCACGCTCTATGCGGACAGCGCTGAGCAGATCAACAATCACGCCCTGCAGCAGACGAAGGTCGAGCGCGGCGGCGCGTTGGTGGGCCAGCAGAAGATGCTGAGTGATGGCGCCATCTCCACGCCCGATCCTGACAAACGCCTGGCACTGATCGGCCAGATGCAGGGCGCTACCAATGATCTACTGGACTTCCACGGCGTCACCGATCCCATGGCCCGCGCCTATGCGCTGCGCACTGCCACATCCAATGTGCATCGTAGCGTAATCGAGAATATGCTGTCGTCCAGCGATCCCGATATCGACATGGTGCAGGCCTATCGTGCGGCCCATCATGACGACATGACGCCTGAGGACAATCGGGCGATCAGTCAGGCGATCCAGCAGCCGCTGCAGATGCGCCAGGCGGATCATGATTTCCAGGCGGCGGTGGGGCATATGGTGCCCGAAGCCGCTGATGTTGTGGCGCCAGGGATCGGCGGCGGTGGCACCGGCGGCGTGGCCGGGCAGATGACGGCGATCACAGCCAAATCTGAAAGCGGCAACCGTGATCGCGATGAGAGCGGAAAGCTGATCACCTCGCCCAAGGGGGCGATGGGCTCCATGCAGGTGATGCCTGCCACGGCGCGCAATCCCGGGTTCGGCATCAAGCCGTGGGACGGAAAGAGCGATGATGACCTGCGGCGCGTGGGCATGCAGGTGCAGACTGCCATGCTCCAGAAATATCGCGATCCGGCCAAGGCATGGGCGGCCTACAATTGGGGGACCGGCCATCTCGACAGGGCAATCGAGAAATACGGCGATGGCTGGTTTCAGCATGCCCCCGATGAAACGAAAGCCTATGTCACCAAGAACATGGCGGCACTGGGCTCGGTCGATCAGGGCCAGGGCGGGGCCAGCGCGGGGGACTTCTCCACAGATCGCCCGCAGGACTGGGATAAAAGTAAGGTCTATGGGCTGATCGAAGGGATGGCTGATAGTCAGGGCTGGAGCTTCGAGCGCACCGAGCGCGCCAAGCGCCGTGCAGATCAGGTCATCGGCAAGGCCGATGACCTACGTGAACGCCAAGAGAAGGCAGCAGCTAACTCGGCGGTATTGTCGATTGTGGCCATGGGTGCTGACAACTTCACTTCCATGAACCAGCTGCCGCGCGCGGTGCGTGAGGGCCTGTCGCCGTCCATGCTTATGTCCCTGACCGACAAAGCGAAGGACAATGCGCAGCGCGCCACGGCGATCCCGGAGAACACGGCGGATGCGTTGCGGCTGGAGATCTTGAAGCGTCGTGATCCTGATGCCTTCATGAGCGCCAATCTGGCGGAGGTCGTCGGCAAGGTCTCCGGCAACCAGCTCAAATCCCTGGTGCTCGACCAACAGACGATGATCGGCGAGAAAAGCCGCAAGGATGCCGCCTTCGATCCCACAACCGGGATCGACAGCGCCATCACGCGCGCGCGGCGCCTACAGGGTATCAAGGTCGAGGATGGGGACTACCCGGCGGTCTATGACACGATGAAGGGGCGTATCGGCCAGATCATCGCCAGACAGGGCTCTGCGACGGCCAAGGATTACGATCAGGCCTTCAAAGATGCCGTGCGGGATGTGCCCATGCAGAGGACCATCTTTGGTTTCTCGGCTGGCCGTACCAGCACAAAGGCATTCCAACTCGATCTCGGCACCATCTCGCCCGCGCATCGCCAGGCGATTGAGGACACCTTCCAGCGGGTCAATCATCGCAAGCCAACCGATGATGAGGTCTTGAGCGTCTATCGCGCGCAGGGGGCGGGGGGGCAGTAGCGGCGCTGTCCTACAGAGGCCCGGATGTGCGATTCAATGGAAAGGCCGGGAAGCATACGCATATGCCACCCGGCCCCTTCAATAGCCGCTATCGGAAATTTCCGGAGATCCCGCGTGAAACACGAAATGTCCTATATCCGTCGCGTCTTTGCCGCGCTTTGTATGCTGGGGCTCTGGTCGCCGAACTGGTGGCTTCCCAAAGGCCCCGCACCGGTCAGTGGGTCGCAGCAATCAACCTCCATCTGATCGTACCCTGCGCGAAGGTGTGCTGGTGGTGGTTCTGAGGGGGCAGAACATGCCCATGGGTTGAAACCACGTTCACGCCACACCCTTCGCACCGGTAGATCCCCGAATGGGGAGCGGTCTGCCCCGGATGATGGATTGCATCAAAGGCGGTATGATTGGACTGGCTGAGGAACTTGCTGTATTTGTAGTTTGCCATTGCGGCCTCCGAGTTGGTCGCAATCGCCTTGACTTCAGATGCCCAACGAGTACGCAACCCGTGCATTGATGCTCTGCCCACCGGCGATTGCATTCGTGGTGGCGGATGAAGGGGGTGGGCTGCAACCTGCCCCCTTTTCCTTGTCTGCTGGCGCTTTAGCACGGCGAGTGCCAAGAGTCCCGTAGGGCGTGCACCCGACTCTTGGAATATTTCGGGAACGCCTGAAACAATCATTATAAATCAACGGTAAATTTTGATCTGTATTCTGCAGACAAAAAACTTATCCCCAAGTTGAGGGCGATTCATTCGGACAAATCCATGACGTAGCCCCAGGCTATGCCCAACCAGCCTCAGATCCCTTGGGATTATTATGCCAGCCTGCGCCGCCAGCAGGCCGCCGCTCCTGCATCTTCTGACCCGGTAGCGGCCACGCTCTCGGCGATGAATGCTGACACTGCCCATCAGGCGGTGCTGACCAGCGGCGATCCGGCTCAGATCGGGCGCGCCAACCAGCTTGGCCGGCAGGTGGGTGAGCATCCCGCCATGATCGAGGATGGGTTGGACGATGTGCAGCGCGGCATCAACGCTCAGGGCATGGCGGGCATGGCACAGGCGAATCCTGCCATCGGCCAGCATCTGGCGCAGAACCCGCGCACCGCCGCCGCTGCGGCTGGGGATCACCAGTGGCTCAATGTGCTGGGCCAGAGCTGGGATCATCTGACCAACACGCTGCCCGGTGTGATTGATGACATCTTTCAGGGCACCAACAATTCGGGGGCGAACGGTGGCACCTCCTCTATGGGCGCCAGCGGTCTGATCGCCCGCCCGCTTATGGCTGGCATGGCCGCGCTGATGGGGAATACAGCTGCGGCCCCGGCATTGAAGCGGGAAGCCGGGCCGGTTGGTCAGAACCTCCGTGGCGCACTGTTTGCCGGTGTGGCAAACCTTTATTCGGGCGCAACAGGTTATGCCCGCATGGTCACCGATGGCATCGGCTGGGGGAGTGCCTCGCAACTGCTCGACCAGCAGCGGCGCAATGCGAATGACTATGCCATGCGCACCATGCCGCACACTGGCGAATGGGTGCCTGACCAGATCCTTGGGGGTGTTTCCAATGTGCCCTCAACCGGCCTTGCGCTGGGGGTAGGACTTGGCGGTCGCGCGGTCGGGCTCGGCCTCAAGAGTGCTTCGGCGCTCGGGGCGATCTCGGGCGGTGTCGTTCAGGGCGGCCAGAGCTACAACAAGGCGCGCGATGAAGGGCTGAGCTGGGGACAGGCAGCGGCCTATGCCAACATCGATGCGGCCACCGAAACGGCTGGCGAATATGTCGGCGAGTTGCAGTTTCTCAAAGCAACTGCTGGCGGCTCCAGCCTGATGACCCGTTTTCTGCGCAGCCAGATTGGCGAGGTGGCAGGTGAAGAATTCTCCACCGTGGCACAGGATTTCAGCGCCTGGGCGATCCTGCCGGAGAACAAGAACAAGCCGATCAGCGATTTCTTTGAGAAGCTGCCCGAGGATATGGCCAGCACCGCCGTGCAGACGCTGGTGGCGGGCGGTATCTCCAACCTGACGATCGGCGGCATCGAGCATGTGCTCAACACGGGGGCGGCGCAGCTGCGGCGCCGGGTGGCCGCCGAGGGTCCGGATATCGTGCGCGCCGACATGGCGCAGCCGGTGATCGAGACGATGGCGCAGGCGGCGCAGAATTCCCAGCTGCGCGCCCGTGATCCCGAGGGGTACAACGACATCGTCCGCGATCTGGGTGAGCAGCACGGCGCCACCCATGTCTTCGTGCCCGGTGAGGCGGTCCAGTCCTACCTGCAATCGGACGGTTTCGACCCCTTCACAGATCCCATGAGCCAATGGGCAGACCATGCGCGGGAAGCGGCGGCGACTGGCGGCGATGTGGTGCTGCCGGTGGAGTTCGCCCTGGGCACCCTGCCCGGCACCCCGGCCTTTGCCGCACTCAAGGATGACATGCGGCTCGACGCCGGCGGCCTGTCCCAGCGCGAGGCTGATGAACTGAAGGCGCGCTATCCCAAGGCGATGGAGACGATGGCCGAGCGGGCCACGGGGGCGGATCAGGGGCAGCAGGCCAGCAATGCCGCCATTCAGCGCATTGTCGATCGCGTTACCGCACAGCTGGAGCAGAACGGTTTCACCCCGGCGGCAGCATCTGCGCAGGCTCAGCTGATCGCCATGCGCGAGGCGACCCGAGCCGCCCGGCTGGGCCGTGACCTGACAGGTAATGAGTTCCAAACCGAGGTGCGACAGATCGGGACGCCTCCGGCGCCGGAGGCGCGCCAGGCCGATGTGAATGATCTTGTCATCCATGCACTGCGCAAGGGCGCGCCCGCCACAACCCAGGGCGGCAAGAGCCTGCTGGAGTTCATCGCCGACCGGGGCGGCATCAACGATGATGGTGGCGACCTGCGCTCGATGGGCATCGAGGACTGGCACCGGGCCAAGCCGTTCCGCAATCGGTTGGTGCGTGATCCCGAACTTGGCCTCAACACAGGCGCGCCGTCGGGGCGGGGCGATTACGGTATCGATTCGACGCTGCGCGCCGCGATCGAGGCGGGCTATTTCCCCGAGCTGGCCAATGTCGAGAATGAGCATGGCCCCTCCACGCTCGATACCAACCATCTGATGGATGCCATCGGCGAGGAGCTGGCGGGGTCGCCACGCTATGCCGAGGCGCCGACGACAGACCATATCCGCCAATGGGCGGAGGATCTGCGCCAGATGCTGGAAAGCCAGGGCCATGATCCCGCCAGCATGACGGATGAACAGATCCGGGAGGCGATCGGCAAGCTGGAGCCGGGGAGCGATTCAGGCCTGAATTATGAGGAGTTGCCCGAGGGTGCCGCGCGCGCGTTGGAACAGGGCGAGACGCTCGCTGAGATCCAAGCTGATGCTGCAAGTCGCGGTGTCACGCTCAAGATCACCGATGGCCGATATGGCACTGAGATCAATTTGATCGACACTTCAGAAGCTGGCCGTGGCACTGGTGTGGGCACAGAGTTTATGCAGCGCTTGGCCAATTGGGCCGATGCCAACGGCGCGCGCCTGCTACTGACACCAGACACGTCATTCGGAGCCAGTTCGCGTTCGCGGCTTGTATCCTTCTACAAGCGGTTTGGGTTCAAGGAGAACAAGGGGCGATCCCGTGATTATTCCACGATGGCGGGGATGATCCGTGATCCGAAAGGTTACAATCAGGGGGCTTTCTCTGGGCCGCGTGGGCGCATCCTCTTCGGGGGTCAGCATCCTGTAATCGAGCTATTCCAGGCGCGGAACCTGTCCACGCTGTTACATGAGTTGGGGCACCAGTGGCTTGAGGAGCTGCGGGCCGACGCCGAGGGCGCGGACACGGTGCGCCTCTATCGCGGCCAGGGTGATCTAAGCTCTTCTCGCCAAGGGAACACCAAAGACGGGCATCTCAACTTCACAACAGATCCCGAGATCGCCGCAAACTATGCCGGGCGTAACCCCGACGGTGAATTGTATTACATCGACCTACCACGGCAGGAGGCAGAGAAATATCTGACCGGGCATCTCGCTGACGTGCCAGAGGGCGTGGCACAGGGGATGAAGCAATTCACGGATTACGCCTCTTTGCGGCGTGCCGCGATGGATCAGGGATTCGCTCTCACCCCGACCGAATATCACGAGCATGCGGTAGCCAGCGCTGCCCAGCTGCCTGCAATTGCTTCTGGCGTGGTGCAGGACTGGGAAACTGTGAAGCGCTGGTTTGCCGATAAAGGCCATGCCATCGGCGAGGATGGCGTGATCCCGGTCGATGCCCATGAGCTGTGGGCGCGCGGCACCGAGCGCTATCTGATGGAGGGACGCGCGCCCTCCTCTGCCCTGTCCCGCCTCTTCGAAACCTTCAGGGGGTGGATGCTGGCAATCTATCGCAAGGTGGATAGCCTGCGCGCGCCGATCACGCCGGAGATCCGCCAGGTGATGGATCGTATGCTCGCTACCGATGACGAGATCACAGCGGCGCAGGACCGGTTGCAGCTGGAACCGCTGTTCCGCGATGCGGCATCAGCCGGGATGACCGGGCCGGAGTTCGCGGCCTATGCCGATCAGGTGCAGCGCGCCCGCGAGGAAGCGGGCGGCCAGCTGATGGCCAAGACCATGGCCGATATCCGCCGCAGCAAACAGGCGGCCTATCAACGCGAATGGCGCGAGGAACGCGACAAGCAGGCCGAGCAGCTCGACCGCTCTCCCCTGCTCTCCGCGATCCGGCTGGCCAAGGAGAATGGCATCTCCAAATCGTGGATGGCGGATCGGCTGGGGCAGGATGCCGTTGACCTGCTGCCCCGGATGGTGCCGCCCCTTGCCCGCGAGAAGGGCATGAATGCCGATGATCTGGCGGAACAGGCCGGGTTCGCATCCGGGCAGCAGATGATTGAGACGCTGATCGGCGCCGAGCGGGCGCATAAGGAGGTCGTGGCCGGGGGCGACAAGCGCGGCTTGCGTCAGCGTCTGATCGATACGGCCACCGATGCGGCCATGGAAGCGCGCCACGGCACAGATCCGTTCAACAACGGCGAGATCGAACGCGAGGCGCAGGCGGCGGTGAACAACCAGCTTCAGGGCGAAGTTCTGGCCGCCGAGGCCCGCGCTCTCGCGCGCCGCACCGGGCAGGATGTGACGCCCTACTCTCTGGCCCGCCAGTGGGCGCGCAACAAGGTGCGGGGCGGCATCGTGGCGGAGGAAGCTTCCGCCGGTGCGATCGCGCGCCATGCGCGCAATGTGGCCAAGGCCGGGCGCGCGGCAGAGGCGGCGCTGGTCAAGGGTGATATGGGCGCTGCGCTGGTGGCCAAGCAGCAGCAGCTGATTTCCTCGGCCCTGCTGGCCGAGGCCAAGGAGGCGCATGATCAGGTGGAGGCGGCCAAGGATCGGCTGGCTAAGATCGCCCGGCGCAAGACCATGAAGTCAGTCGACCAGGCCTATCTGGAGCAGGCCCAGACACTGCTGGCCGAGGTCAACTTTGTCGAGGCGACCCAGAAGCTGCTGGATCGGCAGAACAAATGGGCGGAATGGGCGCAGGCGCGGCAGGCCGAGGGCTATGATGTCGTGGTGCCCGCCAGCTTCGAGGCGACCATCAAGGGCACGCATTGGACCCGCCTGTCTGTCGAAAACCTGATGGGGCTGGACGAGGCGGTGGCGCAGGTGATGCATCTTGGCCGCCTGAAGCAAAGCCTGCTGGACGGGCAGGAGGAGCGCGACTGGGCCGATATCGAGGCGGAGGCGGTCCACGCCGCCAGTCATCTACGGCAGCGGCCGCCCGCGCCGCTGATCGAGCCGGGCCTGGGGGATCGGATCAAGTCGGGTATCCTCAGCATCGATGCCGCGCTGTTGCGGATGGAAACCGTGTTCGACTGGCTCGACGGTGGTGATCCCAATGGCGTGTTCAACCGCATCGCCTTCCGCCCGGTGGCTGATGCGCAGGCGCGCGAGGATGCCATGCTGGCCGATTACTATCACCGCACCCGCAACCTGTTTGAGGCCGTGCCGCGCGAGGATCTGGGCCGCTGGCAGGATAAGGTGGTGTTACCGTTCCAGTATCGGGTGACTGGGGCGCCGGTGGAGCTGCGCCGACACCAGATCATCGCCATGGCGCTGAACGTCGGCAATGAGGGCAACCTCCAGCGCCTGGCCGATGGCTATGGCTGGAACCGTGGCGCCATCATGGACTTCCTCAATGGCACACTGACCAAGGGGGAATGGACCTATGTGCAGGGCGTGTGGGACACCATCGAAACGCTGTGGCCCCAGATCGAGGCCATGGAGAAGCGCATCAACGGCGTAGCGCCTGACAAGGTCGAGCCGCTCAAGTTCCTGACCCCGCATGGCGAGATGCAGGGCGGCTATTACCCGGCGATCTATGATGAGACCCGGGATTACAAGGCCGAGGAAAACCGGGGCCGCGATGCCGATCTTTTCGAGGGACGCTATACCCGCGCCAACACGACGGCCAGCGCCACCAAGGCGCGCGAGGAGGTGGTGAAGAAACCCATCCTGCTGGATATGGGGGTGATCAACCGGCACCTGGGCGAGGTGATCCACGATATCACCCACCGCGAGGCGGTGATGAAGGCCTGGCGTTTCCTGACTAGCGAGCGGGTGATGCAGGCGGTGGATGAGGCGCTGGGGCCAGAGGTGCGCAAGCAGTTCCGCCCGTGGGTGAAGTTCATCGCCAACCGGTGGGCCAGCGAGCGCGCGGGCAATGAAGGGTTCGGCAAGTTCATTCAGGCCCTGCGTGCAAATACCACAGCAGTGGGCCTCGGCCTGCGCGCGAGCACCATCCTCGTGCATACCAGCGGCCTGGTCTATGGCACCGAGGTGATCGGCGAGAAGTGGATGGCCCAGGGCATGGCGGCGATGGCCAAGGACTATCGCGGCACGGTGAACCATGTGCTGGAACAGTCGCCCGAGGTGCGCGCCCACCTTGAGCATTTTGACAATGATATTCGCAAGCAGATCGACAAGCTGAACGATGGGCGCCCTCTGACCAAGGCGGCGGCCCACATCCGCGAGGCGCAGCGCTTTCTGTTTCATGGCATCGGCTTCATGGTTCAACGCGTCTCGGTGCCGGTCTGGGTTGGCGCCTATAACAAGGGGATCAGCGAGGGGCTGAGCGATGCGGACGCCAAGTTCGCCGCAGACAAGGCCGTGCGAAAAACCATGGGCTCGGCTGGGGCCAAGGATCTGGCGGCCATCCAGCGCGGCACCGGGAAATGGGGTGAGGTCGCGAAGCTGTTCACGATGTTCTACACCCAGATGTCGGCGCAGTATCAGCGCCAGCGCACGCTCTATCGCGATGCCACAGGGCAGGATGTGCGCCAGCCCCGTAGCCTGGGGCGGCTGGCCGCGCGCGCATGGTGGCTGATCGCCATTGCCCCGATGTGGGATGCGGCGATCAAGATGGCGCTGGGCGGCCATGGGCCGGATGACGATGAATGGTGGGCCACCTTCGTCTTCAAGCATGCGCTAGCCAATCAGCTGGCGCCAATCCCCGGCCTGCGCGATCTCTTCCAGCCCACATGGAACGCGGTGGCCGGGCACAAGGTGTTCAACCCGTCCGTCACCCCGCTCCAGAAGGTATATGACAGCGTCATCAACCTGGGCAAGGATGTGGGCAATGTCGCCCATGGCAAGCCCACAAAACAGCTGACGCGGCACGCTCTCGAATCGGTCGGCTATGCCACAGGTCTTGTACCGGGGCAGTTCGCCTCAGCCACGCAGTTCCTTGTCGATCTGGGGAACGGGGAGGCACATCCGCATTCGGTCAGCGACTGGGTGCAGGGTCTGAGTACCGGCAAGATCAAGGAGCACTGACCGGCAGGGCCTGCGATTCAAGCCGCAGGCCCAGCCC
>NZ_BCZE01000089.1 GCF_001598555.1 Novosphingobium rosa NBRC 15208
CGCCGATGGCGTGGACAGTGTTGGCCGGAATGTAGAAGAAATCGCCCGGCTTCACATCGTGCCAGACCAGCATCTCCTCAATGCTGCCATCCAGAGAGGCCGCGCGCATCGCCTCATGGCTGATCGGCTCACGAAAGCCGATGCCCAGCTTGCCATGGGGCTCGGCGGCCAGCACGAACCAGCACTCCTCCTTGCCCTGCTTGCCCAGACCCTTGGCCATGGTCTGCGAATCGCTGGGGTGGACCTGCACCGAAAGCTTGTCGCTGGTGAAGATGTATTTCACCAAAAGCTCGGGCAGGGCGGCGGGCGGTTCGAACCAGATTTCACCAATCTGGCGGCCATCAGGCGCGGTGAAAGGCGGGGGCAGATCGGTCTTGCCCCAGGGCTTGTCCACCAGCTTGACGGGCAGTTCGCCCTGAATGGCCACGATGCTCACTACAATTTCCTTTACTGGTTGGCCGCGCCGTAGAGCTTGCCGACCTTCTGCACGCCCGCCACCGAGGTGATCATCACATCGGGTCCGTCAACGACCACGATGGCATCCTCCAGCCCGATGACCGAGACATGCGCGCCATCGCTCTCAACCAGAACGTTGCGGCATCCCACCAGTTCCGCCTTGCCGATGACGCTGTTGCCGGCCGCGTCGCGGTCGCGCGCTTCCCACAGGGCGTGCCAGTTGCCGATGTCGCTCCAGGCCATGGCGGCGGGGACGACAGCGGCGCGCTGGGTCTTTTCCATCACGGCATAATCGATCGATTCGCTGGGCACGGCGGCGAACAGCGCGGCATCGGGATGGAAGCGGCGGCCATCCTCATGGCCTTGCGCCACGGCCTCGCGCACGGCGGCGGCGATATCGGGGCGATGGGCTTCCAACTCGCGCAGATAGTCACCGGCGCGGAAGGCGAAGATGCCGCCGTTCCAGCTGTAGGTGCCTTCGCTCAGGAACTGCATGGCGCGTTCCAGATCAGGCTTCTCGACAAAGCGGTCGACCTTGTAGCCACCGGTGCCGACAATCGCCTCGCCGCTTTTCACATAGCCAAAGCCGGTTTCCGGCGCGGTGGCGGCGATGCCGAAAGCCACCAACCAGCCCTGCTGCGCCAGAGCTTCGGCGCGGCGAGCTGCTTCCACGAAGGCCTCGGGATTGCCGATATGGTGATCGCTGGGGCAGACCAGCATGACCGCATCCTCGGGCAGGCGCAGCGCGGCCAGGGCGATGGCGGCGGCGGTGTTGCGGGCGGAAGGCTCCACCACCACGCCCGCGTCGGGCGCGAGGGTCAGCTGGCTTTCGACATGTTCGAGATGCGCCTTGCCGGTCACGATCAGCGGCGCGGCAAAGACAGAGCGATCCACCGCGCGATGCAGCGCGGCTTCGAACAGCGTGCGGTCCCCCACCAGCGGAAGAAACGGCTTGGGCTTGCTTGCCCGGCTGCGCGGCCACAAACGTGTTCCGCTCCCGCCGCACAAAACCACTGGCGTAATCATCTCAAAATGCTCCTCGATTTATCTAATCAAATGGCGATAATACTGGATCGAGTAGCGCTCTAATCTTCCATCACCACAGACACACCATATACCATGCAGGATAAAAACCCTATTAGGCCCACCTCGAAGCCCGATAATATCAGATTAATTAGTTAAAATTTTTTGATCTTTTAATAAAGATATTGAATTTTTAAAAATTCTACAAACTTCATTAATTTATTTTCGCAAAATTAAATGAAGGAGGCATCATGCAATTACCACACCTTGCCTTCATAGGCTTTCTTTTCTTCGTTAGCCCCACCCCGAGTTCAGCAAGCGCGGCCATTTCGAATCATTCAAATAGGATGATCCCCGCTGCTAGCTTGCCACTGCCGTCGCCACAATCCGCAATAACGAACGACATACCGCTATTTGTAAACTCTGCGGATCCCGCAATAAGCAAGGCTTCCGCGTCCCTACCAACGATCTACATCGAAGAGAACGACGCGCTCACAATGAAGCCGTTCAGCTTAAAACATGCATGGGAAGAAAAATATGCTGAGCCAAGTAATGTCCCTTCCCTGCCTTACCGCAAAACCGATATGATATGCGCGAACCAGCCAGAGAAAGACAACGAAAGATCGACAAGACCCGAGTTGAACCAGAAGTGCTTGAGAAGTGCTCTTTCAGCGCAAGGCATTGACATCAAAAATTTTGGCGCGAAATGCGACGGAGTAACGGACGATGCCCGTGCAATCAACGCAGCCCTCTCCTATGCTGCGGCGACCGAAACCAGCGAAGTAGTCATCAACGGCACCGCAAATTGCGTGATAGGCTCAACCCTGACGGTCGGAGCAGGCGTGACACTAAAAGGCAATGGCCTCAAATCAACGAACCGGGGATTGGCCGCCGGCGCCGCAAACCTCAACCCAATGATCATGCTGAACGGATTAGGTGCATCGCTCCGTGACTTGACGGTGAATGCAAGCGCTGCTGGTCCCGCGACAGGAACGGTTATCCGAGTATCGCCGTCTTCCCAGCAGGTTACCATGCGGAATATCTATATCACCGGCTCTTGTGGCGCCCTTGATCTTAATGGCTCGCTGCATCGGGTCGAAAATTTCTATGCTTATAATTCTGAAGGATCCCAATGCAACGTCATCAGCATTGGCAGCAGCACCGCACAGGCAGGATCCGTTGACAACAAACTGGACCATGTGGTCGTCACCAGCGTCAATTCAGATGCCCGGCCCGCCAGTTGCTTCATGATTTATGATGCTGGCGGCCTGTTCATCACACACAGCGATGCCATTTATTGCCAGGTTGGCACATCCATCGCGCCCAAATCCAATCAGCAAGTCATCTGGACCACTTTTGCCGATACCTACCTAGGAGATACCAACGGTTCGACCGCCTTCACACTCGACGCCACCGCACCGTCCGCGGCAGTAAAAGGTTTGAATTGCAATGCCTGCTGGGCATCCAGTTCATCTGGCGACGGGATCATCATCCAAAATACAGGCGGAGGCACAGTGACCACACTGACCTTCACCGGACTTCGTTCACTGGGTAATGCAGGCAATGCCATAAGCATCGAGACCAATGCGAACCTTCGCGTTACAGCAAGCACCTTATGTGGCTATGGTGAAAACGGCGTCTATGCAGGTAAAGGGATCGGAGAAATTCAAATCACAAATTCCACAATTCGCCCAGATTGCGCAGGATTATCTTCAAAAGGCCAATTCGGTATTTTCCTTTCTGGCCAAAATAAAAATATAACCCTTTCAAACATTGATGCCCGCGATAATAAAAAAATGGAAATATACGGCATACCTTCTGGAAACAGTTTTGTAAGGGACATTACGTCCATCAACAATACTAGTTCCAATATTGCCAGCGCGTCGTCGATTACATTAGACACAGTTCATTTGTTATGGAAAATTACTGGGAAATCAACAATATCCTATATCGGCGGAGGGTGGGAAGGTCGCTCTGTAACATTTATTTCAAGCAACGACCCTATCTCGTTTCAGAAAGGTCGAAATATATGCAGCCAGATAACAAGTAAACCGAATGAACCTGTCTTTGCAATTTACACAGATTCATGTTGGTATTTGAAATAAAATCGCAATTTTCGATTCACTTGAATTCAGATTCACCCCCCAACCCCGCCCTTATATAAGGGATACGGATACTACCGGCAGTCTCCAGATCGATCGGCGCCGATACGATCGCCTCGACAGGGATAACAGTCCCAATCTTCGTGGGAGCGCATCGCCGCGCTCCCACCCCATCCCACTTTACAGCCTGAACCGCACCCCCGCCGTCACACTCTCACGCTTGCTGGCTTTGCCCAGCTCGCCCGAGGCATTGAGGAACAGGCTGGCTCCCGGCGCCAGGCGATATTCCACGCCAGCCGCCATAGTGGCGTCGACCCGGTTACGCCCCACGCCCAGCGCCGCAAGGCTGGAGGAGTAACCCGCCAGCGCCGCCGTGGCCGCCATCTGGTCGCCTTGAACGCGATAACGCACACCCAGCGTCAGGAAGCGCCGCCAAGGCCCAGTCGCATCCGGCGCCGTCTCAAAGCCCAGCCCCGCATCCACAAAGCCCTGCGTGATATCGGCCTTGTCCACACTCAGCGCGAAGGGATGAGCGCTGGCCTCGTTGATGGCATCATGGCTGGTCGTCACCCAGGTCGTGCCGACTTGCGGGCGCACCATCCAGCCCTGCCCCAGCGGCACCGCATGGCTGATCGAGGCATCGAAGGACCAGCTCGGCAGCGAATAGGCCGTCGAGATGGTCCCCGCATCGGGCACATAACGACGGGTCAACGCGTGGGCCGCGTCATAGTTGGCCGACAGCGTGATCCGCGTCGCCCCACCAAAACGAGCAGCCACACCGCCCACCACGCCGCGCGCCTTGGTCGAGGCACTCAGTGCCGAGATCGACTGGCTCTGATCCATCCAGCCCACATAGGCCGAGAAGGCATAGTCCTGCCCGGCCAGACCAAGCCCGCCCAGCGCGCCAAAGCCGTTGATCGTGGCATGGCTCACGCCTTGCGTTTCGCGGCTGGCGAACTGGCGCAGGCTGCCCAGCCCCTGACCGAAGGCGAAGATATGGGTTGGGCCATTGGCTTCGCCCTCACCGAGAGTCCGGGCATTGCCGGAAAGCGACAAAGCGGTTTCCGTGCCGATCTGCAAGGCATCGGCATAGGGCTCAGGCGTCAATCGCGCGAAGGCCGAAGCAATTGGCGCGCCATTGCCGTCCTGCAGCGCGGAGAGCGCCGAATTCAGTGCCGCAGGCGCGCTGCTGGCCGCCATGGCGCTGTTCACATAGGCGACGGCGCGGCGCAGCTGGGGATTGTAGCTGTCCGGATTGGCGAATTGCACCAGTAGGCCCAGATCGCCATTGGCCAGCGTGCGCACACTGCCCGCAAGGCCCGTGACCGTATCATAGGTGCCGCTCACCCCGCCCGAGGCGGTGATGAGATCGAGCGTGGAGCCCACCTTCACCGGGCCGGTGGCGGCAATCTGCAGCGTGCTGCCAGGCAGGATGGTCATCTTGCCATTGACGATCAGCTTGTCGGACACTGTCGGCGTGATCTCGAAGAGCGAGGTCGATCCGCCGTTCAGCGTCACATTGCCGTTCACCGTCATCGTGCCGGGCGAGGCGCCGGGGCTCAGAGTGCCGCTGACCACCACATTACCATTGACCGTGCCCGCCGAACCGAAGGTGGCATTGCTGCCTACGTTAAAGCTGTCGGCATTGAGGATCGACCCGGCCAGTCCGACCAAACGCCCGCCCGTCAACGTGGCGGTGCCGAAAGTACCCGAACCCGAGACGGTGGCGAAACCACCAGTCTGGGTGAACGCCCCAATGTTGCGTACAAAAGTAAGAGCCACAGGTGCCGCTTGCGTGCCGCTGCTGATCGAAAGCTTATTGGTGCCCGCGCCACCATCAATACTGCCCGAGAACACACCATTCAAGGCAATGCTGTCATCGCCGTCTCCTGTGGAAATGGCCCCGGTGACAACACCACCCAATATCAGACTGTCGTTGCCAGCACCCGTCATAATGGCGCCAGTGATCGTGCCGCTGTTGATCAGTGTAACATCGCCACCGGTCAGGCTCATCGCGCCATTGATCGTGCCGCTGTTGTTGAGCAGCGTGGCGGCGCTCCCACCCAGATTGATCGCGCCGGTGATCATGCCACTGTTGTTCAAAGTCAGATTTTTGGCGCCATAAGCGGTGGCCGTCAGCGCGGTGTCGACGTAAATCAGATAGTAGGGAGGCCTCGGAAAGGCGACATACAGTGGCTGCTGGTAACCGCTGATGGCGCCTGTGTTGGTGATGCTTACCGAGTTTCCTGAGGCCACGGTGAGATTGGCGTTCATGCCCCCGATAATAGTGCCGCTGTTTGCGATGCTGCTGCTATTGGCCGTGCTTCCCGACAGCAGGACTGCCGCCGAGTTGCCATCGTTTGTGATTGCTCCGCTGTTGCTGAAGGTGAAACCATTCGCTGTACTGAGCGTGACGGCCGCACCAGCCAGGCTGGAAGAGCCGATAGAAGCCGTATTGCTGAAGGTGGCAGCGCTCAGCGACACACTGCGGACATTGGCCTGGTTAAGGAAACCGGCCAACTCGATGCCCGCATAGGGCGTGTTACCCAAGTAACCCACGCCATAGACGGAGCCGGCGGTGGCCACCTGGTTGATGATCGTACCCGCACCGCCAACATAGAGGTTGCCAGCATAGCCGGAAGGCCCGGTGAGCGTCACTTTCGAGGTAGACCCTGCCGCCACGGTGAACTCATTGGTGAAGCCGCTGGGCAGCGTGCTGCCCAAGGTCACCGTGGCGGTGCCGCTGCGCTGATGCCCGATCCAGTTGGTTCCCGAGCCCGCAGTGATCGTACCCGTCACGCCGAAACCGGAACCGGTCTCCACCAGAATGGCATTGCCGCCGCCAAAGGCAAGATCGCCGTTCAGCGTGCCGCCATTGGCGATATACATGCCCGAAACACTGTTCGCTCCGCCAGCAGGCGTATAGCCGAGATTGACGTTGCCGTTGATGGTGCCCGCATTGTTGACCAGACCGCCGATCATCTGCACCGCCGTGCCCACACCGGTAACACTGCCCCCGGCAAGATTGTTCAGCGTGTCGCCAGTGCTCGAATAGCTTGAGCTGCGGATGGCGGCGCCAGCGGTGCTGGTAAGCGTGCCGCTATTGTTGATAGTGCTGCTGCCGGTGCTTAGGAAGGCGTTGCCGGTGGCGGTGATGCTGCCACTGTTGGTCAGCGTGGTCGCCGAAACGCCATTACCCCCTGCGGCACTGATGCTGCCATTGTTGACCACCGCAAGGCTGGACACGGCGGCATAGGGACTGGTTGTCCCCGTTGTGTCCGTGAAACTTACCTGGCCATTGTTGATAAAGGTGGAGCCGACAATGCCGCTGCCAGTACCGGTGTAGCTATAGCCGGAGGGCAGCAGCACCGTGCCGGTATAGCTGGAGGTGCTGCCGCGCGTGCTGGCCAGTGCGCCATTGTTGGTGATGGTCAATGCCGTGGGCAGAACCGAATTGCCCTGCTGGATCACGGAGGCGGTGGTCAGCGCCGCAGCATTGCTGGTCGACACTGTGCCGTTGAGCACCACATTGCCCTGCCCGGCCAGCGTGACCGTGGAACCATAGGTGCCGTTCGTTCCCAGCGTCAGTGTGGCGCCGCTGGCAACCTGATAGCCCAGCGTGGTGAAGCCCGCATGGGCCGCCAAAGTATCACTGGCATCGGCAGTGACATCATAGCGCAGCACCGAATTCTTGGCATTGACCGTGCCATTGATCCCGGCATAGCCGCTTGTGCCGCTGCCGGTCAGGCTGGTGATCAGCATGTCGCCATTGCCCAGCGCTAGATTGCCATTGAGCACGCCACCGGCCTTGGACCAATAGATATTGCTGGTGACATAACCGGTGTAAAAGCCGCTGGCGACCAGATCGACGTTGCCATTGATCGTACCGGCGTTGATCACGCGGGCGTTAAAATTGAACCCCGAATTGTTGATCGCCCATGAGCCGCCCGTGATCGTGCCGCCGGCTTCATTATCGATGGTGGCATAGCTGCTCAGCGTCACGCCATCGTTACCGGAGATCGTGCCGGTGTTTACCAAAGTGCCGCTCTTCAGGGCAAGGGCAATGCTTGCCCCCGAAATGGCGCCGCTGTTCGTGCCACTTCCGGACAAGGTCAGCGAGAGGCCCTGGCTGCTCACGGAGCGGATCGTGCCGGTGTTGGTAAAGGTGCCGCCGACATAGAGTGAAGCCGCTACGGTTTGCGCCGTGATCGTCCCACTGTTGATGAAATTATTACCGCTCGAAAGCACCACACCCGCACCGCTGGCCGAGATCGTGCCAGTGTTGTTGATCGAGGCAGAGGTTAGGCCGACCGCCGGGTCGCCCAGCGGGTTGGTCGTGGAGATCGTGCCATCGTTCCTGAACGTGCCGCCGCCCGAATAACCGCTTTGACCGATGATCTGGCCCGAGCCGCTCAGGGTCGTTTGATTGTTGAGCGTGCCGGAGCCATCGAAAGAGATCATGCCGGCATTAGAGAATCCATTGGCCAGCGTCACCGTGGTGCCGGAGGTGGGTACGAAATCGAGCACGGTGAAATTGGTGGGCAGGCTGACCGCCGAGGAAAGCGTCGTATCGGCAGTCGTCTTGAGCTGGACAGTGTTGGTGCCGCCCCCGCCGTTGATCACGCCGGAAATACCGGTGTAGAGGCTGCCATTCTTCAGCGTGGCGATCAGCGTATCATTGCCGCTGCCCAACGTCAGGTTGCCGGTAATTGTGCCAGCGGTCGAATCGATGGTGCTGCCCCCCGGGTTCGTCCCCGACCCCGCGCTGACATTGCCGATGATCGAGCCGCTGTTGACCAGATTGAGCGCACCGGTCGTGCTCAGCACCGTGTTGCCTGCGGCGGTCGAGATGATGCCGCCCGCATTGTTGGTTACGGAAAGGGCGCCATTCACGGCTATCGCTGTGCCGGTGCCGGTGTTGGTGATCGCGCCCCAATTGTAGATGCTGGCGTTGGTGGCACTGGTGCCAATGACATTGGCCCCGCCCGCGCTGATCGTGCCGCCAATCAGATTGGTCAGACTGATCGAGATGGCGTTGATCGCTGCGCCGCTGCTCGTGTTGCTGATGGTGCCGGCATTGGTGATCGTGCTGTTGTAATTGGCGATGGTCGCCGCAGTGCTGGCCGAGGTGATCGTGCCGCTGTTGCCGATGCCGCCGTAAAAACTGGTGGTGCCAGTCGCCGGCGCGATGGCGCTCAGCGCTCCGCCATCGATCGTGCCCACATTGTTGATGGAACCCACATTGGCCTGAATCGCACCGATCGTCCCGCCCGTGCGGTTGGTGACGGATGAGAAATAGCCGTAGCTGTTGGAACCGTAGAGCGCCACGCCGCTTGTGCCGCTAATGCTGCCGGCATTGTCGATCGAAACGGTCACCCCGCCATAGCTGTTGCCAGAGCTTTGTGTCGCGGTGATGCCATAGGTGCCGCTGACGGCACCGGCGGATCCCACGGTGATGGTGGCATTGGTGCCGTAATAGTCGTAGCTGTTCGAGCCGAGGGGGCCCGACAGCACGCTGATGCCAGCGCCCCCACTGCCCGTCACCGTGCCATTGACGGTGATCGTGGCAGAACGCGTGTTGAAGTTGCCCGTCGAAGGGATCGATACGGTGATCGCAGGGGCACCGCTGTTGCTCACACTCGCACCGTTGTTGACGGTCAAAGGCGAGGCGCTGGTGCTGATCGTATAGCCATTTGTATCGCTGCCCGAGCAGATGACCGCCGTACCGCTCTGGCTGGGATCGGGGGAGCATTGGGCCCAGGCTTGGGCAGGAATAGCCGCCACCAAAGCCACGAAACTGACACGCGCACCGAAAAACGCCGCCCGATTCGAGCGACGAACAGTCTTCTTGTGGATCACCAATAGTCCCTGGTTTGCCCCTATGTTGGCGCGTGACTATCTGATCTGATTATTGATGTCATCTTAATTTCATTCAGAAAATATTCAGATGCCTTCAGAAACCAAGGTACTTCTTACGGAAAGCCATCTCAACAGTGAATCGCCAAGCCTTCTGTGAAATCCGGTGGCAGCCGCGCTTTGCGAAATGCCGCATGCATGACCCCTTCCACCCCGGGGCCTCCACAACTCACAAACGCTGAGGCTCAATGCTCGCACACATCCCCGTCGCTTTAGGTATCCAACTCGCCTGCTGGCTGATTGGCCGCGCCCTCAAGGCCACGAACAAGGCCGCCATCTGGATCGGCTGCTTCGCCGCTGCTGCCGTGTGCATCATGCGCGAGATCACTCAGCGCGAATACCAGTGGATCGAAGCCTTCGGCCACGGCCGCCGCGCCAACATGCCGGGCTATGCCGGCCTTGAAGTGTGGCAATGGAACACGCACTCGCTGTCCGAAACGGCCATGGCCATCGCGGCATCGCTGCTGGTGGCCATCGCGGTCAGCCGATACGCCCCTTAACAGCATGGAGCGAGGGACCACATCAGCCCCTCGCCCTCACCTTACCCCGCCTTCACCAGCGCATCGATCGCCTGCAGCTTGGCCAGCAACGGCTCCACCTGATCCAGCGGCACGGCATTCGGCCCATCCGACAGCGCCTTGTCCGGATCCGGATGCGTTTCCATAAACACGCCCGAAACCCCAGCCGCCACCGCCGCGCGCGCCAGCAGCGGCACGAACTCGCGCTGACCGCCTGAACGGTCACCCAGGCCGCCCGGCTGCTGCACCGAATGGGTGGCGTCGAACACCACCGGGCAGCCCGTTTCCGCCATGATCGCCAGCGAACGCATATCCGACACCAGCGTGTTGTAGCCGAAAGAGGCCCCCCGCTCGCAGACCAGGAAATTGTCGGGATCATGCCCCGCCGCTGTCGCCGCATTGCGCGCCTTGGCCACCACCTGCGCCATATCGCCGGGCGCCATGAACTGCGCCTTCTTGATGTTCACCGGCTTGCCAGAGGCCGCCACCGCCGCGATGAAATCCGTCTGCCGCGCCAAAAAAGCTGGCGTCTGTAGCACATCGGCCACACTGGCCACCGCCTCCACCTGGCTGGCATCATGCACATCGGTCAGGATCGGCAGGCCGGTTTGCGCACGCACCTTGTCGAGGATGCGCAGCCCTTCTTCCATGCCCAAACCCCGGAAAGAGCGGTCCGAACTGCGGTTCGCCTTATCGAACGAAGCCTTGAAAATCAGCGGCAGACCCAGCTTTTGCGCGCTTCCGGCCAGCGCCTCGGCGATCGACAGCGTCATCTCCTCGCTTTCGATCACGCAAGGCCCGGCGATGACGAAAAGAGGCAAGTCCTGACCGATTTTACGCCCGCACAGAATCATTGTTCACCTGCCATACATTTAGAAAATCGTCTGATCGCGGCGAAATGAAGGGGAACCTTCACCTTCGCTGACTGTCAATCCCCCATGGCGAGTATCGAAACAACTGGCAATCCCCGCCAGCTTCCCATAATCAACCGGCCCGCCAAGGTGGAGATTTACGTGCGTTTAACTAATTTGGGGGCTCTATGAACACCGCTTTGCTCAAGGCCCGCCTGGCTGCCTCGGCGCTCAAGACCCTCGATATCGAGCTGGACGCGCTCAAAACCCTCAAATCCGCCCTCGAATCGCCGCAGCTGAGCGCGGCGGTCGAACGCGCCATCCACGTCATGGTCAACACACAGGGCCGGATCATCGTCAGCGGCATGGGCAAGAGCGGCCACATCGGTCGCAAGATCGCCGCCACCTTGCGCTCCACCGGCACGCCCGCGCTGTTTCTCCACCCCGGCGAGGCAAGCCATGGCGATCTGGGCCTGATCACCGAGAATGATGTGGTGCTGGCCATCACCTGGTCGGGCGAAACCAGCGAGCTGGTCGACATCTTCCATTATTGCGACCGCTTCAACATCAAGCTGATCGTCGCCACCGCGCATCGCGACAGCACGGCGGGACACGCCGCCGACATCTGCCTCGAACTGCCCATGGTGCGCGAGGCATGCCCCAACAATCTGGCCCCCACCTCATCGACCACGCTGCAAATGGTGTTGGGCGACATTCTGGCGGTGGCGCTGATCGAGGCGCGCGGCTTCACGCCCTCCGATTTCCACGTCTTCCATCCCGGTGGCCGCCTGGGCGCGCAGCTGGCCACAGTGGGCGATCTGATGGGCGTGGGCGATTCCATTCCCCGCGTCAGCCGCAACGCCACTTTGGTGAACGCCACCATCGAAATGAGCCGCAAGCGCTATGGCTGCACCGCCGTGGTGGATGAGCAGGGCCGGCTGGTCGGCGCCTTCACCGATGGCGATCTGCGCCGCTGCATCGCCGTCCACGATCTGAACGACCAGATCGGCCAGCATATGTCGCCCACGCCGCTGATGGTGTCGGCCGATATGCTGGGCTCCGAAGCGCTGCGCATCCTCAATGAGAACGCCATTTCGGTGCTTTTCGTGGTGGAGGGTGATTCCACGCTGATCGGCATCGTCCATATCCATGATCTGGTGAGGACCGGCGTTGCCTGACAGCGACGGTTCCGGCGCGCCCGACCTGATCGTTATCCCGGCGCGCTACGGTTCATCGCGCCTGCCGGGCAAGCCATTGCTGCGCATCGCGGGCCGCACGCTGCTGGAGCGGGTGGTGGCGATGGCGCGGCAGGCGGCGACGCAGGCCGGGCATTGCACGCTGGTGGTCGCCACCGATGACCAGCGCATCGCCGACCACGCCGCCGAACTGGGTGTGGCCGTGGCAATGACCGATGCCGCGCTCGAATCCGGTTCGGCGCGGGCCTGCGCGGCGGCGCGCCAGCAGGCGCAGCGCCCGCAACTGGTGGTCAATCTTCAAGGCGATGCGCCCTTTATCCCGCCCGCCACCATCGCCGGGCTGATCGAGACGCTGCGGCGCGGCAAAGCCGATGTGGCCACGCCGGTGTACAGGCTCGACTGGGAGCGGCTCGACCGGCTGCGCCAGCACAAGATCGCGGCGCCCTTCAGCGGCACCACCTGCGCCCGCGCGCCCGATGGCCGCGCCTTGTGGTTTTCCAAAAACATCATCCCGGCCCTGCGCGATGAGGCCAAACTGCGCGCCGCGGGGCCTGTTTCGCCGGTGTGGCAGCATCTGGGGCTTTACGGCTATCGGCTGGAAGCGCTCGAATGGTTCGCCGACAGCGCTCCGGGCACCTACGAAAGGCTGGAAAGCCTTGAGCAACTGCGCTTCCTCGAAGGCGGCCGCAGCATCGACACGCTGGAGGTCGAGCCCCCCAGCCACGCCCTTTCGGGGATCGACACGCCCGCCGATGTCGCTTTGGCCGAAGCCGCCATTGCCCGACTGGGCGATCCCTTTCCGGGCTAATCCGCCGCAATCACGTTTCTTTTGCCGCCGGGCACTCCCAACGGACAAGAAAACCCTCTAGGCGACTCCCATGTTCGTGATCGTCCGCCATGGAAACACCTTCGCTGCCTCAGAAGCGCCGCGCCGCATCGGCGCCCGCACCGACCTGCCGCTGACAGGCAGCGGGCAACAACAGGCGCGGGCGCTGGGCGCGCATTTCGCCGCGAAGGGCTGGCATTTCGGACAAGCGCTGATCTCGCCGCTGCGCCGCACGCGCGAGACTGCCGAGGCGATCCTCGCCGCCCAGCCCAGCCCACCCGCCCCCCAACCCCGCGACTGGCTGGCCGAAATTGACCACGGTCCCGACGAAAACCGCACCGAGGACGAAGTGCTGGCCCGCCTTGGCCCCGACGCGCTGGCAGCATGGGACCATCATGCCACGCCGCCTCCCGGCTGGACCGTCGAGGCCGAGACCCGCAAAGCCGCATGGCGCGATCTTTTCGCCGCGCCGCCCGGCAATGCTCCCCTGCTGCTGGTCACCAGCAATGGCGCGGCGCGTTTCGCCCTGCTGGCCGATCCGGCGCTGGCGCAGGCGGCGCAGGCCCTGCCGCATCTCAAACTGCCCACCGGCAGCTATGGCGTAATCCAGCGCGGTGAAGATGGTGATCTGCACATCACCGATTGGGGTGTTCGGCCATGACTTTGCCGCCTCCCCTGCTGCGTGCGCCGCCTTTCCCCGGCCTGACCACGTCCTTCTCCCAATCCCTCCCTGAGGGTGATGAACTGCCCGCAGCCCCCGCCGCGCTGCTCGATGCGCTGCGTCAGGCACGGGTCGGCGGCGCCTTCTGGGCCGAGCCCGCCTCCCCCTCCACCCCCGGGACCATTCTGGTTCGAACGCACAATGTCTCCGATCAGGCGCAGCAAACCGCCATGCTGCCGACAGCGCGCTGCATCGACCCGTCGGACCCCATCGATCCATGGTCGGTGCTGCCCGGCGCGGCGCGTCTGGTGGCGCATGGCGATGACGAATGGGTGGCGCTGGCGGCGATCCTCGGCGTGACGGTCGAACTGCTTTCACCGGGCCGCTTCGGCGAATTCCCCGACGATGCGCAGGCACTGAACGCCAAGGCCGCCCGCGCCCTTGCTTCGGCCGCCTATCATGACCCCTTCACCGGCCAACCGATGGAACCGCTCAAGGCCATCGCGCTGCTGGGTGAATGGCGGCGCATCCTCGACGGCAATCGCGGCATTGTCGTCGCCAGCGGCATGGCCTGGTGGAAGCGGGCTGAAATCCGGCAATTTCTCTGGTCTTCCGGGCAAAAGCTGCGGATGATCTCCAGCCCGCGCCGCGCGCTGGCCGCTGCTCAAAAGCAGGGCGGCGCGGTGGCGATCTGGCCCTCACGCGTGTCTCCTGCCCTGCTGGCTCAGGCCAAGGCGCGCGGCGTGCCGCTGGTGCGTGTGGAGGACGGCTTTGTCCGCTCGGTGGGGCTGGGCAGCAATCTGGTGCCGCCCTCCTCGATCGTGGTCGACCGGCGCGGCATCCATTTCGACCCCTCCAGCCCCAGCGATCTGGAGGTAATTCTGGCCGAAACACAATTCGGTTCCGACATGCTCGACCGCGCCCGCGCCCTGCGTGAGACCATCGTGGCCAAGGGTATCAGCAAATATGCCGCCGGCACCGCCGGCACCCTGCCGCAGCGCCAAGCTGGCCGCCGCCTTGTGCTGGTGCCGGGTCAAGTGGAGGACGATATGTCGGTGCTGGCGGGCGGCGGCGGGCTGCACTCCAATTTCGAACTGCTGCGCCGCGCCCGCGCGCTGGAGCCTGACGCCGAAATCTGGTTCCGCCCTCACCCGGATGTCGATGCGGGCCACCGCAAGGGCGCCGTCTCTGACGATCAGGCGCTGTCCGTGGCCGACCGCATCATGCGCGGCGGCGGCATGGCGCCGCTGCTCGATGCGGTGGATGCGGTGCATTGCCTCACCTCGCTGACCGGTTTCGAGGCGCTGATGCGCGGGCGCGAGGTGACTTGCCACGGCACGCCCTTCTACGCCGGATGGGGCCTGACCCGCGATCTGGGCGCTGTGCCGGACCGGCGTGGGCGCCAGCTGTCGCTCGATGAGCTGGTGGCGGGCGTCCTGATTCTCTACCCTCGCTATCTCGATCCGGTCACCGGCCTGCCCTGCCCGCCCGAAGTGCTGGTCAGCCGCATGGCCAGCGATCTGGCGCATAACCGCCTCGACTGGATCGCGGGACTGCGCCGCTGGCAAGGCAAGCTGATGGCCCCGCTGCGGAGACTGGCCCGATGAGCCGCGTGGTGCTGGATCTCTCGCGGCTGATCTCGCGGCTGCGCCATAGCACCCCCTCCGGCGTGGACCGGGTGGAGATGGCCTATGCGCGCGGCTTGCTAGGGCTTTACGGCGAAAGGCTGGAGTTCGTTGCGGTGCATCCCGGCGGGCTCTATGGCGCGCTGCGGCGCGATGCGGCGCTGGCCTATCTCGACGAGCTGGAACGGCGTTGGGCCAATGAGGAAGGATCGAAGGGTCAGCGTTCGCTGGTCTCGATCCTGCCGTGGCTGATGCGGCTGCTGCCCCGGCCCTTTTCGCCGGGCGGCAAGGGCGGGGTCTATGTTCAGGTTTCGCCGCATCATCTGACGCGGCAGGACAAGGTGCGCCGCATTCTGGCGCGCGAGCAGGCGCGCTTCCTCTGCCTGGTGCATGACCTGATTCCCATCGAGTTTCCCGAATATGCCCGGCCCAATGGCGCGGCTCTGCATCGCAAGCGCATGGCCACGCTGGCGGCGCTGGCCGATGGCATCATCGGCAATTCCGCCGCCACGCTGGAGGCTTTCCGGCCATGGGCGGAAAAGTCGGGGCGGGAGATTGCCCTCCACGTCGCCCTGCTCGGCACCGAGAAGGTAGCGCAGGTGCCGCCCGCCGTCTCCGCGGATGGGCGGCCCTATTTCATCTGCGTCGGCACCATCGAGCCGCGCAAGAATCACCTTCTGCTGCTCCATCTCTGGCGCCAGATGGCTGAAACCCTGCCTCCAAAGGATGTGCCTCGTCTGGTCGTCATCGGCCGACGCGGCTGGGAAAACGAGCAAGTTCTCGACATGCTGGAGCGTTGTCCCGCGCTGCGCGACCATGTCGAGGAGTTGAACGGCTGCCCCGATTCACGAATCGGCGCGCTGCTGCGCGGGGCGCGGGCGCTGCTGCTGCCCTCTTTCGCGGAAGGCTATGGCATGCCGGTGGCCGAGGCGCTGGCCGTGGGCACGCCGGTGATCTGCAGCGATCTGGCCGCCATGCGCGAGGTGGGCGGCAGCGTACCGGACTATCTCGATCCGCTCGACGGGCCCGGCTGGCGCGCGGCCATCCTCGATCATGCCCAGTGCGGACCGGTCTGGCAGGCGCAGATGCAGCGTCTGCCGGATTGGCGGGAGCCCGATTGGGGCACGCATATGCAGATCGTCGCGCAGGCTATCGCCGGGCTGCAGCACGAAGGATTGTGACAGGAAAAGGTTGGGGCCGTCTCAGCGTGGCCCCGCCAACATCGGCTTTCAGCCAGCGTTGGCCGTAGATTCGTTGCTCGTCTTCACCGAGGTGATCCGGCTGCCGAACACCACATCCCAGAACAGGCCGGTGATGGCGTAATTGCCATGCTCATCGACATAGTGATGGCGCATGTGATGGCGCTTGAGCGCCATGCC
Organism: Novosphingobium rosa NBRC 15208; assembly: GCF_001598555.1. Classification (GTDB taxonomy): domain Bacteria; phylum Pseudomonadota; class Alphaproteobacteria; order Sphingomonadales; family Sphingomonadaceae; genus Novosphingobium; species Novosphingobium rosa. The sequence continues at coordinate 16,554 of NZ_BCZE01000089.1, forward strand.
CAGACGCCCGCGCATCGGCCATTGGTGGCAGGCGAAATGCACCACGTCATAGCCCAGATAGCCCAGGATGAAGCCCAGGAAGGTCCAGGTGCCCGAAGCCCCCTGCAGCGCCACGAAACCCCACCAGATCAGCCCCGCGATCGGCAGGCTGACCACCGGCGGCATCAGATTGCGCATGCGATCATTGGGGCTTTCATGGTGATTGCCGTGGATCAGGAAAACCAGCCAGCGCACCGGCGCCCAATCGAGCGTCCAGTGAAACAGATAGCGGTGCATGGCATATTCGAACAGGCTCCAGACCACGAGGCCCAGCGCCATCAGCCCAAGCCCGGCCAGCGGGCGCACAGCGCCCCAGCCCGCCCAAACCACCAGCGGGATCGCTACGCTCCAGATCAGGGCGAACATGAAGGGCGAAAGAAGGGTGAACTTCTCCAACCATTCATTTCTGAACAGCCTGATACGCGTCGTCTTGAAGTCGTGACTGATCATTTGGTCGAATTCTGGACAGGAGAGGGCAATTTCTGTCAAGGGGTAAGCGCCTGACAGACCGGTTATATCCCTTAGCTGTGATAAAAAAGATAAGAGATGAACGAGACATTTTACAAAGGTGCAATTCTGGTGACCGGTGCCTCTGGCGAGGTCGGCGGAGCGCTGGCCCGACAGCTGGCCCGACCGGGCGTGCATCTGTCGCTGTGGGGGCGCAATGAAGCGCGTTTGAAGGCTTTGACCGAAGTCTGTGCGCAGGCTGGGGCAAATGCCGAATGGCGCTCGCAGGATCTGACCGATGTCGCGGGAGCGGTGGCCGCCCTGCGCGCCGAGGATGACACGCGGCCTTTCGACATGGCAATTTTCGCCGCCGGGCTGGGCGATATTCGCGAAAAGGGCGCGCTGATCGAATCAACGGAACTGGTGGCGCGGCTGGGGGCGGTCAATTTCGTGGCCCCGGCCACACTGGCCGCCGCATTGGGCGAGCGTATGGCCAGCCGCGCCCAAATCGCTGAAAATCCCGCGCGGATCGTGCTGATCGGCTCGGCGGCGGGCTTTCATGCCCTGCCTTTTGCCGGGGCCTATGCCGCCAGCAAGGCGGGTCTCGCCCGCTTTGCCGATTCGCTGCGCATCGCCCTGCAGCCGCACGGCGTGACCGTCACACTAGTCTCCCCTGGCTTCATCGACACGGCAGCTGGGCGCGCCGTGCCCGGCGACAGACCCATGTCGATCAGCACCGAGGACGCCGCCAGGCGCATCCTGCGCGCGGCGCTGGCCGGGCGCCCCCATCTGGTCACGCCATGGCCCTTCGCGCTGCTGCGCCTCTTCGACCGCCTGCTGCCGCGCCCCTTGCGGGACCGGCTGCTGCGTTCCTTCGCCCCGCCGGGCTGGTAAGACCCTATTCGGGAAGCAGTCGCCGCCCTTCCAGCCGGGCGACGGCATGGCGCACCACTTTTTCCAACGCTTCTTCGGAAAAGAAACCGCCGGGAATCAGGCAGCGCTCGATCAGCACGCGGCGGAAAGCAGCGAAGGTTTCCTCATCGGGCGCCAGCGGATTTTGCCAGAAGGCGTCGATCCCGGCCTGATAGGTGATCTCGGGAATGTCATAGACGGCATGGCCCAGCGCCACCACCGGCACGCCCATCGCCAGCGCCAGTGTGCCGCTGGTGCTGTTGATCGTCACCATGCCCTGCGAGCGCTTCGTCACCGGCACGATATCGCCCCAGTCCATGTAGTCGACGCGGTCGCGAATGCCGAGCATTTCGGCCAGATCGAACATCTGCTGACGCCAGTCGCGCACGCCATTGTCGAGCGGATGCTCCTTCACCACCAGCCGCGTGTTCGCCGGAGCGTGGGCCGCGAAGGATTCCAGCACCAGCTTCATCGCCTCGGCAATGCCCGAGAAGGGCGAATGCAGGCGGATCTGCGCATCCGAATCAAGCTGCAGCGGAAAGATGAAATAGGGCTGATCCGAGGTTTCCAGCCGGGCGATCAGCTCGGCGGCACGGGCACGCTTTTCCTTGCCCTGGCTCAGCTTGCGCATCCAGCCCATGCCCTCGACCAGCGGCGACCACGGACGGTGATTGTTCCAATGCGGATAATGCCAGCGCGTGAAGACATCGGCGACATTGTAGACCAGCCCCTCGGTCGCGCGGCGGCGGAAGGAGGAGGGCACCTGCGCATGCGGCGGCACCGGCGGCAGTTGCGCCGCCGTCTCGCGATACCAGACCGGATCGCGCGGCAGGGTGGAATGGCCGTTCACGCCGCCCAGTTCCAACGTCACCCAATCGGGGCGGATATAGCCTTCCTCGAAGACATGCATCGGGATGTCCATGGCCTGACACACCTCGCGCGCCACCAGATGATGCGCGCGGCAATCGCCGAAAAGCACCACATCGGTGATGCTCTTCTCGCGCAGGATGGCGGCCAACGCCTCGGGCCATTCCTCCATCGATCCGCGATAGTCGATGCCGTTGGGCAGGCGCCAGAAGGCACGATCGCCACCGTTGAAGTTGATCTTGTAGACCGTGTGGCCATCGCGCATCAGCCCGCGGCCAAGGCTGCGGAACAGCGGGCCCATCAGCCCCTGAAGCAACAGCACCCTGCGTTTTTCGGCCCCGGCCCAGGCATGTTGCGCGGAATCGGCGGGAGCCGAAGGCGCGACCGGAAAATCTGGCATCTGAAAAAACGCTCCGTCATCACGAGCCAACCGGCCCGGGCCATAAAAGGCCTTTGCTGAACCGCGTTAGAACGCTCCTTGATCTCCAGCAAGTCCTCCTGACCATAAGGGCGATGACAGTGAAGAGCAGCCACGCTATGCAGCGCCCGACGGACAGTACCGGGGCGGTGCGACAGAACTGTGATACAAAGTAACATACTGATCTTTGCGGCAATGCTGGTGCTTGCCGCATTGCTTGACGCGCTTGTTCGGCCGCGCACCGGGCGACCATGGCGCAGCCTGCCCGGCCTGTGGCTTCTGGGCTGGAGCATCACCGCGCAATTCGGTCTGTTTCTGGCGCTCAGCGGCCATGTCGCCACCGCCGCCGTGCTGGCTCTGGCCTTCCCCGCGCTGCTGGTGCTGGTCTCCAACGCCAAGCATGCCATGCTGGGCGAGCCGCTGCATTTCTCCGATCTGGCGCTGATCGGGGCGGTTTTCAGCCATCCGCAATTCTATCTTTCCGCCATACGGGTCTGGCAACGCATCGTGGCGGGCGCGATCTTTGTCGCGTTGCTGGGCGTGCTGGCATGGCTCTTCGTACCGGCTCTGCCGCCGCATCTGGCCGGGGTTGCTCTGGCCGTGGTGAGTGTGACGGTGCTGGCGCTCAGCCTGCGCAGCCGCGCCTTTCGCGCTCTGGCCGAGCGCCCCGATGCGCCCGCCGATCTGCGCCGTCATGGGCTGATCCCCGTGCTGCTGCTCTATTGGCGCAGCTGGCGTCGCAGTGCGGACCCGGCGCCTTGCCCCGCCCCCCTGCGCGAATCCCCCACCCAGCCTCAGCCCGAACTGCTGGTGGTCATCCAGGGCGAATCCTTCGCCGATCCGCAAGACCTCTTCCCCGCGGGCCAGCCCCTCCCCGGCCTCACCGCCGCGCGCGCTCAGGCGTGGCAATGGGGGCAACTGGCCGTCAGCGGCTTTGGCGCCTACACGATGCGCACCGAATATGGCGTGCTGTTCGGCCGCAGCGAGGAGGCTTTGGGCTTCCGCAGCTATGACCCCTTCCTCACCGCGCTGGGCGAGGCCTCCTATGCCCTGCCCGCGCGTCTGGCGCCCTCGGGCTGGCGCAGCCTCTTCGTCCATCCGCATGACATGCGCTTCTATGGCCGCGACGCGATCATGCCTGCCGCCGGTTTCGCGCAGCTGGTGGCCGAAGACCGCTTCGCCCCGCCCACGCCCGAAGAGGGCCGCTATGTCACCGATGCCGCCATCGCCGACGAGCTGGTCGCGCTGGCGCAGGCCGCCACGGGGCCCATGATGCTCTATGCCGTCACCATCGAGAATCACGGCCCCTGGGCGCCCGAGGAAACCGGCGGCCATCATGACAAGGATCTGAAGCGCAGCTATCTGCGCCTGCTCGGCAACAGCGACGCCATGCTCTCCTCGCTGATCGCACGGATCGGCGCGCTGCAGCGCCCGGCGCTGCTGGTGTTCTTCGGCGACCATCGCCCCAGCATCCCCGGCGCCACGCAGCCGCATGGCGATCGCCACACGCCCTATGTGATGATGCGATTCGACGAAAAGGGCCAACCAATGCGTGGCGAGAACCGCCGAATCGACCTCACGCCTTCGCAGCTGCATCATGCCATGTTGAATCTGACACTTGGCGATCCCCTGCCCTGAAAAGGCGGCGCCGTGTAACGCGAAGCGACCCTATTTGGTTCCCGGTCAAGCAGCTTGCGGCCAACCGCTGCCCTTGGGAAAACCCCGTTTCGACGTGCCAGATTTGACTCAGGGGGAAAATGCCGCCAAACGCCCGGCACAGCCCAGCATATGGCAGGATGATCCACATCCGCCGATGTGAAGCAAGACGTGAGGGATCTCTGCAAGCGCATGTATATGCGTTTTCGCGCCTGCAGAACGAACTCGCGCCCCTGTGACAAGATGGAATGAAGCGTTTATCTGTATCCCGCGCCATGTTTGCGCTGCCGGTGGTTGCCCTTGTGACGGGCCTGCAACCGGCCAATTCAGCCGCCCATGCCGCAGGACAACAGACGGAAACGCCTTCCGCTCAGGTCCAGTCAGATGCTCAGCCCGGCTTCACCCAGCCCGAGCTGACCGCCCCCAGCGACACTGTCGTGACCGACACGGTTTCGCCCGACAATGGCCCCAACATGCGCCAGGTCGAATGCGTGGCCAAGGTCATCGTCCATGAAGCGGCCAATCAGATCCACCGGGGTCAGGTCGCCGTGGCGCAGGTCATCCGCGCCCGCATGAAGGTCGCCGGCACCGATGCCTGCGAGACCGTCATGAAGCCCGGCCAGTTCTTCAACGTCAACCGCTACAACCCGTCGCGCACCGGTGAGACCTGGCGCAAAGCCGTGGTCATCGCCACCGCCACCCTGAAGGGGGAAGGCGAGGATGTCGTGCCCGGCGCGATATTCTTCCACACCGTGGGCCATCCGATGCATGGCCGCGTGCAGGTCGCCCAGATCGACGACCACGTCTTTTACCGCTGATTCAGGTGGGGGCGTCTGCGCCCCCGCCCTCGCCGTCCGTTGACGGCTTCTGGCCCGGCCATGTCGCCTTGCGCATGGCCTTGGCCGCCCCCTCCACAGAATCGACCACGGTGTTGAGGCCCAGCTGCCCCGCGGCATCGTGCCAGCCGTCGGCGGCGCTCACCACGGGCGCCGTCACCGACATGACCGGCAGCTGATCGGCCCAATTGGCCAGAGCATGCGAATTGAGCCCCAGCAGGGCCAGCGTGCTGACCGCCACCGCGCCCGACACCCATCCCAGACCGGCCTTGATGCCCGGCACCTCCCATGCGGCGGTGCGTTCATGCGGGCCCATGTCCGAAAGGGCATCGTCTGCGGTGTCCAGCTCTTCGGCAGCCTCGGGGGTGAGGAACTTGACCTCGCCGGGCTCTTCCTCGGACAGATCGATGGGGGAGTCTCCCCAGGGCAATCCTTGGCTCATCGCGCTTTCCCTAGAACTGGAAATAGATAAAGGGCGCCACGCCCGCGCCGCGCAGGCCTTCCACCACCAACAGCAGCAGCGCGCCCGCCAGACCGACCGCCCAGAAGGGCAGCAGGCTCAGGCGGCGGCCCAGCCGCTGGATGGCATCATGCGGCCCGAACTGGCAGGCCAGCCCCAGCACGATCATCCCCACCGTCCAGGGCGAGGCGATCAGGCTGCCCGGCTGCCCGGCGACGATGCGGCCGATAAAGGCTGTCGCATCCTCGAACTGGGGGATGCGGAAAAAGATCCAGGCCAGCGTCACGATATGGAAGGTGAAGATCACGCCGATCCATGCGGGCAGCGCGGGCCAATGCTCGGGCCGCGCCAGCTTCCACAACCGCTCGGCCACCAGCATGCCGCCGTGCAGTGCGCCCCAGATCACGAAATTCACGCTGGCGCCATGCCACAGCCCGCCCAGCACCATCGTGCCGAACAGCGCGAGGCACACGCGCCACTGCGCCTGACGGTTTCCGCCGAAGACGCCGATGTAGAGATAGTCGCGCAGCCAGCTCGACAGGCTGATATGCCAGCGCCGCCAGAAATCCTGCAACGAGGCGGCGCGATAGGGCTGATCGAAATTGCGCGGAAAGCGGAAGCCCAGCAGACCGGCAAAGCCGATCGCCATATCGCTGTAGGCCGAAAAGTCGCAGTAGATCTGGATGGCATAGCCATAGGAGGCGATCACCAGATCCAGCGCCGAATGGGCAGCGGCATCGTTGAACACAGGATCGACCAGCTGCACGCCCAGCTCATTGGCGATCACCGCCTTCTTGATGAGGCCCCAGCCGATCAGCACCAGGCTGGTCGCCGCCGCGCCCCGGCTCAGCCACGGCGTCTCGCGCAGTTGCGGCAGGATATGGCCCGGGCGCACGATGGGCCCGGCCACCAGATGCGGGAAGAAGCTCATCAGGAAGGTCAGCTCGAGCAGGCGCGCGGGCTCGCTGCGGCCCTTCCACACATCGACGACATAGCTGATGCCCTGAAAGGTGAAGAAGGACACGCCCACCGGCAGGATCACATCCACCACCGGCAGGCTGCTGCTCCAGCCCAGAGCCGCCAGCCCGGCATTCACCTCATGGGTGAAGAAGCCGTAATATTTGAAAAAGCCCAGAATCAGCAGATTGGCGATCACGCCCGCGCTCAGCCAGAAACGCCCGCGCGCCGGATCGCCCAGAATCAGCCGCGCCGCCCCCCAGTTGAGGAAGGCGCTGCCCAGCAGCAGCAGCACGAAGCGCGAATCGAACCAGCCGTAGAAAATCCACGAGGCCACCAGCAGCATGATCTGCCGCCAGTCCCCCGCCCGGCGCATCAGCCAGTTGAGGGCGAAGACGATCAGGAAGAAGCCATGGAAGACCAGTGTGGGAAACAGCATGGGTGCAGGCTTACTTCGTCAGATCGAGCCGGGCGCGGTCGAGATCGGCGGCCAGCGCCTCGCCCAGCTTTTTGCCACCATCCGCGGTGAAATGCACATGGTCACCGCGCTGCAGGCCCTGCGCCACCCAGTTCATGGTGGTGCAGCTGCCGCCCATCGCCCCCTGCCAGTCCCAGAAGGCCAGATTCATCTCCTGCGCCAGCCGGATCTGCATCGCGCGGATGCGCGCCAGATTGCCCGGCACGGACCAGCCATTGCCGCAGGCCACCGTCTGGCTCAGGCCGGGCAGCGCCACATCGGAGCGGCTGCTGGCGGCATCGGGGGGCCCAAGCAGCAGGATCGGCACGTTGCGACCCAGCAGGCGGCGGATGCGGGCGATCTGCTCACGCATGGTCGTTTCCGCCTCATCCAGCTTGAGGCCGGGGTCGAAGCCCTCATTGGTGCCGAAGGCGATCACCACCAGATCGGGATGGGTGTGGCGCAGCTCCACGCCCAGAACCTTGTCGTCATTGCGGGTGAAATGGATCAGCCGCGATCCCACCACCCCCAGATTGGACAGCGTGAGCCCCCCCGCCTGATGCTGGCTCTCCCAAGAGGTGAGGCTCACAGGCCGGTCATCCACCGTGGTGATCGAGACCGAGGGCACCGGCAAAGGCGTGGTCAGATCGAAGCAGGTCGCCCCCGGCGTGGCGGCAGCGAAGGACCAGTCGCGCTCGGTGCCGCTCATCGCGACATGGACCACGCCCTTGTCGGGGCCGGTGAGGCCGCAGAGGCTGAAATGGTCGAACTGATAGGCCACGCTGTCCGCGCTCAGGCTCAGGGACGCCCCGGCATGCTGCGCGGTCTGGGTGAAGCCCGAAAGGCCGAGCAGCGCGCCGCCCTCGGTGCGCTGGCGCCCGAAGATCGAATTGGGAATCCAGTCCGGGCTCTGGCGCGCGGTGACGCCCCAGCTCAGATACCCCGGATAAGGCCGCCCCACCGCCTGCGCGCCGCGCCCGCCAGCGCCATATTCGGCCTGCCAGCGCACGCGCCAGCCATTGGTGAGCATATCGCCCGCCGTATGGCTGTCACCGATCTGCACGATGGAGAGCGGCGGCACCGCGCCCGTGGCAAAGGGCAGCTTGACCAGAAAGGAGGCGATGGCGGCAGGGTTGCGCAGCTGCCCCGGCACGGTCCTGATCGTTTCGGCCGCCGGGGTCGTGGGCAGAGGCTGGACCACTGGCGAGGCATAGGTGCCCGGCGGCAGATTGTAGATCGTCTGCCCATAGACACAGGTGCCCAGCAGCATGGCGGCGGGCGTCAACACCAGATGGCGCAGGCCGCGCGGCGTGGGAATTGCGCTGGCCAGTGTCAGGCGTCCCAGCTTCTTACGCGACAGGACATGCATGCGGCTGAGCATCCTCACTTGGCCTCGCCGGGTTTTTGGGCCTCGCCGGGTTTTTGGGCCGCGCCCGGCTGCTTCACCCCGGCGGAGGGCGGCGCCAGAGCCTCGATGCGTTGCCACACCGGCCGGGCGATGACGCTATAGCCATGGAAGGTCATATGAATTCCGTCCTCGGCCCGCGCATTGTAGCTCTTGTTGGTAAACGGATCGACCAACTCCTTGGAGAAATGGTGATCCTTGTCCTCGCTGACGGGCACCGCGTTGGTGAAGGGCACATGCAGGCGACACATCAGGCCAGTGTAGAAGGCGTTCATGGACTGAACCTGACTGTCATAGTCAGCCTTGCGCATGCGCGGCAGGCCGATCCAGGCGACAGCCACGCCCTCACCCTGCAGATAGGTGACCAGCGCTTCCACCCTGCCGCCGATCACCTTCTGCCAGCCCGGCGTCATATAGACGAAACCATGGTTGCCATCCCGCACGCCCTGCGTGTCATTGGCGCCGAAATCGATGATGGCCACGTCGATCGGTTGATCGGCGAAACGGCTCTTGGCGTCGGCAAGCAGATCAAGGCTGCGATAGCGGGTGAAGCCGATCCCCTCCTTCGACCATTGGGTGACCTTGAAGCCCTTTTTCCTCAGGAAGTTCTGAGCGGTGGCGGCCCAGATGCCATCGCCAAAGCTGTCGCCCAGCACGCCGATGGTGATGGGGCGATTCTCGCGCAGCGCCGCCGCCACGCGGGAGGAATGGGGGAAATCATCGGTGCAGCCGCCCCTGGGCAGGACCATGGCCGGGGGCGCTGCCTGAGCCTGAACCGGGGCCTGACCTTGAACCGGGGCCCCGGCGGGAACCGCCGATGCCGCAACCGGAGGGGCCAGGCTGGCGCTCTTGTCGGCGAAGAGGGGTTCAAGCACCTTGCCGTCATGCTCGAAGGAAAAGAGCAGCACCGCCCCGACCGCCATGCCGACAAACAGCACCGCGCCCCGATCGATAAACGCCAATCCCTTCATGATGCTTCTGAACCTGACTCTGTGTGGTGAATGTGGGGGGCGCCGAAAAGACCTTGAAGGCCCTCTTCAGCGTGAGGGCGCGAGACATCACGCGCAGCGCCCTGAAAGGCAAGCACAGTTTTGCCCGGTTGCGCCGCAGCGATGCTGCACGGCGTCAGGCTGCCCGATGGAGGGCACGGCGCGGCCCGGCCAGGGCGCCAGACCGCGCCATCAGGTCCAATCAGTCGATCAGCGCGCGCACGCGGTTGATCAGGCTCTGGATGCGTTCAGCCGCCTCGCCGAAGGTCTTCACATCGGCGTGATTGTTGTTGCCGCGCGCTTCCTTCATGGAATCGACGTAGCCCTGCATGTCTTCTTCCAGCGCGTCGCAGATGAGCTCGGCTTCATCCTCGGTGAGCTTGAGTGTGATGGTCTTGTCCAATGCGGCCTCCTGTAATGACCCGCCCGCCATAAGCTCAAGCCCCCGCCCGCGTCCATATGGCCGGGGAGGCGAGCATGGGGTTTTGCCCTGCCGGGTTGATGTCGGGATTTACTGGACCTTGAAGCAGCTCTTGCCCTCGGGCAGCTTGGCGGTCTTGCAAGGGGCAGGTTCACCCCAGACCCAGCTCGATCCGACATAGCCGATATAGACCCGCCCGAAGACATCGGGATCGGCGGCAAGCGCGGTCACCTGATCGAGATTGCCC
>NZ_BCZE01000090.1 GCF_001598555.1 Novosphingobium rosa NBRC 15208
CGGGCGCCTTCCACAATGATGTGGTGGCCGTGGCCAATGAGACTGTCCTCTTCACCCACGAACAGGCCTTCGCCGAGCGCGATGCGCTTTACGCCGCCATCCACCAGCGCCTGCCGCAAGCGCAGATCATCGAGGTGCCCGCCGCCCGCGTCTCGCTGGCCGATGCGATCCGCTCCTATCTCTTCAACTCGCAGCTGATAACGCTGCCGGAGGGCGGCATGCTGCTCCTGCTCCCCGGCGAAGCGCGCGAAGTGCCTTCCGTCACCGCCTGGCTGGATGAGCTGATCGCCAGCAACGGCCCGATCCGCCGCACGCAATTCATGACTCTGCGCGAATCCATGCGCAACGGCGGCGGCCCGGCCTGCCTGCGCCTGCGCGTGGCGCTGGACGAAGCCGACATCGCCACCCTCGACCAACGCTTCCTGCTCACCGCTGCGAAAGCCGATGCGCTCGCCGATCTGATCACCCGCCACTGGCCCGAACACATCGCCCCCGAAGACATCGGCAACCCCGATCTGTGGCAGCAATGCTGGACCGCCCGCGCCGCCCTGCTTACCCTGCTGGGCTTCGCCAAGGAGGCATTGTGATGACCGCCCCGAACCCCGGCCAGCCCTTCATCCGCATGGCCCGCATGGCGGATCTGGACGCCCTGCTCGCCCTGGCCGCGCTGTCGGGCGGCGGCATGACCAACCTGCCCAATGACCGCGCCGCCCTGCAGGAACGCCTCGCCTGGAGCGAGGACTCGCTCGAAGCGCAGATCACCGCTCCGCAGGATGAATTCTACATGCTGGCGCTGGAAGACGGCGCGGGCACACTCATCGGCACCGCCAGCATCTTCTCGCGCATCGGCGTGCGCTGGCCCTTCTACAGCTACAAGAGCGCGCGCGTCACTCATGCCTCGCGCGGGCTGGGCCGCAGCTTTTCCACCAATGTGCTGCATCTGGTGAACGACTTCGACGGCGCCACCGAGATCGCCGGGCTGTTCCTCCACCCCGACGCCCGCCGCGACCACATGGGCGCGATGCTGGCGCGCAGCCGCTACCTCTTCATCGCCCAGCACCGCGAGCGCTTCGGCGATCAGGTGGTGGCCGAAATCCGCGGCTGGATGGAGGGCGAAACCAGCCCCTTCTGGGACGCGGTGGCCGGCCCCTTCTTCGGCGGTGGCGTGCTGGAGGCGGACCTGTTCAACGCCATGCACGGCAACCAGTTCATCGCCGATCTGATGCCGCGCTATCCCATCTACACCTCGATGCTGCCCGCCGCCGCGCGCGAGGTGATCGGCCGCCCGCATGAGAAATCCCTGCCCGCCTATCGCCTGCTGATGGGTGAGGATTTCCTCGACGACGGCTATTGCGACATTTTCGACGCGGGCCCCACCGTCCACGCCCGCACCGACCATATCGCCACCATCCGCGACTGCGCGGTGGTGGATGAAACAACCCCGACCCGCACCAGCAAGGGCCTGATCGCCACAGGCCGCCTGAGCGACTTCCGCCTGTGGAGAGAGGAACAAGCAGCATGATCGACACCAAAAGCAAGCCGCAGGAACTGATGGGCGTCTACAACCGCGCGCCACTGGAAGCCGATCATGGCAAGGGCGTCTGGCTCTATGGCCGTGATGGTCGCGCCTATCTCGATTGCGTTTCGGGCGTGGCCACCAACAGCCTTGGCCATTGCGCGCCGGTGCTGGTGGAAGCGTTGACGCAGCAGGCCGAAAAGCTCTGGCATGTCTCCAACATCTTCCGCATCCCGCAGCAGGAGGTGCTGGCCCACAAGCTGGTCGAAGCCTCCTTCGCCGACACCGTCTTCTTCGCCAATTCAGGCACGGAAGCGGTGGAATGCGCGCTGAAAACCGCGCGCCGCTATCACCATGCCATGGGCGCGCCCGAAAGGATCGACATCATCGGCTTTGCCGGTTCCTTTCATGGCCGCACCTATGGGGCCATCAACGCCTCGGGCAACCCCTCCTATCTGGAGGGCTTCGGGCCCCGCCTGCCCGGCTATGTCCAGCTCTCGCTTGATGACCAGCCCGCCATCGAGGCCGCCCTGCGCGCGCCCACCGCCGCCGCCGTCATCGTCGAGCCCGTGCAGGGCGAAGGCGGCGCCCGCGCGCTCGATGCCGCATGGCTGCGCTGGATCCGCGCGCTCTGCGACGAGACGGGCACGCTGCTGATTTACGACGAGGTGCAATGCGGCATGGGCCGCACCGGCCGCCTCTTCGCACATCAATGGGCGGAGGGCGCCGCGCCGGACATCATGGCCATCGCCAAGGCGCTGGGCGGCGGTTTTCCCGTCGGCGCCTGCCTCGCCACGGAAAAGGCCGCGCAGGGCATGACGGTGGCTGTGCATGGCACCACCTTCGGCGGCAATCCGCTGGCCATGGCCGTGGCGAATGCAGCTTTCGATGCCATCGCCAGCGAAGAGATGCTGGCCCATGTGCGCAGCATCTCGCAGCAGATGTTCGCCGGGCTAAGGGAGATCGCCGCGCGCTATCCCGATCAGGTGGTGGATGTGCGCGGCAAAGGGCTGCTGATCGGCATCAAGCTGATCCCCAACAACCGCGCCATGATGGCCACGGCGCGCGAACATGGCCTGCTGGTGGCGGGCGGCGGCGAGAATTGCATCCGCCTGCTGCCCCCGCTCAACATCACCGGCGAGGAAGTGGCCGAGGCGCTGATCCGGCTGGAGGCAGCTCTTGCGGCGACCCGCGCCGCCGGTTGACAGCGTAAACCCGAAGGCGAGAATGACCCCATGATCCTGCAATCGACCAACCCCGCCAATGGCGCCCTTATCTGGGAAGGCAAGGTGGATGGGCCCGAACAGTGCCAGCAGGCGCTGGAGCGCGCCCGCGCCGCAGCCCCGCTCTGGGCGCGCACGCCGCTGGAGGAGAAGCTGGCCGTCGCCCGCCGTTTTGCCGCTTTGCTGAAGGAAGGGCTGGAAGATTTCGCCCAACTGATCGCCCGGGAAACCGGCAAGCAGCTGTGGGACAGCCGGGGCGAGGTCAACGCCATGATCGGCAAGGTGGAGATATCCATCGCCGCTCAGGCCGAACGCGCCGGTTCGCGCGAGCAGGCGATGCCCTTTGGCCGCTCGGTGCTGAGGCATCGCCCGCATGGGGTGATGGCGGTGCTGGGGCCCTATAACTTTCCCGGCCATCTGCCCAACGGCCATATCGTTCCGGCGCTGATCGCCGGCAATGTGGTGGTGTTCAAGCCTTCGGAGGAAACGCCGGCGGTGGGCGACCGGATGGCCGAACTGTGGGCTGAAGCCGGCCTGCCCGATGGCGTTTTCCAGATCGTGCAGGGCGGACGGGAAACCGGCGCAGCCCTGGTCGCGGGCGATATCGATGGCTTGCTCTTCACCGGATCGGCGCAAGCAGGGCGGGTGTTCCGCCGTGCCTTTGCCGACCGTCCGCATGTCATTCTGGCGCTGGAGCTTGGCGGCAACAATCCGCTGATCGCATGGCCAGAAAACGGGGAAGGTGGGGAGCCTGAAGCTGTGGCTTCATTGGTCAGCCATTCGGCCTTTATCACCACCGGCCAGCGCTGCTCTTGCGCGCGCCGCCTGATCCTGCCCTCCGGCGCTGCGGGCGACCGCCTGCTGGAGGCGGTGCTGGCTCAGGCCGCTGCTCTGCCCGTGAGCGCATGGGACGAAGATGAAGGCTTTATGGGCCCGCTGATCTCGGCCCCCGCCGCCGCCAAGGCGCGCAAAGCCGTAGCCGCGCTGACCGCATCCGGCGCCAAGCTGCTGCTGCCTGCCGCCGCGCCACGAGGGGACGACAGCGCCTTCATGGGCGCCGCCGTGCTGGACGTGACCGGTCTTTCCGCCCCTGACGAGGAAATCTTCGCGCCGGTGCTTCAGGTGACCCGCGTCGATTGCTTTGACGCCGCCATCGCCGCCGCCAACAACACCAGCTTCGGCCTGTCCGCGGGGCTGATCACGCAGGATGCGGCGCTTTGGGAACGCTTCGCCTCGGAGATCCGCGCGGGCGTGGTCAACTGGAACCGCCCCACCACGGGGGCTGCCTCGGCCATGCCTTTTGGCGGGTTGGGAGACTCGGGCAATCACCGCCCCAGCGCCGCCTATGCCGCCGACTACTGCGCCTTCCCCGCCGCCAGCTTTGAAGCTCCGCGGATCGAAAACCTGCCCATCCCCGGGCTCAAGCCATGACCGAAAGCCTCAGCAGCGCCGAACAGGCCGTGGTGGAACAGGCCATGGCCGCGCCGATGCTCGATCAGGTGGAGCGCTGGGCGGCCATCAACAGCGGCAGTCGCAATCTGGCGGGGCTCGCCGCGATGGCCGGGCAACTGGCGCAGGCCTTTGCGCCCCTTCCAGGCCAGATCGAACTGCTTGCCCCTGAACCGGTGACGCGGATCGATGCCCAGGGGCAGGAATGCGCGGTCACCCATGGCAGCAACCTCCTGCTGACGGTGCGTCCGCAAGCCCCGATCCAGCTGCTGCTGACCGGCCATATGGACACCGTCTTCGAGATCGACCACCCCTTCCAGACCTGTCAATGGCTGAGCCCCGACGTGCTCAACGGCCCCGGCGTGGCCGATATGAAGGGCGGTATTGCAGTGATGCTGGCCGCGTTGAAAGCCTTCGAAGCATCGCCGGATCGCGACAGGATCGGCTATCAGGTGGTGCTGAACAGCGATGAGGAGGTCGGCTCGCCCGGCTCGGCGGCTTTGCTGCGTCGCGCGGCGGCGGGCAAGCTGGCGGCTTTCACCTATGAGCCCTCCGCTCTGCCCGACGGTACGCTGGCCGGCGCGCGGCCCGGCAGCGGGAATTTCTCGATCATCGTGAAAGGGCGCAGCGCGCATGCCGGGCGCAATCCGCAGGATGGGCGCAATGCGGTGATCGCCGCCGCCGATCTGGCGTTGCGGCTGAGCGCTCTGGTGCGGCCCGGTCTTTCGGTCAACTGCGCGAAAATCGAGGGTGGCGGGCCCAACAATGTGGTGCCCGATCATGCCGTGCTGCGCGTCAACATCCGCCCGCTGACGCCCGAGGATCAGCGTTTTGCCGAGCAGGCGCTGGACCGGCTGATCGCGGAGGTCGCCACGGCTCATGACCTGCATATCCATCGCCATGGCAGCTTTGCGCGCCCGCCCAAGCCCATCGATGCGCCGGGCCAGAGGCTGCTCGAACTGGTGCGCGCTTGCGGACGCCTGCTGGGTCAGGAGATCGGCTGGAAGGACACGGGCGGCGTGTGCGACGGGAACAACATCGCGGCTTGCGGCGTGCCGGTGGTCGATTCGATGGGGGTGCGGGGCGGCTCGATCCATTCCGCCGAGGAATATCTGATCGCCGAAAGTCTGGGCGAACGCGCCGCGCTCAGCGCGCTGCTGTTGTGTCGCCTGGCGCGCTGACGCGAAGCCAAGGCGCGACTATCGGGCGCAACGTAGACAATAAAGGGATTGCAAAGGGTGATGACCCTTTGCCCGCCGGAGGCAAACCGCCTGACCGTCAACCCTCAGCCATCGCCGCATAAAGCGCGAATGGATCGAGAACCGTGCGCCCCAGCGCCGCCTCAAACTCCGCCTGAGAGCTTTGCCCGCCATAGGTCTCACGCTGCTCATTGCCCAGATTGGACTGGAAGATGCCTGCCGCGCTCACGGGCAGGAAATCCTCATAGGTCAGCGGTTCCAGCATATCTCCCATGCGGCGCACATAGATCAGCCCCTCGCTCGCCAGCGTTTCCAGATCGTCCGGAAAGGCGATGAAGGCCTGCGCCAATCGCTCCGTATAGGGCTGCGCCGCATCGCCTGCGGAGGCCTGCGCCAGCAGAGCATCATACAGCGCCCGCCCCTTGGGGGTCAGGGCAGCGCCGCGCTGCTCGATCTCGCCGAAGCGGGCGGTGTGCTGGCCGGGGGCGCCGGCATCTCCGGCGAAGCGCACGCTTTCGCTCAGCGCCTTGAAGCTGGTCTGGCGCAGCAGGATGGGGATGGCGCGGCGCGGGGGCCCCTCGATCGAGTCCTTGATCTCCAGACCCTGCGCCCGCATCGCTTCCTGCGCGGCATCGATATCCAGCGTGCGCGGGGTGAGGTGGTTGATATGAGGCCCCCGAAAGGCCACGATATCGGCCACCAGGCGATGGCTGGCGACCAGCCTTTCATAGGTTTCGCGGTCAACCAGCATCTCTTCGTGCCAGCGGAAGGTTTCCAGCAGCGCGGCGACGAAGGCATCGGCATCCGCCTCGTCCAGCCCGCCTTGCGTTTCGTGGCGCTCGATCAGCGTCACGGCTTCGGGGCGGAAGATGCGGCGGGCGTCCAGAATTGCCGACGCTTCAGCGCGCAGGGCCGGATCGGCGATCAGTTCCAGCCGCAGCAGCGAGCAGAAGACGCGGAACGGATTGCGCGCCAGCGCCGCTTCCTCCACCGGGCGAAAGGCGGTGGAATGCACCGGCACGCCGGCCGGCGCCAGATCGTAATAACCCACCGGCGCCATGCCCATCACCGCGAAGGCCCGGCCCATCATCGCCAGCTCTGCCGCCGTGCCGACGCGGATCGCGCCATGCCGCTCGATCTCCACCCGCGCGGGGGTTGGCGCGGCGGTGACGGCCCCGGCATTGACCCGCGCCACAATGTCCAGAAGATCGGCATAGAGCGGCACTTCGGCGCGATACATGGCCGAGAGCGCCGCGCAAAAGCGCGTGCGGATCTCGCTGGCGTCGACACAGTTTTTCGACAGGGCGGTGGTCGTCATCGGGGCGTCCTCTATGCGGCAGATCCTCTTTCGGGCTGCTGTAGCGTGATGCCCCAGAAAGAGGCCCTTTTCAAACGCCGCGTGCCTGAAAACCACGGCTTTCAGGCGGCATGCTCGAAGCGATCAGACCACCGGCGCCATAATCGCGGCGAACGCCTTCAGCGCCTTGCGCAGATGCGGCGCCCTGACCATCTCGACCGCTTTGGCAAGGCTGACCCAGCGGCGCTGGCGCTGAAACATCTCGGGCCAGATCAGGACGAGGTCTTGCACCTCCAGCGCGAAAATCTGCATGTGCTCGCGCGTTTCGCCCCCCGCCGCAGGCAGATCGCATCGCGCAACCAGCGCCTGATCGAGCAGGCCGCGCGCCCCGGATTCCTCGTAAACCTCTTCCTGCGCGGAGATGGCGGCGCTCTTGCCCGGTTTCACCTTGCCCTTGGGGATGATCCAGTTCGCCTTCCCGCGCGAGGTCACCAGCAGGATCTCCAATCCGCCGGCCTCCGTTCTGCGGTAAGGTATCGCCGCGCATTGCATGGCCAGTCCCTGACTCTCCAAACCCTGTTTCCTTGTCCTTATAAGACCGCATTATCGGATGCGTTCCCGTGAACCGCAAGCCGCCTGAACCGTTTCTTGCACGCGTGCAAGACGGAGCAATGGGGCAAATGCTCCGCCGGTTTCAGGAGTGAAGGCATGATCGGCGATTGGGATATTGCGGCGCGTCTGGCCGCCGCCGCGCTCTTCGGCAGCCTGATCGGCTTCGAACGCGAACGGCTGCTGTGGGCGGCGGGCGTGCGCACTCATATGCTGGTCAGCGTGGGCTCCTGCCTGCTGATCATCGTTTCGGCCTATGGTTTTCAGCATGCGCTGCAGATGGACCATGTGGTGCTCGATCCTTCGCGGATCGCGGCACAGGTGGTCAGCGGCATCGGCTTTCTGGGGGCCGGCTCGATCATGATGCGCGGCAATTCGGTGCGCGGCCTGACCACCGCCGCCAGCGTGTGGAGCGTGGCCGCCATCGGCCTTGCGGCGGGCGGCGGGCTGTATTTCGCGGCGGGGCTGACGACGGCGCTGATCCTATTGATCCTGGTGGGCGTCAAGCCGCTGGAGAACGCCTATCGCGCCCGCGTGCAGAGCGCCGCCCTGGTGATCCACGCCGAAACCAACGTGCTGGGGGTGGAGGATGTGAAGCGCATCCTTGGCGTGCGCGGCGGGCAGATCAAGCGGCTGGTGACCACGCCCGATGGCGAGGATGTGGCCAAAACGACGGTGCATCTGGTCCGTGTTTCCCGGCGCGACATCCGCGCCGGCGTGGCGCGGATGAAGGAGGAGCCGGGCGTGCATGGCGTGGAGATCAAGCCCGCCAAACCCCGCGACGAGCTGGCCTGAGCTTATGGATGCGTCGCGTTGATGGTCACGTTGATCTGCACATTGGCGGCGACCATCTCGGCGCCCTTCCACTGGCCCTGGCCTACGCCGAACAGCCCGCGGTTGATCGTCAGGCTGCCCTGCATCTGGGCGCTCTTGCCCGTGATCTTCAGCGTGAAGGGCAGCACCACCGGGCGGCGCACGCCACGGATGGTGAGGTCACCGATGGCCTGATAACGCCCGCCGCCCAGATCCTTGAAACTGGTGGCGGTGAAGGTCGCGCGGGGGAAGGCGGCGGTGTTGAACCAGTCGGCGGTGGGCAGGCTCTGGTCGCGGGTGGCCTCGCCGGTAACGGCGCTGCCCATCTCGATGGTGGCGGAGACGCGGGACTGGTTCAGCGCCTTGGGATCGAAGGCGATCTGCGCGTCCCAGCGGCGGAACTCGCCCTTCACGCCCTGATTGTTGACCGCCACGCCAAAGCCAAGATGCGATGCAGCCTTGTTGACGCTCCAGACCGGGGCTCCGGCATAAGCGGGGGCGCTGATGGTGGCGCCGAGGGCCAGAGCGGCGGAGAGAGTGTTGCGCATGAGGGGTGTCCTTGACGTTTGAAAGAAAGGATCAGGCGGCGCGCCCGAAGCGCGGCAGCATGCGGGAGAGAACCTTGTCCCGCGCAATGATCTGATGCTTGAGCGCCGCGCCAACATGCAGCGCCACCAGCCCCGCCGTGCCGAAAGCCAGCGCCTTATGCGTGCCCTCGGACAGGTGGTTGAGCTGCATGCGGGCCTCCATCGGCCAGTCATGCACCGGCAGATGCGGCCACGGCACCATGTGGAACAGCAGGGTGGGTAGGTTGAAGGCGCTGGTCGACACCAGCAGCCAGCCTGTCAGCGGCATGCCGATCATGATGGCATAGAGCAGCCAGTGAACCGAGGATGCCGCCAGCTTCTCCCACGGTTTCATCGTTTCGGGATAGGGCGGCGCTTTATGCATTGCGCGCCACAGCAGCCGTAACATGCTCAGCAGCAGCACCAGAATGCCGATGCTTTTGTGCAGTTGAAATTTCTCGAATTGGGCCAGCCCCTCAAGCGTCTGCATCCACCAGCCCAGCGCCAGATTGGTGAGGATCAGCGCGGCGATCAGCCAGTGCAACAGTATGGCGACAACGGAATAGCGGGGCATGGAATGTCCTTGAAGGGCAGGCGTCAGGGCGCGCCCTCACCACGCGAGGCGGCGTCGGCTGGCCATGGTGGGAAGCGGGGGTGGTGTTCTTGAGGCCTTGGTAGACGGGCGCAACGGCGCATGGAATTGGCGAAATATTGCTTCCCGCTATGCGATTTCGCATAAGGCGTAGGAAGTGAGCCTCCGGCGGGCAAAGGGTCATCACCCTTTGCAATCCCTTTATTGGCCAGAGCGCGCCGAGTCATCGGGCGTGGTTTCAAAAGGTTGAGGTGCGGTTGTCATGCCTGCGGCGGGCACGCAGGGGAACCTTCCCTGCGCCAGCCCTTTCCATCATGACATGGGAAAGGACAGCATCATGGCACAGCATCGACGCGCCGGGGTTCAAGACCCGCTGGACAAGGTCGAAAACGTCATGCGCATCTCCGGCGAAGCCGACGAGCGTGACAACCCCGGCCACGAGCGCGAAGCAGGCGAGGACGGCATCGGCCACTCACCCGCCGGCGCGCCCCGGCTGAGCAAGCCCCGGGATAAATAGGCGCAAAGGCCGCGCGCTATCCCTTCAGGCAAGCGTTCAATTTTGCCGCGACCGGATTCCAGATGGCGGCGTCGCTGGAGGGATAGAGCAGTTCGAACGTCAGATCGCGATCCTTGTTCAGCATCCGGCGCTTGTAAAAAGTGCCCGCCCGACCCGCGCCGGACAGCACATACCAGCCCGGCTTCGCCACCTGATAGGTGATGCGATAGCCTTGCCCGGTGAAGCGCTTCACATCCTCGGCTCGCGCCTGAGGGACGGTTGCCTCCAGCGCATTGTAGCTGCTCCAGACCCGCAGAACAGCGCCATGAGCGCCGGTGAATTCGCGCCCATCGCCATTGTCCGCCTCGCGCTGGGGATGCAGCAGATCGGCGGGATAGCAGACCGTATAGCCGAAGCGAGCATTCACGTAGCTGCGCCAGTCATGGCTGCTCTGCGCGGCAGCCGGAACCGCCGCCGTGGCCAGCAGCGATGCTGTCATCAAGCCTCGAAACATGACGTGCTCCGCTTTCTCTTGAACATAAGGATCGATATCGGCAGCTTGTGCCGCCTCTCCTTGGCATGGTCAATGCCGAATGAGACAAACATCATTCTGCATCTTAAAGACAATTTGCCCAGAACCATCCTCTTCCCAAGCTGTACTTGATGCCCGACATGTGCTGCATAGGGCGCCGGCAAAACAGACTTGTCGCTCCCCGGGACAGGTCTGCCCCCCGATTTGCTGAAGGACCAGTTTTTATGAAGATTCTCAAGGGCGTGCTGCTGTCGATGCTGGCCGCCAATGTTGCCGCGGCACAGCCGGTCTCCGCGGTCAGCCCCGACAATTTCACCACCGATCCGCTGTTCCAGCACTACATCAGTGACCATTATCAGATGAGCCGCGCCATGCAGGATTCCATGGGCAGGATGATGACCGACAGCATCCCGGCCGAGGTCAAGACCGCCGCCCCCGCCCTGCCCGGGTGTATCGATGAAATGCGCAAGGCGCTGGGCGACAACGCTTTCATTGTCCCGCTGATGAGCAAGCTGCGCAATCTCAACGCCGAAGAGCGCGGCAAACTCGCCGCTTTGACGCAGTTTTTGCATACGCCGGAGGGGAGCCGTCTGATCGCCCTCAACCATCAAGCCATGGCCGTGGCGGACAAGCCCGACGCCAATGGCATGCCGCAATCCGTCAGCGGTCGTGACAGCAAGCTGGGGGAGATGAAGACCTTGCTGGAAAGTCAGCCGCAGCCCAACACATTGCAGAACACCGTTTATAACCTCAACATCTATATGGAAGAGGTTGCCGAGGCGTTCAGCAGTGAAGGCGGCATCCAGGAAGCGCAGAAGAAAGTCTTCGCCTCCCCGGCCTGCACTGCCTTGCAGCAACAGCTGGATGCCTATGACAAGGCGCATCCCCGCAAAAAGTAAGCGTCTTGTCAAACCCAAGGGATGTTCGATCTGACGACGGATCGTCAACGAAGCACCACCGGGGTGAAGCTCTTGTGAAAACGCCGCCCGTTCCAAAAGGAGCGGGCGGCGTCATCGTCACGAAAGGCTAAAGATCAGCCCTCTGCGGGCGTTGCCGCTGCAGGAGCCGAAGCAGCCGGAGCCGCAGCAGGAGTGCTCTTCTTTGCAGGGCTGCGCTTGGCGGCAGCGGGCTTGGCCTCCCCGGCAACGGCGGGCTTGGCCTCCGTCTTGGGCTTGGCGGCAGCCTTCGCTTTGGGTTCAGCCTTCGCCTTGGGCGCGGCAGCCGCCTTGGACGCTGCCTTCGGCTCCGCTTTTGCCTTTGGCTCCGCCTTTGCCTTGGGTTCGGCCTTGGCCTTGGGCTCGGCCTTGGCTGCCGGCTTCGCCTTGGCGGGGGCCGTCACTGCGGCAACCGCAACCTCGGCCTTGGGATCGCGCGCCATGCGACGCGGCTTGGCGGCGGCAGCAGCAGCCTTGGGCGCGGCGGCGGATTTGGGAGCAGCAGCAGGCTTCGCTTCGACAGCGGGCGCCTTGGCGGCGGGCGTCGCCGCGGCCGCGGTCACGGGCTTGGCCGCAGTCTCAGCCTTGGGAGCTTCAGCCTTGGGCTTCGCAGCAACCTGCTTCGACTTGGCGGCGGCAGGCGCCTTCACGGCCTTTGCAGCAGCAGCCTTGGGCGCAGCCGGCGCCTTGGCAGCGGCGGGCGCGCCTTCGGGACGCTTGCGGCCCAGACCCAGCTTCTGGGCGATGTCGCGGCGCTGCGCTGCGTAATCGGCGGCAACCATCGGATAATCCGGCTTCAGGCCATAACGTTCACGGTATTCGGCGGGCGTCAGGCCGTGCAGCGCAAGATGACGCTTGAGCGTCTTGTACTTCTTGCCGTCGATCAGGCTGACAAGATGGTCATGCTTCACCGAAGCGCGCGGCGACACGGCCGGCTCATAGGTCACGACTTCGGCGTCGGGCGCCTTGTTCGTGTTCAGATCGGTGATCGCCGCATGCATCTCCTTCAGGAACGACGGCACATCCTGCGCACCGGGGTTCACATTGGGGTTCTGCAGCCATGCAATGGTGATCTCACCGGCCAGTTCGATCAGGCTTGCGACGTTGTCGGTATTGTTATCGGCCATGATTGTCCCTCTTCTCGTCAGGGAACGGAGAACTACGCTCATGGTTCCCTTTCGTCAAATAGTGTTGAAGACGGCGGCGTGTTAAAAGATCTTTTTCCTGGCGATGTGCCGGTTTGAGACGAGGCGGATCGGCATGCGAACCCGGGGCATTCACGTGCCACGGCCCGGCCCGGAAAGCATCGCGATCGCGCCGGAAGCATATTCGGTTTTCTTCGGATCGGCACCGTTCGCGCCGAAAGGATCATCGCCAATATGGCCTGCGATGCCTGTCCGCACCGCCCCATCGACAATAGAAGGTGCACCACAATCTGCATCAGTATGAAGATCTACATCGCCTCTATTGTTGAAAGACTGGACGCATGTGGCGCCCCCGATCGCATGTCGATACCGGCCCCGTCTTCGAGAAAGACAGCTTCAACCCACAGCGGGAATCCCTCTTGCGAATCATGGTTTCCTGCATCATACTGAACTCAATGGTTCAGTATGATGCAGCCCGCCTCGACGCCTCTTTTTCCGCGCTGTCGGACGCGACCCGGCGCGGCGTTCTGGAGCAGCTGGGGCAGACCGAAGCATCGGTCTCCATGCTTGCCGAACGCTTCGAGATGACCCTGACCGGCATGAAAAAGCACATCGCCGTCCTTGAACAGGCGGGGCTGGTGCTGACCGAAAAGCGTGGGCGGGTGCGCATGTGCAAGCTGGGCGACTGCGCCCTGGAGGCCGAAGCGGCATGGCTGCGACAGCATCGCGACATATGGGAAGCACGTTTCGCGGCGCTGGACGCAGTGGTCGAAGAGTTGAAGCGCAAGGAGAGACAAGATGAGCCCGAATGACAAGATAGTGGTTGAACGAAAATCCGATCACGAACTGACGGTGACGCGGATCGTCAACGGACCTGCGCGCCTCGTCTACGAGGCATGGGCCAATCCCGAACTGTTCCGCCGCTGGTGGGCCCCGGCCTCCTTCGGCGTGACGATCATTTCCTATGAGGCCGATGTGCGCAGCGGCGGCACCTATCGTCTGGTGATGGGGCATGCTTCCTCGGACAAACCCATGGCCTTCTTCGGGCGCTACATCGACGTCGTGCCGGGCGAACGCATCGTCTGGACCAATGACGAAGGCGAGGAGGAAGGCGCTGTCACCACCGTCACCTTCGAAGACAAGGGCGAGCAGACGCTGGTTGTAGTGCGCGATCTCTACCCCTCGAAGGAGGCACTCGACGAGGCGATCGCTTCGGGCAGCACCAGCGGCTGGGGCGAACAGCTGGAGCAGCTGGAAAAGCTGGTGCAGGCCTGACGCACGGGGCCGGTTGCGCAGGGCGGCACCATTCGCCCGCCCTGCGCGGCAAGCCACGCCAGATCCCCCTCCGACAAAGCGGGAGGGGCTGTGTTAACGAAAAAAGAAGCGGTCCACGGATAGAACTCCTCTGAAAAGAGGATGAAGAGCTATGGCAACACGCTGTTCATCACAGCGTAGAGATCATGTGACTCCACCGGCGGATGCCCCAACGCGGCGTCGGCAGGGATCGTTCCTTCACGATTTTTTCCCGGCAGCGCTGCTGCTTGTCATCGGACTGACGGCCCTGCTGGGCGCCTCTCTTTCCGGCGACGGGCGGAGCGGCCAGTATCTCGTGATCGGTGCGCCGTGGTCGGGCCATGGCCGGATGATCGATGTCATCCGCCACGCGGATGGCGGGCTGGCCGGGGTGGGCGGCTTCGGGAACATCGCCATCGCCAGCTCGCAGCGCAGCGATTTTGCCGCGCGGGCAAGGCGGGCCGGGGCCTGGCTGGCCCTGCCAAGTCCTCGCATCGCGGGCTGTTTCGGTCTCCAGTCGGAAGCGCATCCATGAACCTCGAACTTGACAGCCTGCGCCGCCATTTCGGGCGCCTTCTTCTCGCGCTGCTGTGGGCGCATGTGCCCTTGCTGGGTCTGGTGGCCTGGGTGATGGGGCGTTCGCCGGTGTTTCCCATGCTGGCCGGAGCGGTGCTGGCCGGGGCCTATCACCTGATCTGGCTGCAGCGCGGGATCGCGCCGGCCACGCGTTACCTCTCCGCCGTCGCGCTTGTGGGCGAGCCCGCGCTGCTGCTCTTTCTGCTGCGGGGCCACCCGTGGCAGATGGACATGCATATGTATTTCTTCGCCATGCTGGCCCTGACCATCGCCTGGTTCGACCGCGCGGCCATCCTTGTCGCGGCGGCGGCCACGGCGCTGCATCACCTGCTGCTGCTCTATCTGCTGCCCTATGCGGTCTTCCCCGGCGAGGGCAATCTGGAGCGCGTGCTGCTGCATGCCGCCATCGTCGCCTTCCAGACCGCCGTGCTGGTCTGGCTGAGCAACATGGTGGTGGAAAGCTTCGAGCGCATCGGCCGCATGAGCGCCGAAATCTCCGACAAGAACGAGGCGCTGGAACTGCGCACCCATGAGGCCGAGGAGGCCAACCGCTCCAAGAGCATGTTCCTGGCCAATATGAGCCATGAGATCCGCACGCCGATGAATGCCATTCTCGGCTTTTGCCATCTCTTTCAGCGGCTGGATCTGGATGCCAGACAGCGCGATTACATCACCAAGATCAATGGCGCGGGCGTGTCATTGCTGCGGTTGATCAACGATATTCTCGACTTTTCGAAAAATGAGGCCGGAAAGCTGACGCTCGAAAGCCACGCCTTCGATCTGCGCACCGCCATCGACAACCAGCTGCATCTGGTGGCCGAAAATGCCGCAACCAAAGGTGTGGCGATCCACCATTCCGTCGACGAGGCTATCCCCGCGCAGCTGCTGGGGGATGAGTTGCGTTTCAATCAGGTGCTGCTCAACCTGCTGAGCAATGCGGTGAAATTCACGCAGGCGGGTCAGGTGACGGTGTCCGCCCATCTGCTGGCCCGCGACGAGCAGGAGGCTCGGATCGAGGTTTCGGTGCGGGACACCGGCATTGGCCTGACGCCGCAGCAGCAGGCCTCGCTGTTCAACGTCTTCACGCAGGCCGACAGTTCCACCACGCGCAAATTCGGCGGCACCGGGCTGGGTCTGGCGATCAGCAAGCAGATCGTCGAGCTGATGGGCGGCCAGATCCGCGTCGAAAGCGAGCCCGGCGTGGGCAGCACCTTCAGCTTTCAGGTCGCCATGGCGCTGGCGCAGACCGAGCATGCCTCGGCGCTGCAACCGCCTCCGGCTTTGCGCGATCTGCGCGTGCTGGTGGCCGATGACAATGCCGCCGCCCGCCAGATCGTGGGCGAGATTTTCCGCGATTGGGGCATGGCGGTCGATCTGGTCGCCTCGGGCGCGGAGGCGATCAGCGCCATCGAGATGACGCTTCCGTCCGGCAAGCCCTATGACCTGCTGCTGCTCGACTGGAAGATGCCCGGCATGGACGGCATCGAAACCATCGAGGCGATGCGCCGCATCCCCGGCCTGCCCCGGCTGCCCGTTACGCTGATCGTCACCGCCTATGGCAATGATGTCTTCATGGCGGAGCTGGGCAAGGCGGAGGTCTCCGCCTTCCTCACCAAGCCGGTGGACGCGCGGGCGATGCTCGACACGATCACCAATCTGTTTGTCGATGCGAGACCGGGCCGGGACGAGGCGGCGCCGCAAGCTGGCGGCGTGCCCATGGTCCTGCCCGCCTTGCGCGGCCTGCGCGTGCTGCTGGTGGAGGACAATGAGATCAACCGCGAGATCGCCCAGGAACTGCTCACCGACGCCGGATTGCTTTTCGACATCGCCGAAAACGGCCGGATCGCCTGTGATCTGGTCGACGCGCGCGGCGCAGCCTATGCCGCGATCCTGATGGATGTGCAGATGCCCGAAATGGACGGCATCGAGGCCACCACCATCATCCGCCGCAGCCATGCCGCCGATGCCCTGCCGATCATCGCCATGACCGCCCATGCCTATGAGGAAGAGCGCCAGCGCTGCTTTGCCGCAGGCATGAACGACCATATCGCCAAGCCGATTTCGCCCCCGGTGCTGGTGCGCACGCTTGATCGCTGGCTGAAAGCGGAGCGCGGAGCCGCGGCGCCGGTGGTGGCGGCAAGTGAGCCTGCGCCCAAGCCCGACAGCCTTCTGCCCGATCACCTGCCGCCCTTCGGGCTGGAGGCGGCGCTCGGTCGCGTCAACGGCAAGGCGGCTTTGCTGCGCAAGCTGATCCTCTCCTTCGCCGACAGCTATGCCCATGCCGGGCAAAGCCTGAGGGATCTGCTCGCAACCGACCATGCCGAGGCGCGGCGTTTCGCCCATACGCTGAAAGGCGTGTCCGGCTCGCTCGAACTGCCCGAGGTGCAGGCCATCGCGGCGGAGATCGATCGCCGGATCGCATCCGAAGACCTGGCCGGGATCGACGGCAGGATCGCCGATCTCGAAGGACGACTGGCCCCCGCCATCGCGGCGGCGCTCAGCCTGAAAGGCGGGCCGCAGGTGGGGCAAGAGAGCCCCGGCCCGGCGCTGGCGGACCCTGCCGAAATCTCCGCCGCCAGCGCAAGGCTGCGTGACCAGATCCAGCGCCGCAGCCTCAAGGCGCGCGCCGGCTTCGATGCGCTGGCGCAGACGATGGGCCTGTCCGCCGAGGCCTGCGCCCAGCATCCCATTCGCAAGGCGCTCGAAAGGCTGAATTACGATCAGGCACTGGCGCTGCTCGACGAAGAGCATCCGTCCATCCTTCCCGAGATCAGAGAAGCATCATGAACAACAGCATCACGGGCAGAGCCTCAATCCTGATCGTGGACGATGAAGTCTCCAACATCGAGATCATCAATGCGATCCTTGAGGATGATTACGAAATCTCCTTCGCCACTTCGGGGCAAGAGGCGCTTGAGACCGCGCGCACGATCCTGCCCGATCTGATCCTGCTCGATGTGCTGATGCCCGGCATGGACGGGTTCGAAGTGTGCCGCCAGCTGAAGGCCGAAGCGCTGCTGGCCGATGTGCCCGTGATCTTCACCACCGGCCTTGGCGATACGGCGGACGAGGTGCGCGGGCTGACTTTGGGCGCCATCGATTATGTCACCAAGCCAGTCGAACCGGTTATCCTGCGCGCGCGGGTCGGCAATCATGTGGAATTGAAGCGTTTGCGTGACAAGATGGCGGAAATGGCCGTCACCGATGCGCTGACCGGCCTTTCCAACCGGCGCGGCATGGAAAAGACATTGACCACCGAAACCGCCCGTCTTGCCCGCAAGGGGGAGTGGCTGTCGGTCATCATGCTCGACATCGATTTCTTCAAGCTGTTCAACGACAATTACGGCCATCCGGCGGGCGACCGCTGCATCGCCATGATCGCCTCGGCGCTGAACCGCGCGGTCAAGCGCGCGGCGGATGTTTCGGCGCGCTATGGCGGCGAGGAATTCGCCTGCATCCTGCCGGGTGCCGATGCTGAGGCGGCGATGTTCGTGGCCCAGGAAATCCTGCTTCAGGTGCAGACGCTCAACATTCCGCACGCCCATTCGCTGATCAGCAACCGGGTGACGGTCAGCGTGGGCGTGGCCTCGGCGCGCTGCGGGGCAGGCCTGACCCCCGACCTGTGGATCAACCATGCCGACAGCCAATTGTACCAGAGCAAGCATGGCGGGCGAAACCAGATCAGCGCCCATATCTTCGGCAGCGCGGTGGCTGAGGCCGTCAGCCAGCTGAAGGATGCCTGACCGCTCTCAGAAGGGGATTTCCACCCCCTCGAAATCGAAGAACTTGCCGCTGTCCTGCGGTTTCAGCTCCTCGATCACATCGAGCAATTGCAGCGCCGCGCGCTCGGCATCGAACAGCTTGCCCGCCGCCACATTGGCCTGAAAAGGCCGCGACAGCGCCGTATCCACCGTGCCGGGATGCAGCGCGACGACAATCGAACGGTCATTGCGCCGCTGCTCTTCGATGGCCAGAGTGCGCATCAACATGTTGAGCGCCGCTTTCGAGACGCGATAGCCATGCCAGCCCCCCAGCCGATTGTCGGTGATGGAGCCGATCCGGGCGGACAAAGCGGCAAAGATGCTGCGCCCCGCCCTGGGCATCAGCGGCATGAAATGCTTGGCCACCAGCGCCGGGCCGATGGCATTGACGGCCAACACCTTGCCCAGCCACGCCGGATCGAGATCGCGCAAAGCCTTTTCCGGACCATGTCCGCTGTTATCCTGCCCGCCCTCATGCAGCAGCCCTGTCGCCACGATCACCAGCGAAGGCGGCGGCCCCTTGGCGACATGCGCGGCGGCGGCGGCAATGCTGCCCTCATCGAGCAGATCGAGATGCTGCGCGCCGCTGCGCGAACGGGCGAAACCATGGACGGTCGCAAAAGCGCCTTCCTCGATCAGCGCCGCCTCAAAGGCCCCGCCGATCCCGCCCGAGGCGCCGATGATGACGGCAGAAGCTTTCATACGCGGGTGAAGCGCCAGCGGTCGGGCTCGCTTTCGGCGGCGTCGAAGCGGTAGCCGTCGGTATCGAAGCCGCGCATGGCGTCGATGTCGGTGATGTGATGCTCGCACATCCAGCGCGCCATCATGCCGCGCGCGCGCTTGGCGTGAAAGCTGACGAAACGCGGGCCATCGGGGCCTGCCTCGCGGAAGTCCACCTCGATCACGCGCAGGCCGGGCAGCTGGCCGGAGACGGCGGCGAAATACTCCTGGCTGGCAAGGTTCAGCACCACGCCCGAGCCCTCTTCCGCCACCTGGCTCCTCAGCCATGTGGCGATGCGGTCGCCCCACCAGTCGGTCAGCTTCTTGAGGCCCGTTTCCTTGGGCGCCCAGCGCGTGCCCATCTCCAGCCGGTAGGGCCGGATGGCGTCGAGCGGGCGCAGCAGGCCATAAAGGCCCGAGAGCATCCGCACATGGTTCTGCGCAAAGGCCACGCCAGCCTCATCGAGCGTCTGCACCTCGAAGCCGGTGTAGACATCGCCCGCGAAGGCGAACAGCGCCTGTCGCTCGGGCTGATCGGCAAAGCCGTTGAAACGCTCGACATTCAGCTGGGCCAGCTTGGGCGAGATATGCATCAGCTTGCCCAACTGCTCGGCGGTGAGATCGGCAGCCGACCGCGCGAGGCCCAAGGCCTCTTTGGCGAAATGCGGCGTGGAAACCTCAAGCGGCGGCAACTTGCGCTCGAAATCGAGCGTCTTGGCGGGGGAGAGCAGGGCAATCATCGCCAGCGCGTTAGCGAGGGCGGCGGGCAGCGTCAAATCGTCAGGAACCGGCGGCGCTGCCCGCTGATGGCCGGGCTCAGGATTGCAGCTTCACCATGGGCTGGAAGATGGCCTTGGCGCGCTCGAAACGCTCACGCATGTCCTTCAGCACATCCGGGTGCAGGGCGACAAGATTGTAGCTTTCACCGATGTCGTTCTGGACATCGTACAGCTCGTCATAGCCGAACAGCGGATAGGGCATGAGGCGGATGTATTTCCACTTTTGCGTGCGGATGCCGACCACCTCGGGCCCCTGAAACAGCACGACCTCGCGATCCAGCGCCGTGCCGTTCTGCAAGGTGGCGGTGATATCGATGCCGTCCAGCGTCACCCCCGCAGGCGGGGCCACCCCGGCCAGCTTGCAGAAGGTGGGCAACAGATCGATGCCCGAACAGAGCGCATCGTAGCGCGCCCCGGCATGAATCCAGCCCGGGCGCCAGGCGATCATCGGCACGCGATAACCGCCATCATAGGCCGCGCCGCCCTTGCGATCGCGCAGCGGCGTCACGTTGCCCCAATACCATGGCCCATTGTCCGAGGTGAAGAGCACCAGCGTGTCCTTCTCCAGCCCCAGCCGCTGCACGGTGTCGAGCAGCTTGCCGACGATGGCATCGATCTCCTCGACCGTATCGGCATAGGGGCCCAACTTGCTGCGCCCCTTGAAATCCTTCGAGGGGATTTCCGGCAGATGCGGCGTGGTGAGTGCCAGCTCCAGATAGAAGGGGCGATCCTTGTTGCTCTCGATAAAGCCCGCCGCCTGATCGTAGAGCTTCTCCTCAAGCGAGGAGGTGTAGTTGGCCACATCGTCCACGCCCGGCTTGACCTTGAGCGCGCCGGGATAGGCGAAATCGACCGGTTCCTGCTTGACCTCGGCCACGCCAGCATGCGCGTCGAAGATGGCCAGCGGCACCATATCGTGGCTGTAGGGGATGCCGTAAAAGCGGTCGAAACCGTAATGCGTCGGTGGCCAATAGTCGCCCGTATGGCCCAGATGCCATTTGCCGAACAGCGCCGAGGCATAGCCCGCCGGCTTGAGCGCCTGGGCAATCGTCACTTCGGAACGCGGCAGACCGCGCTTTTCGGCAGCCTGAATCACCGCCCGGGCCAGACCGGTGCGCACCGGATAGCGCCCCGTCAAGAGGCCCGCGCGCGATGGCGTGCAGAGGTTGGCCGGCGCGTAATAGCTGCTCAGCACGGTGCCTTCGCGCGCCATGCGGTCCAGATTAGGGGTGCGCACCCGCGTGTTGCCAAAGGGGCCGGTGTCACCATAGCCCAGATCGTCGCAGAGGATGACGATGAAATTGGGCTTTTGGCGCGGACGCGTCACCGCCGCCAGTCCCTCGGTGGAGATCATCAGCGCCATGCCCGCCGCGCCGCCCAGCAGGCTGCGGCGGGACAGGTCCATCCCTTTCATCGCCATGATCTCAGTCCCCCTGAATGCTGACGGGCGCGCGGTCGAACAGGTCGCGCGGGCCGCAGCTGAAGGCCACCGGCTGAGGCAGCGGCCTGCCGACATGGCGCTGCCATTCGCTGTCCCACAGCGCCTTCAGCCTCGCGACCTGCGCCGGATAGCGGGCGGCAAGATCGGTATGTTCCGAGAAATCCTGCTCCAGATTGAACAGCTGCCACTTGTCCTGCGCATAGGGCGTGCCGCAGTCATGCATGGCGATCGCGCGCCACGGGCCGTCGGTGATCGCGCGGTTGCCGCGCAGCTCGAAATATTGCGTCTGCCGCCCCGGCGCTTGTGGCTGGCGCAGCACCGACAGGAACGAGCGCCCCGCCACCGGAATCTGCGCCACGCCATCGACACTGGCGTCGAAGCTGGTCCCGGCCGCCTCCAGCAGCGTGGGCGCGATATCCACCACATCGACGAACTGACGGCGGATCGCCCCCGCATCGGGCACATGGCCGGCGGGCCAATGCATGATCATCGGCGTGCGCGTGCCGCCCGAATAGGGCCACAGCTTGTAGCGCCGCAGCGGCGTGGTGCCCGCATAGGCCCAGGGGCGGGGATATTCGGCCTGCGTCTTGCCGGTGCCGATCTCGTCGATGCGGGCGCGCTGCTGGGCCGGGGTCAGCGTGTTGGGCTTGTAGAGCCCGTCGAACTCACCCTTCTGCCCCGCTTCGGAGGCCGCGCCATTGTCGGTCAGCAGCACGATCAGCGTGTTGTCCATCTGCCCGGTCTTGCGCAGCGCCTCCAGCACGCGGCCGATCTGACGGTCGCAATGTTCGATGAAACCGGCATAGACCGCCATATAGCGCGCGAAGACCGCCTTCTCGTCATCGTTCAGGCTGGACCATGCGCGATCGCGCTCGGCACGGGGGGGCAGCAGCGTGTTCTGCGGGATGATGCCCATCTTCTTCATCCGGGCGAAGCGCTCCTCGCGGATGGCATCCCAGCCCTTGGCATAGATCGCGTCATAGGGCTTGGAAAATTCGCGCGGCACCTGCAGCGGGGCATGCGCCGTGCCGAAAGCGAGGTTCATGTAGAAGGGTTGCCCCTTCCCCTGATGATGCGCGATCAGATCCACGGCATGATCGGCCAGATCGGCCGAGAGGTGATACCCCTCGGGGAAATCGCGCTTCACATAATCATTGCCCTGCACGATCTCGGGGCGGTACTGATCGGTCCAGCCGCGCGGGAAGCCGTAGAAGCTGTCGAAACCGCGCTGCAGCGGCCAGTGATCGCGCGGCGTGCCCGCGCCCAGCTCGGCCATGGGGATCAGGTGCCACTTGCCCACCGCCCATGTGGCATAGCCGTGGCGTTTGAGCGCCTGAGCCAGGGTCTGCGCATTGTCGGGGATGCGGAACAGCTGGGCCGCGGCCGGATCCTTGCCCATCACCCCGGTCAGGTCCGGCACATCGGGCATGTTGACCGTATGGCTGTTGCGCCCGGTCAGCAGGGCCGCGCGGGTCGAGGCGCAGACCGCCTTGGTGTCGAAATGGGCGAAGCGCAGCCCGCCCCTGGCCAGGCTGTCAATGGCCGGGGTGCGGATTTCCGCGCCGAAGTAGCCGATGTCGGAATAGCCCATATCGTCCAGCACGATGGTGATGATGTTGGGCCGCTGCGCCGGGGCGGCACCCAGACGAACACCCATGGGGCACGCCAGCGCCGTGGCCGCCAGCAGGGATCGGGTGAAATGGCGACGGGACAGGTTCATCGCGGCATATCCATGAAAAAAGCCGGAAGGAGCAAGAGGGGCGCCCCTTCCGGCAGGGTGGAACAGATCAGAAGCGCACGCCCGCCTCGACACCCACGGTGCGGAAGGCATCGGTGGTGAGCAGCTGGGTGTAACCGGCGCCCGTCGCATTGGTGTCGAGATAGCCGGTGGCGATGCTGGTGGCGAAATGCTGGTTGGTGAGGTTCTTGGCCCAGACCGTCAGGCGATAGCGCTTGTCCCTGGTCTCCACCCCCAGCGATCCGTTGAGCAGGCCATAGCCGGTCTGCCGCGTCTTGGGATCGGCATAGCTGAACAGCACCGAGGAACGATAGGTGTAGCCCAGGCTGGCCTTGGCACGCAGATTGTCACCCAGATCGCGGCTGTAATCCGCCGCGAGGGTGAAGGCCCATTTCGGCGCATTGGTCAGCGCCTGACCCGACACATCCTGCATCGTGCCAGCACAGCCCAGCGCCGCCGTCTGCCCCGGATAGCAGCCGACCACCAGCCCCTCCACCTTGGTGTCGGTATAGGCGACATTGGCCGACAGGTTCAGCCCGGTGAGCGGATGCAGGATCGCCTCGATCTCGGCGCCGTTGCTGGTCAGCTTGCCCGCATTGGCCAGGGTGAAGGTGCTGAGGATCGAATTGAAGGTCTGCGCCTGGAAGTTGGCGAAGGTTTCGTGGAAGCCGGTGATGTTGAAGGTCAGCTTGCGGTCGAAGAGCTGGGTGCGCAGGCCCACTTCCAGATTGCGCGCGATTTCCGGCTTCAGGATCGCCTGCCCGGAATTGACCACCGAGGCGGAGAGATTGTTGAGCAGATTGATCGCGGGGCCTTTATAGCCGCGCGTATAGGTCAGGTAAGCCATCACATCGGGCGAAATCTTGTATTCCGCGCCCGCCTTGTAGCTGAAATCGGTATGGGCGAAATGCAGCGTGGGCGCCTGATAGGCCGGGCCACCCAGCCCGGTGGCCGGGCCGACCGCGCCTGCCAGAACGGCGCGGTTGAAATTGGCGTCGGCGCTTTCGGTGGTCAGGCGGAAGCCGCCGATCAGCGAAAGGGCATCGGTGGCATGGAAGGTCAGCTGACCGAAAGCCGCGCCATTGTTGTTCTTGATGTCACGGTCGATCTGGTTGCCGACATAGGCCCCGGGCGCCAGCACCTGATTGCCGGTGCCCTGAATTTGCGTGGTGGTGCGCAGATCCTGCCAGAAATAGAACAGGCCCAGCACATATTCCAGCCGCTGACGTGCCGGTGACGTCAGGCGCAACTCCTGCGTGAACTGCTTCTGATGCTGGCGGGCATTGTTGACGTTGTAGACATTGACCTGCACGCCATCGGTATCATTGTTGTCGTAATCGTCGAATTCACGCCATGCGGTGATCGAGGTCAGCGTCTGACCCAGCAGCTTGGTGTTGCCCTCCAGCGAGGCGCCGCCCGCCTTCTGATTGCCGAAGGGCAGGCCGTCCATGTTCACGAAGGTGTTGGTGGGGCCCAGCGGCTGGTTCGCGGTCAGCTGCGCGCGGGTCTGGCCGGTGTAATAGGTGGTGGTGGGCAGCACCGAGCGGATCGTCGAGACGCAGCAGCGGCGGTCGTTCTTCGAATAATCGCCGATGAGGTAGAAGGAGGTGTCGCCATCCAGATCCCACAGCAGCTTGCCACGCAGACCCCAGGTGTTGATGTTGTTGAGGTTCTTGCCATTCGCCAGATTGGTGATGACGCCATCGGCGGAACTGCGGAAGCCCGAAAGGCGCAGCGCCAGATGATCCTTCGCCAGCACCGCCGAGGCCGAGCCCTTCAGGCGGAAATCATTGTAGGAACCATAGCTGATCGAGGCGTCGAGCGCGTTCCGGCTCAGGCTGGGCCTTTCGGTGACGAGGTTGATCGCGCCCGCGCTGGCATTCTTGCCGAACAGCGTGCCCTGCGGCCCGCGCAGCACTTCCACGCGCTGAATGTCGCTGAAATCGAAGAAGGACGCCGCCGAGCGCCCGATCACCACGCCATCGATCACCGTCGAGACCGAGGGCTCCACGCCATCGGAGAAGTTGAGCGTGCCGATGCCGCGCACCGAAACGCCCTGCCCGCGCGTGTTGGCGCTGTTGGTGAAGTTCACCGAAGGGGCGATCTGGGCGAGTTGCTCGATGCCTGCCACGCGGTTGTTGGTCAGGGCGGCGGCGGACAGCACCGACACCGAAACCGGCACGTCCTGCAGATTTTGCTCGCGCTTTTGCGCGGTGACGATGATGTCGCCATTGGCATTGTCGGCGGCCTGAGGCTGAGCCCCCGCCTGCACCTGCCCGCCGCTTCCGGCCAGCATCGCGCCCAAAGACGCACACAGCCACAGACGGCCCTGAAACTTCCCCATATGTCCCCCTCCTGCGCCCGGCTTTGAGCCTGGGCCTTTGCTGTCTTCATCCGCATCAGCCGATGCGTTCTGAGTCGAGACAACCTTGTCTCAAATCCATGGAAGCGTCAAGCAAGCAGTAAAATTTCAAGTATATCGCTATTCTGGAACGATTTGATCCCGTCCGCAGGCCAGATCAGCCCGCCGGATCGGCCACCGACTGCCGCTGCTTGAGCTCGAAATCGATCTCGATCACGCGGCCGATCTCCTCCACGGGCTTGCCGAAACCGGCGATCAGCTCATCCGCCGCCATTCTTGCCATGCGGATGGTCGGCTGATGGACGGTGGTGATGCGTGGCCATGTCGTCTGCGAAATGAGCAGGCCGCCGAAACCCACGATCGACAGATCCTGAGGCACCGCCATCCCCAGTTCCATCGCCGCCGCCAGCACGCCCGCGGCCATTTCATCATTGGCGGCAAAGATCGCGGTCGGCCTTGGGTCGCGAGTGAGCAGGTCGCGCGCGCGGGCCAGGCCGGTCGCGAAGGTAAAATCACCGGGCACGACATCGACCCGGGCCGTCGGGATCTCCGCCGCCGCATCCAGCAGGCCCAGCTTGCGCGGCGTATGCGCCTGATGCTCCGGTGGGCCAGAAATATAACCGATATGGCGATGACCATGCCCAAGCAGCAGATCCCCGATCCGCTGCCCGGCGCTGTAATTGTCGATCACCATGCAGATGCCGCGGCCCAGCTGCGTTCCCGGGTTCATCCGCGCGAAATTGACGCCCGCCGCCTCCAGCGCATCAAGCATCCATGGCAGATCGCACAGCGGCGGCATCAGCACCAGCCCGTCGAAGCTGACATCGTCCATGCAGTTGGCGAGCCAGGCCAGCCCCGCCTCGGGATCGGAGGAATCGATGTTCTCCACCACCAGATGATAGCTCTTGGTCTGGCAGGCCTGCATCATGCCGGTCATCACGTCGGTGGTGTAGCTGGCCAGACGGTTGGTTTCGTCCAGCTGCTGGATATACTGCCCATAGGACACCAGCAGCCCCAGCACGAAGCTCTTGCCGCCGCGCAGCAATTGCGCCGCGCGGTTGGGCTTGAAATTGAGCGCCTCCATCGACGCCTCGACCTTGCGCCGATACTCCTCGCCCACCTTGGGATGGTTGTTGAGCACGCGCGACACGGTTTTGAACGAGACGCCGGCGTGTTGGGCAATGTCGATGATGGTCGGGCGAATCGGAGCCATTGTTTCAATCCAGTGGGGGCATGTGTATTGCGGTTGTCTGCCCGCTTGAACAGCCCCCGTGGAAGGC
>NZ_BCZE01000091.1 GCF_001598555.1 Novosphingobium rosa NBRC 15208
AATGTCGAGCAGCTCCTTCTGGCTCTCGTAGCGCGCCTTGCTCTGGATCAGTCCGAAGGCGGCCTTGGGCGGCAGGGGCGTGGTGCCGGTCAGCTTGGCGTAACCTGCATAGAGATCGTCGCTGTTGTTGCCGGTGATGACGAAGAAGGAGACCCGCTCACCCACCTGCGACTGGAAATGCGTGCTGCCATGCAGGCCCGGCCACACCAGCGTGCGCGCCGGATTGTCCCACACGATGCCCCAGACCTTGCCGTCGCCCTTGTTGGTGACCATGAAGGGCACGCAGACGGTCTCGCCCGCGGGCGCGTCGTAATTATGCGCGCAGTCGATCTGGCGGCCCTTGAGGTCGAAACTGCCTTCCTGATTCTGGCCCAGACCATAGTAATGCTCGCCCGGTGCGGCATCGAAGCTGGCGCCGACCTTGAAGGTCTTCTCGCCATTGACGGTGACGGGGGCCATCTCCCAGCCGCTCATGCGGGCCAGCAGGCCGCCGTCCGCGCCTTTGATCGACAGGCTGACCGGGGGCAGCGCGGGCGCGAAATAGCGCTCCATCTGCGTGGGCGCGGGCGGATAGGGCTTGGCATCGACCGTCAGCGTCAGGCCGGAAGAGGTGAAGACATCGCCCGAGGCATCGGTGCGATGCGTCCAGCCCGAAGCGTCAGGCTTGGCGTTGGGGCCCTCGCCCGGCGGCGCGCTGGCCAGCGCGGGATCGAGCGCGATGGTCACCCGCACGATGCCCGGCGCATAGGGCTCGACCGCGACGCGGCTGCCATTGCGGTCGAGCAGCGCCATCGGCTCAGCCAGCGCCTGACCTGCGCCCAGCGCCATCCAGGACAGGCCAAGAGCAAGCAAACCCTTGCGGGCCAGGCCAGCACCCGATCCCGCCGCCGCGTTAAGCCGAGACGTCAGCGTGATGCCGTCGAAACCGAGTTTCACCAGGTCGCATCCTTTGTTCAATGTGATCGAAAGAAAAGCGTTCGGCGCCCATAGGCGCCGAACGCAGTCAGAGTTGGTTTTACCTCAGAATGTAATCCGCGCCGTACCGCTGATGCGGCGATCATCGACGGTGATGTTCTGGGGACGCGTCACCAGACCGAAATAGGTCTCCATCCGCGTGTTGAGCAGGTTGCGACCATCGACCGTCAGCGAGAAATGCGGCGTGACATTATAGGTCACGGACGCATCGAGATAACCGAGCGACTTCTCGAAGATGGGCAGATTACCGGTGCCATTGCCAGCGGTCGTCTGCAGATATTTGCTGCGCCAGTTGTAGGCGACGCGGCTGGAGAATTTGCCGAGCTCGTAGATGCCGACCAGATTGTAGCTGTATTTGGACAGCCCTTGAAGCGGTACATCCGTGACCGGGCCACTCGTCGCCGGGCTCGGCGCACGCGAGTCGACATAGGTGAAATTGCCCTGAACGCCGAGACCCTTAAGCGCTCCCGGAAGGAAGTCGAAGAATTGCTGATAGGAGGCTTCGACACCCTTCACCGTGGCATTGGCGACGTTGTTGTAAGAGGTGATATCATAGGGGTAGGTCTGCCCGTCAGGGAAGGTGATGTTGCTCGTCACCACCGCGGTCTGGATGTAATTGTCGATCTTCTTGTAGAAACCGGCAACGGAGATCGACCCGGTGCGCGCAAAATACCATTCGAGCGAAGCGTCGAAGTTACGCGAGGTCATAGGCTTGAGCGCGGGATTGCCGCCGGTCGAACTGTGGATCTCGTTGATCGTCGCAGCCCCCGGCTCATTGAGGGTGAGATTGGGGCTGAGCTGATCGAAGGTGGGCCGGGACAGATTGGCCGAGGCCGCCAGACGCAGCTGTAACTTGGGCGTCAGATGGGCGCGCAGATTGATGCTTGGCAGAGCCTTTGTATAGCTCTGGTCCTGGCCGATCGGCTGGAAAACAGGAGCCCCGCTGGTCGAGGTGCCATCACCCTGCGTGACCTGGGGAACCAACTGGTAAAAGCCGGCCGACGACACGCTGGTATGAACGAGCCGTACACCGATGTTGCCATCGATCGGGACCGGCAGATTGTCGTCCTTGAAATAGGCGACGACATAACCGGCATAATCCTTTTCGCCGATCGCATAAGAACCGCTCGGATAATAGCTGGGCTGGCTGCTGATCCCCAAGGCGCTCAATGTGCCAGGATAGTTGGTGATCAGATTGAGCGGGAAGCTGACGATGCTGCCGAAAAGATTGGCATCTCCGTGGAAGAAATCGTCGAGGCTGACATGCTCATAGTTGGAAAGCCCGGGAGCGACGCCGGTGTAGCGATAGCCGGTGTCAGCATAGCTGTTGGTGCGGTTTGAATAGCGAATGCCGGCCTTGACCGACTTGAGGATACCGCCGTCAAAGCGATACTCCCCGTCAAGACGGAAGGATTTATCGTTGCCGACCGTGCGATTGAGGTCGTCAAGCAGCGCGCCATTGCTGTAATTGGCAGGGTTCGCCGTGAAGCCCGCAGGGCCGACCTGGAAGCTCGGCAGCGCGCCGCGCAGATCCTCGGTGAAGGTGGGCGCGGTTGAATTCACGATCATGATGGAGCGCAACGCATCAGAGGTTGCGTGAACGAACTGGGCGTCACCGGTGATCGTGAGATGAGTGGTCGGCTTCCATTTCGCATTGAGCGAGTAATCGCTCGTCACCGAATGGCGCGTCGCCAGGCTGGTGTTTGAAGCCACCGGCACATTCTGGAAGGTGCCGCTGGTCATGTCACCGTTGGGTGCGAAGGTGAAGGGCGCGCCGGCAAGCACGTCGATGGAGGCAGCGCCCGTGTTGGCCAGATAGCTGTAATCGTAGAAGCGGAACTTATAATCGTTGCGGAACAGTTCGCCCGTCAGTTCCAGCGTGCTGCTCGGGCGCCATTGAAGGGAAGCATCGATGCCCAGGCGCCGACGGTCGCCGTGATATTCATCGAGGCCACCGCCGTGCGAAAGCGTCGTGGTCTGACCCAGGCGCCCCAGCTTCTGCGCATTGGCATAGTCAATCGGTGAGTTGGGCTGACCTGCAGCATTGAGGCTTTGATCCAGCGTAAAGGCCGGCTCGACATTGATCGTGTCCTCGCGAAAGGCCGTCTTCTGATAGGAGACGTCAACCAGGACGCCAATCTCGCCGATGCCGGTATCCCAGCGGTTGCTCACCAGAACCGAAGCAGAGGGCCGGCTCGAGCCAACGAGGTCGTAATAACTCTCATTGACCGTCGCCCCGAACTTGAATCCCTTGAAATCAAAAGGCTTGCGCGTGCGGAAATTGATCGTACCGGAAAGCTGGTCCTCGATCAGCTCAGCCGAAGGATTTTTGTAGACGTCGAT
Source organism: Novosphingobium rosa NBRC 15208 (assembly GCF_001598555.1). GTDB lineage: Bacteria > Pseudomonadota > Alphaproteobacteria > Sphingomonadales > Sphingomonadaceae > Novosphingobium > Novosphingobium rosa. Next base: position 3,319 of record NZ_BCZE01000091.1, read on the forward strand.
CCCGGCCAGGAGTTCAGACGGCACATCCTCAAGCGTCAGCGTGCTGGCATTGCTGGCCGTAAAAATATCGCGGCCATTGAGCTCGGTGCGAACCTGGGTCAGGCCGCGGATGGCCGCCGAACTGCCTTCGCCATAATTCCTGGTGATCTGGATGCCCGCGATACGCTGCAGGGCTTCGGCAACGTTGCGATCGGGCAGCTTGCCGATGTCTTCCGCGACAATCGAGTCGACGATTTGCGATGAAGTCCGCTTGATGTTCTGTGCAGACAAAAGGCTGGCCCTGACGCCCGTCACCACAATGGCATTGCCACCACCATTTTCAGCGCTGGTCTCTGTCGAAGACGCCTGGGCGCCGGCATCGACTCCGGCATTGATTCCACCGGGCACGACGGACGCTGGAGACTGTCCTTCCCGTCCAAGGATCAGGTAGCTCTGGGGCCCGTTTTTCTGAGCCTGAAGCCCTGTCCCTTCGAGCATCACCGCTAACGCCTGATCGACGGTCATCGCCCCCTTGACGAGGTGCGTGTGCTTGCCCCGCGTGAAAGTACGCGCGGCCGCGATCTCCACCCCGGCCTGATGAGCCAGAGTGGTGATCGCTGTCTCAACGGCCTGTTCCGGGACATTGAATTGCTTGGTCTGTGCAGCTGCTGGCTGCGCAATGCCGCATGCAATCACGCTTGCGCTCAGCCAAAGGCCAAGAGTTCTTTCCCGCATCAATCTTCTCCCTCATATCCCAGGCTGTTGCCTTGCGAGGGAGGAGACGCGAGTGATCTTCGACCCTACCTCCATGAAAAAATTATTTCAGGAAGGGCCGCCGATGCGTATGACATTGGGATCATTTCGATCGATGGCGACACCAAAACTGCGGCCGACGGCATTGGCAAAGCCCTCCGGATCGTCGGTCCTGAACGATCCATCGAACTGCTCCGATGCCAAACGCGGGTTTTCAAGCACCAGCTTGCGCCGATTGTAGCGATTGAACTCGTCAATCGCATCCACAACGCGTTCGCCGGACAGATCGATCGTTCCCGACCGCCATGCCAGCGTCCTGTCGACCGAGGAGGGCGTGGCCGCTGCCATGCGCACTTCGGCATTGTCCCCCACGAAGGCACTCTGGCCCGCCACAAGGCGAATCCGATGCCCATCCGCCTGGGCAGCCCATGTCTCGACTACACCCTCGGTGACAAGCACATCGGCCCCATTCTCCCGGCGTCTGACCGAAAAGGCCGTCCCCACCGCCTGCACCACAACCTGCCCGGCCTCCACCACGAAGGGCCGCACCGGGTCTTTCATCACCCGGAACCATGCCTCGCCGCTTGCCAGACGCACTTCCCGACGATTGTCGGCCAGCCGGACCTTGACCTCACTGTCGCTGTTGATGGTCGCGCTTGAACCATCCGCCAACGGCACATGGCGGATTTCTCCAACCTCGGTGCGATAGACAGTGCCCGACCGGCGCCAGAACAAAGCGCCGATCAGGGTTGCGGCAAGAGCACTGGCCGTGCCTAGTACGGTGCGCCGGGAGAACCGCTGACGGCCATGAATAGCCGCCACACCATCATCCACTTTGTCCAGGCTCAGCCAGGCGGCCTCAGCCTGTAAAAGTGCACCGCGCCGCAGAGGATCGCCCGCCAGCCACAGCTGGAGCTCTGCTTCCCCCTGCGCCGACCAGTCGGAACTGTCCATGCGAGCAATCCATGCCGCCGCCTGCTCACTGTTGTCCTGCGGGCGCATCATTGCTCTCCTCCGCGTCGTTCCGAATAATCAAGCCGATTTTCCGCGTCCTGCTCCCCTCGGCTCCACGCCTCGCGGATCATGCGAACCCCGGTCCAGATCTGCTTTTCGATGGCCTTTTCGGTAACGCCAAGGTGCTCCGCAATGGCTCTTTGCGTCCAGCCTTCGATTTTGCGGAGGCGCATCACCTGTCGGCAACGCTCAGGAAGAAGCTCGATCATGTCCAGGATCCTGGCATAAGCGATCTTGCCCGCCACCTGGCGCTCGGGCGAAGGTTTGTCGTCGACGAAGGCATCGATCTCGGCGATCGCCTCGAAGGGCACGATACGCTGCCGTTTGAGGCGCCGGGTCAACAGGTTACGCGTGATCGAGAAAAAATAGGAATATCCGGAGTCGATATGATCGACCCGCTCCAGCATGGAAAGGCGGGAATAGGCTTCCTGGATGATCTCGTCGATGTCCTCGGAACTGACGCGGGCGCGCCTCAGCCAGCCGCGGACCTTCGCCTCATGCGGCAACACCTCATCGGCCACCCACCGTGCGATCCGTCGGCGTTCGCCCGCCTCTGAAAACTCATCCGTCACGCTATCATCCTATGATTGCGCTAGGGGGAGACCTGAACCGGTGCAATCCTTCCAACCGATGAAAATAAAATTTCGTGCATTGTGTTGCGTCTCGGACTGGAACCGATGATCCTCGGCTGCACCGCACAACGATCGTCAAACTTTACCGGACGATCAATCCTCAACAGACTGTCCCCTCACTCTGCCGAACATCCCCTCTAAACTCCACGGACCTCGCCGTGTACCAAAAGGGCAACAAAGCCGTTGTTGTTAAACGCATGTTGCCGTCCCGAAGCGGCCAGATCTGGGATTAAGAACATCCAAGACATAGAGAGGCTTAGACCGCTGACAGACGAGACATTCACGACCTCCGGTCGAAGTGTCGGAAGCGGCCGCTGGTTCAGATTGCTGCGCACGGCTGTGGCCGGATTGGGGGCAACGCTGCAAGCTTATGGGATTGTCGCTCGCCGCCACCGGCATTACTGGCTAAATAATCGCTGCGCGAGAAAAGGAAATCAATCGTGACGCCACGTGCCGCTATCCAACAAATTGCACGCATGGTTCGGGACGATATCCGCTCGGGCGAACTGTCGCCCGGAGCCCACAGCGTCGGGGATATGCTGGTGGCGCAACCCGAAGCCTTACTGTTGATTGTCGATCTCACCGGTGCCGAAGGGCGCAAGAAGCGGCCTGACGCGGCGATGCATCACGCCTATTCCTTCATGCTTGGTCAGGCTCTCGAACAATTACGCCAGCGAAGCGAAGCCGGAAACGGCCATGCGGCCATGGCCATGGAGAATGTCCGAGCGATGATCGCTCAGCAGATGCGTCTTGGCAAGCTTGTGCCGACGGCAGCGATGGCGCTTGTGTCGGCGTTTTCGCGGTCCGGGATCGAGGTGGGGGAGGACATACGCAGCGCAATGGATGACGTCATGATCCAGTCCGGAGCTGGCCAGCAAAATCTCCCGACACCAGATGTTGCGGAGATGTTGACGGACTTGGTTAAGGCCTGTGAGGGCGACCCGTTCCTGATCCAGAGCCAGTTCGCCGAATTGATTGCAGCCATGCCTGCCGCTCTGCAACTCAGCCTTTTGGACGGACTTGTGCTTGCCGACGATTCTTGTCTGCGCGAGGCCGCTGTCGGGTGGCTTCTTGCAGAACCTGCGATCGCCACGCCTTTCGCCACCATGATGGAAGATGCCGCCAAGCGAGGGCTTGTATCAGCAGCGTCGGTTGCGAACCTCATGTTGATTCGCAACTGGGTGTCGGAGGATCGGCGCAGAGCGATCGACGCTATCATCAGAGCCGCGAGAACTGTCGGGTCGGTGCCAGAGAAGCGCCCGGCAATTCAGGTCAGGGAACTTCTGATATCCCAGCGCGATGGGGCGGGAGCCCAAAGCATATTCGCATCAGTCAAGCAGGGCAGAAAGAACGCGCTGGTATCGATCCTGATCAAACAGGGCCATGGTGTGCGGGATGCCTGGGTAGCGCACTCGCTCAGCAGACCCGAGATCGAAGACATGCTTGACCATATTGCGTGCGAGATGGCGGTCCATGAAACCACGGCCGAGGACATGGCCTTGATCCTGAGCAGTGCCCTGAGCGATGGCCCGGCTGGCTCACCACCCCCGTTTGGCCTCGTTCAGGCTATTACGCTGATCGGGCTCTCGGATGTCGCGCCCAAGTCTGTATCGGTGCATGATCTCGTTGCCTCGATGATATCGGACGTCGATGCGGCGCTAACCGATACCAAGGCAGTGGAAAGGGCAGTGCGTGGGTCGGGTCGGTGGTTGGCGACCAACCCTCAGCTCGATTCCTGGTTCGAGAATGGTGACGACGTCGCCGCAGCTATCAAAGGCAAGCGCAAGATCGAAGAGCGGATCACCGCGATTATGGAAATGGTGCTGGAACCGAAGCGGACCTATTGGGCCAACGTCATCGCATGGAGTGCATTCGCACAGCGAGGTGATGGCCGTGATTCAGACTGGACCGAAATGGCCTTGGTCGCTCGTGAGATGGCTTCGAAACGACCTCTTTTCGAAATTCCGATAGCGCGCTTTATCGCGGTCCAATCGGAAGCGGCTGCCCGGAACTGATCGGCGAACCAACTGGGCACCGGATGTGCAATGCAGAACCTTCTCGTTGGTCATCGGCAACTCTCGCAACCCGGCTCGACGGGCGGCTCGGGGCCGCAACTGCCGGTTCCTGAGCCACCCGGCCTGTCGCCTGGCGCCAACAAAGCTGCCGATTCAGTCCCCGAGAAGCCTCGCTGATTCCTGCCCTACATTCATCGAAATCCGTCGGGACCGAATGACGCCCCTTGGGACTTTGCAGTCATTCGGCAAACCTCTGCCGAACGGCAGCGTCCGCCCGAACCGGTCGCTCCTCCGCCAACGTTGCTGGCGATCGGCATGCCTGGATTTGTCGTGGTCACCGGGGCAGGCAGCTAACAGCGCTGAAAAGAATATAGCGGGCCTAGGTTCAGATCTGGCGTCTATGACGCCTTCTGCCCCGTAACAAAGTCGAGCGTTGCGAGTGCGCTGCAATATTGAGCCAAAACCTGGGCGTGAGCAAAGCGCGCATCCTGCACAACGGTCTGGGCGGTCAGCACGTCAAAGGCGATCGAAGTTCCTGAACGAAGGCCAGCATTCGCCAGCGCAAGGGCTGCTTCTCCAGCGGCCAGCCTTTCGCGCACGAGGGCCAGGGATCGTGAGGCGGCCAGCACGTTCTGGCGCGCGGTCACCACCTCGGCGCGAACCTCCTCCAGCTTCCGGCGTGCCGCGACGTCGGCAAGCGCCCTGTTTGCCGAGGCCATCTGCGCCTTCCCAAAGACGCTGCCCGTGAGGGTGATCGCAGCACTGGCGGAATAAGGCTGCTGGCGGAACATCGTGTCGTTGATCCCGGTGGTGGGCGGCGTATTGCTGGCCAGAGCGCTCCCTTGGAGTTGTGGTCCAAGGGTGGCAAAGAGCACCGCAACCTTCGCCGCATCGCTGGCTCCGATCTGCCGACGAAGCGCCGCTAGATCGGAGCGATGCGTCACCGCTGATGTCAGCAAAAGGTCAAGCTGAGGCGGTTCGGCCGGAGCGCTAGGCTCCTTGAGCGCATCGGCTGCCGGCAGGAGCAAGGTGACGGGCGTGAGATCCAGCAGTTTTGCCAGACCCACCGAGGCGGCATAATAGTCGTTGAGCGCCGCCATCTGAGCTATCGCGGCTGTCGCGGAAGCCTCGCGGGCACGTTGCGTATCAAGCGCCAGTCCCAGGCCTGCGTTCTCTCGCGCCTGACTCAGCCGCAACAATTCGCGGCTCTCCTCGACCCGCCGGGTCGTTGTCTGCACCCGGGCCTGAGCGAGTGCGAGCCCATAATAGCCCATCACCACATCATGCTCTACCCTGTCGCCGACAAAGGTGGCATCGTCCTTCGCAGCGCCAAGCCGACGTCGTGCCGCCAGAATGTCGAATACAGCCTGGCCGGGATTGATAATCCAGTTGGCCAGGGCGAAGGGGCTGACCCGGTGAAACTGGCCAACCTGATAAGCGCCACCTGCTGCTGGAACCGCACCCTCAATCCCGACTGCGCCCACCCCCAGGGATGCGGTAGGGAGCAACGCTCCGATCGCGCTGCTGACCAGTCCACGCCCTTGCTTCAGCCGAGCTTGCGCCTCGGCAATGTCGAGGTTGCGCGCGCGCGAAAGCTTCAAAGCTGTCGGCAAATCGATGGTCACCACGTCGCCCGCAAGGGCGGCGAGTTCCGATGGAGCGGCGTTCGCAGAAGGCAGCTCCTGCGCCTGCGTCGGGACAATGGGGAAGATCCCCACAGCGAGCAGCATCGCAGCCAGGCGTGTCATGGCAGCACCTTTGTCTGGATCGCCGTGCCGGCCGGCGGTGCGGCCTTGGCATTGGCGAGAATGAGATCATTGCCCCCGACACCTTCCACGATCTCGGTGAGGGTCCCATCGGTCAGCCCCGTCTTGATCGGACGGCGCACGACCTTCCCCTGGACCGCTGCCAGTACGAAACTGCCGTTGGTGTCGCTGCCGATAGCGGCGTTGGGCAGGCCCAACACACCGGCATGGCGCGCTGTTTCGATCTTCGCGCGGGTGAAGCTGCCCGGCAGCAGGCCACGGTCCGTGTTCGCGACATCGATTTCGGCCCGCATGGTGCGCGTGACCGGATCGAGGCTCTCGGCAGTCCGAGCTATCGTGCCGGTGACCGGTTTGTCTGTGCTGCCCAGCGCCATACTGGCGCTTTGCCCCCTGCGCAGCAAGGGCGCCTGCGCGGAAGGAACGGCAACGAAGACGCGCAAGGTTCGCGTCTGCTGCACCGTGAAAAGAGGCGAGGACAGGCCATTCGTGGCCGCCTGAACGAAGGTGCCATCATTGACCAGACGCCGCGTCACCACACCGTCGAAGGGCGCGACGATACGGGTATAGCCGGCAATGGCCTGGGCCTTGGCCAGCGTTGCATTGGCCAGATCAGCCTGAGCATGGGCAATGGCGGTATGGGCTTTTACCTCATCCATCGCCTGATCGGTCAGGCCACGCGCCCTGTAGAGATCCTCCTGACGCTTCTGGGTGATTTGCTGCAGGGCCAGCTCGGACCGGCGGGCATCAAGCTGTGCGCGATCCTCGGCCAGCTCATGTGTCATTTCAGGGAGGCGGATGACGGCCAGAACCTGCCCTGCTCGCACATGATCGCCGATATCCGCCCGAACGCCGGTGACGTAACCAGACACCTTCGGGAACAGGTCAGCGCTTTGCCAGGGCTCGATGCGGGCGTCAGCCTCGAAGCTGGCAGCAATGTCGCCCTTCTTCGGATGGACGGCATCGAGCGGAGCGGGGGCGCTGAGAGCCGTAGCAGCCGGGGCGCTGTCGGCATGCCACCATGCTCCGGCAGCGACGAGAGCGGTCAGGCTTCCGGCGACGAGCAGCCCATTGCGGGAAAATAGCGTCATGACAGGGCTCCTTCCGAAGGCACATCGCGAGCAGGATCATCTGGATCGAGAGAGGGGGAGAGACGAGAGGAGCCAGCGCGGAGCAGGCCAAAGACCGTCGGCAGGATAAAGACTGTCGCCAGCGTCGCGAAGATCACGCCGCCGATCACGGCCCTGCCGAGCGGTGCAGTCTGCTGACCGCTGTCCCCAAGGCCAAGCGCCATCGGCGCCATGCCGGCGACCATGGCTGAGCCCGTCATGGCAATGGGGCGCAAACGGCTGAGGGCCCCATGCCAGCCCGCCGAGAGCGCATCCATCCCCTCAAGGCGGGCACGTTCAGCGAAGGTGACCAGCAGGATCGCATTGGCAACCGCCACCCCGGTCGCGGTGATCGACCCCATATAGCTTTCCATATTGAGCGTGCTGCCGGTGAGCATCAGAGCGGTCGTAGTGCCTGCGAGGGATGCGGGGACGCTGGCCAGCGCGCAGAGCGCCAGCCCTGGCGACTGAAACCATGCTACAAGCATCAGGAAGATGGCCAGAATTGCAACGCCCAGACCGATGCGCAGATTGCCGAGAATGTCGTGAAGCGGCTCGACCTGCCCACGCAGCGTGACCGTGATACCCTTGGGCGGAGGACCGAGCCGGTCGATCGCAGCCTGCACCTGATTGGCCATCGGCCCCAGCACGCTACCCTCGAAATTGGCAGTGACGCTGACCACGCGCAGGCCGTTGTAACGATCAAACTCGCCGGGCATCGAACCTGGCGTCACGCTGGCCACATTGCGCAGCAGCATCGGCTTGCCGCTGGTGGTGCTGACCGAGATGTTGCGGAGATCCTCCAGGGTTGCAGTTTTGGCCGGTGCACCTTGCACCTGGACCTGATAGGCGATGCCGGTGTTGGCCGCCCAATAGACAGGCTGGGTGAAGCGGCTCGATGAGGTGTAGGGCGTGAGGGAGCGCGTAAGATTGTCGCTGGAGACGCCCGCCAGCCCGGCCAGATCGCGGTCCAGCTTCACTTTGACGGCCGGATAATCGAGCGTCTGGGCAATCTGAACATCGCGCAGCGGCTGAATTTGGGTGAGAGCCGCACGGATTTTCTCGGCATAGGCTCGGTCGTCGTCGAGGGATTTACCCATCACCGCCACCTCGATCGGCATCGGCGCGCCAAAGCTCATCACCCGGCTCACGATATCCGAGGGCTCGATGGCGAAGCGGACTTCAGGCATGGTAGCGGCAAGATCGTGACGGAGCTTGTCACGTAGCGCGCTCATGTTGCTGGAGTGGACATTGCGCAACTGGACCTGAAGCACCGCTTCATGTGTCCCGCCATTCCATTGGTGAATGAAGTTGATTGGATAGGCCGAGCTATGCATGCCCACCAGCGCGAGGCTGGTGACAACGCCGTCGGCCCCGACATCACGGGTAATGACCTCCAGCGCCCGCTTCGTCATCTCCTCGGTGATTTCAAGCCGCGTGCCTGCCGGAGCCCGCAGGCGCAGTTGCAACTGCCCGACCGAGGCGTCCGGGAAAATCTCGGTGCCAAGGCTCCAGGTTCCCAGACCGACGAGCAGGATTGCGCCAACCAGATAGCCTCCCACCAGCAGACCGGCAGGGAAGCGGGCCAAACGGTCACGTGTGCGAAGATAGCGATGGCGCAGCTTCGCATCGGCGGCTTGCTCTGCTGGCGGTGCGGATTTCAGCCACCAGACCGACAGTACAGGGACCAGCGTGCGGTCTAGCAGCCAGGAGGCGATCATTGCAAAGCCCACCGCCAGAGTGAGTGGCAGGAACAGGGCGCGCGCAGCGCCTTGCATGAAGAGCGAGGGCACGAAGACGCACAACACGCAGAGCAGCGCGATCAGCAACGGTCCGGCAACTTCCTTGCCTGAGTCGGCCACCGCGCGCGGCAGCGCCTTCCCACCGGCAAGCTGCACGTGGATGTTCTCCATCGTCACCGTCGAACTGTCGACCAGTATGCCCACCGCCAGCGCGAGTCCGCCCAGGCTCATCAGGTTGATGGTGGCGCCAGTCAGCCACAAGGCAAGGCTGGCCGCCAGCAGGGCGAGCGGGATATTGACCACCACGATCAAGGCCGCCCGCCAGTCGCGCAGGAACAGCAGGACCATCACTCCGGTCAGCAGCGCACCCAGCGCGCCTTCGAGCGTCAGACTGGCGATGGCGCGGGTCACGAAGCCCGATTGGTCAAATTCATAGCTGACCTTCACATCATCGGGCAGGGCTGCCTGGAACTTGCCGAGATTGGCCTTCACCGCATTCACCACCGAAAGGGTCGAGGCATCGGCGCGCTTGGTCACCGGGATGTAAACGGTGCGCCGTCCGTTGGAGAGCGCATAGCTGGTCACGATATCCGACCCGTCCACTACTTTGGCGACATCGCCGACATGGATCGATGGGAAGGCGCCAGGGCGCAGGGGCACGGCTTCCAGTTCCTTCGCATCGGTGACGATCGCGTTCGTGGGCACGATCGGATATTGCTTGCCCAGCGCGATGTTGCCCGAGGGGCTCACAACTTCGGTTTTGGCGATTGCCCCGACCACGTCATCGAGTGAGAGGTTGTAGGCCGAGAGTTTCGCCGGGTCGGTGCTGACCACGATGGAACGCGCCGAGCCGCCAAAGGGCGGCGGGGCCGAAACGCCCGGCAAGGTGGCGAACATCGGGCGGATGGTGTTGAGCGCCAGATCCTGGATCTGCCCCACGGGCCGCGCCGCGCTGGAAAAGACCAGATTGCCCACCGGCACGCTGCCCGCGTCAAAGCGCATCACGAAAGGCGGCACCGTGCCGGGTGGCATGAAAGCGCGGGCGCGGTTCACATAGGAGACCGTCTCTGCCATCGCCGCTGCCATATCCGTGCCCGGATGGAATTGCAGCTTGAGCACCGAGGCGCCCTGGATCGACTTCGATTCCACATGCTCGATGCCTGTGATGTAGAGGAAGTGATACTCGTAATAATAGGTGACGAAGCCCTCCATCTGGGAAGGATCGAGCCCGCCATAGGGCTGGGCGACGTAGATGGTCGGCACGTCGAGACTGGGAAAGACGTCGCGCGGCATGCGGTTGAGCCCGAGAAAGGCGGTCAGCACCATGGCCACAATGGCCACGACGACCGTCCAGGGGCGGCGCAAGGCGCTGCTCACGAGATTCATGACAGAGATCCTGGCTTGGAATCGCTCGAATGGGCGCGCGAAGAGGACAGCGCCAAACGGCCCGACAGGCAGGCGACCGGTCGCAGCACCGCAATTGGGGGGTATCTCTTCAGCGAAGTTGGGGATTGAATATCGTGGATCATGCTCGGGAACGCCTTTTCAATCCACGCTGAACGTGGAGTGCAAAGGCAACACTTGAGCTGACGCCTGGCCAGGAGGTTGCACTATCCCGGTGCCGACCTCCTAACTCAGGCCCGTAGACCCTGCAAGAGGCTTATCGCGACAAAGCGAGGAAGCAGAGCGAACCTATCTGCTTCAAAAAGGTACAAAGTTGGCGTGCTCCGGCAAAACGGTTGCCGCCACCATCGCGCCGGGATAAAGACACCTCACCGGGGCCAAGCAACCTCCCGGCCAGGCGTCAGCCAGAGCGTTGCCTTCTCTTGTCTGCGGTTTCGCGGACGGAAAGGTGGTTCGCGCGGTATGACGACATCTCAGACACATCCTGATTTCGCAGAGCTGGTCCGAGTCTCGGCCCGCATCGGCTGCTTGAGCTTCGGCGGCCCGGCAGGCCAGATCGCGCTGATGCACCGCGAGCTGGTTGAGGAACGCGGTTGGATCAGCGAGGAGCAATATCTCCACGCCCTCAATTTCTGCCATCTGCTGCCGGGGCCCGAAGCCCAGCAACTGGCAATCTGGATCGGGTGGAAACTCCATGGCACGCGGGGCGGTCTCGCTGCCGGTCTGCTGTTCGTCATCCCCGGCGCGTTGGTCATTCTGGCCCTATCGATGCTTTATGGTTTTGCAGCGCAACTGAGCTGGTTTTCCGCTCTGTTCCTCGGCATCAAAGCTGCCGTGCTGGCGATCGTTGTGCAGGCGGTCCTGCGTGTTGCGGGGCGGGCGCTGGGCACGCCGTTCCGCAAGGCCGCTGCGCTGGGCTCCTTTCTGGCCCTATTCCTCTTCAACGCGCCGTTTCCCTTCGTCGTGATCGGCGCGGGGTTGATCGGATGGCTTGTCGCACGCTGGCGTCCGGCCTTGCTGGGGCTCAAGGACGGTCCCGCTGGGCCGATCGATACGCACCGGCCTTGGCGCCATACTTTGTGGTCAGCTCTGATCGGTGCCGCTGCCTGGGGCCTGCCGATGCTGGCGGTTTGGGTCTCGCTGGGATCAGGCCATGTGCTCTGGCGCATCGGCGTGTTCTTTTCCAAGCTCGCGGTGGTCACCTTCGGCGGGGCCTATGCGGTGCTGGCCTATATGGCGCAGCAGGCGGTGTCGGCGCAGCACTGGCTTTCTGCTAAGGAAATGGCTGACGGGCTGGGGCTGGCCGAGACAACACCCGGCCCGCTCATCATGGTCACGCAATTCGTCGGCTATCTGGCCGCATTCCGCGCCCCGGCCCCTTTCACGCCGGTCATTGCGGGCATGCTTGGCGCGCTCCTCACAACCTGGGTGACCTTTGCGCCTTGCTTCCTCTGGGTTTTCGCTCTCGCCCCATGGATCGAGCGGCTTGAGCATGCCCGTTTGCTCAAGGGCGCGCTGGCGCTTGTCACCTCGGCCATCGTCGGCGTTATCGCCAACCTCAGCGTCTGGTTCGCCTTTCAGGTGCTGTTTCGCGAGCTACGACCGGTCAGCTTTGGCCCGGCCCATCTCGGCCTGCCTCTCTGGAGCAGCCTCGACTGGCACGCAGCCCTCATCACCATTCTGTCCGCCTGGGCCATTGTTGCCCGCAAGTGGAACGTGATCCCCGTTCTCGCCGCTGCCGCGCTTGGCGGTTGGCTTTTGTCTTACCTGCCCTGAGAGGAGCTTTTGAGCATGACCAACCTGTCCCGCCGCGATGCCCTGGGGAGTATTGCCCTGGGCGTGGCAGCCACCGCTGCCGCACCGGTGGAAGCCGTCGCCCAGACCGGGCCGGCTGCCATGGCACCCGCCTTCTCCGGCGGCCACAAGCCTAAGCCGCTTGGCTTTGATCCGACAAAACTTACCGGCATTTCCGAGAAGCTGATCCGTTCGCATTGGGAGAACAACTACCAGGGCTCCGTCAAGGCACTCAATATGGTCGAAGGCCGTCTCGGTGCCGCCATGGCCGACAGGGATCTGCCGCCTGTTATTTATGGCGATCTTAAGCGTGAAGAACTGCATCGCACCGGCTCGGTAATCCTGCATGAGCTCTACTTCGAGCAACTGGGCGGCAACGGACAGGCTGTCGGCGCGATCCGCGATGCTCTGGCCCGCAGCCACGGCAGCTTCGAGGCCTGGGAGGCCGAATTCCGCCGCACAGCCATGGCGCTGGCGGGAGGTTCGGGTTGGTGCATTCTCGCATACAACCACTACACCAAGTCGCTGCATAACTACTGGGCCTGGGACCACACCAACGGCCCGATCACCGGTGTTCCCCTGCTGGTGCTCGATATGTATGAGCATGCTTTTGCCATCGACTATGGGGCAGCGGCGGCCAAATATGTCGACGCCTTCATGCACAACATCGACTGGGCGGTAGTGAATGCCCGCTTTGGCGCTGCTATCGCCACCTGATCTCGTTTGGAACGATGCCCCGCCGGTGGTTTGACCTCGGCGCGGCATAGCTTATCCTTTACCCTATCGACCGAATGAAAGCCCTGCGATGCCAGCCCTGAATGCGATCAGTCCTGTCAAACTCATGCGGCTCGTCGGGACACCCAAATGTCCAGTCCTCATCGATGTTCGCATGCCCGATGAAACCGAGGGCAGGTTGTTTCCTGGCGCGATCCTTCGCCACGGCGCCGAGGTTTCAGCGTGGGGCCAGGATTACGCTGGGCTGGAGGTCGTGGTGATCTGCCGGAACGGTCAGGCCGTGAGCCCGGGTGTCGCCGCATGGCTACGTTATCACGGGGCCGATGCCCAGATCCTTGAAGGTGGCGTGATCGAATGGCTGGCGGCCCGCTTGCCGCTGATCCATGCCAAAGCCCTTCCGCCTCGCGATGAGCAAGGGCGCACGCTCTGGGTGACCCGCGCGCGGCCCAAGGTCGATCGCATCGCTTGTCCCTGGTTGATCCGGCGTTTCGTCGATCCGCAGGCCGTTTTCCTTTTTGCTGCGCCGTCTGAAATTCCGGCAGTGTCGCTTGCCTTTGGTGCGACCCCATTCGATCTGGAGGGCGAGGCTCTGCGCTGGACGCACCGGGGCGAGCTATGCACCTTCGATGCGATGGTGGAGGATTTCGGGCTTGGAGAGCTAGAGCCTTTGGCGCGCCTGGCCACGATTGTGCGCGGCGCTGACACTGATCGTGTCAAAATCGCGCCCGAGGCGGCAGGCTTGCTTGCGGTATCACTCGGGCTCTCGCGGATGTTTGAGGATGATCATGCGCAGCTGGATGCCGGGATGCTGGTCTATGATGCGCTTTATCGCTGGAGCCGGGACGCCTCCGATGAAACCCATAACTGGGCTTCGCATCGGGCAAGGAAATAGGCACGCGCAGGCAAACTTGCGAGTGACCGGTCAGGTCGTAAACCGACATACGTTTGGCCGTGTTGGAATGACGCATGTTGGTCGGGAGCGACCGCCCCCACGATGTGGGGAGAGCCGCTGACAAACCCGACCTCTACGACCTTCGGTCGCCTCCTCATTAGCCGTATTCCGTTCATCTTGCCTGAGAAGCCCTCCGGCAAAACCCGCGCGGTTCAAACTTCGAGTCGAGTTGAGATCTGCTCAAATATATTCTGAAGGCAATCCAAGGACGCTCCGCGCCAAGGAAGGGAGACTTAACTGATCCAGGCGAAACGAAAGAGCATCCATCTCGAGCAGACTTTGCGTCAGATAGGGATGGAATTTTTCGGTCGTCAAATTCGCGTCGGCAGCGAAAAGATGACATTCGGCGCCTTCCGCAATGCTACCGAGTGCAGCGACAAGGTCGCAGGAACTGCGCCCTGTCATGACCTCGAGAAATCCGTCGAACGTCTGAACCGTGAAACCCCGGCTTCGCAGAGCAAAGGCTAAAGTGGTTGTCTTGACCGTGCCACAATGCGTTGCAACGATCCAGGCTCCCTCACCGATCTCTGCGATACGACTACTGGGAAACTGCATCCGACTGAAGTCACTGCGCGCTTCTGCCAACAGTTCACGAGCCGTCGGGTCCAGATATGAGGGTACATCGTCGCGATTGAGGAGATCAAACATGCGCTCAATCACAACATCGTGGATCATGCCTGCATCCCCGCCGAAGATTGGCGGGGCGCCGGCCTTGGCATGCGTGACGATGATCACCTTCCCTTGATCATCGACCTCCTGCACCAGCCATCGCCGCCCTGAAAAGATGATCATCATACCAGGCGCGACCATATTATCGATTGGCAGGGTTCCCAGTTCGCGACCCTCGGCGATCAGGCGATATTCTTCAGGTGTCTGAAAGACGGCGTAAAAGCTGTAGTGAGAGGTAAGCGACTCTCCCATAGGACCCAGTAGCAGTAATCCATCACTTGCCTGCTCGATCAACGCGGGATCGCATTGCCCCATAGCCCGCAACACATCTGCGAAGATTGCCGGAGAAACCTGCCGAAACGGTCCATCCTGACAGAGCATTCGATAGAGCCGGGGAGCATTGGCCCCGCCCCGCTCCGTGATGATGGACAAGATCTGATGGACGAGTGTCGAGAGATGCAAAGCACCCGTCCGTGCCGGTTCGCACCAGCCTTCCAGCAACAGGTCGATCATCGCGATGGAACGCAACAACCCTAACCTTAGCCTGTCAGCAAAGCTGCTCTTTGCGTTGATCTTTGCCTCGATGGCATATTGACGCAGAATAGCAGGCTTCCCGGCCCGACGCCCCGAACGCCCCAAGCGTTGCCTCAACGATGCCACGCTGAAAGGAGCACCAATCTGGGCAACGCAACTGACGTCACCGATATCGATCCCCAGCTCCAGCGTGGACGTACAGATTGCGGTGGTGGGCAGTTTCCCATCCTTGAGCCTGCGCTCGACAGCTTCCCGATGTTCGCGGGACAAGCTGGCATGATGCGGGTAAAATTCTTGTGGGAGACGAGCATCCTCACAGAGCGCCCGCAACCGGTCGGCATAGATTTCCACCGATTGGCGGGATCCGGCAAAAGCCAGATTGTCCGTCCCGCGCAGGTGATCGAACAGGTGCTTTGCGATCAAATCCGTCGGCGGGGGAAGGCTCTTGTCATCCCCGCCAGCGATATAGCCCCGAAGCTGCAGCCGCAGCTCGGCTTCACCGCCCTGTGCCTCAATGACCTGGACACTCGCCGCGTTATCCGGCCGAAGATAAATACGTGCCTGATCCATGTCCCCCAGGGTTGCGGAAAGGCCGATTCTCCGGATCGGTCGCCCAATGGCCAGCTCAAGCCGAGTAAGCTGCGAGCGCAGTTGCACCCCCCGTTCACTGTCGAGCATTGTGTGGACTTCGTCCAGAATGACCGCGCGTAACGACCGGAACAAGCGAGGTATCTCAAGGCCACGGCGCATGAACAGCGCCTCAAGCGATTCCGGGGTGATCAGGAGAACCCCGCGCGGTCGCTTGACTGCGCGGGCCTTGATCGAGGCAGAAACGTCGCCGTGCCAGGGAACGACGGGCAATTCCGCTTCCTGGCACATCGCCTCAAGGCGATTGGCCTGATCCGTGATCAAGGCCTTGAGCGGGGCAACATAGAGAAGGTCGAAGCCGCCGACAGCCTCTTCGTCAGCGATGACCTGAGATATCAAAGGCAGAAAGGCTGCCTCCGTCTTTCCTCCTGCCGTAGACGCCGCGATGATGACATCAGAGGTTCCATCACTGATGGCAGTGATGGAACGGACCTGAATATCGCGCAGATCACGCCAACCCTGCGATCGGATCCATCGCTGGATCGGTCGGGCCAGCTTGTCAAAGGCAGTGGTCACAAACGGAAGGACGCCAGGTCATCCTCGGCCATCGGAGCGTCAGCTGGATCGTCGACCTCCCTCATATCCTCGCCACGGTCTTCAACGATCTCTATGCTTTCGATGAGATCAGTCCATTCAATTCCGGGATTTTGCTGCAGAACCGCGATCATGTTGACGAAGGCCGTCACAGTGTTCCGCGGCGTCCGAAAGTAAGCTTCGCCGATACGCGACGAGCAATGCGTCATGAAAGCTTCCAGACTGGCGTCGGGCAGAACTTCATTCTCGCCCTGCATGATCGCCCGGATGTTGGACAGGAGCACGAAGAGGTCTTCCGGTGTCAGGCTCGCAAGCCGGATGACGGGTCCTGACATGTCCACGAGCCCATCACGAGCAAAGGTATTTTCGGCCAAACGCGATTGGAGTGCCTCATAGCTGTAGAGCCCACGGCGGGTGTTCATCAGAAACTCTGGCGT
Source organism: Novosphingobium rosa NBRC 15208 (assembly GCF_001598555.1). Classification (GTDB taxonomy): domain Bacteria; phylum Pseudomonadota; class Alphaproteobacteria; order Sphingomonadales; family Sphingomonadaceae; genus Novosphingobium; species Novosphingobium rosa. The sequence continues at coordinate 20,033 of NZ_BCZE01000091.1, forward strand.
CCCTCCCAGCAGGAAACCAAGGTTTTCCGCACTACCCTGGAGAACATCGTTGAGGATGCGCAGGATCTGCTCATAATTTGCATTACGGGCCTGTGCCGAGCTGAGCTTGAAGAGATTGACCATCTCGTCAAGGCCGATCAGGAGCCCTTTATAACCGGCGGCACACACGAAGGCCGACATCAGCTTGAGGTGGTCGTAAACACTCGCGTCATCCACGATTGTACGAACCCCAAGGGCCTTGCGAGCATCAGTTTTTGTCGAAAACTCTCCACGCAGCCAGCGCAGCGCCGCAGATTTGAGATCGTCATCGCCACTCTCGTGTCCCGCCCAGTAACGGCGGATCACCTCGGCAAAGTCAAATCCTCCGGTCATCTCCTCAAAATGTGCGAGCCGCTCACGGATCACAGTCTCGGTTAACTGATCACGCGCCTCGGCGTCCTGCTGAGCCTGGCTGACGAAACGCTCGACGATGCTGGTAAGGGCTCCACCATCCGGCTTGGAGCGGGTCGAAACGTTTCGCGCCATCTCGGCATAGAGCCCCCTCGCCTGCCCGGCTGTCGCGTGCAAGCGGCGATCGGGCGCCAGATCGGCAAACATCACGACCAGCCCTTTTTCCAGGGCGACCAGCCGCATGAGGTTCATGAAAAAGGTCTTGCCCGATCCATAGTCGCCGATGACGAAGCGAATGGCCGAACCACCATCGGCGATCCGGTCGACGTCTTTGACCAGTTCCTCGATCTCACGCGCCCGCCCGACCTGAAGGTGTCTGAGGCCGAGCTTGGGGACCACCCCAGCACGCAAAGCCTGGACAATGGCATCACGTTCACGAGGTCTCAGCTTGGACATCAGGCAGTCTCTTTCTCAAATTGGGTTTTCAACGCTTGGGCGATCTCATCGGCGACATCATAGCCGTCATATTCGTCCAGCAGAGCTTCGTCATAGGTCGCAAACGACCACTCATTGATGGTTTCCAACGCCCCTGAGGCCATAAGCCCGTGCCGAGAAGCAAGTTGCTCAAACGCCTCGGCGCTCCAATGGTCCTTGGCGATCACGTCACGCACAAATGCCGCACATTTGACATCCAGGCCTTTAAGGGGGGACGCGGATGCCACGGCTGGCTCAGTTTCAACATCCTGCTCTGTCTGGAAAATTTGTCCTAGAACAGATGATACGCGCGCAGTGTCAGAACGAATGGCTGCAATTCTCTGTGTATCCAGAGCCGGCCTTCGAGCAGTGGCCTCTTCCGGAATTGGCTCTCCCGGAGAGCCCGGGTCTGCCGATCTGACCCGAACAGGCGTGTTGGCCACCCCTCCCGCATGTAGATCCGAATAGGCCGTCGATGGATCAAGTCCAAAGATTCGGTAGATTTTCTCAATTCCGGCGACCTCTTCGGTCTGTATGATGCCATCGGCATGAGCCACTGCAATCATGGCATTCCTCAGAGCCACCTGTTGGGCAGCGTCAATTTCTTTCAGCCGGCTGCGCAAAGTTGCCATGTCCGCTGGAACAGCCAGAAACCAATCAAGGTTCGCCTTCAACCGCTTACGCTCTCCCTCAGTGACATTCTGAGCCCTGGCCACGCGGTCAACCAAGACGAGCCTCTCGCCATCGGTTACCTGACCATCGGCATGCGCCACAAAAGCACTCAGAGCGAGTTCAAGGAGGGTTGCGCGGTAAGCGTCAGACGCGCTGCCCGTATCCTCTCCCGCATCCAGTGCGAACAAGACGACCGGCTCGCCCTCTTTGGGCAAGCGCAACGCATGGCGCGGGTCCGGAGCGAGACCGAAACCGAGGGCTGCGAGCGCATCGGCTGCATCGGTCAATTGGCGCTTACCCACTTTTCCGGACGCAGGCATTCCCATCCGCTCGAGGATATCGTTAGCCAGCGCAAGGCCGCCTGCCGCAACCAACTGATTGCCCCAGGAGATCAAGTCCCGCCTTTCCTCGGAAGGAAAGATATCCCAAAGGCAAGCGGGCAGCAAAGCATGGGCCTCGAAGCTGCCTTTGCGTTCAGGATTACGACCCAGAAAGCGGCTGAGCCGATCGAGTTCATCCATAGCTTCATCGGCGATGTCCTGCGCGATGCTCACTGGCTTGCTCAGGCCTGAGATATCAAGGATCTGTGTACCATCCGCAGACATCTGAATATCTGCGTTAAATTCGCCCGATGCCGCTGCGTAATTATATTTCAGGAACTTTTTGGATTTTGCGACCTTGAGCCCCTGGGGAAATTGCAGGTCAAATTTTGCGATAAAGAGAGCCCTGAATTCATTTTCACAGCGCTGGGCGGCTGTACGCAATCGCTTGTCCGGATGGCAAAGGAACCAACTCAGCAACCATTCTCCCGTAAGGGGAACGCCGTTGGCAACCATTCCGCCAATCGCAACCTTGAGCGATAGCGGCAATTCCCAGGTCCAGCTTTTGAAGACCGGCCGTTCGATCTCGTCATGGCTGAGCATAATGCTCGCCAGATCGATAAAATCGCCGAGATAACGCTGCGCTGAATGGTTTGCGGAGAAAAGCCCCTTCAAGCGCTTCACCTCATCCAGGATATCACGTTTCTCGTCATCGGACGGCTTGTCGATCAGGAAGCGACGTTCCAGCCCGTAGAAGTAGAGAAACATATAACCGGGGTTGATAGAACCGTCGCTGGCCCCTCCAGCAAGCCAATCGAGGTAGGTCGCTCGGCAGCCTTCCGGAATGCTTGAATAGCCGGGCCAGTAGGGCATGCTATCGCCAGATTGAGCAGAGTTGGCCGAGGCTACCGGCTGCGCTGGATCGATATAGGACCGGCATCGATCACCGTACCCGCGTCCTTGAACGTTAGGTGCCGGGCCGACATAGATCATCCCCTGGATCCACCGCCCGACGATCTCCACGGTCTCACCCTTCGGTATCCAGCCCTGTCTGCGAGTACCGCGATGCACAACAAATGACGGCTGCTCAACCGCAGCCTGTAAACGTGACATAGCCATAATAGCAGCAGCACGTTGGCCGTTTGGCCTCCTGTCGTTGGACTCATGACGAGCGTCGGTCGACATCACATTCCCCTGAGTAGGACGATGGGCCATCTCCCCTTCAGTCGACCGGCTTATCGTTTTTGCACGCCACCAAGTGATCAACCCTGGCATCCCAAACGCAAAAAGCGCCTGCATTCCGCCCGACAAACCCTTCAATGCCGTTGCGATCAGGAACATGCAGGCAAAAAATGCCAGAATGTAGGTCGCGACGACCTTGAAAAATTTCAAAGTATGAATCCTTTGACGAATCCTATGGTACATTACCTATGGGGAAAATGCCTGCAAGTGCGCGGCATAAGATCCATCGTTTACTTTCACGTTAAATTTTGGATGATTACAAAGGGCCACCGTCCGCATGATCGCCAACCAGCCAGTCACGGGCAGCAAAGGCCTCTTCATGGTCTGCTTGGCCCATCTCGAGAACCAACCCATTGGTTGTTTCAGAACGTGCAGGCGAGACAACCGGACGTTGCATAGGAAGACAAAGACTGGCCATCTCCATGGCAAACGCCGAAGCCGGGCAGGCATCAGCTTTCGCGCGGCCTTCCGCCCACGCTCATGAAAGGTTGGCCAGCGCAGGTGCTTGAATGGCCTTACGCGGCAAAGTGTGCAGTGCGTCGGAGAAAGGTTTCGCCACCCCTCGTTTGGAAAATTCGACCAACTCGTTGAGGCCGCTGCCACTGCGCAGGTGCATGGCTTCATACCGGCACACCGGGATTTGACGATTGTCGCGAAAGCGGCGGTCTGGCCCGCCGTTCTTGTTAGGGTGCTTCCAGGTGTAATGGCTGACTTCCGCATCACGCGGCACCGATCCCTCCTCGATGAAGTTGGAGTTTTGGCAGGTGACCGTCAACTGGGTATAACTGACAGCGCCGACATGCCGACCATCGTCAACCAGGATGCCATCGGGAAGAAAAAACAGAATCTGCTTTCCCACATGCAGGGCGGGCGGAGTGATGTTGCTTTTGACGGATCGAGGCAGCTTGTAGCCGATGTCGGTCGGCTTGCGTTTGACGATGTGAGAAGCGCCCGCGTTCCGCTTCCAGGTCGTAAGATCCTGAACGGCACCGCCAGCCTCGATATGCCATTTGCCTGCACATCCCATCAGGCCGTCGAAATGGCGGACAACAACCTCATAGGCCTTTTCGACTTCGGCCTCGAGATCATAGAACAGCACGCAGGTGCGGCGGTATGAATCCAGCCAACGCCCTGCAGCCCAACCGACCGCGATCAGTGGCAGGAACACCAGTGGATTAGGTCCACCTGCGAATGCCCAAAGGAGGGCAAGGCCGGCCAACGTTCCACCCAGAACAGCAGCCATGCTGAGTTGATCGCGTTTTGCATTGATGTCATCGAGCAGATCGCTCAGCGAGCCATCGCGCATCGCGAGCACATCTCCTGATTCCACCTCGATCATGTCGACGCCACTTTCATACGTGACGGCTGGTACCAAGGGTTGCCTTGGCCTATCCGAAATAAGGGTCTGGCGCTTGCCTGCCTTGTCGATCGTCGCGCGGTAATAGAAGCCACCTCGTCCGGCATGGACATAATGCCCACGGGGCCCGGTTCCAAGGCGCAGCCCCTTCATACCAACCGACGCTCCAACGCCCCCACTCGAGAAATTGAAGCGAAACGGCCCAGCGCTTACGGATTTTCGAAAATAGAGCGGCATCTTTTAATCCTCGGTTTCTCCGTATTGATCCTTAATTTGGCGGGTAAGCGCAAGATTTTTATCTAGCATTCAGCACCATACCTCTCATGAAAAAGCTAAGTCCTCGGCGGCCGTATCGAACTCGCAGTCCAGCGCTTTCCCTTCGATGGGCCGGTGCGCGTCAGCCAGCTTAGCGAAGCAAGGTTCTGGCCCAAGGATTCTGGCATGCTGATAGATCCGGCCATCACGAAGCTGACGGGTGCCATGAGGCCGTTTATATTGCTTCTTTTCCCGTTCTCAGGAAGCGCCTAACGAGCAGGTTGCATCTTTGAAAACAAATCTGCGGAACGGTGAATGAAGGGCAGCTTGGGTCGTTCCACTTTTCGTAGCCGCCTTTCCGGATCGTCCAACATTTTGGTCGCTCAGGTCAAGTTTTGAGGTGCGGATAGAGGGCGGTTCGGGCCCATTCCAATGATCGGTATCCCATCCGCACGGCCACGACAGCACCTGAATCGTGACTCCCTGCCCGATCAACGATTTGACAATCCGCGTTTCCCCTGATGCATTCGGGAAAATCGCAAATCACCGCTGCCCCTAGGAAGAACAACGCCATGCGCCCCTTTTCCCTGCTGCTCGCATCTACTCTTATGCTGTCGCCACAGGCCGCTCACGCAACCGATCCCGCCGCGCTGCGCAAACAAGTCGATGCCAACTTTGATGCGCAATGGGGTGATCTTCAGGCACTTTATGAGGACCTCCACAAGAACCCCGAGGTTGCCTTTCAGGAGAACCGCACCGCTGCCTTGCTTGCCAAGCGCCTGAAAGCTTTAGGCTTCGAGGTTACTGAGCGAATCGGAAAAACGGGCATCGTCGGCGTGTTCAAAAACGGCCCCGGCCCGGTGGTGATGCTGCGCACCGAACTCGACGCGCTGCCGATGGAAG
>NZ_BCZE01000092.1 GCF_001598555.1 Novosphingobium rosa NBRC 15208
CCCGCCGCATCGCGGGTGAAGCGGCGGGCGCGGTAGCCGAAGGAGAGGCCGTTCACCCGGCCCGCCTTCAGCGCGGCGGCGGCCCCGCCTGCGGGGTTGTCGATGCTGGCGAGGATGCGCAGGCCGCGCTCGTCCTCGCCCGCCTGCTCGATCCAGCCGATGCGCTGGGCCGGGTTGTGCTGCCAATAGAGCGGCAGAGGCGCGCTGCGGCTGGCCAGCGTGCGGGCGAAGGCGCCGGGGTGGATGGTGTCACGCCCGGCGTCGCGCTTGTCGAAGAGGGCGGCATAGCCGGCGAAGCGCAGCCGCGATTCAGGGGGAGCCGCGCTCATCGCCATGGCGCCAGCGCGCCAGAGCGCACGGCGATGCCGATCAGCAGCAGCGCCATCAGCGCGCGGACCGTCCAGTCGATGACCGCCCGCCAGGCGCTGGCCTTGGCATCGCGCCATGCCTGCAGCAAGTCACGCAGTTCGGAGAGATCCTCGCTGGCGCCCGCATCGCTCAGCCCCATGCGGTAGAGCATCCTTTCGGCGCCGAGTTCGCTGGCTTCCTCCACGATGGCGCGCAAGGTCACCAGATCCCCGCCCGAGGCGCGATCCTGCGCCATCAGGCGCGCGAGCATATCTTCGCGGCTCATGGCTGCACCTCCTCGGGCGCAGCGCAGGGCGGGGTTGCGGCCAGATCCTCGGGCAGGCCCAGCAGCACGCGCTTTTCCGCATCGGACAGGAAGCTGGCGCCATTCACCTGAGTCCACAGCGCCTGCCGGTCCTCGGCCAGAGCGGGCACGCGGTCCACATCCACGGCCAGACGCGCTTCGGGGAACCAGCCCTGCAAGCCTTCGCCCAAAGCCGCGAACAGCCGCGCCGCCAGGGGCAGCAAGGTCAGCCGCCACAGCGCCTTGTTGGCCTCCTTATAGTTGTTGTAGGTCGAATCGCCGGGCAGGCCGAGCAGCATCGGCGGCACCCCGAAGGCCAGCGCGATATCCCGTGCCGCCGCCGCTTTCAGCGAAGCAAAATCCATATCCGCCGGGCTCATCGAGAGCGACTGCCATTTCAGCCCGCCCTCCAGCAGCAGCGGACGCCCGGCATGGCCGCCCCCGGCGAAAGCCCGGTTGAGTTCATCGCGCAGCCGGTCGAACTGGTCGGTGGAGAGGCCCCCGCCATTGGCGACATCATAGACCAGCGCTCCGGAAGGCCGCGCCGCATTCTCCAGCAGCGAGCGGTTCCATGCGGCGGCGGCATTATGCGTTGCCACGGCCTGATCGGCGGCGGAGAGGCAGCCGGTGCCGTAATGATCGTCGGCGGGGTGATAGTCGCGGATATGGATGATGTTGGGCGAGGCGTCGGCATCCTCCATGGGGATGTTGAGCAGTTGCTCGCCCAGACGATAGGTGATGCCGGTGGGCCAGCCATTGGCGCCGGGGACAAGCGTCACGCGTTCCGGACGCAAGGCGAACAGCTCCACCGGCCAGCCGTTGGCATCCTTCAGCACCTGCACATAGGCGTTGCCATGCAGCAGCATCTGGCTGGCCAGCGTCTCCAGCAGCGGCTGCCCCGCGCTGGTGGCCGTGACCAGCGCGACCAGCGCCGGATCGGTGAGACAGAGCGGCGCCCCGCCGATGCCATCGGCCACCAGCCGCACCGCGCGATGGGCGACCGGGTTGTCGAGATAGGCGCAGGCCACCGCGCGGCGGTAGTCATAGGGCAGGCGGTTGGCGCCGATGTCGCCCCAGTTCCACGGAGAGCCATAGGGGCGGGCGAGCGGCACGCGGGGCCCTCCGCCCTTGAAGGCGGCGGCAAGGGATTGCAGCAATTTCATAGATTTCGCCTTTCGGGAAAGGGCTTTAGAGATCGCGCACACGCGGTCCGGGCGAGGTGCCCAGCATCAGTTCGGTCAGCGCCCAGACAGCGGCATCGGCCCGGTCGGGCGAGCGGCCCGGACCCTGATAAGCGCCCCCGGTGATGAGGCCGCAGAGTTCATCCTCCAGCGCGGCGAATTGGCCGCAATGACGCACCCGGCCCGCCTCATAGAGCGCGGCGATGGGCTCGGCGCGGGCGCTTTTGCCGCGCGTGGCATGCACCAGCCGCAGGGGCAGGGCGATGCTGGCGGCGCGCAGCACGCTTTCCACCATGGCGCCGCCCTGATTGGCCTCGGCCACCACGCGGTCGGCGTTCCACAGCGCGGCGGTTTCGGCCACGGCGCGAGCCCAGCGCTCGGGGCTGGGGCGGGTGACGCTGGCATCGGCCAGCACGCGGGCGATGCCGTCCTGACCCAGCGCCACCACCACGATGCCGCAAGCGTCGCCCTCCGCCGAGGCGGGTGGGTCGACGCCCACCACCATCCGCGCAGGGGGCGCGGCGGGGACGGCTTCGCGGCAGCTTTCGATCAGGGCGCGGGTCCACAGGGCGCCGGCGTGATCGAGCAGCATTTCGCCATCCAGTTCCTGGCGCGCCAGCAGCACCGAGCCGAGGCTGGCGCGGGTCTCGCGGATAAAGCGTTCGGGCAGGTTGGCGCGGTTGTCTTTCGTGCGTCCGCGCGTGATGATGGCATCCTCATCCTTGAGCAGGCGATTGAGCAGCGGCACCGCGCGCGGGGTGGTGGTGGCCATGGTCTGAGGGCTTTCGCCCAGGCGCAGGCCCATCAGCATATTGTCCCAGGCGAGTTCCGCGCGAGAGGCAGAATTATCCCATTTGGCGATCTCGTCGCACCAGGCATGGCTGTGCTGCGGGCCGCGCAGACTGTCGGGTTCGGCGGCGGAATAGAGCGTGGCCACCGCGCCATTGGGCCAGACCAGACGGCGCAACGAGGGTTCGAAACGCGGACGGCGGCGCGGGGGAGAGCAGGCAAGAATGCCGCTCTCGCCCTCGACCATCACGCTGCGCGCCTCGCCCAGCGAGGCGGCGACCAGCGCGATGCGGGCCATGGAATCGCCCTGCGCCACCATGCGCACCCATTCGCTGCCCATCCGCGTCTTGCCGAAGCCGCGCCCGGCCATCACCAGCCACAGACGCCAGTCGCCCTTGGGGGGCAGCTGGTTGGCGCGGGCCCAGAGCGGCCAGTCATAGGCCATGGCGCCCAGCTCCTCGGGGCTGAGGCGGGAGAGCTGTGCCAGCCTTTCCTTGGCGGGCAGGTTGAGGAGCCAGTCGAGGCGCCGGTCCGTGTTGGGAGCGTCAGTCTCCATCGGGCTCCCCCTTTTTCGCGGCCAGAACGCGCTCGCGCATGCGTTCCAGTTTGGTGTTCAGGCCTTCCAGCACGGCGGCGGCATCGTCATTGTCGCGGATGGCGCGCTGGCGGGCGGCGGCCTCGCGGTGCGCGGCCAACAGGCGCAGGGCGTTGGCATTGTCGAAGCTGCGCGGCTTGGTCTTGCTGGCGGCATCGGGCTTGACCTCGCCGCTGCGCAGGCGGTGGAGCAGCTCCAGCTCCAGATTGTCGTAACCTTCGCAGAGCGCGGCCTGCCATTTGCGGGCGAAACCGGCGTTGTTGCGGCGCGTGTCATAGGCCAGCGTGGTGGTGATGCCCGCCAGCCTCGCAGCCTGCGCCACATTGCAGCTTTCGGCGAGCGCCGCGAGAAAGGCCCGGCTCCAGACGCCGAGCGAACGGGGCCGCGCGGCAGAGCTGCCGCCGGGCGAAGAGCTTCGCGCCATCTTGGTTTCCTGAAGACAAGGGTGGAGCGATCGAAGCCCGGGGAGACTCGTTGATCGCGATGTTCTCCTTATGTACCGATTGAAGGCGGCGATGTCAATCGAAAAGAACCATATGGGTTCATTGATCGCGCTTGCCCATTGCCGGGCCGGGCCTTAAGCAGCGGATCGGCTGGCGATCCCGCCGCGCCTTCTTGCCAAGGATACCCGATGCTGCGCCGACTTTACGCCTGGACCATGGCCAAGGCCGCCGACCGCCGCGCCGAGTGGTGGCTGGCGCTGTTCGCCTTCGTGGAGGCCAGCTTTTTCCCCGTGCCGCCCCATGCCGTGCTGGGGGTGATGTGCCTCTCGCAGCCGAAAAAGGCGGTGCGTTTCGCCATCATCACCACGCTGGCCTCGGTGGCGGGCGGCTTGCTGGGTTACACCATCGGCCATTTCCTGTTCGCCAGCATCGGTGAGCAGCTGCTCTCCGCGCTGCATCTGACGAACAGCTTCCCCTATGCCGCCTGCAAGCTGCGCGGTGACACCGGCTTCCTGGCGATCATCCTGAAGGGCGCGACGCCGATTCCCTTCAAGCTGATCACCATCACCGCCGGTTTTGTCGGCATGCCGATCGGCAAGTTCGTGCTGGCCAGCCTGATCTCGCGCTCGATCAGCTTTCTGATCGTGGGCATCCTGTTTCGCCTGTTCGGCGCGCCGATCAAGGCGTGGATCGACAAGTATCTGGGGCTGGCCGTTGCCGGTTTCCTGCTGCTGGTGGTGGGCGGTTTTGTCGCCGCCGCGATGCTGGGCAGCCACAAGAGCACGGCGGCGGACCCTTGCTCCAACGCCACGATGAGCAGCATCACCCAATCGGCCTGAACCGGCAGGCCTAACGAAAAAGGCCCGGCGTTCCAGATGGAGCGCCGGGCCTTTCGCTGTTCAGCGGATCAAACCTTAGAGAATACCGGCCTTCTGGCCCGCACGCTCGAACATGCCGATGATGGTCTGCACCTGCTCGGCGCTGTGCAGCGCGCAGAGCGAGCAGCGCAGCAGCGTCATCCCCGCAGGCGTTGCCGGCGGACGGGCCAGGTTCACGTAGAGCCCCTCATGCAGCAGCGCTTCCCACATGCCCGCACCACGCTCCAGATCGGGCATGATGACGCTGATGATGGCGCTCTGCGGCTCCTGCGTGCCCAGCTGGAAACCGGCATCGCGCAGGCCCTTGTGCAGGGTGCGGCTGTTTTCCCAGAGATGCGCGCGCTTGTCGGCGGCATGCATCAGCTTGCGCACGCTGGTCGCCGCGGTGGCCACCACGCTGGGCGGCAGGCTCGCGGTGAACACATAGGGGCGGCACACCAGACGCATGATCTCGAACTTGGGATGGTTCGAGACGCAGAAGCCGCCCACCGTGCCGACCGACTTGCTGAACGTGCCGATGATGAAATCGACATCGTCGAGGCAGCCCTGCTCCTCGGCCACGCCGCGCCCGTTGGGGCCGATAAAGCCCATCGAGTGGGCCTCGTCCACCAGCACCATCGCGCCATACTTCTTGGCGACGGCGATCATCTCCTTCAGCGGAGCAATATCGCCCAGCATCGAATAGACGCCTTCAAGGATCACCAGCTTGCCCGCGCCCTCGGGGATGCGGCGCAGGCGCTTTTCCATCGCCTCGATGTCATTGTGCTTGAAGGGCACGACCTCGGCATCGCCCATCTTGCAGCCGTCCCAGATCGAGGCGTGGCTGTCGATGTCCAGCACGATGTAGTCGCCCTTGCCGGCGATGGTGCTGATGATGCCCAGATTGGCCTGATAGCCGGTGGAGAACACCATGGCATGATCCATGCCATAGAATTCCTTCAGCGCCTCTTCCACGTCGCGGTGAGGGGAATAGGTGCCGTTGAGCACGCGGCTGCCGGTGGTGCCGCTGCCGTAGAGGTCGAAGGCCTGCTTGCCCGCCGCGATCACATCCGCGTCGAAGGTCATGCCCATGTAATTGTAGGTGCCCAGCAGGATCGTCTCGCGCCCGTTGCAGATGGCAACGGTGGGCGAGATCACCTTCTCCATCACCAGACCGAAGGGATCGGTCACGCCGGTGGAGAGCAGGTCGGTCCGCATCTGGATCAGCGGGTCGAATTTGGAGAACAGGTCGGTCATCGGAATCAACCCTGCAGCTTGACCACGGCGTCCACCAGCTGGCCGTAGGTTTCGATTTCGGCCTGCTGGTTCATCGAGATGATGATGTCGAACTCATCCTCGATGGCGGCGACGAAATCCATCACGGTCAGGCTGTCGAATTCGAGGTCGCCGGCAAAGGTGGTGGCATCGGTGACGGCGATCTCCTTCTTGTTGAAGGGGGCGATCAGCGCGGCGATCTTCTCGGCGGTGGCGGCGCGGTCCATGGGGTAGGGCTCCGGTATGGGAAGGGAATTTCAGCATCGCCCTAGGGGGCAAGAATGCGGCACAATTGGGGCGTTGGGGGCAGGGCGGCGGCGAATCCTATTCAACCAGCGCCCGCACTGCGGCCATGAAGGGGCCGATGGAAACGGGTTTGGCCAGATAGCCTTCGGCGCCGGCGTCGCGGATGCGGTCCTCGTCGCCCTTGCCGGCGTAAGCGGTGACGGCCAGCACGGGAATCGCCCGCAGCACGGGATCGCGCTTGGCCGCTTCGATCAGGTCCAGCCCGGAAACATTGGGCATCTGGATGTCCATGATGATGAGGTTGGGCACGAAATCGCGGGCGCGGTCCAGCGCCTCCAGCCCGTCGGCCACCGGCTCCACGCCATAGCCCTGCGAGCGCAGCACGTCGCAGAACAGCTTGCGGTTGAGATCGTTGTCCTCGACAACCAGAATGCGCTTTGCCATGGGTTCTCTCAGCTGGGGCGAGCCCCTCCTGGGCCCACTCCTAGGCATTGTGAAAGGCGCTGACAATTCTTCGCGATTCTCTTCCACAGCCCGCTGACCCCGAGGCGCTGGCCCTTTCCGCTCTGGGCTGGGTGCTGGGCGACGAGGATCGCGCCGAAAGGCTGATCGCGCTGACCGGCATCACCCCCGATGAACTGCGCGAGCGGCTGGGGGCAGGGCAGGCCTCGCGCCGCGAAGTGCTCACCGCTTTGATGGATTTTCTGATGGCTTATGAACCCGATCTGCTGGCCTGCGCCGAAGCGCTGGATGTGGCGCCCGATGTGCTGGCCGATGCCCATGCCAAGCTGAACCACGCGGGCAACGCCGCCGACTGGGGAGCCTGAGCCATGGCCAACCGCCCCGCCAACCGCCCTCTGGTCATCACCGATTGCGATGAAGTGATCCTGCATATGGTGTCGCCTTTCCGCAGCTGGCTGGCGGAAGAGCATGGCGTCGCCTTCACCATGAGCGGCAATGACTTCTCCAAATCGATGAGCCGCAATGGCGAACCGGTGGGTCAGGCCGAAATGTGGCAGCTGCTGGGCGCCTTCTTCGACACCGAGATGGCCCGCCAGAACCCCATTGCGGGCGCCGTCGAATCGCTGACCGAACTGGCCGGGCATGCCGATGTGGTCTGCCTCACCAACCTTGAGCATCATCGCAACGAGGCGCGCACCCTGCAACTGGCCGAGCATGGCCTGCCGCTGAAGGTCTTCACCAATCAGGGCCCCAAGGGTCCGGCGATCCGCGCGATCCTCGATGAATATGCCCCCAGCCGCGCGGTGTTCATCGACGACATCGCCCAGCACCATGGCTCGGCCTTCGAACTCACCCCTCAGGTCACCCGCCTGCATCTTTGCGGCGAGCCCGAGATGGCCCCCCATATCACCTGCGCCTTTCAGGCAGGCCACGCCCATGCCCGGATCGACGACTGGGCGGGCGCTCTGCCCTGGCTGAAGGCCCAACTCCACGGAGACAACCATGACTGACACCATCGAAGCGAAACTGGCCGAACTGGGCCTGACCTTGCCCGCCGCCGCCGCCCCTGTCGCCGCCTATGTGCCGGTGGTGGTGGCTGGTGGCCTCGCCCATGTCTCGGGCCAGTTGCCCTTTATCGATGGCGCGCTGGTCAAGGGCCGTCTGGGCGAGGATGTCAGCGTGGAAGACGGCACTGCCGCCGCCAAGGCTTGCGGCCTGATGATTCTGGCGCAGTTGAAGGCCGCTCTGGGCTCGCTCGACAAGGTGGAGCGCATCGTCAAGCTGGGCGCCTTCATCAACTCGACCGGCGATTTCACCGCCCAGCCGCAGATCGCCAATGGCGTGAGCGAGCTGATGGTTGCGGTCTTCGGTGACGCCGGCAAGCATGCCCGCAGCGCCGTGGGCGTGCCCGTGCTGCCGCTGGGCGCGGCGGTGGAAGTGGACGCCATCGTGGCTATCCGCCCCTGACGCTTCCATCAGGCGCGCTGCCCCGATGGGTGGCGCGCCTGTTTCGCTTGTGCGATAAGGGCGGCGTGACAAAGACGCCCCCCGATCAACTGTCCGCCCGTATCGCCACCGGAATCGCGGATCTGCCCGCCGATGAGTGGGATGCGCTGACTGACGGCGCCAACCCCTTCACCTCCCACGCCTTTCTCGCCGCGATGGAAGAATCAGGCAGCGTCGATCATCTGGGCGAGGGCGGCGCCACCGGCTGGCAGGCTGCGCCGATCCTGATCGAGGATGAGGAGGGCCGCCTGACCGGCGCTCTGCCCGCTTACATCAAGTCGCACAGCCAGGGCGAATATGTCTTCGACCATGCCTGGGCCGATGCCTGGCAGCGGGCCGGGGGCGATTACTATCCCAAGCTGCAGATCGCCGTGCCCTTCACCCCGGCGACCGGCCCGCGCATCCTGACGCGCGATCCCGCTTTGGCGCTGCCCCTGCTGCGCGCGGCCGAAGCGCTGTGCAAGCAGGTCGATCTCTCGAGCGTGCATGCCACCTTTATCGAGCCCGCCCAGGTGCCGATCTTCGAGGAAGCAGGCTGGCTGATCCGCCATGATCTGCAATTCCATTGGGAGAATCGCGGCTACAGCGATTTCGCCGGTTTCCTCGGCGCGCTCTCCTCGATGAAGCGCAAGAATCTGCGCAAGGAACGCATCGCCGCGCAAGAGGGCGTCGAGATCCGCCAACTGACCGGCGCGCAAATCCTTCCTGAACATTGGGATGCCTTCTGGCACTTCTATCAGGACACCGGCAGCCGCAAATGGGGCCGCCCCTATCTCACGCGCGAGGCCTTCACCCTGCTGGGCGAAACCATGGCGGACAAGATCCTGCTGGTGCTGGCCTTTATCGATGACCAACCGGTGGCGGGCGCGCTCAACTTCATTGGCGCGGATTGCCTCTATGGCCGCTATTGGGGCGCCGTGATCGACAAGCCCTTCCTGCATTTCGAGCTGTGTTACTATCAGGCCATCGATGCGGCCATCGCGCTGGGCCTGTCGCGAGTCGAGGCGGGCGCGCAGGGCGGGCACAAGCTGGCGCGCGGCTATGAGCCGGTGCGGACCACCTCGGCGCATTACATTCCTCACCCCGGCTTTCGCGCGGCGGTGGAAGGCTTTCTGCGGGCCGAACGCGAAGGCGTCGCGGCGGACCAGCTGGTTCTGGATGAAAGAACGCCGTTTCGGCGGGAAGGGTAAGAACAGCATCCCTTAACGTGGCGGGGCCTTATCGTTGGCGCCCCATATCCTCCGCCATGCTCGGAATGTCTGGTTCTTAACTTACGCGGCGCGGCGGGCGTTGTCGGCCAGCCAGGCGCGGGCGCGGCGCTGAGCCTCTGCAATATCGCGCGCGCTCATTTCGTCGGCGATATCGGCGCGGCACTGCTGCGCCGCTTCATGTCCGCGCGATGCGGCAAGGTTAAACCACTTATGCGCTTCGATCAGATCGCAGCCGACCCCATGGCTGCCGGTCGAAAAAGCGACGCCCAGATCGAACAGCGCATTCACATCCCCTTGTGACGCCGCCGCGATGCAGGTGGCGATCACGATATCGCCTTCCGCCGTATGCGCGCTGAATGTTTCGTTTGACCCTTTAATCCAATATGCACTCATGACCGTTAACCCCCGTTATGAACCTGTGACTGTGCGATCTCATGAGGGGGAGAGTCGCTGATCATGGATAACAAAAGGTTAATTCTTGGCTCTGGGCGCGCATTTCCGGGGATCAAGGGGGGTAAATACCGTAAAGTCACAGCATTGGCGCTTGTGCGTAACTGCGCGGAACTTTATAGGCCCGCCAATCGGGATGGGCCTCGGTGTTGGTGCGGAGGATTTGAATGGCGACTGCTTTGGGCGACGATATCGACGTTCTCGTGAAAGCAAGGCGTTCCCTTGCCGGGGATTATGTCCCCAGCGAAGACGAAACCTACATGAGCGAACTGCAGCTGGATTACTTCCGGCGCCTGCTGGCCCAGTGGAAGAAGCTGATTCTCAATGCTTCTGCCGATACGCTCTCACAGCTTCAGGAAGGGCCGCTGCGCGAACCCGACCTCAATGACCGCGCCTCTTCCGAAACCGACTGGGGCATCGAGCTGCGCACGCGGGATCGCCAGCGCAAGCTGATCGCCAAGATCGACTCGGCCCTGCGCCGCATCGAGGAAGGCGAGTATGGCTTCTGCGAGGTGACCGGTGAGCCGATCGGTCTGGGCCGCCTGATTGCCCGCCCCATCGCCACCATGACGGTCGAGGCGCAGCAGGCCCACGAACGCCGCGAAAAGATTTCGCGCGACGACTGATTAAGACGGGGCAGGCGATTCGCTTGTCTTGACCAAAACCGGCTTCCGCCTGCGCGGGGGCCGGTTTTTGTTTGGGGCGGGGGCGTTTACGGCCTTTCGGAAAGCTGTCCCAAGCTGGCACGGCCCGCAATTGGCGCCGGGAGGAAGGTTTTGTTAACACTTTGTTGGCCCCGCCGCTTTACATTGCATCGCAGCGGGAGAGCACCTTCGGGGCCTGCCGCCAATGTTAGAATCCAGCAAGCGTGACGAGTGATGACCGAGACCGAAAAAACCACCGACCAGCGCCATATTTCCCGCGACAGCCTGTTCGTTCTGGCTGGCCTTCGCGTGGCCGGGCAGGATCGCGAGCATAAGGTCAAGGTGCGCAACCTGTCGCCCGGCGGGCTGATGGCCGAGGGCACGCTGCGTGTCTCGCGCGGGATGAGCGTCTCGGTCGAGGTGCGCAACATCGGCTGGGTCGCGGGCACGGTGGCCTGGGTGCAGGAGACTCGCTTCGGCATCGCTTTCGAGCAGGAGATTGATCCGCTGGGCGCGCGCGGCGCCGCCACCAGCAGCGATCTGCCCGCCGATTTTCAGGCCCGCAAGCCAACTCCGGTGCTGAGCCAGCTGCTGCAAAGCGATCCGGGCCGACTGCGCAAGATTTGAGAGGGATACAGCAGCGCATTGCACCGCTGCTTCCCAACGCTTGATTTTTGTGGTCGCTTCACTTTTGCGAAAAACCGGTTCCCACTTTTTCGCGTGATGCTCTAACGAAAAGCGATGGCTTTCTCCCGCCGCCCTGCTGTCTCCGGTGCCCTGGCTCTGCTCGCCCTTGCTGCGGGCGGGATGAGCGGCTGCCATCGCAAAAGCGAATCGGCCACCCGCATCGCGGTGATCGGCGAGCCCGGCGCGCCATGGCTTCCTGCCCAGCGCAACAGCCTTGCGGGCCATCTGCTCTCCGCCAGCTTGGGCGAGGGGCTGGTCTCCTTCGATGCCGAGGGCAAGGTGGTGCCGGGTCTGGCCGAGCGCTGGATCGTCGCCGACGATGGCCAGAGCTACATCTTCCGTCTGCGCGGCGCGGCCTGGGCCGATGGTCAGATGAGCGCCGAATCGGTGCGCCAGGGCCTGCGCAACGCCATTGCCGCCCTGAAGGGCACGCCTGAGGCCCCCGACTTCGCCGCCGTCGAGGATATCCGCGCCATGACCGGGCGCGTGATCGAGATCCGCCTCAGCCGCCCCATGCCGCAATTCCTGCCGCTGCTGGCGCTGCCGGAGATGGCCCTGCCGCCGCGCCAGCGTCTGGCCGGGCCGATGGTGCTCAAGCAGGACGGCATCAGCGCCGTGCTGAGCCCCGTGCCGCCCGAAAAGCGCGCCTTGCCGCCATTGGAGGACTGGGCCCGGGTTGCTCATCCCTTGCGCATGTCGGTGATGCCGGCGGCTCAGGCGATTGCCGCCTTCAATGCGGGCAGGCTGGAGATGGTGCTGGGCGGCAGCTTCGCCGATCTGCCCTCGGGCGGGCGCACGTTGCTGGGCAAGACGACCCTGCGGCTGGACCCGGTGGTCGGCCTCTTCGGCCTTGCCGTGGAGAATGAGGAAGGCCTGCTCTCCAGCGCGGCACTGC
The DNA here is from genome assembly GCF_001598555.1 of Novosphingobium rosa NBRC 15208. Classification (GTDB taxonomy): domain Bacteria; phylum Pseudomonadota; class Alphaproteobacteria; order Sphingomonadales; family Sphingomonadaceae; genus Novosphingobium; species Novosphingobium rosa. Next base: position 11,894 of record NZ_BCZE01000092.1, read on the forward strand.
GTGAGGCGCTGTCCATGGCCATCGACCGCCCGGCCATGACGGCGCAGATCGGCGTGCCGAACTGGCAGAACACCACGCGGCTGATCGCGCCGGGTAGCGCCGCCGACACCGGTCTGGTGATCGAGCGCTGGGCCGACATGGATTTGCCCGCCCGCCGCACGCTGGCCGCGCAGCGCGTGGCGCAATGGGTCAAGGTCAGCGGTGGTCCTGCGCGGCTGCGGGTGGCGCTGCCTGTGGGGCCGGGGGCCGATGCGTTGGCGGCAAGGCTGCGCGCCGATTTCGCCACCATCGGGGTGGAGGTCCAGCGGGTCGATCACAAAGCCCCCGCCGACCTGCGCCTGATCGATGAGGTCAATGGCGAACCCACCCCCGGCTGGTTCCTGCAACGCTTCGGCTGCGCCTTGCGGCCCCAGGCCTGCAGCCCCGCCGCCGATGCGCTGACGGCTCAGGCGCTGGATGCGCCCGATGCCAATGCGGCGCGGGGGCTGTTTGCGCAGGCCGAAGGCGCGATGTTGGGGGAAAATCTCTTCCTGCCTTTGGGCGCTCCTGTAAGATGGTCGCTTGTTGCAGGCGATTCGCTGGGCTTCGCGCTCAACCGCTGGGGGCTCCATTCCTTGCCGCCGATGGCGATTCGCAGCCGGTAAAGCAGCTTTCCACGGTTTTTGACCTAGGAAATTTACCCTAATTTGCACCCGAAACCCGCTCAATTCGGCGCATTTTACCGAAAATTAACCTTTCACGTTCATTGGTCCTATGGTTAATTCAGGCGATCCTGCGATGCGTGCAGGCTGTGCCTGATTTGTCGGGCCAAGGGGGGTAACCCATGCGTGTTTTGTTGATCGAAGACGAGCCTACCACGGCCCGCGCGATTGAATTGATGCTGACGACTGAGGGCTTCAACGTCTACTCGACCGATCTGGGCGAGGAAGGCCTGGATCTCGGCAAGCTCTATGATTACGACATCATTCTGCTGGATCTCAACCTGCCCGACATGCACGGCTATGACGTGCTGAAGAAGCTGCGGGTCGCCAAGGTGCAGACCCCGGTGCTGATCCTCTCGGGCATTTCCGAGATGGACTCGAAGGTTCGCTCCTTCGGTTTCGGCGCCGACGATTACGTGACCAAGCCCTTCCACCGCGAAGAGCTGATCGCCCGCATCCATGCCGTGGTGCGCCGTTCGAAGGGCCATTCGCAGTCGGTCATCCGCACCGGCAAGCTCTGCGTCAACCTCGACGCCAAGACGGTGGAAGTGGACAGCGCCCGCGTTCACCTGACGGGCAAGGAATATGCCATGCTGGAGCTGCTCTCGCTCCGCAAGGGCACCACGCTCACCAAGGAAATGTTCCTCAACCACCTCTATGGTGGCATGGATGAGCCCGAACTGAAGATCATCGACGTCTTCATCTGCAAGCTGCGCAAGAAGCTGGCGCATGCCTGCGGCGGCGACAATTACATCGAGACGGTCTGGGGCCGCGGCTATGTGCTGCGTGACCCGGATGAGGCTGCCGAAGCCGCTTAAGGCCTGACGCCCCCCGACAGGACAGGAACGGCCCGCCCACCCGGCGGGCCGTTTGCTTTTCAGGCACGGGTGAGCGCGAATCTTGACCCTTGCGCCTTCTCCTGCCATCGGGCGCGGCCATGACTGCGAACAAACCCGGCGATCCCACCACGCTCAACCGCCTCTATGGCCGCGCCAAGGGCAAGCCCCTGCGTCAGGGCCAGCAGGGGCTGGTCGATACGCTGCTGCCGCAGATCGCCGTGCCCGAAGAGGGCCCGGTGACGGCGGAGCGCCTGTTCGGCGAGGACCGCCCGCTCCATTTCGAGATCGGCTTCGGCGGCGGCGAGCATATGGCGGGCCGCGCCGACATGCTGCCCAACCACGGCTTTATCGGCTGCGAGCCGTTTCTGAACGGCGTGGCGCAGGCGCTGACGCATCTGAGCGGGGACAATGGCGCTCATCCGCCGATCCCCAATGCGCGCGTCCATCACGGCGACGCGCTGGAGGTGCTGCGCCGCGTGCCCGATGAGGCGCTGTCTTTCCTCTATCTGCTCCATCCCGATCCCTGGCCCAAGGCGCGCCACGCCAAGCGCCGCATGATGAACGATGGCCCGGTCGAGATGTTCGCCGCCAAGCTGAAGCCGGGCGGCGAGTTCCGCTTCGGCACCGATCACCCGATCTATCTGCGCCACGCGCTGATGGTGATGCGCCGCCACACCGACAAGTTCGAATGGCTGGCCACCGAACCCGCCCATTTCCAGAACCGCCCCGCCGGCTGGCCCGAAACGCGCTATGAAGCCAAGGCCCGCGCGCAGGGTCATGAGGTGTGGTACTTCCGCTTCCGGCGTAAATAAGCAACATGGGTTCGAAGCCTGTTCTCAACCCGGGCTTCGAGATGTTTTGCCAACCTTGCGAAGGCAAAAGCGATTGTCTTCAAGCATAGGAAAAGGCAGCATCGCATTATGCTTGCGCTGCTGCCTTTTCTGCTCGCTGCCGCTCCGGCTCCCGATCTGACAGGAAGCTGGGATCTGGATGTCGGTGGCGCCACGATCTTCCGGCTGGAGATCGCCGCCGCGCCCGATGGGGGGAGCGTGACATGGATCAGGCCGAACACATTCGACTCCGATGGCGACAGTTTTTCCGATGTGAGCGGGCCGACGGTCAGCCGGAGGGCGCGCGAGATTCGCAGTGTGAATGGCGATCTCGAAGCCACCTTCGATGATCCGCGCCCCGGGGCGACGCCCGATGTGCTGCATCTGCACCGGGTGGATGCCAGCCATATCGATATGTCCTATAAGGGGCTCGGCACCAGCGGGGAGCCTTTTCACCTCGCGCGGAGCCAGCCGCATCCGTCAGCGCTTGGGCCGTGGGACAGCAAGCGCCGTTATGCGCTGACGTTGGTCCGCAAGACCAATCCCGAGATGACGGCGATCTTCAAGGCCGATCAGGATGACCGCACCCAGTATCTGGCGGGCAAGATGGAAGGGCGCGCGGTATGGCTGGCGGATCAGAAGCGTTACAGGCGCACGCAGGAACTGCTCGATTCCGGCCAGCTGAGCAGCGCCGAGGATTACAATGGCGCGGCTTTCGTCTTCCAGCATGGCAGCAAGCCGGAGGATTTCCTCAAGGCGCATCTGCTGGCGATGTTGGCCGTGTCCAGAGGCATGCCTTCGGCGATCTGGATCGCGGGGGCCACGCTGGACCGCTATCTTCAAAGCATCGGCCAGCCACAGGTTCTGGGCACGCAATTCCTGCAAGTGGATGGTCCTGCGGCCACGCAGGATCCTTACAACCGCGGCGTGATCTCCGATGCGGTGCGTCAGGCGCTGAGAGTCCCGCCTGTCGCCGAGCAGCAGGAACAGCTGCAGCGTTACCGGGACGAGGCCGCCAAAAAAGCTAGCTCACAATCCTCTGCAACACCCTGATCGTGCCCGCATCGGCGTCCATCTCCACATGGGCGCCGACGGGCAGGCTCAGCTGGTTGGCGATATGGCCGATGTTGGCGCCCGAAAAAGCCGGTACCCCCAGCGGCTTGAGATATTGCCCCAACACATCGGGCACGGTGAAGCCCGCGTAATCGGGCACATTGGCGCTGCAGCGCATGCATTGCCCGAAGATCACGCCCGAAAGCTTGCCCAGCAGGCCGGAGAGCGCCAGCTGGCTCATCATGCGGTCGATGCGGTATTCGGCCTCGCCCACATCCTCGATGAAGAGGATCGCGCCGGTGAAATCGGGCAGCCAGGGCGTGCCGACCAGCGATGTCAGCACCGAAAGATTGCCGCCCAGCAGCCGCCCGCGCGCCTTGCCGGGATGGATGGTGGTGATGCGCCAGCGGTCCTGAGCGGTATCCTCGGGCGAGACCGCGCCCAGCAGCGGCGTCTCGCCGGTGAAGGCCAGCTGCCACAGGCTGTTCCAGCTGATGGCCTCCCAGCGGTTGCTGACATTGGGTCCGTGGATCGAGGCGAAACCGGTCCTGGCCGCAATCGCCAGATGCAGCGCCGTCACATCGCTGGAGCCCACCAGCAGCTTGGGATGGGCGCGGATCAGATCCCAGTCGAGCAGGGGCAGCAGCCTTGCGCTGCCCCAGCCGCCGCGAATGGCGAAGATGGCGCGCACGCTGTCATCCGCGAACATGGCGTGGATGTCATCGGCGCGGTCCTTGTCGGTGCCCGAAAAATAGCCCCAGATGTCAGACGCATGGCGGCCTACCTTCGGCACCAGGCCCATGCCGCGCACCGTTTCCTGAGCGGCCTCCAGATGCGCGGGCTGGTCGTCGGAGCTGGCGGGCGCGATCAGGCCCACCGTATCGCCCTGCTTCAGACGCGGGGGCAGGGCCGTCTGCGGCCATGCGGTTTGCGGGAAGGCCAGAGCAGCCATCGCGCCACCCATGGAAGAGCCTATGCCTTTGAGGATCATGCGCCTGTCCATCATGGGCAGACCATAAACGCAAAAACCCCGCCGCCCCAAGAGGGTACGGCGGGGTTTTCTGCAAGAGCCATGCGGGGGAAGGCAACCCCCCGCATAGAGCCGATCAGCCCACCACGTCCGAGGCGGCCAGCAGGGCCAGCGTCAGCACATCGGGCGCGATGGCGGTCATCGGCACGATCTGCACCGGCTTTTCCATGCCCAGCAGCACCGGGCCGATGGTGGCATTGCCGCCCAGCTCCTTGAGCAGCTTGGCCGCGATGTTGGCCGATTGCAGACCCGGGAAGATCAGCACATTGGCCGGCGCGGTCAGGCGGCTGAAGGGATAGCGCTTCATCACCGAAGGGTTGAGCGCGGCATCCGGCGCCATCTCGCCCTCATATTCGAAGCTCTGCTTCTCCTGATCGAGGATGCTGATCGCGCCGCGAATCGGCTCCAGCCACTTGCCGGTCGGATTGCCGAAGGTGGAGTAGGAAACGAAGGCCACGCGCGGCTCATGGCCAAGGCGACGGGCAAAACCGGCGGTTTCCTTGGCGATCACCGCCAGTTCCTCGGCGGTGGGGCGCTCATGGCAGGTGGTGTCGGCCAGGAAGACGGTGGTGTTCTTGGCCACCAGCACATGGATGCCGAAGGGCAGGCGACCGGGCGCCGCATCCAGCACATGGCGCACATCGCGCATGGTCTGGGCATAGGGGCGGGTGATGCCGGTCACCATGGCATCGCCCACGCCCAGCTTGAGCAGCGCGGCGGCAAAGGCGTTGCGGTCATGGTTGACCATGCGCTTCACATCGCGCTCCAGATAGCCGCGGCGTTGCAGGCGGTCGTAGAGCAGCGAGCCCATCGCCTCGACATGCGGCGAATCGGCGGCGTTGTGGATCTCGTAGGCGTCGGGATGGCCCACGCCCAGCTCCTTGAGCTTGTCCTTCACGATGTCGGTGCGGCCCACCAGCACCGGGGTGCCATAGCCGAAATCGCGGAACTGGATCGCGGCGCGCAGGATCACCTCATCCTCGGCCTCGGCGAAGATCACCCGCTTGGGATGCTCCTTCACCTGCGCATAGACCTGAGTCAGCACCGAGGTCGTGGGGTTCAGGCGCGATTTCAGCTGCAGGCGATAGGCGTCGAAATCCTCGATCGGCTTCTGGGCCACGCCGCTGTCCATCGCGGCCTTGGCGACGGCGGCGGGCACCACCTCCATCAGGCGCGGATCGAAGGGGGCGGGGATGATGTATTCGCGGCCGAAGCTGTGGTTCTTGCCATAGGCGGCGGCCACCTCCTCGGGCACCTGCATGCGCGCCAGCTCGGCGATGGCATGGGCGGCGGCGACCTTCATCTCCTCATTGATCGCGGTGGCCCGCACATCGAGCGCGCCGCGGAAGATGAAGGGGAAGCCCAGCACATTGTTGACCTGGTTCGGATAGTCCGAACGGCCCGTGGCGACGATGGCGTCGGGGCGGGCTTCCTTGGCCTCGGGCGGGGTGATCTCGGGATCGGGGTTGGCCATGGCGAAGATGATCGGCTCGGCGGCCATGGTCATCAGATAGGCCTTGGGCAGCGCGCCCTTGGCCGACAGGCCCAGGAACACGTCAGCGCCCACCAGCGCCTCTTCCAGCGTGCGGTGCGGGGTGTCCACGGCATGCGCGCTTTTCCACTGGTCGAGGCGGTCGCGGCCGCGATAGATCACGCCGCTGCGGTCGCAGACGGTCACATTGTCATGCGGCACGCCCAGCGATTTGATCAGCGCGGTGCAGGCCAGCGCCGAGGCGCCCGCGCCATTCACCACCACCTTGATGTCCGACAGCTTGCGGTTGGTGAGCAGGCAGGCGTTGATGATGCCGGCGGCGGCGATGATCGCGGTGCCGTGCTGGTCGTCATGCATCACCGGGATGTTCATGCGTTCGCGCAGGGTCTGTTCGATCACGAAGCATTCGGGAGCCTTGATGTCCTCAAGGTTGATGCCGCCGAAGCTGGGCTCCATCATGGCGATGGCCTCGATCAGCGCATCGGGATCTTCGCTGTCCAGCTCGATATCGATCGAATCAACGTCAGCGAAGCGCTTGAAAAGAACAGATTTTCCTTCCATCACCGGCTTGGAGGCCAGTGCGCCCAGATTGCCCAGACCCAGGATGGCGGTGCCGTTGGAGATCACCGCCACCAGGTTGCCCTTGGCCGTGTAATCGTATGCGCAAGAGGCATCAGAAGCGATGGCCTCTACAGGCACAGCCACGCCCGGGGAATAGGCCAGGCTCAGGTCACGCTGGGTGGCCATGGGCTTGGAGGCGATGATCTCGATTTTGCCCGCGCGGCCGGTGCTGTGGTAGAACAGCGCCTCGCGCTCGGTGAAACGGACATTGCTTTCGTCGGACACCAATTCTTCTCCTCTGTCCCGCTCAGCCCTAACCAAGATGGCCGCCATCCGATAGGGGAAAGCGTGGATGACTGGTATTTGCCGATTGCGATTCACGCGCTAACCGTTGCGCCGATGACCGACGCACCCACCCCCATGATGGCCCAATATCTCACCCTGAAGGCACAGGCGGGTGATTCCCTGCTCTTCTACCGCATGGGCGATTTTTTCGAGCTGTTCTTCGACGATGCCAAACTGGCATCGCAGATCCTCGATATCGCATTGACCACGCGCGGCGCGCATGATGGCGCGCCGATCCCGATGTGCGGCGTGCCGGTGCATGCGGCGGAAGGCTATCTGGCGCGCCTCATCAAGGGCGGCTGCCGCGTGGCCATCGCCGAGCAGGTGGAAACGCCCGAACAGGCGAAAAAGCGCGGCGGTTCCAAGGCGCTGGTGATGCGCGACATCGTGCGCTTCGTCACCGCTGGCACGCTGACCGAGGAAGCCCTGCTGGAGCCGCGCCGCGCCAATGTGCTGGCCGCCGTCTGCGAGGTGCGCGGCGTGATCGGCATCGCCGCCTGCGACATTTCCACCGGGCGGATGGAACTGGAGGAATGCGGTGTGGACCGCATGGGCGCGGCGCTGGCCCGGCTGGGCGCGAGCGAGTTGGTGGCGCCCAGCGGCTGGGCGCTGGCCCCGTTCGAAACCATCCTGCGCGAACCGCATGAGTTCTCCAGCGATGGCGGCGAACAGCGCCTGTGCGGTGTCCACGGCGTGGCGACGCTTGACGGCTTCGGCCAGTTTACGCGCGCGATGCTGTCGGCGGCCTGCGGGCTGATCGCCTATCTCGACCACGTCGGGCGCGGCAAGCTGCCGTTGCTGCTGCCTCCTGTCGCCCGCGTGGGCGAGGCGCATCTGGCGATGGACGAGGCGACGCGCGCCAGTCTGGAAATCCTCTCCTCGGCGCAGGGAGGCCGCAAGGGCAGTCTTGTCGAGGCGGTGGACCGCTGCGTGACCGGCGCGGGTGCTCGCCTGCTGGCCGAAGACCTCTCCGCGCCGCTGACCGACGCGGGGGAGATCGAGGCCCGCCTCGATCTGGTCGGCTGGCTGGTGGAGGACGCGCTGCTGCGCGAGGATCTGCGCCGCATCCTGCGCGCCCTGCCGGACGTGGGCCGCGCGCTGGGCCGCGTGGTGGCCGGGCGTGGCTCCCCGCGCGATCTGGGGCAGTTGCGCGATGGCCTCTCGGGCGCGGCGCAACTGGCCGAGCATCTGGGTGGGCAGACCTTCCGCCCCGCTCTGGCCGATGCGCTGTTGCCGCAACTGGTGGGCCATGGCGCGCTGGTGGATCTGCTCTCCCGCGCGCTGATCGCCACCCCGCCCACCGAGCGCGGGCAGGGCGGCTATATCGCGCCGGGCTATGATGCCAGCCTGGACCAACTGCGCAGCATCTCGCGCGATGGCCGCGCCGCCATCGCCGCGCTGGAGGCCAAATATCGCGACGAAACCGGCATCGCCGCGCTGAAGATCAAGCACAATGGCGTGCTGGGCTATTTCATCGAGGTGCCTGCCGGTCGCGCCGATGCGCTGATGGCGCCGGACTCGCCCTTCACCCACCGCCAGACCATGGCGGGTGCGATGCGCTTCAACGCCCTGGCCCTGCACGAGGAAGCCAGCCGCATCGCCGAGGCGGGCGGCCATGCGCTGGTGGCCGAGGAAGCCCATTTCGAGGAACTGATCGCCGCCGCCGTTGCGGCCCGCAACGCCATTGCGGGCACCGCCATGGCGCTGGCCCGACTGGACGTGGCCGGTTCGCAAGCCACCCGCGCCGCCGAGGATGGCTGGTGCCGCCCCACCATCACCGCCGACACCATGCTGGAGATTGAAGGTGGCCGCCACCCGGTGGTGGAAACCGCGCTGAAGGCCAAGGGCGAGCGCTTCGTCGCCAACGATTGCGCGCTCTCCCCGCGCGACCGGCTCTGGCTTGTCGGCGGCCCGAACATGGGCGGTAAATCGACCTTCCTGCGCCAGAATGCGCTGATCGTGCTGCTGGCGCAATCGGGCGGCTATGTGCCCGCCCAGCGCGCCCGCATCGGCCTTGTCGACCGCTTGTTCAGCCGCGTCGGCGCCTCGGACAACCTTGCCCGTGGCCGCTCCACCTTCATGGTCGAGATGGTGGAAACCGCTGCGATTCTGCAGCAGGCCACCCCTGCCAGCTTCGTGATCCTCGACGAAGTGGGGCGCGGCACCTCCACCTATGACGGCCTCGCGTTGGCATGGGCTGTGGCCGAGGCGGTGCATGGCGCCAACCGCTGCCGCTGCCTCTTCGCCACGCATTACCACGAGCTGGCGCGTCTGGCGGAAAGCTGCGAGGCGCTGACCCTCCACCACGTCCGCGCGCGGGAGTGGAAAGGCGATCTGGTGCTGCTGCATGAGGTGACAGGCGGCCCGGCGGAAAGCTCCTACGGGCTGGCCGTGGCGCGTCTGGCGGGCGTTCCGGCGCCGGTGGTGTCGCGCGCCAAGGCGGTGCTGGCCAAGCTGGAAAAAGCCCGCCAGCAGACGGGCGGGATCGCGGCAGGGCTGGGCGATCTGCCGCTGTTTTCCATGATGGCCGAGCCAGAACCCGAAGCCGTTGATGCGTTGCGCGACAGGCTCGATGGGCTGGATGTGGACGCTTTGTCGCCTCGGGATGCTCTGGATATCTTGTATGAGTTGAAGAGGTTGGGAAAAGAGGAAAAGTAAGATGCGAGGGTGTTACACCCTCGCGCTCCCATAACGTCTTCCGGCGAGAGGGCAGTGGTTCCCTATCGTTGCGCCCAGCCTCTCCACCTGCGCGAGCTAAGGCGCCGCAGGCAGGAAAGGTGGAGACTGTGCTCTCAAGATAACTGCCTGCGGCGCTTTGGTTGGCGCCGGGGCGCTACCCCTCGTCTTACACAACGTCAGTGTCGGGAGACGTAACGGGGGTGCAGGGGGCGATGGTCCCCTGCCTGTTCCTTTTTTTAATCCTTCCAGCCTAAACCTCAAACCCGATGTTCATCCCCGGCCCCAAACTGACCAAGGTGTTCGCCAGCCGCTGGAAGGCTCTGTTCTGGGCGCTAAGCATCCTGGCCTCGGCCTATTTCTTCATTCCGAAGCAGGGTGAAAAGAACGCGCAGGATGATGATCAGGCCGCCTCCATCGCGCGGCAGATCCTGCATCAGGATGCGCCGGAAGCCGCCAGCACGCAGGCCTCGCCGTGGGCGCTGCCGGACAGTTCCAGCAGCGCTAACCCCTGAAACCTCAGCGCGTGGGGACGGGCACCTCGCCGGAATAATCGTAAAACCCGCGCCCGGTCTTGCGGCCCAGCCAGCCGGCCTCGACATATTTCACCAGCAGGGGCGCGGGGCGGTATTTGGTGTCGCCGGTGCCCTTGAGGTAGACGTCCATGATCGCCAGCACGGTGTCCAGACCGATGAAATCCGCCAGTTCCAACGGGCCCATCGGGTGGTTGGCGCCCAGCTTCAGCCCCTTGTCGATATCGGGGATGCTCGCGGTTCCGGCGCCCAGCAGGAAGATCGCCTCATTGAGCATCGGTACAAGGATGCGGTTCACCACGAAGCCGGGCTCGTCCTGAGAGAGGACGACCTGCTTGCCCATCGCCTCGCCAAGGACCTTCGCACGCGCGGTGGTTTCGGGGCTGGTGGCGAGGCCCGGGATGACCTCCACCAGCTGCATCACGGGCACGGGGTTGAAGAAATGCAGCCCGATAAAGCGCGCCGCATCGGGCGAGGCCTTGGCCATGCGCGTGATCGAAATGGAGGAGGTGTTGGTGGCGAGGATGGCGTCGGGCGCCAGATGCTGCCCGGCATTCTCGAAGATTTTCAGCTTGATCTCTTCACGCTCGGTGGCGGCTTCGATCACGAAGGCGGCTTCGGAAAGCTTGGCCAGATCGCCGATGGGGATGATACGGTCCACGATGGCCGCGGCGTCGCCCACGCTGATCTTCTCCTTGGCCACCAGCCGGTCGAGCGCCTTGGCGACGGTGCCCTTGCCCTTTTCCGCCAGATCCAGCGCGGTGTCTGACAGCAGCACCTGATACCCCGCCTGCGCCGCGCTTTGCGCGATGCCGCGCCCCATCTGCCCGGCACCGATCACTGCTATTGTCTGCATCGCTCAATCCTGACTGACGCCGGCATCGCCCCGGCTGGCACCGGGCACCCATAGCACATCGCCTTGCGCCCGCGCATTGATTGCGCGCGCCAGAACGAAGAGAAAATCCGACAAACGATTGATATAGGCCAGAGCTTGCGGATTGATGGGGGCCTGAGCGCTCAACGCCACCATCGCCCTTTCGGCGCGGCGCGCGGCGGCGCGGGCGACATGAACCCTTGCGGCACCTTCATCCCCACCGGGCAGGATAAAGCTGGTGAGGGGCGGAAGGTTTTCGTTCAGGCCGTCCATGGCGCGTTCCAGCCAGTCGGTCTGGCCCGCCACCATGCGCAGTACCATGGGGGAGGGGGTGAAATCCTCGCTCTCATCGTTTTTGGGCGTAGCCAGATCTGCGCCCAGATCGAAGAGGTCGTTCTGGATGCGGTGCAGGGCGGCGTGATGATCCATCACCACCGCGCAGACGGCCAGACCGATGGCGCTGTTGGTCTCGTCCACCGCGCCGATGGCTTCCATGCGGGCGTTATGCTTGGCCACGCGCGAGCCATCGACCAGACCGGTGGTGCCATCGTCTCCGGTGCGGGTGTAGATCTTGTTCAGTTTGACCAAAATGGGCTCCTTTATCGGCTGGCGGCCAGCAGGATCACCACCACCAGCACGGCCAGCCCCTGATACTTCACGCGGGCGAACATCATCTCATTCTGGCGCAGCTGGGACGGGGTCGGGCCTTCACCGAACTCCCCACGATCCACGGAATCGCGCGAGGCCTGCAGAAAGGCCACCACGCCGCGCACCAGCGAAAACACGACATAGCCCATCAGCACGACGATGATCGGCACCAGAAACCACTTCGGCATGACCTTCTCCTCTCCCCTTATGGCCGGGGTTCGTAGGATGCTACGCCGGTGGACAGCGAAAGGCCAGCGGGCAGGACGGTTTCACGCAGGGCCCGGGCCAGGGCCGGACCATCCTCGCCCGCAAGGCGGCGGTCGGCCAGAGAGGGGGCGTCGCGCCGCTTGGCCAGCTTGCGGCCATCGGGCTCGACCAGCAGGGCATGGTGATGCCAGCGCGGCACGGGCAGCTCCAGCAGAGCCTGCAACAGCCGGTGGACGTGGCTGGCCATGAACAGGTCGGCCCCGCGCGTGACCAGCGTGATGCCATCCGCCGCATCATCCAGCGTGGCGGCAAGGTGGTAGGAGGCAGGGGCCTCTTTCCGCAGCAGCACGACATCGCCGAACAGTTCGGGGCGGGCATGCTGAGGCCCGGCGATGTCATCCTCCCACACCAACGGCCCGGCCAGAGCGGTGGCGCGCGCCATGTCCAGCCGCCATGCCGCGCCTTCGGGACCGATATCACGCCCCCGACAGGTGCCCGGATAGACCAACCCATCCGGCCCCTGCCGAGTGGCCGCCGCGGCAATCTGCGCGCGGGTGCATTGGCAGGGGTAGAGCAGACCCATCGCCTTCAGCCTTTCACCCGCCGCCTGATAGGTGGCGAGGCGGTCCGATTGCCGCACCACCGGTCCATCCCAGACCAGCCCCAGCCAGCGCAGATCCTCCAGCGCCTGCTCGGCCAGATCGGCGCGGCTGCGGGTGCCGTCGATGTCCTCGATGCGCAGCATGAATGGCCCGCCGCGCTCATGCGCCAGATCATGCGCCACAAGCGCCGCATAGGCGTGGCCCAGATGCAGCGGGCCGTTGGGGCTGGGGGCAAAGCGCGTACGGATCATCCCGTCTCCTTCCTGTGGATTATGCCGCTTGGCAACCGTCGCCTGTCGATTGTCACGCCCGGGAAGGGCTTGACCTGAGCGCGTGGGAGGTGTTCATTCCCCTCATGACCTGTCGTCAAACCGTCACGACCAACTGTCACAAGAGGCCATGCTCAAGGCGGAGCTGATAGAGCGCGCGGCCCGGTTCCGCAGCGCGGGGGATGATCCCTCCCGGCATTTGCACGATTGCCCTGCACTTGTCCTGAACGCTGATTTCACACCGCTTTCCTACTACCCTTTAAGCCTCTGGCCTTGGCAGACCGCAATAAAAGCGGTCTTCCTCGAAAGAGTGGACATCATCGCGCATTACCAGCGCGAAATTCACTCCCCCAGTTTCCAGATGCAGCTGCCCTCCGTGATCGCGCTGCGGCAATATGTAAAACCCTCTGAATTTCCTGCCTTCACCCGGTTCAACGTCTTCCTTCGCGACCGGTTCTCCTGCCAATATTGCGGCAGCCCCAACAACCTCACCTTCGATCATGTGAACCCACGGCGCCTTGGCGGGCGGACCAGCTGGGAAAATATCGTGGCCGCCTGCTCGCCCTGTAATCTGCGCAAGGGGGGGCGGACGCCCAGGCAGGCGCATATGCCGCTGCTGATCCCGCCGATCCGACCCACAAGCTGGCAGCTGCAGGAGCGGGGACGCGCCTTCCCGCCGAACTATCTGCATGAAACGTGGCGGGACTGGCTCTATTGGGATGTTGAGCTGGAAGCTTAAGTTTTGGAAAAAAAGAGACATGCGAGAGCCATCGCCCTCGCGCTCCCGTGAGTGTCTGCGTTGTGCTTCGGGTTCGGCCATGGAGCTAAGGTTGCAGCGCCGCAGGCTTTAAGATCACCAATGCGGTGCTTGAACCTTAGGGTGACCTGCCTGCGGCGCTTTGCGTGGCACTGGTGGAGAGCCGGGGCGCGCCGTTTCGGAGCCGCTGCCCG
>NZ_BCZE01000093.1 GCF_001598555.1 Novosphingobium rosa NBRC 15208
TCCCAATATGTGATTTGGGCGCACAATATCTCCTATGCTGCGTGCAATGAATCATATTTTTATATTTAATTTATAAAAATTTCGGCGGAATTAATAGTTAATGTTTTATTTTTATTAGAGAAATAATAACTGTGACCAGTTGATCAGACTGTGACTGCTCAAGATTATGCTGTTCGATGCAGGAAGGCGCACGGTCCTTGAAGATTTTCGATGAGCTTCGATAAATGCTTGTGTCTGCGGCCCTTCAGGGGCGCTCAAAGTCTGATGGTCGATAATAACGACCACCGTCGGTTCCGTCATGGGGGCTGGAGCCGATTAGCCTCACTTTAGCGTCGCACATCACCTTGTGTTGACGATGAAGCTGAGGTGCGTGAGCTGCCCGCTCTCTCCGGGCAGGCGCTGCGTCGGCGGGCCTTTTGGGTTAGCCCCGTCGACGCCTTTTTTGGGCTTGGTTCCGTACAGAGGATTTTGCGTCGCGGGTAGGAAACGCACGAACGCGAGTGCTAAGATCAGGACTTCTGTGGTTGCCGCCCGTGATGCAAGAAGTTTCTGACCATGTGGGAGGGTGATCGAGAGCGGTCTTCTGTAAGGCCTTTGGTTGTGGCCCTTCAGAAGCCGCTGGCCGGTATGGTGATCCGCGGATCAGATCCAAATCTCATTGGCGAGCTGTAGCGCTCTGAGTCCTGAACTGGTTTTTCTGATCCAGATCTGTTCGATCAATCTGCCCATTCGGGTCGTCGCCTTCTCACACCCCCTTTATCCGGCCTCAGGTAGAATTGCTCGCATAATCTCTATGCCGCTCCCGCCTGTGCCGAACCTTGATAATCCTGATGTTTCGTGAGCATCGCCCAGATTGTCCGGGCCATTTTGTTGGCCAAGGCTATCGCTACAAGCATGCGGGGCTTTCGCAATGTGATTTGCGCTAGCCATGAGCCCTCCGGGACGGATTTGCGTCCCATCCAGTTTAATCGCGACATTGCACCAATGATCAGCAATCGGCGAATATCTGCTTGCCCGGCCTTGGATGGTGGCCGCAAAGACCAGCAGGTAAAGCGCCGCGCCAGCAGTGCGGCGACGAAGCAAAAGCCCGCCTGCCATAGACAGGCCGAGACCTGCGAGCGCGAAATACCAGGAGCCTCCAAGCATGACGAGATAAGCTCCGCCTCCCAGCATTGTGAGGCCGATCATCAGAATGATCAGGCCCAGAATGATCGTGGCAATGGCGCCCACTCTGGCGCTTGTCGACTGGATCATCATTCACCTTTCAGAACAGATCATCTTGGCCAGACTAAGCCGTTGGGGATTGTGCTGCGGGACGCAGCATGATGGCGGTGAAGGGCATGGCCAGGATGGTGGCCACGGCGCTGGCCAGAAACACGCTGCGCAAGCCCGCGACTCCGGCAAGAGCGCCCAGCGCCGGACTGCCCAGCCCGAGCGTCACATCGAGGAAGGCGTTGTAGACGCCCATCGCCATGCCCTTGCTGTCTTCAGGCGCGCGCCGCACCGCTTCGCGGCCCAGCCCCGGAAAAACCAGGGAAAAGCCCCCACCACACAGGCAGGCGCCCAGAATGGCGATCCAGCCCTGGGGAGCAAGCGCGATCATCACCAGTCCAATGCCCTGCACCACCATGCAGCCCAGAGCCGTCCGCGCTCCGCCCAGCCTGTCGGGCAGGTCGCCCCACACAAAGCGCGCCGCGATAAGCGCGCTGGCAAAGCCGGTGAAAGCCAATGCGCCATGGGCCCATCCCGCCTGCGCGAAATAGAGCGTGAGAAAGGAGGTGATCGCGCCAAAGGTGATGCCGGCGAGGGCAAAGGCAAGCCCGGGCAGGATCACCGCGTTCAGCACAGCGCCGACCGAGCCTTGTGGTCTGGCCTTGGGCACCAGAGCGGGCTGGCGCCAGACCAGCACGGTAGCCAGCGCCGGCAGGAGCAGCGCCGAACCGGCAATGCCGCCAAACCCCATATGGCGATAGACTAGATCGCCCAGCGGCGAACCTGCCGCCATGGCCGCGAACATCGCCATGCCGACCCAGGCAATGGCTTTGCCGGCCATCTGCGCCGGCAGCAAGGCCAGCGCCCAGCTAATCCCGCCAGTGATGACGAGGCTTTCCGCGCCACCCAGCAGGATGCGGCCGACCATGATGATGCTCACGGCCACGACAGGTTGAGGCGTAAACAACAGTGAGAGCAGATAGCATCCGCAGCCGCCCATGGCCGCGACCAGACCGGCCAGCACCGCATGACGGCTGCCGCGCGTGTCGGCCAGATGCCCGGCCCACAGGCGCGAGACCAGCGCCGCCAGAAACTGCCCGCCCGAGACCAGCCCCACGACGAAAGGCCCGAAGCCCAGATCGTCATGCACATGCAGCGGCAGCACCGGCAGCGCCATGCCGACCACCAGATAGCCCACGAAGACTGCGGCCATCACGGGAAAGGCGGGCGCCAGCGGATGCCGGGCGGGCGAGGTCATCATGGGCGCAGGATCGCCTTGATCGACCGGCGCTCATCCATCGCGCGGTAAGCCTCGGCGACCTGCGCCATCGGCAGGTCGAGATCGAAGACGAGCCCCGGGTTGATCTGCTTGCCCCACACTTTTGCAATGAGATCGGGCAGGAAGCGGCGCACCGGGGCAGGGCCGCCATGCAGATGGACGTGGTAGAAGAACAGCTCCTCGCCGCGCAGCTCCACGCCATGGGGCACGCCGACGAAAGAGGTGAAGCCGCCCGGGCGCACCACCTTGAGCGCCTGATCCATCGACTGGGCCGTGCCCACGCATTCCAGCACGCTGTCGGCGCCCACGCCCTTCGTCAGCTCGCGGATGCGCGCGATGCCCTCCTCGCCGCGCTCTTCCACAATGTCGGTCGCGCCCAGTTGACGGGCGATGGCCTGGCGCGCGGGATGGCGGCTCATGGCGATGATCTGCTCGGCGCCCATGAGTTTCGCCGAGAGCACGGCGAGCAGGCCCACCGCGCCATCGCCCACCACCACGGCGGTTGTGCCGGGCTGCACATTGGCGGCATCGGCGGCGAACCAGCCCGTGCCCATCACATCGGAGACCGCCAGCAGGCTGGGGATCAAATCGGCGGACGGGATCTCGGGCGTGGCGACCAGCGTGCCATCGGCCAGCGGCACGCGCAATCTGGGCGCCTGCGCGCCGCCGACGAACTCGCGGTTCTGGCACGAGCTCTGGTAACCGTGCTGGCAATGCGGGCAGGTGTTGTCCGAGGCGAAGAAGGAACCGATCACGAATTGGCCGGGGCGAATGGTCGTCACTGCGCTGCCGACCTCCTCGACGATGCCGCAATATTCGTGGCCCATCGGCATCGGTGCATCGAGCGCCTGAATGCCGCGATAGGGCCACAGGTCCGAGCCGCAGACGCAGGCCGCCGCCACGCGGATCACCGCATCGGTGGGGTGGAGGATCGTGGGCTCGGGCACATCCTCGAAGCGGATGTCGTTCGGGCCGTAAAGCATGGTTCCCAGCATGGAAGGGCTCCTGTCTGATATGCGTTTGAAAAGGTTTGGACGAACCGGCTAAAGCCCCAGCGGGCGCAGTTCGCGAATAAGGTCGATCAGCAGACGCAGCGGCACCGGGACCTGACGCCGGCTCGGGTAATAGATGTGCATGCCTGCCCCCATCGAGGCCCAGTCTTCCAGCACCAGCTTAAGCTCACCGCGTGCGACATTCTCGGCAATGCCGGGCTGCGCGGCATAGATCAGCGCGGCGCTGTGGCGCGCCATGGCCAGCGCCGCTTCGCCATCGTCGCAGGTGATCGTGCCCGCCACGGCCAGCTCGACAGTTTCGGCACCACGGTCGAATTCCCAGCGGTAGATGCGCTCGTCGCCCAGCTTGATCTGCACGCAGCGATGCTGGAGCAGATCCTCGGGATGCTGCGGCGTGCCGAAGCGTTCGAGATAGGCGGGCGAGGCGGCCACCACCCAGCGAATGTCGGCCGACAGGCGCTGGGCGATCATGTCTTCGGGCACGGTGCCGCCATAGCGGATGCCGGCATCAAACCCGCCATCGACCACATCGACCATGCTGTTGGTGACGGTGAGATCGATCTCGACATCGGGGTAACGGTCGAGGAACACCGGCATCACCGGCGCCAGCAGATGGGTCGCGGCCTGATCGAGCACATTGAGCCGGATGCGCCCCGCCGGGGAGGCGCGGAACCGGTTGAGCACATCGATCGCATTGTCGATCCGCTGGAAGGGATCGGCGATGGCGGCCAGCAGTTCCTCCCCCGCCACCGTCAGCGTCACGCTGCGGTTGGTACGGTTGAGCAGGCGCACCTCCAACCGCTCTTCGAGCGCGCGCATCGCATGGCTGAGCGCCGAGGTGGTGATGCCCAGTTCCAGCCCAGCGCGACGGAAGTTGCGATGCCGCTCGATGGCCAGAAAATAGCCGAGATTGGCAATGTCGGAGCGGTTGAACCTCATGGCACCAACCCTGGCCGACGCGCGGTGAGGAGCTGCTGCTTGGTCACTTCACCGCGGGGCCTTTGGCGTAATCGGCGTCAGCGACCTTTTCCAGCCACTCGACGTTCTTGCCGTCCACCGCTTCCTGCACCGACAGCTGCACCAGACCGGTGGTTGCCGAGGCGCCATGCCAGTGCTTGACGCCGGGCGGGCACCAGACGACATCGCCGGGATGGATCTCGACGATGGGATGGCCTTCTTCCTGCGTCCAACCCACGCCCGACAGCACGATCAGATATTGCCCGCGCGGATGGGTGTGCCAGGCGCTGTGCGCGCCGGGCTGAAAGGTGACGGTGCCCGCCGAGACGGTGCTGGGATCATGCGGCTCGAAGACCGGCAGCACGCTGGCCGAGCCGGTGAAGCGCGAGGGCAGGCCTGCCACCGCCGTCCTCGATCCGGCGCGATAGACCTCCACATGGGCAGGCTGCGCGCTTTGGGCGATGGCAGGGGTGGCCAGCGTGACGGCGGCAAGCGCGATCAGGGCTTTCATTGCGCGTGCCTCTTGGCGAACACGTCCTTGGCTACAGGCAGCGCCGACATGGCATTGGGCCAGCCAGCATAGAAGGCCAGATGAGTGATCACCTCTGCGGCCTGAGTTTCAGTCAGGCCGTTGTCCATCGCGCGATTGAGGTGGTAGGGGATCTGCGCGGTCTGTCCGGCGGCGATCAGCGCGGCCATGGTGATCAGGCTGCGGTCGCGCGGGGCCAGATCGGGGCGCAGCCACAGGTCCTTGAAGAGATAGTCGGTGGTGTAATCCACCAGCCCGGGCGCCGTGGCGGCGAAATTGTCACCCACCAGCTTGGCGCGGGCGGCCTCGGCCTTCTCGTCGATCGGTAGCAATTGCGGATTGATCGCGGGGAGTTGATCCGCCTTGATGTGGTGGCGGGCGAAAACATCGCTGACCGAAGGGATGGCCGCCATGGCGTTGGGCCAGCCGACATAATAGGCCAGATGAGTGATCGTCTCCGAGATCTCGGCGGGTTTGACGCCGTTTTCCAGCGCCTTCTCGGTGTAATGACCCAAGGCGGAGGTCTGCCCCCGCGCGATCAGCGCCGCGAGTGTGACGAGGCAGCGGTCACGCGTGCTCAGGCCGGGGCGCTTCCAGACCGCCCCTTCAAGGCGATCCTGCGTGTAGTGCTCAAGCGTGGGGGCCACCGAGCGGATTTGCTCGGCGGTAACGGGACGCGATGCGTCGAGCGGGGATGCCGATTGGGCATGGACAGTGGTCATACCGGAAACTCCAGCGATAAAGGAGATGAGGGTGAGACGGGCCAGAGCCCCCGCGCGACGCATCACGCGGCTCAATGCGCGGTGAAGCCGCCGTCGACCGGCAGCGCGACGCCGACAATGAAGCTGGCGCCCGGGCTGCACAGCCAAAGGACCGAGGCGGCGATTTCCTCGGCGAGACCAAGGCGACCGATGGGTTGAAGCTTGAGGAACTCGTCCATCGCCTCGCGCTGGGTTTCCAGCATCTCGGCCACCATCGGCGTGTTGATGACGCCCGGGCACACCGCATTGATCCGCACGCCGCGCGGGGCATATTCCAGCGCCGCGCTCTTGGTCATGCCGATGACGCCATGCTTGCTGGCATGATAGGCGGCGCGGCTCGGCAGGCCGACGAGGCCGCCCAGCGACGAGCAATTGACAATGGCGCCGCTGCCCTGCTCGCGCATGACTTTCAGCTCATGCTTCATGCAGGTCCAGATGCCGCGCATGTTGACGCCATTGACCAGGTCGAAGTTCTCGGCGGTCTCGTCGGCGGCATCGGTGGGGGGCACCTGGATACCGGCATTGTTGAACGCCATATCGAGGCGTCCGAAGGCAGCCACGGTCTGCTCGACGGCGGCGGCGGCCTGCGCCTCATCCGAGACATCGCAGCCGATGCCGAGCGCCCGGTGACCGGCGGCAAACAGCTTTTCAGCCTCGATCTGAGCGGCGTGAGCGTTCACATCGACCAGCGCCACGGCGGCACCGGCTTGCGCGAAGGCCTTGGCGGTGGCCAGACCCATGCCCGAGGCGCCGCCGGTAACAAACGCCACTTGCCCTGCGAAATCATACGATACGCTCATGCCGACAGCTCCGAGAGGTAGTCCTCATCGCTGACCTTCTCCATCCACACGACATTGACGCCATCGAGGGCTTCCTGAACGGCGATATGGGTCATGGCGGTGGTCGCGGTGGCGCCATGCCAGTGCTTGTGGCCGGGCGGGCACCAGATCACGTCGCCCGCGCGGATCTCGACCTTCTTGCCGTCTTCGCACTGGGTCCAGCCGCAGCCGGCCGTGACGATCAGCGTCTGGCCCAGCGGATGGGTATGCCACGCGCTGCGGGCGCCTGGCTCGAAGGTGACGGCGGCGCAGGATACACGGGCGGGAGCGGGGGGAACGTTGAGCGGATCGATCCGCACGGTGCCCGTGAACCAGTCGTCGGGCCCGCGCATCGAAGGCTGGCTGCCTGCTCTTTTCAGTTCCATAAGTGCCTCACTATGGCCCGATGTCGGGCCTTGAAGGTCAGAGGCAAGGTCAAACGCAAATGCCTGCTGACGGGGGGATGAGGCTATGTACGCCTGAATGATGATGAGGGAGGCATGAGAAACTCCCAATGGTGCGTTGCACGTAATTCAACATGGAAATCGAAGGTCATCGTTTCGTAACGTTTCACCGTGCCACAACTATGTTGAGGATTGTTCATTGAGGCGATGAGCCGGAACATGATGTTGTGCCATCCGTATCGCCCTTATCGTTTGAACTTGCGATCTTTTCGGGCCTTTTCCCACATTGGGGATCAAGCAGCCGCCTTTTCCGTCAATCAGCCAGTCTGGACATCATCATGGACTACATCAATCTTGGCCGGTCGGGCCTCAGGGTCTCTCGCCTGTGTCTGGGCTGCATGAGCTATGGTGAGCCGGAGCGCGGCTTGCAGCCCTGGTCGCTGGGTGAAGCGGAAAGCCGCCCATTCTTTCGGCAGGCGCTGGAGGCCGGGATCAATTTCTTCGACACCGCCAATGTCTATTCGGGCGGCAGTTCCGAAGAGATCGTGGGCCGGGCCTTGCGCGACATGGCCCGGCGTGACGAGATCGTGATCGCCACCAAGGCCTTCTTCCCTTGGGAAAACGCCCCGAATGCGGGTTTCCTGTCACGCAAGGCCCTGATGCAGGCGATCGATGACAGTCTGACGCGCCTCGGGCTCGATTATGTCGATCTCTATCAGATCCATCGCTTCGATCATGGCACGCCCGTCGAGGAAACGATGGAGGCGCTCCATGACATCGTAAAGGCGGGCAAGGCACGCTACATCGGCGCGTCCTCCATGGAGGCATGGCGTTTTGCCAAGATGCAGCATGTGGCCGAGCGTCATGGTTGGACCCGTTTCGTGTCGATGCAGCCGCAATACAATCTGCTTTACCGCGAGGAAGAGCGCGAGATGTTGCCGCAGTGTCTCGATCAGGGCGTGGGGGTGATACCATGGAGCCCGATGGCGCGCGGACGCCTGACACGCGACTGGAAGGCTGGCGAAACCACGCGTTCGCAAAATGACGCTTTCGCCCAGCAGATGTATCATGACACCGAGCAGCAGGACCATGCCGTGGTCGATGCCGTGAGCCGCATTGCTCATGAGCGTGGCATTGCGCGATCCCAGGTCGCGCTGGCCTGGTTGCTGACCAAGCTGGCAATCACGGCGCCCATCGTCGGCGCCACCAAGACCCATCATCTGGCCGATGCCATCGGCGCGCTGGACGTGACCTTGAGCGCTGACGAGATCGCGACGCTGGAGGCGCCGTATGTCCCGCATCCGGTAAATGGCATCGTGCCCCCGCTGAGCAAGGAGCCGCCCAAGCTGACGCTGTCGTTCGAGAAGAACGACTGATGCCGCATGTCGTCATCAAAACGGTTTTCGGTCACAGCGACGCTGAGAAACAGGATCTGACCGACAAAGTGACGGCCGCCGTCATGGCAGCTTTCGACCACGAGATGGCGGCGGTGTCCGTCGCCATCGAGGAGGTTCATCCTGACGACTGGATGGACAAGGTCTATGAACCCGAGATCATGGCCAAGCAGGCAAGCCTCTCCAGGCGGCCTGGTTATGGTCCGCTCGCCTGACGGAAAGTGCGCCTATAGACCGAGCGGACGCATTTCCCTGACCAGATCAATCAGCAGGCGCAGCCCGGCGGGCAACTGCCGCCTGCCCGAATAATAGAGATGATAGCCCGGACCGCTCGTTGCCCACTCCTCGAGCACCAGCCTGGCCTCGCCGCTGGCCAGTAAGGCGGCCATCACGGGTTCTGCGGCATACATCAGGCCCCCGCCACGGCGCAGCATCTCCAATCCGATGCCGGTTTCATTGAAGGTGACCGTGCCGGGGACGCCAATGTCGAATTCCACGCCGTCACGCATGAATTCCCAGCGATAGACCCGGTCATCCCCCAGGCGGATGCGCAGGCAGCGATGGTGTTGCAGATCCTCGGGCACGCGCGGTGTGCCGAAACGCTCCAGATAGTCTGGTGACCCGGCCACCACCCAGCGGACATCCGCCGACAGGCGCGTTGCGATCATGTCCTCGGGCACGGTGCCGCCATAACGGATGCCGGCGTCATAGCCGTCGCCGGTCATGTCGACCATGCGGTTGGTGGCTGTGACCTCGATCTCGATCTCGGGATAGCGGTCGATGAAGGTGGGCAGGACCGGGCCGAGCAGCAGCACGGCGGCATCGCTCACGACATTGAGCCGGATGCGCCCGCTCGGCGCATCGCGATAGCGGTTGAGCCCCTCGACGGCCTCGCCGATCTGCTCCAGTGGCCCGGAGATGGCCTTTTGCAGGTCTTCGCCTGCGGCCGTCAGGGTGACGCTGCGGTTGGTCCGGTTGAGCAGGCGGACCCCCAGACGCGATTCCAGCCCTTTGAGCGCATGACTAAGTGCCGAGGCTGTGACCCCGAGCTCCAGTCCCGCGCGGCGAAAGCTGCGATGGCGAGCGATGGCCAGAAAATAGGTGAAATCGGCAAGGTCGGCGCGATGGACATGCATGACGCCGACCTTGGGGCAAAGCGGGCGATTTGGCAAGGAAACCGCAAGCTATGATGAGCGTTGCTCATCGCTTCATGGAACTGTCAGGGCCTAACCGAGACCATCCGTCATCCTTATCATGGCGCCATGGGTTTTCGGGCAAGGCAACTCGGCGTGATGCGGCCACCCATCCGCGCCTCTGTCATGACGGCTGGTCCCGAATGACGCTGGCGCGCGTTGACCTTGAAACTGAACCGACCGGGAGAATGACCATGCAGACACGCATATTGGGAAGGAACGGACTGGCCGTTTCAGCGCTTGGGCTGGGCTGCATGGGCATGAGTTGGTCTTACGGGCCGCCCAAGGACAAGGAGGAGATGATCGTGCTGCTGCGCGCGGCGGTCGAGCGCGGCGTGACCTTCTTCGATACGGCGGAGGTCTATGGTCCCTACGACAATGAGCGCTTGCTGGGCGAAGCGCTGGCGCCGTTCAGGGGTGAGGTGGTGATCGCCACCAAATTCGGTTGGGCGCCCGCACCTGGCGATGGAGCGCGGTGGAACGCGCTGAACAGTCGCCCCGAGCATATCAAGCAGGTCGTGGAAGGATCGCTTGCCCGCCTCAAGGTCGATGCGCTCGATCTATATTATCAGCATCGTGTCGATCCGCAGGTGCCGATCGAGGATGTCGCTGGCGCGGTGAAGGATCTGGTCACAGCGGGCAAGGTCAAGCATTTCGGCCTGTCCGAAGCCAGTGCCGACACCGTGCGGCGGGCTCACGCCGTTCATCCGGTTGCCGCGTTGCAAAGCGAATATTCCCTGTGGTGGCGCGAACCCGAGGCCGAGATCCTTCCGGCGCTGGAGGAACTTGGCATTGGTTTTGTGCCCTTCAGCCCGCTGGGCAAAGGCTTTCTGACCGGCAAGATCGACGCGGCCACAACCTTCGGGTCCGACGATTTCCGCAGCACGGTGCCGCGCTTCAATGCCGAACATCGCGACGCCAATCTGGCGTTGGTCCAGGTCGTCACGCGCTTTGCCGCGCAGCATGATGCCACACCGGGCCAGATCGCGCTGGCCTGGTTGCTGGCCAAGCGCCCCTGGATCGTGCCGATTCCGGGCACGACCAAGCTGCAGCGTTTGGAGGAGAACATCGGCGGCGCGAGGATCGATCTGGGTGAAGAGGCCATAGCCGAGCTTGAAGCCGCCTCCTCACAAGTCAGGGTCGAGGGCGCGCGCTACCCGTCATTCCATGAAAAACTGGTGGCACGCTGAGATGGAGAGAGGGGCCGTGAGACATGGGATACGGCATATTGCGGTCGCTGTGCTGGCTTTGGCCGTCGGTGCAACCGCTTCTGCCGCCCCGGAACACCAGGCACCTGCCGCCAACCCGCTGGTCGGATCGTGGCATATCGCCTGGATGGAGAACCAGGACGCCCAAGGCAAGATCGTCAGGAGGACGGACCGCCAAGGGCAACTGATTTACACCCCGGGCGGCCATATGTCGGTGCAGGTGATGTATCCGGAGGGGGAGGCGCAGGAGCGCGAGGGACCGGTGCAATATGCGCAGGGCGGGTATGAAGCTTCCTGGGGGCGTTATGATCTCGATTTGAAGCGCCACACTGTCACGCACCACGTTGAAGGAGCGATGGTCCATGCGCTGGTGGGGCGCGATCTCCCGCGTTTCTACAGTTTTGCCGATGGCCGATTGACCCTGCGCTCAACCAACCCTGACGAGCACTGGGCTGTGACCTGGCAGAAGGACTAGATGCCGATGGCGGTCGGTGGTGTCGACCGCCAAATCTTTGTGAATTTTACAAAGCGTAGGCTTCTGGCGCTTCACACCCGGGCCAGATTGCATCGAGTCAGCGCATCGTTCGATAGCGATAGGTCGACGGCATTGAGATTTTCTTTGAGCTTCTAGAAAGTGCAAGGGCCAATAATTGGCGCAGTCACCGCTTGCTGTTGCAGCAACCAACCCTTGAATGAAGGTCAGCTTTTAACGGTTTCAATTTCTGCGTCGGACGTCCGCTTTGTCCGCGGTTGCTGTCGATGGCCGAGGCATAGCTTTATTCAGCCTCATCCGGTGGGAGATGAATCGTTGCCCCCGCCTGACGAAGCTGCATGAGCACGCCCTCCTGCCGCAAAAGGCTGGATATATCGATCATGGCAAAGGTTCGGGTTTGCTTGCGCTCGAGAGCTTTGAGCAACAGGTTCGTGCAACTCGCGACCGCTGACCGGCGGCGTTGCTCGTCTCTTTTTATATCGGCAGCGCACAATTGGCAGGGGCAAGATAGTGCTCCCGAAGGCCCCCGACGTTGCCCGTTGCCCAATCTGCCGCCTGCAGATTCGCCATGTTCCGCTCATTCTCGATGCTGGTCATGATCCGGTCGAGGCAACGGAACTGGCTGGTCATAAGCATGCCAGGAAATTCGTCGATCTTGGGCAGCAGGGAAATCTGGCGGATGTATTGAACCGGGATGTGGTTCTTACGTGCGTAAGCCGCGAGCGATCGTCCCAAGACGGCGTTGGCATCACAGGATGTTTCAGCTCTGGAATGCCGGATGAACGAACGCACGTTTTTGACGGTCAGGAAAGGGGCCCAGGACAGGACGACGGCTTAGTCAGCGAAAGGGTTGGGAGTAATGGTCTGCAGGTTGACCAGTGGGTGCTCGCCTCCTGAAGTTCGTTACGCCATTTTGGCCGCATACATGTTGTCCTTGTATCAAAGGGTTTTCAAGCAGGCGCCATTTCGTGCTTCGCTCTAAATCGCCTCTTCTCTGTCGAGGCAGGCCGCTTCGTAGCGGTTCCGCCCCTTGTGCTTGGCGGCATAGAGCAACTGATCCACGGCAGAGAGGAAATTCTGCGAAGACCCATTGCTGACTTGCGTTAGCGTGCCCACGCCAAGGCTGGCCGAGACGATGGCGCTTATTGCCGACTTCTCGTGTGGTATGGCCAAATCGGCAATCGCCTGCAGACACATCTGCGCGATGTGCTCAGCACCCTCCATGGTGGTTTGCGGCAAAAGCAGCGCAAATTCCTCGCCGCCCAGGCGTGCGGCCAGATCCTGCGGACGGCGCGCCTGCTTTTGCAGGGCATCGGCAATCGCCACCAGACAGGCGTCGCCAACCGTATGGCCATAAAAATCATTGTATTGCTTGAAAAAGTCAACATCGAGCACGATCAGCGACAGCGCATCGCCATCGCGTCGCATCCTGTCCCAGGCCTCACTCAGCCGGGCATCGAACAGGCGGCGGTTGGCAATGGAGGTCAGGCTGTCGGTGAAAGAAAGCGCCTCCAGTTCCTTCTGCAACTGCTGCACTTTTTCTTCGCTGCGCTTGCGCTCGCTGATGTCGAACATAAAGCCGACCAGACTGTCCACGCTGCCGTCCGCGTTGCGCACCACATGGACGACATCGCGAATCCACACATGGTCGCCTGCGGCGGTCAGGGCGCGGTAATCGGCTTCATGATCGATGCCCGCCTGTGACTGCGAGACGCAGAAGTTGACCACCCTTTCGCGATCCTCCTCATGGATGCGCGTGGCCCAGTCCTGAACGGTGATCCAGCTGTCCTGCGCCCAGCCCAGCAACTGCTCGATCTGGGGGCCGATATAGGTGAATTGCATCGTCGCCCAGTCGATCTTCCAGGGAATGGCCTGCGTGGATTCGAGCAGCGTCTGATAGACAGCGCCATCGCCCGCATCGGCCATGCCAATCGCGGGTGTGCTGAAGGCGTTGTCGTGAACCAGCATGTTCATTGTACGTCCCTTAAGGCTTTGTATGAGTGGTGCCGGTTGCATCCCAATACCAGTAGGAGTAGGTATTTTCAGTCTGCAGCAGCGTTTCGGTCAAAATGGAATTCTGTTGAATATTGCCCCAGCAGGCGAGCGCCGAATTGCGGTTGTTGTGCAGATCCACACATTCCGCGCCCAGCAGGGCGGGCATCGGCGGAATATAGAGCGCATGGCCTTGCGGCACCCACAGATCGGCCACGCGGATTTTCTTCCTGCTGGGCCACAGGCGCCCCACCGAAATGACCAGCGGCAGATTGATATCGGTGGAGGCGAAGATATGGGGAAAATCGTGATGCTCCAGATCGGTGCACACGACGCTGAGCAACTGATTGCCGGTGTTCTGATAGGGCGACCAGTGGCCGGCAAAGGCGCCATACTGATAGACCACATGGCACAGGCCCGAAACCGGGCTGCTGAGCGGAACGACTTGCCCCGGTTCGACCAGTGTGATGCCGAAAGCGGCGGCGGCTTCACGCGTTGCCCACATGGGGTCAAAGGCGATGGTATCACCCAGAATGTCGAGCTGGGTGGTCAGGCCATATTGGCTGTCGCTGGTGTTGATGACGCCCGGAACGTCATACTCGCGGCCCAGCGCCAGTTGCGGGTCGACCGGTGCCGGGGTGAGGGGGGTGATGCCGGGTGGCGGCGCGGCAAGATAGCGGGCAATGCCGCCGTCATTGTAGAAATAAGGCGTTTCAGTCACCGAAATGCTTTTGGACACCAGTTCGTTTTCCAGCACTGGCGTTTCGAATTGCAGTCCGCCCATCCCGTATGTGCCCGTTAAAAGATCAACGGAAACAATTTCTTCCTTTCTGGTTGAGATATGGTTAACGCAAGATTGATTGTTCTTTATTCATTAGTGCTTAGGCACATTCTCCGCCTTCCTGCAGACGAGTCCTGGAGAGTATGAGCGCAGCGGGAGTGGTGGGCCGAACCCTTATCATATCGCAAGGCGACACCGAATAAGCGGCTGATCTGAAGCGCCCCCGATTTGTCAAAGACGGCGATCTTAGAGTGCTAGATGAACGAGGGGCGGCTTTCGACGGATCGGGAAGAGCCCCTGAATGACGGCTTCGTCAGCCCTGCTGTCCGGTGGGGCGAGGCGTCCGGCACTCTAGCAGCTGTCGATGTGTGGTGGATTCCCTTTATTGGCAAAAGGGATGATCATAAATATTTGATTTAAAAATAAAATTTATAATTCTTGGAGTGAGTGAAGGGAATCAGGCTGGACGGTACATTCCTGCGAACCACCGCGTAGGTCTAAAAAATCTTTATACCATAAGCATTTGTATCGTGAAGTAGCCATTTCTCGACAAGGTTGATTCCAGGTTCTCGCATGTAATTTACCGAACATTCCATTCATCCGCCTCGTATCCTGAATGGAAGCCAGATTTTGGTGAGCCGAACCGGGGCCGGAATGGCGGCTTCCGGTCCAAAAATTGGGAAAGCCGCCGTTTGCAGGGGCAGCGTGGGTGGGATCGCATCACGCATCGTTTTCGTAATGTTTCCTGCTTCATTGAAATGTATGAATTTTTTATGTTCTGATCATTTTGTGCGCATTGCATGGGTAGGTTCGATCACCTACCGGCCACATCGCTGAGGTCGACGGCAGGTGATCGTGGATAGAAACTATGCGCTTGATTACGCCAGAGCGATCATGCTCTGCGTGGGTATTCCGTATCATGTTGCCTGTGCCTATTACATTGGCGGGGGCTGGGTGGTGGATTCCGGCCAGCCGAGCCTGTTGGCGACCCTGATCACCAGTTCGATGCATGCCTTCCGAATGCATGGCTTCTTCATCCTGTCGGGATTTCTCGCGTCCATGGTGCTGGCAAGGCGTGGCGTGACGATCTGGATCATGGATCGGGCGCGGCGTCTGCTGATGCCCGCGATCCTGGCCACGCTGGTGCTTGGCCCCATCTGCATTTACACGCAGGCCTATGCGCATATCCCCGACGCCGGGCGATCCATGCAACGGGTGTCGGGCGCATTCTTCATCGGATGGGATTTCCACACCTGGTTTCTCTACACCCTCTTTGGCTATTGCCTGATGCTGGCCGCGATCCGGCATGTTGCGTTCAGGGCGATCGATCAAGGTCTGGCCCGTCTGGCCGAATGGCGCGCATGGCCCCCGGGATGGGTTGCGATGCTGGCGATCATGGTGTTCCTGACCGTCTGGACGATGGCGCCGCCGGCATGGCAGGATCTGGCGGGCAGGAACGCTTTTGCGGACTATATCTATGAATGGCTGCTCTATCTACCGCTGTTCCTGACCGGTGTGCTGGCCCAGCGGTCGAAGGCCATCGCCAAGCTGGTGTTCCAGCCATCCATGGCCGGGATCAGGGTCGGCGTCGCGTGCATCGCGGCCTATGTCGCTTGTGACCTGTTCCAGAAAAGCGGATGCGCGGCGGGCGGGCGATGCACGGCGCCGTTCCTGTTCGTGGAAGATGCCGTGCGTGCAATGTCGGGCCTGTTCGGCGCGTGTGCCTTCTTTGGCGTTATTCACCGGCTCAGCCCAAAGCCCCACGCGGCGGTGTCCTATCTGGTCTCGGGTTCGCTGGTCATGTATCTGTTCCACCTGCCCGCCGTGATGATCGCGGTCTACCTGTTCCGCTTCGTGGACCTGCCCCCGATTGTCGAGATGGCGATCATCAACGTCATTGTCATGGCCTTCGTCGTGTTGGTGTTCGAGGTGGTGCGCCGCAACCGCTGGCTGTGCCTGGTGTTCAACGGTGGCCAGGTTCGCCCCGAGGTCAATCTGCGCTGGATTTGGCGCAGCAATGGATCGCCGTTGCAGGCATGACGATGGGGGATATTCGCGCCCCTGTCTCAATGCCTGGCTGGAATGGAGGCGGCGCTTTTCAGGGTTGTCTGCGGCACGTTGAACGCCTGGGTCAGGGTCAGCGTGCCACGCCAGGAACGGATCGCGGCGGAATTGCCTTGCGCGCCGGCCGGAGCCAGTCTGGCGATCGGTCCGAGCGGCCCGGTTGGTCCCGTGAAGCAACCCATGCCCAGACTTTCGCCGGCAACCGCGTCGCGGAAACGCGCAACCACATAGGACGCCCCGCCGACCGCCACCACAGCATTGAGATTGACCGTTGTGTAACGCACCGGGTTTGCCGGTTCTGGCTCGCGAGGGATGAATGGGGGGGCAGTTGTCGAAGAATGTGCCGGGGACGTTGAATGACCGCTTTTTCAGCGATCGGAACCGATTAGGGCTGCAATGCGGCTTTTGCACTCCGGGCAATCACCAAATGGTCGGTATCCTGTGGTTCTACGGCTTTTGGCTCATGAGGTTGAAGCAGCCCTTTGTTACGCAACACGGCCAGGCCGTATACTGTCGACCAATAGCCCACCACTCTTGAGATCCGGTCGTTGAGCATGTTGGCCGGGAGAGCTTCGGTGACGGCATCGAGAAGCGCCTGGGAGCCTTGGCGCTGATAGACCAGCAATTCGGGAGCGAGCGCTGGCGTTGTGAGCTCGCTTTCGTACATGAGTTCCATGAGTCTGGGCTGGTGCTGTGCAAAGTCGAGATAAGCCCGGCCCAGAGCAACAAGGCGATCGAACGGCGGCAGTTTCAGAATGTCAGGCGTCTGTGTCGGCCTGATCAGATCTTCGAAGCCTTCGATGGCGATGGCCAGCAGCAGGGCCCGGCGGTCCGAGAAATGATGATAAGGCGCACCGCTGGTGACGCCAACCTTTTGCGCAAGACCGCGCAAGGAGAGGGTATGATAGCCCTGTTGTGCGATCATGTCCCGCGCAGTCGCGAGCAGATCTCGCCTGAGATCTTCCTTATGATAGGTCTTGGCGCCTGCCATCATCCGTCCATTTCTCTCGCTGTGCCGGGCCTTTCCTACCAGTCCGCAATTTCCGGGCAAGCCTTACGCAAAACGGGCTTGCTGCGAATCTAAACATCGCTTAAATCAATCTAAGCGATGTTTAGATAACACGCGAATGCGGAGAGGACAGCGTATGACGGTACCCAAGGGCCGTATTGCGATCGTAGGGGCGGGGCCTGCTGGCATGGCTGCCGCGCTTGCCGCCATCAGGTTGGGGTTTGATGTGACGCTTTTCGAGCGAGCAAGGGAGGTCAAGGCGGCTGGCAATATTCTTAATCTCTGGCCGCCGCCGCAGAAGGTGCTCAAGCTGATTGGCGTTGATACGCAGGATCTGGGCGCCCCATGCCACACCTATTTCGAGAACGCCAAAGGCAAGCGCCGCGCCGATGTTCAGTTGCCCGAAGAGGTTGAGGCCGAATATGGTGGTGGTTTCATCGGCCTTCTGCGCTGGGGCCTTTACCAGCGGATGATCGACGCTCTTCCGCCCGGCGTGCTCAAACTCGATCATCACGTGGTATCTGTTGATGACAAGGGCGGGAGCGTGTGCCTGACCTTTGCCAATGGCGCGGTCCATGATGCCGATGTCCTGGTCGGAGCCGATGGCATCAACTCCTTCGTCCGGAGGCATCTGTGGGGTGACGAGCCGATCCGGCATCAGCGCCTCCATCTGGTGGGGGGCTATCTGTTCCTCGACAAGGAGCCCGAGGGCGTGGGCATCATCGCCCACAACCGCACCACTCAGGTCAGCTACACGCCGATCCGGCATGAGGGCAAATGGGGCTATGAATGGTGGGTTCTGGAAGCCTGCGATCCATCGGCTGCGCCACCGTCGGACCTGATCGGCTTTTGCCGTGAGCGTGCTCGCGACTTTCCCAAGACCGTGCGGGATCTGCTGGAAGCGACTCCGCTTGAGCATATGCAGCGCTGGGAAATCCGTGATCGGCCGCCTTTGCGCGCGTGGAGCAAGGGCCGCATCGCGCTGGTGGGCGATGCCGCGCATCCAACCTCTCCCTATGCCGCCTATGGCGCGGGCATGTCGATCGAGGATGGCTATTTTCTGGCGCGCGAACTGGCTGCGGTCGATATGGCGGATACAGCTGCGGTCCAGACCGCTTTGCTGGCCTTTGAAAAACGGCGGATTCCGCACACCGTGCAGGTCACTCAGGGCGCCTATTTTACGGGCAAGATCTTCCATCACTGCCCCCGCTGGTTGCGCCCGCTGCGGGACTGGGTGTTCGATCATACACCCTTCCTGCAGAAGATGGTGGGCGGCGACATGCCCAGGCACATCCTCTCGCAACTCGCCGAGATCGAGGACGCGCCGCCCTATGTGCCGATGCACAAGCGGGTGCAGGCACAGTTATCCTGACGCGGGCAAGCCTTCGGGAGCGCGATCGCTTTGGGCATGAAGGCTCAGGTGGATCTATTCGTTTTATGATTGGATGACCATAAAATCAAAAAATTTTGATGATGGCATCCTTGTTGCCATTCTGCACTCAACAAAAAAGGGGAGATGATCATGAGGCTGAAAACAGCTCTAATTGCGTCAACCTTGCTGGCGCCGGTTGTCCTGACCGCGCCGGTTCAGGCCCAGACCGTCACGGATGCGCCGTCAGACGTGGCACGCTCCGCCAAGTCGGACGGGGCCGATCACGGAATTCAGGACATCATCGTCACCGCGCAGCGCCGTTCGGAAAATCTCCAGAAGACCGCTCTGGCGGTCAGCGCGGTGGCCGGAGATGCACTGGTCAAGCAATCGATCAGTCAGGCCACCGATCTGACGCGTCTGGTGCCTGCGTTGCAGATCGCGCCGGCGGCCTCCTATACGCAAATCTATCTGCGCGGCATCGGTACCTTCGGCGCCAATGCCTTCGCCGATCAGGGCGTCGCCTTCAATCTGGACGGCATCTATCTGTCGCGCCCTGCCGCCCCTGCCGCGCTGTTCTACGACCTTGAACGCATGGAGGTGCTCAAAGGGCCGCAGGGTACATTGTATGGGCGCAATGCCTCGGGCGGCGCGGTCAATGTCATCACGGCCAAGCCCAGGCTGGGCGAGACCTCGGGCTTTGTGAACGGGGAGTATGGCAACTATAATGCGGTGAAGGTGTCAGGTGCCGTCAACCTGCCCATCGGTGACAGATGGGCTTTGCGCGTTTCCGGCCAGCATGCCAGCCATGACGGTTACTACAGCGACGGTTACGATGATGAGAACACCCAGGCCGCGCGCGCGCAGCTCAAGTTCGATTCCCACACCGGTTTCGATGCGACGCTGATGCTCGATTATGGCCATGTCGGCGGCAAGGGATCGGGCGGCACGATCATGCCGCTGATCGGCAACGGACGCCTGGGGCCTAGCGACCCCGCCGTCGTCGCGGCCTATCTGGCCGCCAGCCCCATGGCGCCTGTGCCTCAGGTCGTCGCCCAGCCCAATGGTTTTCAAAGCAACAATGTCTACGGCGCGGCGCTGACGCTGAACCAGGAGTTGGGGTTCGCCAAATTAACGGTCATTCCCGCCTTCCGCGAGACCGATCTCAACTTTCTGTCCTATGCCTCGGGTTTCTACATCCGCGATCAGGAATACACCCATCAGAGTTCGGTGGAGGCCCGGCTGGCCAACAGTAAGGGCATGCTCAATTGGGTTGTGGGTGGCTACTTCTTCGACGAGCGTGTTCACGCCAGCCAGAACTACAATCAGGGATCGAACATTCTTCTGGTGACACCGAACCTTGCGACACAGAGCCTTGCCGCATTTGGTCAGGCGACCGTCACCGTGGCGCCCAAATTTCGCCTGACCGGAGGCTTGCGCTATACCGACGATCACAAAACGCAGAACAGCGCTGTCGTAAACTCCCCCTTCGTGGGTTTCGTCAGTCCGGCCACGGGCAATTTCACACCCATCTTTAATCCCGTCACGTCGCAAGCGATCAGCGATGTGCATTTCCGCAAGGCGACATGGAAGGCTGGCGCGGAATTTGATGCCGGTCCGCGCAGCCTGCTGTATGCCTCGGTGGCGACCGGCTTCAAATCGGGCGCGCTTTACGCGGCGCAAACGAACAACAGCTCGCAGCCCGAAAACCTGACCGCCTACACGCTGGGGTCGAAGAACCGGTTCCTCGACAACCGGCTGCAACTCAACGTCGAAGCCTTCCTGTGGGATTACAAGAACCAGCAGATTTCCCACCTCGGCCCGGTCCAGATCGCCACCAGCCCGGCTGGCGCCATCTATGCCCCGGTGTTCCTCACGGAAAACGCGGGCTCTGCGCGTCTGCATGGTGTCGAGGCTGAGCTGGTCTTCAAGCCTGACGCGGCCAATCTCTTCACCGCCGATGTCCAGTGGCTTCATGCCCGTTATCGCACCTTCCGCTACAATGCCTATTCGGCCACCGGCGGCGCGCCTGCCGTGGGCTGCGCGGTCGCCCCGACGAGCCTCATCGGAGCGAGCAGCGGCGCGGCCATCTACAGCATCGACTGCTCGGGCAAGCCCTTGGCCAACGCGCCGGACTGGACGTTCAACATGGGCTATGAACATCATGTCACGCTCGGGGGCGGCAGCCATCTGACCTTCGCGGCGAACAGCCGTATCCAGACGGGCAGCTATGTCTCGATCGACTATCTTTCGGCCGGCTATCAGGGCACCTACACCACCTCCGACGCGCGGATCGAATTCGAGCCGGCCGGCGGCAAACTGACGCTAGCAGCCTTCGTGAACAATCTGGAAAACAACACGATCTTTGCGGCGGCCTTCCAAAGCCCGGTCAAGAATGGCGTGCTCTATAACCAGTTGCGCCCGCCGCGTACCTATGGCCTGCGCGCCTCCTACCGTTTTTGACATGCTCGCGCGGGCAGGGGACAAAACCTGTCCGCGCAATCGGTACGTGCCCGGCAGGCAATCCCGGCCGCTGGCTCAAGGCTTGTCGGGCAAAGCGGCGCTCGCTGTTAGCATGCCTGTCATGGGGGTGTCGCGCCCGATAAAGAGTTCCGCGATCAGGGTCCTGAGCCAGGTCGCCGCCGGATCCCGATGATGGCTGCGATGCCAGAATTGCTTCAACTCGATCAGCCTTGTGTCGAAGGGCGGGGCGATGAGGCGCAAGTGCGCCATGGAGGCAAACAACTCACCAACCGCATAGGGCACCGTCGAGATCAGATCCGATCCGGCGACGAGCAGCGGCACACTCATGAAATGGGGCGATTCAAGCACGACCCTGCGTGACAGGCCCAGATGTCTCAAGCGCGCTTCGAACAGCTCCTGGCTTCGACCTTTCTGCGCAACGACGATATGGCCCAGTGACAGAAAAGTCTCGAGATCGAGCACATCCCGGATTTTGGGATGCTCGGCGCGGGCGATGCAGACGAAGGGATGATCGAAGAGCTTTTGCGTCATGAAGGCGCTGCCCTGGAGATCGGGAAAGTAGCCCAGTGCCAGATCGACCGTCCCATCCGCCATCGCGCGTTCAAGTTCGGCGGGAGGCAGCGAGTGGCATCGCAAGGTGACGCCCGGCGCGCGGCGTTCAAGCTCGGAAATCAGCCGGGGCAGGAACACCAGCTCGCCAATGTCCGATGTGCTGATCGCAAAGCGGTGTTCGGAGCGTGCCGGATCGAAGCCGGGCTGGGCAAGCAGTTCCTTGTCGACAGTGTTCAGGATGCGGCGGACCGGCTCGCGCATGCGCTCGGCCATGGCGGTGGGCGCCATGGCATTGCCTTGGCGAACCAGCAGGTCATCGGCGAAGAAGGTGCGCAGCTTGTTCAAGGCAAAGCTGACATTGGGCTGGCTCATGCCCAGGCGGCGTGCTGTCGCGTTGACGCCCCTTTCCTCAAGAAGGCTGTCGAGCACGACGAGCAGGTTAAGGTCGAGTCTGCGGTAATCCATCCCACTAATATAGCTTATCCGGATAAGCAGTTACACCAATGAGTGAGAGGGGCGCTAATCTCGGCTGCATCGAATGAGAGGATGACCGATGAGTCTGCGCGATCGAACCCTGCCGCCCTTTGTCCACAATGCCTGGTATGTTGCGGGTTGGGCGGATGAGCTGAAATCAGGCGAGCGTTTGGGGCGCACCTTCCTTGGTCAGCCCGTCGCCCTGTTTCGCACCGCTTCCGGCCAGGTGGGGGCTCTGGAAGATCGCTGCGTTCATCGCGCCATGCCGTTGAGCGCTGGTGTTGTGGATGGTGAAGCCCTGCGCTGCCTTTATCATGGGCTGGAATTTGGCACGCATGGCCGATGCACGCATATTCCGGTGCAGGACAAGATCCCTGCCACCGCCAAGGTGCGCAGTTTTCCGCTGGTCGAGCGCGATGCGATGCTGTGGATCTGGATGGGCGACGCCGAAAGGGCCGATGAGAAGGCGATCCCCGACTATGCCTTCCATCGCGATCCCGTCTGGGCGTGGCGCAGCGCTCATTTCCATGTGAAGGGCAACTGGCAGTTGCTGATCGACAATTTGATGGACCTCTCCCATCTCCCCTATATTCATCCCCATACGATCGGGGGTAATCCGGAACTGCATTTCAAAACCAGGACTGTGGCGACCCGGCAGCCCAATGGGGTGCGCGTCGAGCGAGGCATGCCCGCTTCTGCGCCGCCTCCGACCTACGTTGCCGCAAAAGGCTTCAAGGGGCTTGTCGACCGCTGGCAGGAGATCGAGTTCGAGCCGATTTTGATCCGTATCCATACCGGTGCCTGCGACGAAGGCACTGGAGCCTATGACGGCAAGCGGGAGCACGGGTTTTCGATGCGTGGTTTCCACGGCATCACACCGGAGACGGAAAGCACCACGCACTATTTCTGGTCGATGGCAACAAACGTGACCACTGGTGACATACCCGATCTTGTTTTCGAGCAGACGGCCCGAACCTTTGAGGAAGATCAGATCGTCCTCGAGCTGCAACAGCGTCGGATCGAGCAGAGCCCGGAGCGGCCGATCATGGACATTGCAAGCGATGTGGGAGGGCGATTTACGCGCCAGTTCATTCGGAACCTGCTGCGCAACGATGGGGCCAATGGGCAGGTCAATCTGGTGTCAAGCGAAGGCGAGGGACAATTCGAGGTGGTGCAGGCCGGTTCTGCGGAAAATTGAAATCTGAAAGGTCAGCAATTTTGCGCGGCAGTGTCGCGCTGAATGGAGGGCAGATTTCGAACCCTCCATTCAGCGCCGTGAAGGTCTGCTCTTCAGCGGTGCAGGCCCTGTGGGCGACGCCGACGCATAGGCCCAGCGTATGGCTAGGTGAAAAATCGCGATTTTACTGCATTCGTCCAGCTCGGTAATGATCCCGTCACAAGACAGGGGCGGGAGATGGAGTGATGACGGTGGCGATGAACCGCAGGCTGTTCCTGACAGCGGCGAGCACGCTGCTGACTGGACTGGCGATCAACGGAAGGGCCTTGGCTACACAGCCCCTGCTGGCGCGGGTCATTCTCGACAATGACTTCGCAGGCGATCCGGACGGACTGTTCCAACTGGCCCATCACGTGCTGTCGCGCTCCGTCACCATTCCGCTGATCATTGGCTCGCATTTGCCCGCTTCTTTTTCCAGCGGCCATGACGCTCGCGATTCAGCCAATCGCGCCCGCGAACTGTTGCAGGTCATGAAACTGGACGACCGCCATCACCTGGTTGCCGGGAGCGAGGCACCGGTCCCTTCGCGCGCGGCGTGGAAGCCAGGCGATGCCAGCAGGGCGATCGTGCGTGAGGCGATGCGCGATGATGCCAGGGAGCCGCTCATCTATGCAGCCGGGGCGGGGCTGACCGATCTGGCGCTGGCCTGGCTGAGCGAACCGCGGATCGGCAAGCGCATCAAGCTGATCTGGATTGGCGGCAACACGCCAAAAGGTTTCGGCAATCCCGGTTCGAAGGCTGACGAGCCCGAGTTCAACTTTTCGATCGATCCCCTGGCCGCGCAGATCATCTTCAA
The DNA here is from genome assembly GCF_001598555.1 of Novosphingobium rosa NBRC 15208. GTDB lineage: Bacteria > Pseudomonadota > Alphaproteobacteria > Sphingomonadales > Sphingomonadaceae > Novosphingobium > Novosphingobium rosa. The sequence goes on from NZ_BCZE01000093.1 coordinate 24,020, forward strand.
TGAGTCGGATATCGAGATCTGGCAGGTGCCGTCCAATGCCTACAGCCAGATGCTCTATTCCATGGCCGAGATGGAAGAACTGGCGGCGGCCGGCCCGCTGGGCGCATACCTCAAAAGCAGGGTTGAAGCGATGGCCGAGATGATCGCCCATATTCCCGGATTGCGCCAACCGCCGCTTTCGGACGCTTATGTGCTGGGTGACAGCCCGTTGGTGACCTTGACGACCTTGCTGCCCCCGATGCAGCCCGATACAACGTCGTGCCGCCATGTTCTGATGCCCACGCCAAGATTGCTTGACGATGGCAGCTATGCCGCCCGGGCGGGAGCGCGGCCCATGCGCGTCTATACCCAGATCGACGCGGCCCTGACTTTTAGCGACATGCGAGCGCGCTTCCATTTGCATGAGACTGGCAAGCTCTAGTTTAAAATTGCGATTTCTACTGCCGCCAAAGCATGAATGGCCAACACGAGGTTGTCTATCGCCAGCAAATGATCTCTCGCGCCTCGGCGCTCAACATGGATGAGGAAACGCGGCTCAAGGCGGCATCCATTGTCCGCAGCCTGATCGATCGGGTGATTGTGTCGCCGTGCAAGAACCTCAAGGGCGTTCACATCGAGATTACCGGAAAGCTGGCCAGCATAATCGCATTGGCAACGGGCAGAGACCCGGAGGATGACCCCAGCGGCGGAAAAGGGAGCTGCGGGGAAGGCGGCGGAGGAGAGGGCGGAAGCGGAACTGGGCCGCTATGTACTGTGCAGCTGGAGCGGGTGAAGGGAATCAGGCTGAACAGTACATTCCTGCGAATCACCGCACAGATCTAAAAAACCATTATATTAGAATTGTTTGTGTCGTGAAGCAGCCATTTATCGACAAGGTCGATTCCAGGTTCTCGCATGTGATTTACCGAGCATTCCATTCATGCGCCTCGTATCCTGAATGGAAGCCAGATTTTGGTGAGCCGAACCGGGGCCGCAAATGGTGTCTTTGTCGTGGAGACCGGAACGGCGGCTTCCAATTCGAAGGTCGGGAAAGCCGCCGTTTGTCGTCGCCAGAATGCCCTCCGCCGATCGGCTGTTGGAAGTGCGAACTTTTGCTACTGATCGGCCCTCCAAGGCGAGCGATCCGCCCAGCCCTTGATCGCAGCCGTGGCCCATGCCGGTGTCTTGTCCTTGTGGCAGGCATTGCAGGCATTCGGGATG
>NZ_BCZE01000094.1 GCF_001598555.1 Novosphingobium rosa NBRC 15208
CCCTGCCCAAACGCGCGCCTTATCTGGGGGAGGGGCAATGAGCTTCACGATCAACCGTCGCCACGCCATGGCGGGGGGCGTCACCGCGCTCGGGCTGGTAGGCATGGCGCCATTGGCATTGCAGGCCGCCACTGGCGCCGACCTGACCGGCCAGGTCGCACGCCATATGGTTGCCATGCGCGACATTAAGCTGCCGCCCGAGGTGCTGGAGGCTGCCAAGCACCGTATCCTGGATACCTTTGCTGCGATGATCTCTGGCGCACGTATGAAGCCGGGGCTCGCGGCGGTGGGCTATGTGCGGGGGCTGGGCGGCGCGCCCCAGGCTTCCGTGGTGGCCAGCAACTTGCGCACGAGCACGGTCAATGCCGCGCTGGCCAACGCCATGTGCGCCCATGCGGATGAGACCGATGATTTCGAGCCCGTGACCAAGGCTCATCCGGGCTGCTCGACCCTGCCGGCGGCGTTGGCCATGGGAGAGAAAAACGGGGCGAGCGGCTTGGCGCTGATCCGCGCCATGGTGCTGGGTTACGATCTGGGCTGCCGCCTGCTGATGACACTGGGCCCCGATCTGGTGCGCGGCAGCCATCGCAGTGCCGAGGGCACGGCGGCGACCTATTGCGCGCTTGGGGCGGCGGCTCTCACGGCGATGGATGAAACAGGCATGCGCTATGCGCTGTCTTACGGCGCGCAGCAGGTCTCGGGCCTGTGGAGCTGGGTGGAGGACGAGGACCATATCGAGAAGGGCTTCGATTTCGCCGGCATGGGCGCGCGCAACGGCGTGATGGCCGTAACCATGGCCGAGGCGGGGCTGACCGGCGTGCATGATGTGCTGGATGGCACGCATAATCTGCTCAAGGCGCTCTCCACCAAGCCCGATCCGCAGCAGTTCGTCACAGGTCTGGGGCAGAGCTTCTTCATCACCAAATCTGCGATCAAGACCTATACGGTGGGCTATCCCAACCAGTCGGCTCTCGATGCCCTGCTGACCCTGCGCAAGGAGAACCAGCTGACGCCCGACATGGTCGCCTCGGTGCTGGTGCGCCTGCCCACCGATGCCATCGGCATCGTGGGCGACAGCGCCATGCCCGATGTGAATTGCCCGCATCTGGTCTCGGTGGCGCTGCTCAAGGGCGGGGTGTCCTTTGTCGATGCCCATGACGCCGCGTTGATGAAAGACCCCGCCGTGCTGGCGATCCGTGCGCGCACCAAGGTGGTGGGCGACCAGAGTCTGATGGACCCTGCCGCCCCGCGCGGCGCCATCGTGGAACTGACGCTGAAGGACGGGCGCGTGCTGACCCATCACACGCGCTTCCCCTCCGGCACGCCGGAAAACCCGTTAAGCACGCAGGATGTGGCCGCCAAGGCCATGGATTTGATCGCGCCGGTGCTGACGAGAGCACGCAGCCAGAAGCTGATCGATGCGGTTTGGGCCTTGGAAAAGATGGACGATGTCCGCGCCTTGGCGGGGTTGCTGAGGGCCTGACGCCTTTAGCGCATGGCTGCGCGCGTCCATCGACAGAGAGCAACAGGCGCGGGGCTGTGATCCGGCGTCACAGGGGGAGTGTGATATGAGCATATGGTTCTCTTTGTCGGCTGCGCGCCGTGCAGGTGTCGCCGGTCTGGCGCTGGCCGCCGGCTTTGCCGCTTCTTCCGGGCAGGCGCATGCCGCTGCTCATGCCGCTGACCGCCTCGGCCTGGCCGTGGTCAGGCCGGTAACCTCCTGCGACGCCCTTGCCGCGCTGCGTTTCGATGGTGTGACCGATGCCCCCACCACGGTCACCTCCGCCAAGGTCGAACAGACCGAGAAGGGGGCTTATTGCCGTGTGGAAGGCACGGTGGCGCCGGCCATCGGTTTTACCGTTGAACTGCCGATGGAGCGCTGGACCCAGCGCTTCCTCGAAAACGCCATGGGCCGCCAGACACCGGCATGGGCGAGCGGTTGCGCACCTGTCACCGATGGCGAATTTGTCGTGGCCTCCGATCATGCCACCGGGCCCGGCGGCGGGCAGGGCGATGCCGCCTGGACCTCGCAGATGCAGAAGCGTATCGATTACGCCTATCGCGGCAACCATCAGACCGCGCTGGTGGCCAAGGCGCTGATCCGGGCCTTTTACGGTCAGGCACCCAAATTCTCCTATTTCATGGGCTGTTCGGAAGGTGGCCGGCAGGCGTTGATGGAGGCCCAACGCTTCCCCGAGGATTTCGATGGGGTAACAGCAGGCGCGCCGGTGGCAATCGACAGCGTTCACAACGTTTTCTTTCACCCATGGGAGGACCATGTGAACCGCCGCGCCGATGGCTCGCGCATTCTGGTGAAGGATCGGCTGGCGCTGCTGCATGCGGCGGTGCTGCGGCATTGTGGCGCGGTGGCGGGTTTGATCGACGGCATGTTGCAGCAGCCCACCGCCTGCCGTTTCGAGGCGGCCTGGGTGCAATGCGCAACGCGCGGCGGCGATGCATCGTCATGCCTGACGCCTGAGGAGACCGCCGTGGTGGAACGCCTCTATCGCGGCCCTGCCGACGAGGCCGGGCGCAAGCTGGAGATTGGTGGCTGGCCTCTGGGATCGGAGACCTTCTGGAAACTTTCGACCGCAAGCGAATATGGTGACCGCGAGACCAAGGAAGGCTTCGCCATGCGCCGCTTGTTCCTCCCCCCCGATGGCGAGAAAAGCAATGCGCAACTCGAGGCAGAATTCCGCTATGACCAGAATGTCTACGACAAGACCATGGCGCTGGCCCCACTCTACAATGCGGCCAACACCGATCTGGTGCCTTTTGAACAGCATGGCGGCAAGCTGATCCTGTGGCACGGCGCGGAGGATCTGATTGTGCAGCCAGAGGTCTCGCTGGCCTATTATCAGGGTGTGCAAAAGCTGCTGGGCGCCGCGCGCACCGATGCGTTCCTGCGTTATTTCCTGTTGCCCGGCATGGGCCATTGCACCGGGGGCGAAGGGCCTAACCAGATCGATCTGCTCACCCCGCTGATGGCCTGGACCGAGCTGCATCGCGCGCCCACCAGCCTTATTGCGGGCAAGGTGGCGGATGAGCCCGGCAACATGGGCCGCGGCCCCAACCCGCCCTATATGCCGCCCGCCAAACCGACCAGCTTCACCCGCCCGATTTACCCTTTCCCGAATGTGGCACGCTACAGCGGCCAGGGTGATGCAAAGGATGCCGCCAGCTATGTTTCTGTGCGCGGCCCCATCAAACTGCCCCAGACCTATGACACGCAGGCGGAACGCCTGATCGGCCCGGACAATCAAAAGAACTGGGCGGTGAGCGAGGGCAGGCTGGTCGCCCTTTCGCGATAAGGCTGAAACTTGCCAGGCGGCGAAACATCTTCGGCATCCCAAAAGCGTAGCGGCCCGGAAGGATTTATCCGCCCCGGCGCTCAATGGGATGAAGCGTCCGGAAAAAGACGCAAGATTGAGGAGGTCAAAGGGGCGATGGACCGCCGTAAATTTCTCGCCGGAATGTCAACCGCTGCGGTGGCGCCTATTGTCTGTTCGCCTCTTGGGGCCGCCATGCAGGGGCATGGTGGAATGGCCGGCATGGGTGACGGGCAGGGGGGCGTCAAAGCGGCGCCCACCATGGGGCCGCCGCTGTGCGGCAAGGCCGATCACACCTTGCGCATCGAGCCCTGCAAGCTGGAGATCGCCCCGGGCGTGACCGTGGAGACCACGGCCTTCAACGGTCAGGTGCCGGGGCCGATGCTGCAGCTGAAGAAAGGTGTTCGCACCACGATCGATGTGGTCAATGCCACCGATGTCGAGGATCTGACCCATTGGCACGGCCTGCACACCGATGTGCGCAACGATGGCGCCATGGAGCAGGGCGCCCCCATGATCAGGCCGGGCGAGACCTTCCGCTACACCCTCACGCCGGAGCCGTCAGGCACCCGCTGGTATCACACCCATAACACGGCCGGAGACAATCTGAATCTGGGCGGTTATTCGGGCCAGTTCGGCTTTCTGACCGTGGATGGCGGCCCCAGCCTGGGCGATTACGACCAGGAGCATTACCTCGCCTTCCATCACTGGATGCCTCATTTCGTGCCGATGGTGATGCAGATGCAGAACATCTCGGCCAATCGCCCGGTCTCGACAGGTTCGGACGTGGCTTACCGGCATGCGACAGTCAATGCCCATTGCCTGGGCGCGGGGGAGCCGCTGCGGGTCCGGAAGGGGCAGCGGATCATGCTGCATCTTCTCAATGCCAGCGCGACCGAGAATGTGGTGGTGGCGCTGCCGGGGCACAAGTTCAAGGTGATGGCGCTGGATGGCAACCCGGTGCCCAATCCGCGCGTGGTCGATACGCTGTCGATCGCGGTTGCCGAGCGTGTCGATTGCATCGTCGAGATGGACAATCCGGGGGTGTGGATTCTGGGCTCGACCCTGCCGGAGGTTCGGGAGATGGGTCTGGGCATCGTGATCGAATATGCCGATGCCAAGGGGGCTGCGGTGTGGCGCGATGTGCCCACTGTGCCATGGGACTACCGCCAGTTCGCGTCGGACGCTGCGGCGCCGGTTCCTGATGGCATCTTCAACCTGCAATTCGTCGATGTCGGCACGAAGAATGGTTCGATGTTCGACACATGGACGATCAACGGCAAGTCATGGCCCGATGTCGATCCGCTGCGGGTGGAACAGGGCAAGCGCTATCGCATGCTGTTCCATAATCTGAGCGGTGATCAGCATCCCATGCACCTGCACCGGCATTCCTTCGAGGTGGTGGCGATTGATGACAAGCCGATGAGCGGCCTCATCAAGGATACGGTCAATGTGTTGCCTTATCAGCGTGTTGCGGTGGATTTCATCGCCGATAAGCCGGGCGATACGATCTACCACTGCCATATGCAGCTGCATATGGACCACGGCTTCCTAGGGATCATCAAATATGTTTGAGGCGGCTCAAAACAGGCCGCGGGAGGAGAGATCGTGAGGGGCAAAATGTTGATCGCGGGCCGGTGCGGCCTGGCGCTGCTGGCCGGATCTCTGGCCTATCATGCCTTTGCCCAGGGTGGCCATGGCATGCCTCAGCCCGAGAAGATTTATGGCGACGGGGTGACCTGGCCGCTGAAGATCAAGGTCTGGCATTATGACATCCCCCAGCTGATTGAGCAGGCCAAGGCACCAGAGGATGTGAAGGCGGGGCGCATCCTCTGGGTGCAGAAATGCGCCTATTGCCATGACGGCGTCGGCTCACCCACCTATCGCACCATGGGCCCCTGGCTCAGCGCCGAGATGATCCGCAACCTTGGCGAGGCCAATGCCAAGACCTTCATCAAGAATGGGGACGTGCGCATGCCGGCCTTCCAGTACAATCTCTCCGACGGGCAGATCGACCAGTTGATCGCCTTCCTCAAGACGATCGGGCCTGACCAGAAACCTACCGCCAGCCAGCTTGCAGGCCGGGGTGAAGGCCAGTCGGCCAGCGATTGAGGGAGAGCAAGATGCGCAAGACATTCAGCCAAACCAGCAAGGCAGCGATAAAGAACCCGGGCCGCGCGATCTCGTTGGCGGCGATGGCGGCAGTAGCCCTGCTGGCGGGCACGCGCGGCTGGGAGGCGGTGGGCGCGCCCTCGATCGAGCCGCCCAGCCTGGTGGGCACGATCAAGGACGCAGGCGGCAAGCCGATGGCGGGCGTGGCAATCACCGCTCAGGCCGCCGACAAGCTGTTCAAGACCACCGTCTTCACCGATGAGCATGGGGATTATGTGTTTCCCACGCTGCTGGCGGGGCACTATCGCGTCTGGGCGCAGGCGGTCGGCTTCACCACGGGGCGCGCGGAAAGCCCTCTTGCGCCCGACAAGACGGTGCGTGAGGATTTCACGCTGCCGCCGCTGGCCAAATACGATCAGATGCTCAGCGGGGCGGACTGGATGAACTCGCTGCCTGAAGACACCTTCCAGCATCGCAAGATGAAGCAGGTGCTTTTCGTCACCTGCTCGGGCTGCCATGGCTTCGACATCATTCTCAACAACCGCTTCAACGAGGCGGGCTGGCTGCGGCTGGTCAAAGCCATGGAATCCGCCGATTACAACGGCTATCGTGGTGGTGACGACATTCCGCCCTCCCAGCTCAACTGGGAAGGTTTCGTGATGCGGCGCTTCGAGAAGGACCTGGCAGCCTATCTGGCCGAGATGCGCGGCCCCAATCCCTCACCTTTCACGCTCAAGCCCCTGCCGCGTCCGACGGGCGAAGCGGCGCGGGCCGTCATCACCCAATATGATCTGCCGATCCAGGACCGCCCCAACGAGGACGCCTGGTATCACGGTGACGACTGGATGAAGGGCGAGGCCAGCGGCATGCATGGCACGGTGGGCGTGCATGATGTGGTGGCCTCCGCCGATGGCATGGCCTGGATCACCCAGTCGCGCACCACGGTAGAAACCAATCGCAGCCTGATCCGGCTGGACCCGCGCAGCGGCGAGATGACGGTGTACACACTGCACAATCCGCGCGGTCAGCCGATGTATTTCGAGCAGATCAGCGATAAGGCGATGGGACCCAAGGGCACAATCTGGATGCATGGCGCGGGCGCGCTGGTGCAACTCGATACGCTGCGCCCCGACAAGCTGTTCACCGGCTTCCCGATCCCCACGGTTTTTGGCGGCACACAGAATTCCATCGATGGCGACAACATCGGGCGGGCCTGGATCAACGGCAAGTTCGGCATTGTCGGTTTTGATCCGGCGAAGCTGGGCGAAAAGGATGTGATGTATCCGGGCTGGTCGCATTACCTGCAGGATGTGGTCGGCAATGGCACCACCTATGGTCAGGCGGCGGATTCGAAGAACAATCCATGGTGGTCGGCCAGCTATTCCGATGTGGTGGCCACAAAGGATATGAAGACCGGTAAGGTCACCCAGTTTCCGATGCATGACGCCACCTATGACAAGCGCAAGGCGCTGATGTCGGCGGCGGATCTCAGGTTTTTCGAGTCCGTGGGCAGTCTCACCTGGGGCGGCACCTCGGGCGATCCCACGCCCTGGTCGGAAATGCCGCGCCGCCTTGCCGCCGACAAGAACGGCACCAAGGTCTGGGTGCCCAACTGGGCGGCCTCCAGCGTGGCGGAGATCGACATCAACACCCACAAGGTGATCTATCATGAGATGCCCTTCTGGGCACATCCCTACAAGACGGCAGTGGATCAAAACCACAATGCCTATTGGAGCGTACAGGCGGGCGAAGGTATGTTCAGATTCGACGCGAAGACGCGGCAGATGGCCTATTTCCCCTTGCCCACTCATGGCTGCAGCCCGCGCCACATGAGCTTCGACGATTATCATAACGAAGCCTGGATACCTTGCGATCAGGCTGATACCGTTGACCGCATCCAGTTCCGATCGCCCGCGCAATTGGCTGCGCAAAAAGCTGCGGCGAGGGTGAAATGATGCGGCACCTTGCCTCCATGGCCATGGCTCTCGGCCTGTTCCTGGCAGCGCCCGCGCAGGCGCAATGGCACCGGCTGGCCTCGGGCACGCAAGAGGATCTGAAGGCCGTCTCGGCCATCGATGCTCAGATTGCCTGGGCCTCGGGCGGGCACGGCACCGTGCTGCGCACCCAAGACGGCGGAACCAGTTGGCAGCGCTGCGCGGCGCCAACAGGCGCCGAGGATCTTGATTTTCGCGGTGTGCAGGGGTTTGACAAAGATACGGCGGTGGTCATGGCGGGGGGCAGCGGGCAAGCCTCCCGGCTGTTCAAGACTGCTGACGGTTGCCGCACATGGAAGGTGGTGCTGGCCAATCCCGATGCCGCCGGCTCGTTCGAGGCGCTACGCCGCGCCACGGCCTATGACATCTATCTGCTGGGCCAGCCCGTGGCTGGGCGTTTTGTGGTCTATCTTTCGCATAATGCGGGAGACACATGGGCGCGGGAAACGGATTCTGGTCTGGCTTTCCCGGCAGACGCACATCTGGTGCCGGGTGGCGCCTCGGCCATGACCAATGTGCTGTCGTTTGTGGTCTTTGGCAGCGGGGGCGGGGACGGGGACGGGGGGGCGCAGATTTACAGCTATGGTCCACTTTGCAAGGGCAAGGCTTGCGAAATCGGCTGGAGCGGCAAACCCGCGCCGATGGCATCGGGCGATGTGGTGGCTTCGGTGGCAGGGCGCAACATCATGGTCCCGGCAACCGGTACTGTCACCGGTATCGGCACCATGCCCGCCACGGCGCTGGTCGCAGTGGGCGGCGATCCAAGGCAAGGCATGGGTGCCGCAGCTTTCAGTGCCGATGGCGGTGCAACGTGGAAGCCTGCCAGCGCGACGCCGGGTGGCTATCGCTCTGCGGTGGATTTCGATGGCGACCATAACCGCTTTATCGCAGTGGGGCCGAATGGCACGGATGTGAGTGTCGATGACGGGCTGATCTGGGCGCCGCTACGGCCTGGACCCGAAGGCAGTGCCGAAGATAGGGGCTGGACCGCTGTGTCATTGCCTTTCGTGGTCGGCGAACATGGCCGCATCGGACTGCTGACCAACAGGTAGGCGTGATTGGGTGTCGACCCCCAGAATGTTAAGGCTTGCGATTTAAATCAAGACTTTGCGTGCTTTCAAAACAGCTTTTTCGCAATTACCACTTCGCCGAGTGTGAAGGCGTTGAAATCGTGCCGCATGGTCTGCGCAAAAAAACTGCCAACAGCTTAGAGGCTGGATGCGTCATGCAGGAGGTGTCAGTGGTTGTTCTTCACCCTGAAAAATGGAATGTTTATGCTCCCGATGGGAGCCAAAAACCGTGCTCCTGAAAGCTGTACCAATTCCACATATTCTTAACATAAGAATAAATCGTGGATGTAATTCTCAACTTTACGACCAGATGAGATCCGAGTGTTTTGACATGGTAGAAAATGGCGTTTCAAATTTATAGAAAAATCGCGGCATGAATCATGGAATTTCTGCGTCTTGGTCGTCCAGTGCTATCGCGCTGTGTCATTCAGTCGGAATCGGAACGTACCCTAGCGGCCGAGTCAAGGACATTGCTTGATGAACACCTATGTAGCTGTCTCCGAATGGCATGTTTCGAACCCTCGGGGTTTCCTTCCTCCCTTGGGGAAAGCCAGTCGAGGCTGGTCCACGATTGTCCGTGGTGTTGGACCTTCCTGACAGGCGGCTTCACAGCTGCGGAAACAGGATAGCGGACATTCGAATGGATTGGCACTAGCTTCCAGCCCGTTGTAGTCGTTCAGCCGTCGGTCTTCCATGCCAATAAGCGGCCCGAAGATTATTAGCATTGCCGGTCCTATGACCTGGCATCATTTGAACAAGGCCAATGGCATTATACAGCGCGGACGATTTGGCGGCTTGGCGATAGGTATATGTAGCGGTTTTAGCTTATCTTAGGATAGCTGAACGGTTCGCGGTCAATCCGGATTAACTCAGAAACGCCTAGGGCGACGGGGGGCGGGTGATCTATGTCGGCACGGTCTCGAAGACACTCTCACCAACCTTGCGGCTAGGCTATATGGTGGTGGTGCCCACGCTGCATCGCGCGGCCGCCAAGGCCAAGGAACTGACCGACCGCCATGCGTCGGCGATCGATCAGGGCGCCCTGGCCTCGCTGTTGCTCGATGGCACCTATGAACGCCATGTCTGCCGTATGCGCCGCCTCAACAGCGAGCGGCGGGCGTTTCTTCTTCGGTCTTTGAACAAGGCTCTGGGCAACTTTTCTGCGGCGCTCGAACGCTATATCGCTCTGCGCGAAAGCCATATCGCCACACTCTTTGCCACAGCGCCCGATGCCCGTTCCAAGCTTACCCTCCTTCTGAACCTTTATGTCGATCTGAGCGAGGGCAAGGATGGCAAGCTGGGCTGCATGGTGGTGGCCGGTATCGCGGATTTCGATCAGCTTGGCCGCGCGCGCGACATCCTGCGCAATCAGCTTTCCAGCCGCCGTGTGACCCTGAAGCGTCTGGTGCTGGAAGGGCAAAATGACGGCTCGGTGGCAACGCGCGGGGATGCCGATGTTGTTGCCGACATCCTTCTTGCTCTTTTGCAAGGCATGCGGGTTGTCGGCAAGAGCGCGGCCCTCACAACCAATCGGGACACCTTTGTGTCCCAGGCACTGCAGATACTGGGCTGAACATGCCAGACGCCGTCTTGACCGCCCTTCTGTTCGGGGTGATGCTCCCCCTGCAAGCGGCCATCAATGCCAGACTTGGCCGTTTTCTGGGCTCGCCGATCTGGGCCGCATCCATATCCGGCGCGGTGACCACGCTGACGCTGCTTGTCTTTGGCCTTTTCATCCGTGATCTGCCTCGCGTTACCGGCATCGGCCAGCTGCTCTGGTGGGCATGGACGGGCGGATTGTGCGGGGTCGTCGCTCTGGCTGGTATGGCGTCGGTTGTGCCCATGCTTGGCACCGGCACGACGATTGCGCTGGTTGTGGCTGGTCAGGTGACCTTTTCCCTACTCCTCGATCACTTTGGCCTTTTTGGCCTTGCCCTCACTCCTTTGACACCCCGCCGTATGGTCGCGGCAACCCTGCTGCTGACCGGTGCCGTTCTTATCAATTAAGGAAATTCGTCATGCATTATCGCACCATGCGGCCTGCGCCAGACGGCTTTCGGCACGGCTTTGCCACTGTGAACGGGCTACGTTTTCATTATGTTGAAGGTGGGGCCGACACGGAGCGGACCATCGTGCTGCTCGCCGGTTTTCCCGAAAGCTGGTATCCAAACCAAGAAGCGACGCCCCACAGTTCCCATCGCTCGGCAGTTCGCTCCTTGGCTTGATGAGGCAATGAGCCGCGACAACTATATCCCAGTCGTGACTGTCCATCAGACGTGGGACGCCATGCGGCAGCATTTGGGGCTGCCGAGCAATTCCGAGGCTGGCATGAAGCTGGTTCGCCGGAGCGTCTCGACGATTGCCCGTTTGGATATTGGCGAGGAATATTGGGTGCAGGGCGAGATCATGCTTGGGCACCAGAAGTCCACCATCTCGGACATCTATGCGATTCGAGATCCGGCTAATCTCGGTCGCGCATTGGCGGCGACCGAGCGCATCATTGACGAGATCGAGAAGCGCGTGCCGGGCGCATTCGTAGCCGGCAATGCTGCCAGACTGCGGGCGGTGAAATGAGGTAAGCTGGTGTGAGAACATCCACCTTACCGCGCTTTTACCGCGCTCGACTTTCCACGGCTTCATCTAAGTGATTGATTTGTCGCTGGAGCGGGTGAAGGGAATCGAACCCTCGTATTCAGCTTGGGAAGCTGCTGCTCTACCATTGAGCTACACCCGCCCGCCAAAGGTCCGAGTAGGACCGTTACGCCAAGCGTGGCAGGCCGATTGGCACAGGAGGTGGGGGCCGGTCAACCACTTTCCGACAGCCTCCCCGCTTTATACCCGGCCTTAATGCAAGGTTTTCAGATAGCCGATAATGGCTTCGCGCTCAGCCGGATCGGGGGAGTTCACCTCCATCTCGGCGCCCGGCGCAAAGGCCTGCGGATCGGCGATATAGGTGTTGAGCGTCAGGTCGGACCAGATGCCGCTCTTGGCCTTGAGCGCATCGGAATAGACGTAATCGCTGCGGCTGGCGATGGTGCGGCCCACCACGCCGATCAGCGCAGGCGCCAGCCCGTCGCCGCCATCGCCGCCCAGGCCGTGGCAGCGGGCGCAGCGGTTTTCGAACAGAACCTCGCCCTTGCCGTGTGCTGCCTCCGCACCGTGCAAGGAAGAACCGGCATTGGCGAAGGTCAGGATCGCGCCGGCCAAAGCCACGGACGCCAGAAATGCTCGCACCAAACAACTCCGTCAGATGTGCGGGGAGGACGGGGCAGGGGTGGATAGCCTGCCCCGTCCCGGCTCTCAGCGGTTCAGCGCCAGAGCCTTGCCAGAGGGCGTTTCAGCCGAAGCCACCACCGGCTTTTCGACCAGCAATTGCTCGATGCGGCGGGTGAAATCGGCCTTCAGCTGCTCGTGGAAGGCGCCGCTGGCGGGCGAGGCGAAGCCCGAATGCACCGCCTTCACCTTGCCGTCGCGACCGATGAACACGGTGGCGGGCCAGGTGTCGAGGTGGTTGAGCTGGGGCACCTTCTCCCACATCTGGGCGGGCGAACCGGCCTCCAGATAGGTGTACTTCACGTGATATTGCTTCACAAAGGCCTTCTGGCGCTTGAACGTGTCCTGCTGTTCGGGCTCCTCGAAGTTGAGGGCGACGATGGCCAGGCCCTTGTCGCGATACTTCTTGTCCAGCTCGACCAGATATTGCGCCTCGTCATGGCAATTGGGGCACCAGGTGCCGGTGACGACCGCCAGAACCACCTTGCCCTTGAAGCGCGGATCGTCCTGCGAGATCAATTTTCCGCTGTTGTCTGGGAAGTTGAACGTGAAGATGGCGTTGGGATCGGCGGCGGTGGTGTGGGTCAGGAAATCGTCGGGCTGGGCGAAGCCGCGCGCCTTGGCGACATCCTCGCGATAGGCGGTCAGCGCGGGGGCGTAGCGGCCATCGGGGGCGCCGGCCTCTGCGCCGTAATCGCTGGTGGCGGCTTTGGCGGGGCGGCTGGCTTCCTGCTGGATCTCCAGCGTGCCGTCGCCCTTGGGGGTGACCACGATCACGCCGGGGCGGCCGCCGTCGAAGTGGCTCAGCACCCATTTGCCATCCTTGAAGGCGCCGGTGTAGCTGCCGGTGTCGCCATCGATGCGCAGGATCGAGCCGGCCACTTCGCCACCCTTCTGCTGCACCACGAAACGGAAGGCCTTCTCGCCCTTGGACGATGGCGAGGACAGCGGAATGATCCATGTTCCCGCAATCGCCGGGCCGGAAACGCCTGCCGGCGCCTCGACATGGCGCACGGCATGGAAGCTGTAATCGGCGGAGGATTCGCGGTTCTGCGCCACCACCTTGCCGTCGAGTTGGCCGTTGTCCAGCCGGGCGTTGATGGTGGTGAGGTAGTGATCGACATTCAGCACCAGATTGCCGTTCTGGAAGCTGGCGCTGGTGGTGCCGTCATAGGGCTGGAAGCCGTCGTAGAACACGCCTTGCAGCGAGGGGCCGTCGCCCTTGATGTCGAGGCGGAAGGGGATCTGCGTGCCATTGCGCGTCAGCACCGCATCCCAGCGTCCGGCCACCGGGCTGTCACTGGCGAGGGTGGGGGCGGCGCTGCTCAGCAGCAGGGCGGTGGCAAGGGAGGCCTTCAATGTTGTTGTCATGGGTCATCACTCCGGTCAGGCTGGCGGTTTAGGGGTCAGGATGCGGTGGACCGCTGCCTGGGGAAGGTTCCGGTGCGCAGGTGATGCGCGGTGGCATAGGCATGCCATTCGGTGGGGAGGCCTTGTTTGGTCTCCAGCAGGATCTGCAGGATCGCCTGTCGCGTCTCGGGCGAGAGATGCGCGAAATCGGGGGACTGGTCCTGCCCGCTCAGCACGTCCAGAAGGCGATGGTAGACGTAACCTTTCGCTGGTTCCGGAATGGCGTCGAAGGCGCTGGAATAGATCAGATAGCTGCAGGGATAGCGGAAGGTGCGGGTGGAAAGATCGAAGTCCCGCAGCGAGCGTTTCTGGGAATCGCGCAAACCTTGCGCCGCAAAGCTGCGCGCGAAGAGCGAGGCCGCGATCACCTTGCGCGCATCGCCCCCACCCAGCGAGGCCTCGCCGGAAAAGAGCAGATAGCGCAGCAGCTGCTCGGCGGGCTTGGTGATCTTGTCGCGCGCATCCTCGGGCAGGCTGGCCAGCGTGGCCTGCGCATAGGCCGGGGTACCCTCATCCTTGCCCAGTGCATGCAGGGCGAGGCGCGTCTGGTAATTGGTCAGCGTGATGAGGTTATGCGCCTGCGTCTGATGCGCCAGCACCAGCAGCGCCACGGCATCGCTGCCCGGCGCGACATAGGCGGCAGGATCGAAAGGCCTGGCGATGGGCCCCAGCGCGGGCAGCGCCTTGCCGCCTGCGGTGGTGCCGGGCGGGGCCCCTGCGGAAGCAGGCACCACCGCCGTATTGGCCATCGAGGCCCCCGCAAGCGGTCCGCTGACATACCAGCCGCCCCAGCGATCTTTCAGCGGGCTTTTCTGGTCGGTGATATATTGCGGGCTGCGCGGGGTGAGCGCGCCGCTCTGCGCGGGATAGACCGAACGCAGCAGGACGCCGGGCACCCCGCGCGTGCCCGCCGCGATATGGCATTGGGTGCAATCCAGCTCGGCGCGCTGGAAGGTGGGCTTGTCCGCCTTCTGGTCGTCGAGCAGATAGAAGATCGCGCCCTGCATCGGATCGAAGGAGACGATCTCCACCGTCTTGCCGTCATGCACCGAGCCGACATAAACATCGTCATTGTAGTAAAGCGCGCGGGGATGGTCGGGCGAGATCCTGGTGAACTGGAAGCTGGTCTTGGAGAAGACCAGAGTCTGCGACTCTACCGGGATGTCCAGCAGCTTGAGCACCGAGGCGAGATAGCCGCGCTTGTCATCCCAGCTCAGATGCGCCTTGCCAGCATCGAGCCGCTTTTGCAGCAGCGCCACAGGATCGGTGAGCGGGCGGGTGCGATAGTTGATCGGCGCCTCGCTGAACGGCACATAACCCTGATTTTGCACGGCGATCTGGGCTTTGGCGGGCTCGCCCGCATCGCGCAGGGCGACCGTGCCCACCACCGCCAGACCCGCCAGCAGCGGCAGGCGCCGGGCGATGGTCTTCAGGGCGCGCGCCTTAGCCACGGGCCGCCACATCCACCGCTGCGGTCAGGTGCAGCGTCTTGGGCGGCTCGCAGGTGGCGCCGTTGCAGGTCTGGAAGCGCACGGTGACGGGCAGCTGCTGGCGGCCCGCCGCGGCATGGGGTTTCAGCCGCACGGGCACGGTGATGGCGAAACTGTGGGTGTAATAGGGCGTATCGAGGTTGAAGGCCGGATCATGCGCCACAATCGGCGCGCTGCCCGAAGCGGGGCCATCGGGTAGAGCGACAGGCCCCTGATCCAGCGTGACCTTCAGCGGGGTGGGGCCATTCTCCTTCTGCTTGAAGGCGTAGACATGCCAACCCTCGCGTACCACGCCTTGCAGCACCAGCCTCACTTTGTCGCCGGGGTGCAGCGGAGCCTTGCTGGCCGGGGCGAGCGTCCAGGAAACGGTGGGATTGCCGCCGGGCTGGGCCGGGGCCGCGCCCGGCAGCGACAGGGCCATCATCGCGGCGAGGCCGAGGCGGGCGGGCAGGTTGGGCATGATGAAGAGGTCGGGAAAAAGAGGCATGGATCGGGCAGCGCTTTCAAGAGAACGATGCGCGCTTTTAAATCCTATTAAAGCTATGGGAAATGAAATTTTCCTATAAGGGCTGAAAGGCAAAGACCATGCCTGCGCTCTCGGCGTGTTTTTTCAGGGCGATGGCGTCGTCGCGGCAGGTGAGGGGCGTGCGGTCGATCTGCCTTTGGCCGCGCCGCGAATCAGGAGCGGATATATTGGCTGGGCCCCCAGGAATTCCTGGCTGAAAATATCACCGGCGGGTAATATTCTTATCGCTAGAAGCGGCCGCAACCGCTTTCGATCCGCCGCGCCGGCGCGGTTCCAACTTTTTTGAAAAAAATTTCGCCAGGCCGGGAACGATTTTTGACGCTGGGCGTTGATAGCCGATTTGTAATATCTCCAGCGGTGAGGAACCGCGGCGATAATCATCCCGTCATATGCGGGATAGTCTGCCCAAACCTTGAGGGCATGCAAAGAATTTTCTTGAGTTGGTGATCAAGAAAAAAGGGCAGGCGATTGCCCGTGGTTTGCGCCGATTTCTGATGGTTGGAAAAAAGAAGATCCCGCCATCATTCATGTTTTGCGAAGTTAAAAAATTTTACTTGAAGAAAGTAAAGATGATATTGGATCTGTTCTTGTTCTCGTTTTTGAGAAATTGATTAAAAAATCTGTAAATACAAATCAAGAAGGCGCTCAAGGCTCAGACTAATACAAGTTCCAACTATTCTTGCCCCCGACATGATGTTAAACAGGGCTTGCGAGTCGGGATGGGGGTCTCGGATCGCAACGGAAGTTCTGCTTGAGCGTGTTAGCGATGCGAAGGGGATTGCGTTGAGCTATCATCACACCAGTCTGGCGATGGATGACAATCGTTTCCAAAACGAGGGTCGCCATCATGCCAAGCGGGCAGAGCTTCTGGCGGAAGAAAATTTCTTCGCCGGTGCCGCCGCCCGGTCGGAACTGACGCAGGCGGCCTATCGGGCCTGCATCGCCGGTTCCTCTTTCGGTCGGCACTGGGCGTGGGAAATTCTTCTGACGGTCTTCGCTGCGGGCTGCGCGGGGGAGACAATGTCGCTGTCGGGAGCCATCGGGCGCTTGGGGGCGCCTTATGAGTTCGCCCGTCGGCTGGTGGGTGTGATGGTCAGCGAGGGCTCGATCCGCATGAGCGACGAGCACCTGGAGGACGAGACCTCGCTGAGCGTCACGGAGCATGTATTCGGGGCCCTTCGGTCCTATCTGCGCGATCCGGCGCGGCAGGCGTTTGCAGCTTGACGGGCGCCGTCTGATCGGGGTGTTTTGAGTTAATCTGAGGGCTGAGCCACTGCTCGCCCGAAGACAGGGCCGTTCATCGTCGGGGGGCGATGAACGGCCCGCATTGTTTCAGGGTCTGTGGTATCGGTCCGCTTCCCCGCCCGGTTACCCATCGGCGTTATCCTGTGGGTGGCCGGGCGGAGGCGTGGGCCGGTGCCGCGAAATCCGGCTCCTCCGCCGGATTTTCACATCAAGGCTTCAGGCGCCAGCCGGTCTGGAAGATCCACCACAGGATGGCCAGGCACAGCGCCATGAAACCGGCGGTGAAGCCAAGGCTGGCCGCCACGCCCACATCGCCAAGGCCATAGAAGCTCCAGCGGAAGCCGCTCACCAGATAGACCACCGGGTTGAACAGGCTGACCGTGCGCCAGGCGGGGGGCAGCATGTCGATGGAATAGAAGGCGCCGCCCAGGAAGGTCAGCGGGGTGACGATCAGCGAGGGGATGATCGAAAGCTGCTCGAAGCTTTTCGCCCAGATGCCGATGATGAAACCGAACAGCGAAAAGGCGATCGAGGTCATCAGCAGAAAGCCCACCATCCACACGGGGTGCAGAATGCGCACATCGGTGAAGAAGGTGGAGGTGGCCAGAATGATCAGCCCGATGATCACCGATTTGGTGGCCGCCGCGCCGACATAGGCGATTACGGCTTCAATGGCGTTGAGCGGCGCCGACAAAATCTCGAACATGGTCCCGGTGAATTTGGGGAAATAGATCCCCACCGAGGCATTGGAAATGCTCTGCGTCAGCAGCGAGAGCATGATGAGCCCCGGCACGATAAAGGCGCCATAGCCCACCCCGCCCACATGCTGCATGCGCGACCCGATGGCCCCGCCAAACACGATGAAATAGAGCGCCGTGGTGATGACGGGCGTGGCGATGCTCTGCAGCACGGTGCGGCGCGTGCGCGCCATTTCGCTGCTGTAGATGGCCCAGATGCCATGGATGTTGATGCCGCTCATGCCGATTTCTCCACCAGCTCGACAAAGATGTCTTCAAGCGAGGAGCGGCTGGTGTCCAGATCCTTGAAGGCGATATGCAGATCGTCGAGGCGGCGCAGCAGGGCGGGCATACCGGTGTCATCCTCCTCGGCATCGAAGCTGTAGACCAGCTTGTGGCCTTCCTCTTCGAGGCTGAGCGACCAGTCGGACAGCGCCGCCGGCACCTGCGCCAGCGGCTCGGCCAGCGTCAGGGTGAGGCGGCGCTTGCCCAGCTTGCGCATCAGCGCAGCTTTCTCTTCCACCAGCAGCACCTTGCCGCCATCGATCACGCCCACACGGTCGGCCATTTCCTCGGCCTCTTCGATGTAATGGGTGGTCAGGATAATGGTCACGCCCTTCTCGCGCAGCTTGCGCACCAGCGCCCACATGTCGCGGCGCAGATTGACGTCCACACCGGCGGTGGGCTCGTCGAGGAACAGCAGGTCGGGCTCATGGCTCAGCGCCTTGGCGATCATCACGCGGCGCTTCATGCCGCCCGACAGTTCGATCATCTTGGCGTCGCGCTTCTCCCACAGCGAGAGGTCACGCAGCAGCTGCTCGATATAGGCCGGATCGGGCGCCTTGCCGAACAGGCCCCGGCTGAAGCTGACGGTGTTCCACACGGTGGTGAAGATATCGACCGCGATCTCCTGAGGCACCAGCCCGATGCGCTGGCGGGCGAGGCGGAAGTTATGCGCGATGTCCTCGCCATCCATGGCGATGGTGCCGCCGCTCTTGTTGACGGTGCCGCAGACGATGGAGATCAGCGTGGTCTTGCCTGCGCCATTGGGGCCGAGCAGGGCGAAGATTTCCCCGCGCTCGATCTCCAGATCGACGCCGCCAAGCGCGGTATGGCCGGATTTATATTGTTTGCTTAAGCCCGAAATGGACAGGATGGGGGATGAGACGGGGGGCATGCAGGCTCCTCAGGACCGGAAGCGCGAAGGACAGATGGCGCGGAAAAACGCCTGCGCGTCCCCCCACCGCACGGGAAGATAGGACGGCCTTCGTATGGTTACCAGAGGGGCTGGTCTCTTTTTGTACTCTCCGGTTAATCCTATAGATTACCCGGATGATAGGGCTTTTCGGCGTGGCCCTGCAAGTCTTCGGGGTAGAAATAGACCTTGCGCAGATCGCCGGAGGCATAGCGCGCGATCTGGTCGGAGAAATGGGGAGAGGCCGGATCGCCGCTCTGTCCGCCGGCCATCACCGCCCTGGCCGAGACGCGCGGGCCGAATTCCACCACGGCCACGAAGCTGTTGCCGCTGGTGCCGTAATAGCGCCTGGTCCCCGGCCAGGGCTTGGCGCCGAAGGAGGCCAGACTGCCCCATTGCGCCGAGGTAAAGGGCACGGGCAGCGATGGCTTGCTGTCATCGAAATGGGGCTTGATGGCATCGTCGAGCCGCTGGAAGCGGTTGATCTGCCGCCAAGGCACCTGCCAGCGGCCGAAATCCTGAGTCAGGCGATCGACGGCGGCGTTTAAAGCTTTCAGCTTATCCTCGGGGCTGACCTTGGTGGCGATATAGTCTGGCACATTCATCCGCTCGGCCTGAGCGAAGCTGCCCACCTCATGCCACAGCTGATCGCCCCAGAAGACGGCGAGGCTGGTGGGGGTGGACTCGGCGCTCCAGCGGCAATCCCAGCCTTTCAGCAGGGCAATGGGGGCGGCCAGCCCGGCGCGGCGCGGATCGCTTTCGGGCAAGGCGTCCCATGCTTTCACCAGACCGGGGATCAACGCCCCAAAGGCGGGCAGGTAGGAATCGAAGGCGGCATCGCGCAGCCTGTCAGCCGTCCAGCCGCTTTTGCCCATCAGCACCAGATCGGCATGGGCGCCGCGCGGATTGTGCCCCACCTGATCCATATAGCGCGGATAGTCGGCGGGTTTGGGGCTTTCGGGCCCGGCGGCGTCCCACGGCCAGTCATTGGTGTTGTGGGTCCAGCCCACCTTGGGATTGATCACATTGGGCAGGCTGGCGATGGTGTGCAGCCCGTGCCAGTCGGTGGCCGGATCGCTGCCGTCCACCGGCTTGCGGTAATCGAAGCGATTGTCGCGCAGGGGCATGAACTGCGGCATCAGGAAAGCCGTCTCGCCCTTGCTGTCGGCGAAAAGCGTGTCGTTGGAGGAATTGGCCTTCAGCTCGGCCACCTTCATAAAGCTGGCCAGATCGGTCGCCTTGGTGCGCAGCCAGGATTGCTCCAGCGCGTGCACCGGCTTCCACATCAGCGCGGTGGCGATCCAGCGGCCATCCTTCATCGCCACGATGGGGCCGTGATGGGTGCGCCATATGGTGAAGCTGCGTTCGCCCATTGTGCCATCGGGTTTGCGGAAGCGCAGAGTGATCGCCTTGCTGGCCACGGGCCGCAAAGCCGCACCGTAGCGATAGGCAAAGCCGCTGCCCTGCTTCTCGATCTTCTCCGCAAACTCATCGATGTTGTCGACGGTGGAGGAGGTGTGCATCCACCCGGCCTTCGCGTTAAAGCCCTGATAGATAAAGAACTGGCCCCAGGTGCTCGCGCCATAGGCATTGAGCCCCTGATCGCTGCTCATCTGCGCCTCGGAGCGGAAATAGAAGCTGGTATGCGGGTTGATCAGCAGCAGCGCATGGCCATTGGCGCTGATCTGCGGCGCGATGGTGATGCCGTTCGACCCCGAAGGCTCGCGCGGGACCTTGCCCAGTTCCTCCGGCGAGGGCGGGGTCGGCTGGTTGTAGAACGTCTTCAACTGGCTGATCGAAATGCGCTCCACATCCCCGCCGATGCTGCCCTCGGTAAAGCTGAGCGCCATCCAGGGTTCGAAGTGATTCAACACCTTGGGATGCACCTGAGGATGGGTGGCGAGGTAATAGTTCAAACCATCGGCCCAGCCATCCATCAGCCTGCGCAGCCACAGCGGGCTGGCGGCATATTGCGCTTTCAGCGCGGCGGGGTCGACGAAAAGCCTCTGCCGCAGATCGCCCCAGATGGCGTCCTCCCCCTCGGCCTCGGCGGTGCGGCCCAGCGCTGTGAGGTAATTGGCCTCGACGCGCGAGAAATCGTCCTCGGCCTGCGCATAGATCAGGCCGAAGACGGCATCGGCGTCGCTTGTCCCATGCACATGGGGAATGCCCCAATCGTCGCGCGTGATGGTGACGCGGGAGGCCTGCGCTTTCTGCCGCGCCAGATCGGCTGGCGTGGCCGAGGCGCTGGCTGATGCCAGCAGAGCCAGAAGAAACAGCGAAGGGCGTGCGTAACGGGAAAGCGTGTCCATCAAACCAGCCTAGAGGCATCGGCAGCGCAGGCCTATGCGTCGGCTGGCTTATGGGACGATTTTATCGTTTCGGTCACTTCACCTCGACAGGGGCTAAGCCCGGTGCTTTTCGGGCCTGCGCGGGTTGATCAGGCGCGATACATCCGCAGGTCTTCGTCCCTTTGCCGCATGGCGGATGCGGCTTTTTTGGCTTCGGCCATGGCCTGCTGTTGTTCTGCCTGCCGCTTGTCCCGCAGGCGCTTGTCCGAAGCGGAGATCAGCGCGCTGACTGGCCTGAAATCACCTTTCTTGCGCAGGGCCTTCATCTCGGCGAGTTCGCCCTCGGTGTAATCGGGTTCGCCCAAAGCGTGCCGCTTTTTCCGGGCGTAGAAGATCATATCATCGCAGCCTTTGCGGCCTAGATGTCGAGCTTTGTAGTGAAGCTGTATGGGGGCCAGCATGACAACCATGGCGCAGCCGAGCAACAGGATGATGGAGATCGGCCCGAAGAGCGCCACCATGCCGCAGACGAGGACGGGCGCGGCAAGTCGATAGAGAGCCTTCATCATCGGGGAGCAATGTTAAAGGCTGCTCCCTTAAAAAGGCGTTAGAAGGCCCCGACCGCATAGCAGCCCTCAGCAGTTGCAACGCTGCGCGCCAAAGCCGGGCAAGCCAATCCAGCGCAAGGCCGATCCCGCTTAAACGTTAGACGATCCCGGCCACCCCATCACGCCGCACCACCAACTCATCCTCCTCGCTGGGCACCCTGGGCTCGGCCAGCGTGATCTTGACGGGGATCGACTTGTAGGCCGGGGTCATGCTCTGCGGATCGTGATGTTCCAAGGCGATCAGTGGCTGGGTTTCGGGGTAATAGGCGCCGCAGCAGCCATCGGGCAGGGATTGCGCCACCAGAGTCAGCCCGCGCACCACGCGGCCCGGCGCGGCATGCGCCAGCGCGGTGGAGACATCGACCACATCGCCCTCATGGAAGCCCAGCCGCGCCAGCTCCTTCGGGCTGACGAACAGGATGTCGCGCCGCCCGAAGACGCCGCGATAGCGGTCGTCCAGACCGTAGACCGTGGTGTTGTACTGGTCATGCGAGCGCAGGGTGGTCAGCTTGAGGACGGTGTCATCATCGGTCACCTCATCCTCGTCGAGGCTGGCATGGGTAAGAAACTGCGCCTTGCCGTCGGGCGTGTTCCACTGACGAAGCGCCGCCGAATTGGTGAGGTGGAAACCGCCCGGCTTGCGGATGCCCTGATTGTAATTGGCGAAAGCGGGGAAGACCTGCTCGATCAGATCGCGGATCAGATCGTAATCGCCGACCAGCCTGTCCCAATCCACGCCGCCGGCCTGCGGCTTGCCCATGGCCTCCAGCGTGGCCTTGGCCATCTTCGCCACGATCCAGGGCTCGGATCGCACCATATCGCTGGGCGGCTTAAGGAACCCGCGCGAGGCGTGGACCATCGACATGGAATCCTCCACCGTCACGGCCTGAGAGCCGGTGGCCTGCACATCCAGATCGGTGCGGCCAAGGCAGGGCAGGATAAAGCTGTCCTTCGCCATCAGCAGATGGGTGCGGTTGAGCTTGGTGGTGATATGCACCGCCAGATCCTGCTTGCGAAAACCCTCGGCGCAGGCGGCGGGGTCTGAGCAGGCGATGGCCAGATTGCCGCCCAGACAGATCACCGCCCTGGCGAAGCCCTCGCGCATGGCGGCGATGCTTTCCACCACCGAATTGCCATGCTTGCGCGGCGGATCGAAGTTGAAGACCTCCTGCATCCTGTTCAGGAAGGCCTCGGTCGGGCGCTCCCAGATGCCCACGGTGCGGTCGCCCTGCACGTTGGAGTGGCCGCGCAGGGGGCAGATGCCCGCGCCCTTCTTGCCGATGTTGCCCTTCATCAGCAGCAGATTGGCCAGCTGCTGCACATTCTGCGTGCCGGTGCGGTGCTGGGTGATGCCCATGCCATAGCACAGGATCGTCGCCTTGGCCTTGGCATAGACCGCAGCCACGCCTTCCAGATCGGCGCGGGCAAGGCCGCTATCCCGCACGATCACGTCCCAGCCGGTGGCCTCGATATCGGCCACGAAGGCCTCGAAACCATTGGTGTGCTGGGCGATAAACGCCCGGTCCAGCACGCTGGGCCTGCCCGCCGCCAGAGCCGCCGCATCCAGCGCCAGCAGCCCCTTGGCGATGCCCTTGAGCGCCGCCATATCGCCGCCCACCTTCACCTGCAGATAGGTGTCGGCAATCGGCGTGGCCGAGAAGGTGGCCATCTCCACCGGCGATTGCGGCGAGGCGAAACGCTCCAGCGCGCGCTCACGCAGCGGGTTGAACACGATGATCCGCGCCCCGCGCCGGGCGGCGCTGCGCAGATTGGCCATCATGCGCGGATGGTTGGTGCCCGGATTGTGGCCGAAGGACAGGATCAGATCGGCATGATCGAAATCGTCGAGGCTGACCGTCCCCTTGCCGATGCCGATGGATTTCGGCAGCCCCACCGATGTGGCCTCATGGCACATGTTCGAGCAATCGGGGAAATTGTTGGTGCCATAGAGCCGCACGAACAGCTGATAGAGAAACGCCGCCTCATTCGAACAGCGGCCAGAGGTGTAGAACTCGGCGCGATCAGGATTGTCCAGCGCGGCCAGACCCTTGCCGATGGCGGCCATGGCGTCTTCCCAGCTCACCGGCTCATAATGGCCGGTGGCGAGGTTGTAGCGCATGGGCTCGGTGATGCGGCCCTGATCCTCCAGCCAGTGGTCGGACTGCTGCCACAGATCGGCCACGCTGTGCTGCGCGAAAAACTCGGCCCCCACCCGGCGCGAGGTCGATTCCCACGCCACCGCCTTGGCGCCATTCTCGCAGAACTCGAAAGCGGAGCTGTGATCGGGGTCGGGCCAGGCGCAGCTGGGGCAGTCGAAACCCTCGGGCTTGTTCTGCTTCCACAGCGCCTGCGTGCCGCGCTCCACCGCCTGCTGCTGCTTGAGCGCGCTGGCCACCGCGCGCAGAGCGCCCCAGCCACCGGCGGGATCGTCATAGCGTTCAATGCCCTCGGGCCGTTGTTCATCCATGACTTGCCGCTCCGTTCTGATGGTAGACCATTATGTGTCAGCCGGGCGAGTCAGGACAACCCCCAAATCACGCCGAAATTTTGCGCATTGCGACATGCTCGCCTATGGAAAGCGACATGCCAACCGACCCCCGCTCCATAAGCCTGCCCGTCCGCCGCCTGGGGTTGGCGCAAGCCGGCGACGCCGACCTGCCCCGCACCGTGCCCATCGAGGCGCCCATCGCCATCGAGGTCGGCGGTTTCGGCTATGCGGTCATGATGGGCACGCCGGCGGATCTTGAGGATTACGCCCTCGGCTTCGCACTGGCCGAGGGCCTGATCGAGCGGGCGGACCAGATGGCAGCCGTCGATGCGGTTGCGTTGGAAAACGGAGGTTGGGTGCTACGCCTCTGGCTCGCGCCCGAGCGCGCTTCCATCGGTTTGGAACGCGCCCGCACCCGCCTTGGCGAGAGCAGTTGCGGCCTTTGCGGCATGGACTCGATCGAGGCGGTTTTGGCGCCCCTGCCGCGTCTGGCCACCAGCCTTGCGGTCACAAGAGAGGCCATCGCCCATGCGTTGCATGCCCTCTCCGACCATCAGCCGCTGGGCCGGGCGACGGGCGCTGTCCATGCCGCCGCCTTCTGCGCTCCCGATGGCGCGATTGTTTTGGCGCGGGAGGATGTCGGCCGCCACAATGCGCTGGACAAGCTGGTCGGCGCGCTGTTGCGGGAAGGCATCGATCCGGCGGGCGGCTTTATCCTGCTCTCCGCGCGCTGCAGCTATGAGTTGGTGGAAAAGACCGTCCGCGCCGGCTGCCCGCTGCTGGTGACGATCTCCGCGCCGACCAGTCTGGCCGCCCAGCGCGCTGAGGGGGCGGGGCTGGCGCTGGTGTCTCTGGCGCGGCGGGATAGCGCCTTGGTGGTGTGTGATCCGCAGAAGGTCATTAAGGCATAAAAGGTAAAGTGC
>NZ_BCZE01000095.1 GCF_001598555.1 Novosphingobium rosa NBRC 15208
ATCGTCGGGAGACGTTCCGGGAGCGCGAGGGGGTAACCCCCTCGCATTTTCTTTTATGCCTTCTATCCTCGCAAAAGCCGTGCGCCCCTGCCACAGCAACCAGACACGGGGCATACGTCCTTTGCCGCCATTGCCGCCTTAGGCGCCACTTGGTAGCAGGGCACATTGATACATCCATAGACGCCCGAAAATCGAAGGGCGCACGCGGGGAACCATGGCAAAACGGCTGACCTATTTCATTCTGATTGCCCTGGTGGCCGGTATTGTGGTGGGCTACGGCCTGCATCAGGCGTTCGATCCCAAGGACCCGGCGCTGGCGACGATTGCCGATATCCTCAAGCTGCTGCCCGATGTGTTCCTGCGCCTGATCAAGATGATCATCGCGCCGCTCATCATGGCGACCATCGTCACGGGCATCGCGGGCATGGGCGATTCGACCGCGCTGGGCCGCATCGGCGGCAAGGCGCTGGTGTGGTTCGTCAGCTCCAGCCTGGTGTCGTTGCTGCTGGGCATGGTGCTGGTCAATGCCTTTCAGCCGGGCGCTGGTCTGGCGCTGAGCCCGGCCACGGGCCTCGGCGATCTGGCCACCAGCCAGCTCACCTTCCGCCACTTCGTCATCGAGATCTTCCCCACCAGCGCGCTGGACGCCATGGCGCAGAACAATGTGCTGCAGCTGCTGGTCTTCTCGGTCTTCGCCGGCGTTGGGCTTTCGGCCATCGGCGAGAAGGGCCGCATCATCGTCGATTTCGCCGATGCGGTGGTGACGCTGATGCTGCAGATCACCGGTTATGTCATGTCGGTCTCGCCGCTGGCGGTGTTCGGCGCCATGGCCGCGATTGTCGGCGTGAAGGGGCTGGGCATCCTGGCCACCTATGGCGTGCTGGTCACCGAGTTCTACGGCGGCCTGATCCTGCTCTGCCTGCTGACGCTGGGCGCGGGCGCGCTGTTCCTGGGCAAGCGCGCCTTCACCCTGTTCCGCTACATCCGCGAGCCGGTGCTGATCTCCTTCTCGACCGCATCCTCGGAAGCCAGCCTGCCCAAGATGTTCGAGCAGCTCGACCGCTTCGGTGTGCCGCGCCGCGTCTCGGGCTTCGTGCTGCCGCTGGGCTATGCCTTCAACCTCACCGGTTCGATGATGTATGCCAGCTTCGCCTCGATCTTTATCGCGCAGGCTTACGGCATCCACCTGCCGATCAGCACGCAGCTGCTGATGCTGCTGACGCTGATGGTGTCGTCCAAGGGCATCGCGGGCGTGCCGCGCGCCTCGCTGGTGGTGATCGCCGCGACGCTGAACCAGTTCCACCTGCCGGTCGAGGGCATCGCCCTGCTGCTGGCGGTGGACACGTTCCTCGATATGGGCCGCAGCGCGACTTCGGTGCTGGGCAATGCGGTGGCGACGGCCATCGTGACCAAGACCGAAGGCATGCTTCAGCCGCTGATGGACCCGGAGGCGGAGCACCCTGCCGCTCCGCATGATACGGTGGAGCATGGGCTGCATGGGTTGAATGTGGATCCCAATCAGTAAGGCAGGGTGAAAGCAGGGGGCCATCGCCCCCTGCACCCCCGTTACGTCTTCCGGCGATGGGGCAGCGGTTCCGCATCGGAGCGCCTAGTCTCTCCACCTGCACAACAGAAAGGCGCCGCAGGCAGGAATGCCCCGGCGCCTTTTCTCGTTCAAAAGCCTGCGGCGCGGCGACGTTGCTCTATGGCCGAACGCGATGCGCTACGCTGACAATTAAAGGGAGCGCGAGCGTTATGACCCTCGCACCTTCACTTCTTCTTCTGCAAAACCTTATCCTTGAACGCGCAGAGATCGACCTGCGAACACCGCCAGCACTCCGGCGTCCGCGCCTTGCAGACGTAGCGCCCATGCAGGATCAGCCAGTGATGCGCGCCGACACGAAACGGCCCGGGCACATACTTTTCCAGCTGCTTCTCGACGGCTTCGGGCGTCTTGCCCTTGGCCAGCCCCGTGCGGTTGCCCACGCGGAAGATATGCGTGTCGACCGCGAAGGTCTCCATCCCGAAGGCGCAGTTCAGCACCACATTGGCCGTCTTGCGCCCCACGCCGGGCAGCTCCACCAGAGCATCGCGGTCGGCGGGGACTTCGCCGTCGTGCTTGTCGACCAGAATTTGCGCCATGGCCATCACATTGGCGGCCTTGGTGTTGAACAGGCCGATGGTCTTGATGTGATCCTTCAGCCCGTCGAGCCCCAGATCGAGCATGTCCTGCGGGGTCTTGACGATCTCGAACAGGGCGCGGGTGGCCTTGTTGACGCCCACATCCGTCGCCTGCGCCGAAAGCGTGACGGCCACCAGAAGCTGATAGGTGTTGCCGAATTCCAGCTCGGTCTGCGGGTCGGGGTTGACCTCGGCAAGGCGGCGGAAGAATTCGAAGATGTCGGCTTTTTTCATGGTCTGGTGTGGGTTTCTAGAAGGGAAAAGAGAAATGCGAGGGTCATAACCCTCGCGCTCCCTTTAATGTCTGCGTGGTATGCTGACTATGCCGAAGTGCGCGGCACGATGGCGCCGCAGGCATGAAAATTGACAAGGCGGCGTGGGGTCCAAGGCTGATCTGCCTGCGGCGCTCTGGGTTGCGCAGGTGGATAGCCGGGGCGCTTCATTTCGGCGCCACTGCCCGAGCGTCGGAAGACGTCATGGGAGCGCGAGGGGGTAACCCCCTCGCATCTACCCTTCTTAAAGCCCCAGCACTTCCTTCATCCCATACCGCCCCGGCTTCTGCCCGATCAGCCACAGCGCGCCCTTCAAGGCCCCCTTCGCGAAAATCCCGCGGTTCTCCGCCAGATGGGAGAAGGCCAGCCGCTCATTGTCGGCCAGGAAATGCACCGTGTGGTCGCCCGCCACGCTGCCCCCGCGCAGGGCGGCGAAACCGATGGTCCCCGCCTCGCGCTTGCCGGTGATGCCATCGCGCCCGCGCACGGCGTGGTCTTCGAGGCGAATCTGGCGGCCGCGCGCGGCGGCGTCGCCCAGCAGCAGTGCCGTGCCGGAGGGGGCGTCCACCTTCATGCGGTGGTGGGTTTCGACGATCTCGATATCCCAGTCCTCGCCCAGGCGGCGGGCGGCTTCCTCCACCAGATAGGCCAGCATGTTGACGCCCAGCGAAGTGTTGCCGGTCTGCAGCACGGCGATCTTTTCAGCGGCCTGATCGATCAGCCAGTGGTGGCGCTCTTCAAGGCCGGTGGTGCCGATCAGGATGGGCTTGCCCGCTGCGACGGCAGCGTCGAGGCTGGCCTCCAGCGCAGCGGGGGAGGAGAAGTCGATCAGCACATCGGCGGCGGCGGCCAGCGCGTCCACATCACCGTCGCGGTCGATAGCGCCCGCCACGGTGTGGGCATCGGCGTGGCCGATCTGGATCGCCTCGGCGATGGCTTTGCCCATGCGGCCTTCGCTGCCGATGATGCCGATGTTTGCCATGGGATGCTCCTTCTCGAAAATACGGCATGCGTCATGGCCCGCGTGGGCGTGGTTGGCAAGGCGGCGTGGCTGAGGCACACCGGGGGCATGAGCAGCATCCGCAACATCGTCATCCTCACCGGCGCGGGCATCAGCGCCGAGAGCGGCATTCGCACCTTCCGCGCCAGCGACGGCCTGTGGGAGGACCACCGCATCGAGGATGTCGCCACGCCGGAGGGCTTTGCCGCCAATCCCGATCTGGTTCACCGCTTTTACGATGCGCGGCGGGCGGGGGCTTTGGCGGCTCGGCCCAATGCGGCGCATCTGGCTTTGGCGCGGCTGGAAAAGGCGTGGCAGGGCGGCTTCCTGCTGGTTACCCAGAATGTCGACGACCTGCATGAGCGGGCGGGCAGTGAAGCGCTGATCCATATGCATGGGGCCTTGAACAGCGCATGGTGCGGCGCCTGCGATGCGCGGCATCGGTGGGTGGAAACCTTGATCGAACGCCCAGCCTGTCCATCCTGCGGCAAGCCATCGCTGCGCCCGGACATCGTGTGGTTCGGCGAGATGCCCTATCGCATGGAGGACATCTACGAGGCCCTGAACGATTGCGACCTGTTCGTCTCGATCGGCACTTCGGGCGCGGTCTATCCGGCGGCGGGGTTTGTGCGCGCGGCGCGGGAGGTTGGCGCGCAGTGTCTGGAGCTTAATCTGGAGCGTTCGGCGGGCTCGGCATGGTTTCACGAGACGCGGCTGGGCAGCGCGGGGGAAGTCGTGCCGGAGTGGGTGGAAGAGGTTCTGCGATAGACGTGTGCTTTAACGGCGCCGCAAGGAAGCATGCTTATCGAGGCGCTTCCATGCTGCTAAGAGTGCGATGCCGTGACAGATATTGCAAATATGGTCCGCGCTTTCAGGACCGTGATTATGGGCGTTGTTCTTGCCTTTGCGCTTTTCGGCATCCTCTATATCAAATTCGATCTTTGGTGGAATTATCGCAAAATTCCGGTCACCGTCACCGGGTTTGAAAAATTTTGCAACGTTTCCAGCTCCGTGTCGCCGATGAAGGAGAGGGTGGAACATTCCCAATTCGCGGGGGCCCAAAATGCATCTTGCAGTGGGCTGGGAGCCTTGGGGCTGGAGGAAACGTCCTTCCATATGACGGGGCGCAACATCGACCTTGTGGTCCATCCCGTCTGGCACGCCTCCATCGCTTATATTTCACCGCTGGATCGCCAGCTGCATCAAACCACGGTCTGGCTGGGGGCGAGGGAGGCCAAGGACATCCGTGTGGGCAGCGTCGTCACGCTGACCATCAGCCGAAAAGCGCCGGAGCATTTCATCAGCGCCTGAACCGTCACGTGTTTTACCCGGAACACCCCTTGCACGCCGGGTCTTTCACCAGACTGATCGGCCGCAGCGCGGGGGCCAGCCCGTCCAGCAGCATCAGTTTGCCCCATTGCGGATCGCCCAGACCTGTCCCGTCGAAGCTTGCGCCTGCCTGTGCCATCACGATGCGGATGGCATGCATCGCCGCGAAGGTGCCGACCATGCCGACGAAGGCGCCTAAAACCCCATCCGCCGCGCAGGTGTCGCAATCCTGAGCATCGAAGGCATCGCCGACGTAGCAGCGATAGCAGGGCTGCCCCGGCAGATGCCCGGCAAAATTGGCGATCTGCCCCTGAAAGCGCCCGACCGCCGCGCTGGTCAGCGCCGTGCCCAGCGCCACGCAGGCGTCCGACACGGCAAGGCGGGTGGCGAAATTGTCGCAGCCGTCCAGCACCAAGGTTGGCTGGCCGATCAGCGTGGCGGCGTTCTCGGCGGTGATGCGCGCCTGATGCACCGTCACGGACAGAGCCGGGTCGAAACGCTTCACCCAGTCCGCCGCCGCCTGCGCCTTGGACTTGCCCAGATCGGCGGTTGAAAAGATCGTCTGGCGTTGCAGGTTGCTGTCCTCGACCACATCGTCGTCGATCAGGGTGAACCGGCCGATGCCCGCCGCCGCCAGATATTGCAGCGCGGGCGATCCGATCCCGCCGCAGCCCACCAGCACCACATGGGCCTGCGCCAGCGCCAATTGTCCGGCGCCGCCCACCTCGGGCAGGATGATATGGCGGGCGAAGCGGGAGAGGCGTTCGGGGGGCAGAATCATGACAGGCGATGTAGGCAAACCCTCGCCCTATTGCGAGGGCCTATGCGCAGCGTTAAAGGCTCCCTTCATGACCCAGACCCTCACGATCCGCCGCCCCGACGACTGGCACCTGCACCTGCGCGATGGCGATATGCTCAAGCAGGTGGCGCATTACACCGCCCGCCAGTTCGCCCGCGCCATCGTGATGCCCAACCTCACCCCGCCGGTCAGCACGGTGGAGGCGGCCAATGCCTATCGCCAGCGCATTCTGGACGCGCTGCCCGGAGGCATGGATTTCACCCCGCTGATGGTCTGCTATCTCACCGACAGCATCGATCCGGCGGAGATCGAGCGCGGCTACACCAGCGGCGCCTTCGCCGCCTGCAAGCTGTACCCCGCGCATGCCACCACCAACTCCGCCCATGGCGTGACCGACATCCGCAAGATGACCGGCGTGCTGGAAACGATGCAGCGCATCGGCATGCCCCTGCTGATCCATGGCGAGGTGACCGACCGCCATGTCGACATTTTCGACCGTGAGGCGGTGTTTATCGAAACCATCCTCACCCCGCTGGTGGCGGACTATCCCGATCTCAAGATCGTGCTGGAGCATATCACCACCAGCGAGGCGGTGGATTTCGTGAACGCCGCCGGGCCCAACATCGCGGCCACCATCACGCCGCAGCATATCATCATCAACCGCAACGCCATTTTCGATGGCGGCATCCGCCCGCATGCCTATTGCCTACCCGTCGCCAAGCGCGAGCAGCATCGCCTTGCCGTGCGCGCGGCGGCGGTTTCGGGCTCGCCCAAGTTCTTTCTGGGGACCGACAGCGCCCCCCATGCCATCGGTCGCAAGGAAAATTCCTGCGGCTGCGCGGGGATTTTCAACGCGCCCTATGCGCTGGAAAGCTATGCCCAGGTCTTCGAGGATGAGGGTGTGCTGGACCGTCTGGAGGGCTTCACCTCGCTGCACGGTCCCCGCTTCTATGGCCTGCCGCTCAACGAGGGCACGGTGACCCTGGAGCGCGTCGACACGCCGGTGCCCGAGGTGCTGGGTGAGGGCGCGCTGGCGCTGGTGCCCTTCCACGCGGGTGAGACCCTGCGCTGGCGGCTCGCCGAAAAGGCCTGATTTTTCGTCGCATTTTACAAAATATAAGCCGGAACATTCCCCACCCCCAAGCGTAACATCTTGCGCTGGCCTGCGATTGCGGCGATCGCGGGCGTTCAAGGGGTATGGGGGGCAATCGTCTTGTTTCACGGGTTTCGAGGGGGTGGTCGCAGAGCGCCCGTCGAACAATCCGCCTTGGTGACGGCCAGCCTGATCGTGCTGGCCACCTGCCTTGCCACCCCTGTTCAGGCCCGCAAAGCCGCGCCGCAGAGCCCGCCTGCCGCGCAAGCCCCCGCGCCGGCCGATGCCGCCCAGAGCGGCGCTGCCCAGTCCAACCCCATTCCCACCACGCCGATCCTGCCCGACAAGGATTTCGACGCCGCCCTGCCGCCGATCAGCGACAATCCCGATGCCCCCATGGGCACCGTGCAGGATTGGGCGAAGCAGCAAACGCCTGCCGCCCCCGCGCCCGGCACGCCGCCCAGCGCCACCACGGCGCAGGACGGCACGCTGGCGCCGCTGCCCGCGCCCGATCCTGATCTGGCCAAGCCGCTCACCCCGCTCGACAGCTTCAACACCAAGCCGCTCGTCACCGCCGCCGATGTGAAGGACAAGGCCGAGGCCGAATTGCGCTATGACTGGAAGGTGACCGGGATCGACAAGATTGCGGATCGCAACCGCGTCTCGCCCATCGATGGCGGCGCCATTCGCGATCAGTTCTCCGCCGTCTCGGCGCTGAAGGAGGGCAAGGGCAAGGCCGCCAATGGCGCGATGATCTCGGCCCGGATGCAGCAGGACCAGAAGACGCTGGCCGATGTCATGTCCTCGCAGGGCTATTTCGATGCCAGCGTGCACGGCAGCGTCGAAACGCCGCAAATGGCCAAGGACCCGAAGGACGCCAAGGCCGATCAGGAGCCGGGCAGGATCACCGTCACGCTCGATGTGGCGCCGGGGCCGCGCTATGTGCTGGGGGCGATCAAGTTCGACACGCCGCCGGTCACGCCGTCCGATCTCATCACCCGATCCTTTGTGCCGAAAAGCGGCGAACCCATCGTGGCCGACCGTATTCTCTCGGCGGAAGCCAGCCTTGGCGTGGTGCTGCCGGAGAATGGCTATCCTTTCGCCAAGGTCGGCCAGCGCGACATTCTGCTCGATGCCGCCGCCCATACCGGCGATTACACGCTGCCGATCACGCCGGGGCCGCGCAGCCGCTTCGGCGACATTCAGGTCGAGGGCAAGAAGCGCGTCTTCAAGCCCAAGCATGTCGCCACCATCGCTCGCTTCAAGAAGGGCGAACTGTATGACAGCCGCAAGGTCGACGATCTGCGCAAGGCGCTGGTGGCCACCAACCTCTATTCGGTGGTGACGGTCGAGCCGCAGCAGACCGGCACGCCGGCTGGAGACGGCACCGAATATGCCAATCTGCTGGTCAATGAAACCGCCGGGCCGCCGCGCTCGCTCTCCGCTCAGGTCGGCTATGCCACGGGCGAGGGCATGAAGGCGACCGGCAGCTGGACCCATGCCAACCTCTTCCCGCCCGAGGGCGCGCTGATCGAAAGCGCCACGCTGGGCACCAATGAGCAGGGGATTTCCAGCACCTTCCGCCGCTCCAACGCGGGCAAGCGGGATCGCACCTTCGAGCTGGGGATTGGCGCCGACCATTCCAACCTCAACGCTTACGAGGCCTATACCGGCAAGCTCTATGGCCGCATGTCCTATGCCAGCACGCCCTTGTGGCAGAAGCGCTGGACCTACAGCTACGGCTTCGAGGTGGTGGGCACCAACGAGCAGGATTATGATTTCACGGCTGCCGATTACCGCCGCCGCACCTTCTACATCCTCGCCCTGCCGGGGCAGGTGACCTATGACCGGTCGAACTCGCTGCTCGATCCCACCAAGGGCTACAAGCTGTCGGTGACGCTCTCGCCGGAAACCTCGCTGGGCACGGGCGGGCAATTCTATGCCCGCGATTCCTTCGAGGCGACGGGCTATTGGCCGATCGGCAAGAGCCTGGTGCTGGCCGGGCGCGCCAAGATCGCCAGCATTCAGGGCGTGTCGCGCACGGCGCTGGCGCCCTCGCGGCGGCTCTATTCGGGCGGCGGCGGATCGGTGCGCGGCTTCGGCTATCAGGAGCTGGGGCCCAAAGATCCCAACGGCAACCCCATCGGCGGCCTCAGCCAGATCGAGACGGGCACGGAAATCCGTTACCGTTTCGGCAATTACGGGCTGGTGGCCTTTGTCGATGGCGGTCAGGTCTACACCAGCACCTTGCCCTCCTTCACCAACTTCCGGCTGGGCGCGGGCATCGGCGCGCGGCTTTACACCAATTTCGGGCCTTTGCGCTTCGACATCGCCACGCCGATCCATCGTGAGGTGGGGGAATCGCGCGTGGCGGTCTATGTCTCGATCGGGCAGGCGTTCTGATGGCCGAGGATATGCAGATCGACGGAGCCGAGCCTGTCCGCCCCCGCGCCTCATGGGGCAAGCGCATCGCCATCGGCCTGTTGGGTCTGGTGGTGGTGCTGGCCTTGCTGGTGGGCGGCGTGCTGCTGTGGCTGGGCACCGACAGCGGGCGCGCTTTCGTGGCCAAGCAGGTTTCTGCGCTGAAGTTCGAGAACGGGATGACGATCCATGTCGGGCGGATCGAGGGATCGATCTTCAACCGCATGCAGCTGGTCGATCTGACCATCGGCGATCCCAAGGGCGTGTTCCTCAGCGCGCCCAATGTCTCGGTCGATTACCAGCCTTTTGAATACCTCCACAAGCATCTGGCCATCCATGATCTGACGATCCCGCAGGCGTTCCTCACCCGCACCCCGGCCTTCAAGCCGACGCCGCCCAGCAATGCGCCGCTGCTGCCCGATCTGAACATCGATATGGACCGCGTGCAGCTTGGCCGTCTGGAGATCGACAAGGCGGTCAGCGGCCAGCGCCATATCCTCGGTTTCAACGGCGCGGTGCATATCGCCGACCGCCGCCTGCAGCTCACCGCCGATGCCAGCGCCATCGCCGCGCCGGGCGTCGCCGGGGGGGACAGCATCCATGCCGTGATTGACGCCATGCCGCAGAACAACCGGCTGGCGATGGACATTCGCGTGCAGGCGCCGGTGCACGGGCTTGTGGATTCGCTCAGCGGCCTTGGCAAGCCGGTCAGTCTGACGCTGGCGGGCAAGGGCGACTGGAACGCCTGGGACGGCCATCTGGCCCAGACCATCGGCAGTGACACGCTGGCCGATGTCTCGATCAAGGCGCGCAAGGGCACCTTCGATGTGCATGGGCCGCTGCATCCCGCCATCCTGCTGACCGGCCCTGCCGCCGCGCTGTTCCAGCCGCAGACGCAGCTGGATGTCACCGCCGCCTTCGACCAGCGCAAGATGGATCTGCATGCCAGGGTGGGCAACACCAACTTTGGCGCTCAGGCCGATGGCGCGATGGATATGGGCAACAACACCCTGTCCGACATGAAGCTGGGCTTCCAGCTGATGCAGCCCAAGGTGATCGCCACCAATCTGGCCGGTGACCGGATCGCCGCCCATGCCGTGGTCAATGGCGCCTTCGTGGCGCCCAGCCTGAGCTACGGTCTGGATGCGGGCTGGATCGGCTTTGGCGCGACGCGGATCGACGGCCTGTCGGTCTCGGGCAGCGCCAAGCTGGACAAGGACCAGTGGCGCATTCCGGTCAATGGCCATGCCGCCGCGATCACGGGCGTCAGCGCCAGCGTGGCGCCGCTGCTCACCAATGTGCGCTTCAGCGGTGACTTTGCCTATGCCAAGGGCCGTTTGCTCTCGGACAACATCCATCTGCAATCGAGCAGGATCGACGCCAAGGCCGTCATCATCGCCGATATGAACAAGGCGCTCTACACCGGCACGCTCAATGGCCGCGTCAACGACTACAAGGTCGAGAGCGTGGGGATTTTCAACCTGCAGTCGGACATTGGCCTCAAGACCGGCGCCAATGGCTATTTCAAGCTGGGCGGCCATGTCGCGGCCCGCTCGACCCGGTTGCTCAACGACGGGTTGCAGAATTTCCTGGGCGGCAATGCGCTGATCCAGGCCGATGTCGGCTATGACAGCAATGGCGTGGCCACCATCGATAAGCTGAACGTCGCGGCGCCCGAATTCCGTCTGGTCGGCGGCCATGGCCGCTATGACGAGAAGGGCCGCATCGCTTTCGCCGCCAATGCCTCCTCGGACCAATATGGCCCCATCGGTGTCACCGCCAGCGGCACCGTGGCCAGCCCCGTGCTCCATCTTGTGGCTGCCAAGCCCGGTGTGGGCATGGGGCTGGCCGATCTGGTGGCCGATGTGCGGGGGCAGAACGGCACCTATCTGGTGACCGCCAAGGCCAACAGCGATTACGGCGCCATCGCCGCCAATGTCGCGGTGGCCACGGGCAAGCAATTGGCCATCGACCTGCGCCCCGGCACGGCGTTTTCGGGAATCGGCTTTACCGGCCATATCGTGCAGGCGCCCGCCGGGCCCTTCGCGGGCACGGTGCAGGCCAGTGGCTCGGGCGTGGCGGGGCATATCGATCTGTCGGCGCAAGGCGGCAAGCAGCGGGCCGTGGTGGCGCTGGCGGCGGCCAACACCAGCCTGCCGGGCAAGGCCGGGCTGACGGTGGAGCGCGCCCTCGTCAACGCCGATGTGCTGATGACCGATCAGCCGCAGATCAATGGCGATGTGCAGCTTTCGGGCACGCGGATGGGCGACCTCTATATCGCCGTGGCGCGCGCCAATGTGAACTATCACGCCGGGGCAGGGCAGGCGAAACTGCTGGTGGAGGGGCGCAGCAAGTATCCCTTCCATCTGGCCGCCAATGCCGCTCTGGCGCCGCAGCTGTGGCGGATCGCGCTCAACGGCAAGGTCAATGGCGTGGACATCGCCAGCCGTTCGCCGCTGCAGATCGTGCCGGAGAAGGGCACCTATACGTTGCGCCCCGCCACGCTGCAGGTCAGCAATGGCACGCTCCAGCTTGAGGGCCATTATGGCAATGGCATGGCGCTCCGCAGCCGGTTGAACGGTGTCGATCTGGCGCTGGTCAATGCCTTCTCGCCGGGGCTGGGCGTAGGGGGCAAGGCCTCGGGCAGTCTGGATTACACGCAGGCGACTTCGACCGCTTTCCCGCAGGCCGATGTGCGCATGCGGATCACCGGCTTCACCCGCACCACGCTGGCGACCGTCTCCGAAGCGGTGGACATCACCATGGGCGGCCAACTGGCTGACAGCGGTGGCCATATGCAGGCGCTGCTGCGCCGGGGCGGCACGTCTGTGG
The DNA here is from genome assembly GCF_001598555.1 of Novosphingobium rosa NBRC 15208. Classification (GTDB taxonomy): domain Bacteria; phylum Pseudomonadota; class Alphaproteobacteria; order Sphingomonadales; family Sphingomonadaceae; genus Novosphingobium; species Novosphingobium rosa. The sequence goes on from NZ_BCZE01000095.1 coordinate 11,928, forward strand.
GCCAGTTCCAGCTCAACCTCGCGCCGCTGCCCGCCGACTCCGGCAGCTGGTCGACGCGCCTGATGGCGGCGCCTCTCTCCGGCGGCATCCGCTACAACGGGCCCGCCGATGTGCTGGCCTCGCTGGCGGCGCTTTCCGATCAGAGCCTGAAGGGCCCGATCGGCATTGCCGCAGACTTCGGCGGCACGGTGAAGGCGCCGCAGTTGAACGGCCTCGTGCGCGCCAACAATCTGACCTATGAGAACTCGTCCTACGGCACCAAGCTGACGAACATCGCGCTGAGCGGCCGTTTCGCCAATGACCGGCTGCAGGTCGAAAGCCTGACCGCCAAGGCGCGCAACGGCACGATCAGCGCCAGCGGCTTCGTCTCGCTCAGCGCGGCGGAAGGCTATCCGATCCAGCTGGGCATCGACATGAAGGATGCGCAGCTGGCCAGTGGCCAGGATCTGGCGGCGCGCGCCAGCGGCAACATCAAGATCGTCAACGGCCCGAACCAGCCCGCCACCATCAGCGGCATGGTGATCCTGCCCGAAACGCATTACCGCATCGTGCGCGAGGGTTCGGCCAATGTGCCCACGCTGACCGGCGTGCGCCGCAAGCCCGTCAATGGCCCGGCGCGCATCACCGGCGCGCCCGAGCCGATCAGCAGCGTGCCCTCCAACTGGAAGCTCGATCTGCAGGTGCGGGCCGACAACCAGATCTATGTCACCGGCATGGGGCTCGATTCCGAATGGGAGGCCGATATGCACGTCGGCGGCACCAGCGGCGCGCCGCAGATCAACGGCACGATCAAGGTGGTGCGCGGCACGCTGTCCTTCGCGGGTCATTCCTTCGATCTCGACAGCGACAGCATGATCACCTTCAGCGGCGGCGACATGACCGACCCCACGCTCAAGATCACCGCCACCAGCACGATCTCGGATGTGGACATGACGATCAACGTCACCGGCACCGCCACCAACCCGACCATCGCCTTCAGCTCTACCCCCAGCCTGCCTCAGGACGAACTGATGGCCCGCGTGCTGTTCGGTGGGCCGGTGGGCAGCCTTTCGGCGCTGCAGGCGGTGCAGCTGGCCTCCTCGCTCAACACGCTGCGCGGTGGCAAGGGCGGGCTCAACCCGCTGGGCACGCTGCAATCGGCGACGGGCATCAGCCGGTTGCGCGTGTTGGGCGCCGATTCCACCACGGGCCGCGAAACCGCCGTGGCGGCGGGCAAATACATCACCAACAACATCTACATCGAGGTCATCACCGACACGCGCGGCTACACCGCCACCTCGCTGGAAGTGGCGCTGACCAAGGCGCTGTCGGTTATCAGCCAGGCCGGGGCTTTTGGGGGAACGGGTGTAACGGGGCGTTACAGGAAGCGTTACTGATGGGTGTGAAGATTACTCTGGGCGCCATGGCGCTGCTGCTGCCGCTGGCTGCGTGCCACAAGGAAAAGAGCTTCGACGAGCGCTATCAACAGCAGTCGGAGGATGCGCAGCAGGCGGCCAGCAAGATGGAAAAGGATCTGCATGACCGCCTGCGCGCCGCCGAGGTGGCGGGCAATGGCGCCACGGTGCAGCAGCAGGCCCACAGCGATCAGAGCGGGCAGTAAACTGGTTTAAGCGAAGGGGTTTTTGACCGAGGGCAGGGGCTTGTCGGGCCCCGGTCCGGGCGCATCGCCCCTTGCGATGGCCTCGGCCAGATCGGCCTTGGCTTGCGTCAGCAGCGCGATCAGATGGTCGAGCCGTTCCGCAGAGGGTTGGTCGGCCAGCAAGGTCAGCTTGCCGTAGAGCGCCAGCTGGCTCTCATCGCTTTCCAGCGTGAGGTCGCCCAGCGTGATCGCCTGCGCCTCACCAAAGGCCTTGAAACCTTCCATCAGTCGATCTCCAGCCCGGAGCATCGTGCGAAAAAGTGGGAACCGGTTTTTCGCAGGAACGATGCGACAACAATAAACAAGACTGTATTGCGCGATTTAAAAATCGCGCAATACAGTCTGACTCTGGCTGGGGGTGTCCAGCCGGGGGAAGGGCGTGATGCCGGTGCGCCGGGTAAACTCCGCCAGCGAGACCTGATCGATGCGCCCGCCATCATTGTTGGGCGCCACAAACACCAGCGCGCCGCGCCCCGGCACCAGCACCGCTTTCCAGAAGCTGCTGGGCACCATCACGCGGCCATCGGGGGTGGTGTTGATCGTCTCGCCCAGAAACAGCACGCCGGTCACCACCCAGATATCGCCCCTGCTCTGCACATAATCGCGCAAACGGCTTTCCAGATCCGACCACGGCCCCCGGTTCAATTGCGAGTTCTGCGGCGCGATGTTGGCCAGCGAAAAGCTCTGCCGCTGTTCCTCGTGCCCCGGCATATCGCCCGAGGGCGAGAGATGCCCCCGGTCCAGCCCGGAGCGGCGATAATCGGCCAGCTCCCCGCGCATCTCGGCATCGAGCGAGGGTTCGGGGTAGAAGGCGCTGGCGCGCTCGGTGGCGCGGGCCTGCGCGATGCGCGCGGGCGTCAGATGCTCGGCGGACCACATGGGCGTGCGGCTGACCGGCGAACTGGCCGAGGCGTAACCCTGATAACACACGCTCACCAGACCCTGCGCCAGCTTGCCGGGCAGATCGGGCCGGGCGCCCTGATAGAGATTGTCCCCACAGGCCGCGTCCGAGGCCGCCACGGGGCCATGGTCCGGCGCGGGCGTCACCACAGAAGGGCTGGGCGCGGGGGCGCTCTGGGGCGGCGGGGCGGGGTGCGTATAGAACCAGACCACCAAAGCGATCAGGATCAGCAAAAGCAGCAGGGGCAACCAGCCGGGGCGGCGGAGCATGGAACGTCCTGTGTTGCGCGCCGTTGTCCTCAACGGAGCCGTGGAAAGCTGCAGCCATAACCGTTTGAAAAGCGACTGGCCATGGCGCCTCCACGCCTTGTGCCCGGCCTTCAACAGGCTCACAACGGGGCTGTTTTGGGGAAAGGTTTGCCGATGTCGAAACTGCTGCGTCGCGCGCTGCTGGCCGCGCCTGTTCTGCTGGGTGCGGGTTTCGCGCTGACGGGCGCTTCGGCCCAACCTTCACACGCTTGCCCTGGCGACAATGGCGGGCTGAGCCTGCCCCCCGGTTTCTGCGCCACCGTCTTTGCCGACAATCTGGGCCATACCAGGCACCTGACCGTGGCGGGCGATGGCACGGTCTATGTCAACACATGGTCGGGCCGCTATTTCCGCAACGCGCCCAAAGCGCCCGAAGGCGCCTTTCTGTTGGGTCTGAAAGACACCCATGGCCCCAATGACAAGGGTAGGGGTGTGGCCGATACGGTGGTCCGCTTCGGCACGCCGGAAGCGCAGGGCGCTCAAGGGGGCACCGGCATTTCCCTGTGGCATGGCTATCTCTTCGCCGAAGAGCATGACACGATCATCCGCTATCCGCTCAAGCCCGGCTCCATCGCCCCCTCCGGCCCCGCCGTGACCGTGTTGAAGGGTATGCCTCTCACCGGCGATCACCCGATGCACCCCTTTGTGGTGGACGGCAACGGGCAGATTCTGGTGAACTCGGGCTCGGCCAGCAACACCTGCGAAAGCCCCAACCGCCAGCCCGGCGCGAAAGGCGCGAACCCCTGTGTCGAGGCCGAGACGCGCGGCGGCATCTGGGCCTATCGTGGCGACAGGGAGGGGCAGGTCTTCTCCCCCGCCGAGCGTTGGGCCAAGGGCATCCGCAACACCGGCGGTCTGGCCTTCGACGCTACGGGGCGGCTGTTCGCCGTGCAGCATGGGCGCGACCAGCTCTCGCAGAACTGGCCCAAGCTCTACACCACCGAGCAGGGCGTGGAGCGCCCCGCCGAAATCCTCTTCTCGCCGTTCAAGGGCGCCGATTACGGCTGGCCGACCTGCTATTTCGACGGATTCCAGAACCGCCATGTGCTAGCCCCCGAATATGGCGGCGATGGCGGCAAGACGCAGGGCCTCTGCGCCAGCAAGACCCCGCCGCTGGTCGCCTTCCCCGCGCATTGGGCCCCCAATGACGTGACGATCTACACCGGCCATGCCTTCCCGGCGGCCTACAGCGGCGGGGCCTTTGTGGCCTTCCATGGATCATGGAACCGCGCGCCCGCGCCTCAGGACGGCTATCTGGTGGCCTTTCAGCCGCTGAGGGACGGCAAGCCCAGCGGCAAGTGGATCCGCTTTGCCGACGGTTTCGCCGGGCCTTACAAGGAGCCGGGGCGCGCGCTGCATCGCCCGGCGGGTCTGGCCGTGGGGCCCGATGGCGCGCTCTATGTGGCCGACGATGTGCGTGGGCGGATCTGGCGGATCACCTATCATGGCGCCGCCAATGCCGCGCTGACCGCCGCGCCCAAATCTGAAGTCGGCCAGCCGGCGGAGGCCGCCGCCGCGCCCACCGCTCTGCCGCCGGGGATCAGCGCGCAGCAGGTGGCGCTGGGCCGCGCGATCTATCTGGGGCAGGCCAAGGGGGGCACCTGCCTTGGCTGCCATGGCTCGGACGGGAAGGGCAGTTCGGCGGGCGCCTCGCTGGTGGGGCCGGACTATCTGTGGAGCGACGGTTCGGTCGATGGTCTGGCCAAGACCATCACGCAGGGCGTGTCCAAGCCCAGGAAGACCAGCGATGCCATGCCCGCGCTGGGCGGCGCGGCGTTGACGCCAGCCGATGTGAAGGCGGTGGCGGCTTACGTCTGGACTCTGGGCCACGGGAAGCCCTGACCGGTTACTCTTCGTCGCGCGCGGTCCAGTCCTGGATGTCGGGGTCTTGCCCGATCAGGGCCAGGCCGTGGGCGATGGAGGTCAGCTCCTCACCGCTTTCGATGCGGCCTTCGCCAAAGCGCTCCACGAACAGCGCGCGCACCGCCGGGATCAGCGATGAGCCGCCGGTGAGGAAGACATGGTCGATCTCGTCGGCGTTCAGCCCGGAACGTTCCAGCGCCATATCCACGGTTTCGCCGATGCGTTGCAGGTCGGGGGCGATCCAGTCCTCGAAATCGGTGCGGCGCACCGGGGCCTCGATGGAGAGGTCGGGGCTTTCGAAGCGGAACACCGCTTCCTCCTGCGCGGAGAGCGTGCGCTTCAGCCCGCCAACGGCCTCATACAGCGGATAGCCCAGTTCCTTGTCCACCACCGCGATCATGCGGGCGATGGCGGCGGGGTCGGTGGCGCTGCGCTGCAGGCGGGCCAGTTCCTCCAGCTTGCGGCGGGTGCGCATCAGCGCCAGGCGCGACCAGTCGCCGAAATCGGCGAAATGGCCCTCGGGAATGTCCAGCACCTTGTCGAAGGAGCGATAGGTGCCGCCCTTGCCCAGCAGCGGCAGCACGAGCTTGTCCATGATGCGATAGTCGAAACGGTCGCCCGCGATGCCGATGCCCGCGCTGCCCAAGGGGGTGCAGCGCTTGGCGGCGCCGGGGGCCTCGACGCGGACGATCGAAAAGTCGCTGGTGCCGCCGCCGAAATCGGCCACCAGCAGCGTGGCGGCCTTGTTGAGGCGCGAGGCGAAGCCATAGGCGGCGCCCAGTGGCTCGTAGACGTAATGGACCTCGCGCCCCAGCATGGAGAACATCGCGTCATAGCGCTTGCGGGCCAGCGCCTCATCGGGCCGGTTGCCGACATAGCGCACCGGGCGGCCCACGATCACCTTTTCAGGCAGGCTTTTCAGCGCCGTGCCGCCGCGCGCCAGCAGATGGCGCAGGAAGATCTGGCCCAGCTCCTCGAAGGGCAGGCGCTTTTCGAAGAGGTTGGCATGTTCGAAGCTGGGGCTGGCCACCACCGATTTGAAGCTCTGCAGAAAGCGGCTGCCCTGCGGAAAATCGAGGAATTCGGCGATGGCCCAGGGGCCTGCCTCATGCGCCAGCGCGCGCTCGTCCTGCCAGAAGCACAGGGCCGAGCGGAACACCGATTGCGTGCCTTCGGGCCCGGCCAGCGGCACCAGTTGGGCCTGCGTGGTATCTTGCGCCAGAGCCACCACCGAATTGGTGGTGCCGAAATCGATCCCCATCGCAAGGGGAGATGCAGCCATGGGAAAAGCGTCCTGTACGCGCAAGGGAAGAGGGGCGGGCAGACCTATGGCAGGCGGCTTGCTGCGGTGCAACCATCCCGGCAGCCACCTGCCTGCCTGTTAAGGCCTATACCCTGATAATATCACATCTTTAACGGGATGATGGGGCGCCCCATAGCGGTCTTCCCCCCACAGGAGATTCCCAATGCGTGTTTTTGTCACAGGCGCCAGCGGCTGGGTCGGCGCGACAGTCGTGCGCGATCTGCGCGCTCATGGCCATGAGGTGCTGGGCCTTGCCCGCTCCGATCAGGGCGAGATGATGGCCCGCGAGGCTGGCGCGCAGGTGTTGCGCGGCACGCTCGACGATCTGGAGCTTTTGCAGCAGGCCGCGCGCGACAGCGACGCCGTGATCCACACCGCCTTCAACCACGATTTCTCGCGCTTTGCCGAGAATGCGGCTCAGGACAGGCGCGCCATCGAAGCGATCGGCGCGGCGCTGGAAGGATCGGACCGCATGCTGCTGGTCACCAGCGGTTTTGCCGGGCTGGGCGCGCCGGGTCGGCTGGCACAGGAAGAGGATAGCCCTGCCACCGATTTCCCGCGCCATTCCGAAACTGCGGCGCAGGCGCTGGCAGCGCGCGGCGTGCGGGCTGGCGTGGTGCGGCTGGCGCCTTCGGTGCATGGGCTGGGTGACCATGGCTTCGTCCCCAATCTGATCAATCTGGCGCGTTCGACCGGTGTGTCGGCCTGGCTGGGCGAGGGCGACAATCTCTGGGCAGGTGTGCATCGGCTGGATGCGGCGAAGGTCTATCGTCTGGCGCTGGAAAAGGGCCTGCCGCATGCGGTCTATCATGCCGCCGGGGATGAGGGCGTGCCCTTCAGGGCGATTGCGCAGGTGATCGGGCGGCAGCTGGGCATTCCGGCGGAAGCGCGCGGGCCCGAGCATTTCGGCTGGTTCGCCCGCTTCGCCGGGGCCGAGATGGGCGCTTCTGCGGACCGCACCCGTGCGGCGCTGGGCTGGGAACCGACCCAGCCGGGTCTGCTCGCCGACCTTGACCAGCCGGGCTATTATCCGGCGTAAGCAAAAAAGGGCAGGCGGCGATCATGCCGCCTGCCTCTTTTCGATCAACGTTTCGATCAACCCTTGGCCGAAACCGCCATATTGTCGATCAGCCGTGCCTTGCCGATGCGCGCCGCCACCAGCAGGCGGGCGGGGCGTGTGCCCAGCTGCGTCAGCGGCGTCAGGCTGTCGGCGTCGCGCAGTTCGGCGTAATCGACCGAGAGGAAGCCGCCTTCCAGCACCTCGGCCTGAAGCGCGGCCAGGGTTTCGGCCACATCGGCATGCTTCTCGATGGCGGCGATGGCCTTGCGCATCGCGGTCGGCAGGCTGACGGCCTGAGCCCGCTCTTCCGCCGAAAGATAGGCGTTGCGCGAGGAGAGGGCGAGGCCATCTTTCTCCCGCACCGTGGGCACGCCGATGATGTTGTCCACCGAGGGATGGGTCAGATCCAGATCGCGGGCCATGCGGCGGATCACGGCCAGCTGTTGCCAGTCCTTCTCGCCGAAGAGCGCGACATCGGGCTGCACCTGATTGAACAGCTTGTTCACCACCGTGGACACGCCGTCGAAATGGCCGGGGCGGGTGCCGCCGCACAGCCCTTCAGACACGCCCGCCACCGAAATGTTGGTGGCATAGCCCTCCGGGTAGACCTCTTCGGGCGCGGGGGCCCACAGGATCGCCACGCCTTCGTCGGCCAGCAGCGCGGCATCGGCCTCCAGCTGGCGGGGATAGGCGTCCAGATCCTCGCCCGCGCCGAACTGGCGAGGGTTAACGAAGATCGAGACCACCACCTGAGCGCCCAGCGCTTTGGCCTCGCGCACCAGCGTCAGATGGCCCTGATGCAGCGCGCCCATGGTGGGAACCAGCGCGATCCGGCCGTTGGCGCGCATGCCGGCCACCGCCGTGCGCAGCGCCGCTTTATGGTGAATGATCCGCACTCTATCCTGTCCTTGCCTAATGCGTCCCGTGCCTTGCCCACAGTTTTGTGAGGGAATCTTGGCCTTTTCCCTAGCGCCTTGGCGCCGCAACGGGCAATATGGCGTGGATCATCCGCCACAACAACAGGTCAGCTATGGCTTCCCCTCATCGCATCGTCTTTGCCAATGAAAAGGGTGGCACCGGCAAGTCCACCACGGCAGTCCATGTGTCGGTGGCGTTGGCCTATCTGGGGGTGCGCGTCGGCTGCATCGATCTCGATCCGCGCCAGCGCACGCTTCACCGCTATCTGGAAAACCGCGCAGAAACCATGCGCCGCAAGGGCTTCACCCTGCCCACCGCCAAGTTCGAGGTGTTCAAGGGCACCACGGTGGAGGAGCTGGACGCGCTGGCCGAGCAGGTGGCGCAGGATGTCGATTATCTGATCTTCGACACGCCGGGGCGCGACGATGAATTCGCCCGCCATATCGCCACCACGGCGGACACGCTGATCACCCCGCTGAACGACAGCTTCGTCGATTTCGACCTGATCGGCCAGGTGGACCCGGAGACCTTCAAGGTCCGCCGCCTGTCCTTCTATGCCGAGCTGATCTGGGAAACCCGCAAGAAGCGCGCCCAGGCCACCATCGCGCAGAACAAGCGCGAAATGGACTGGGTGGTGGTGCGCAACCGTACCGGCCATATCGAGGCGCGCAACATGCGCCGCATCAATGAGGCTTTGCAGGAGCTTTCGAAGCGCGTGGGCTTCCGCATCGCCTCGGGCCTGTCGGAGCGCGTGATCTACCGCGAACTGTTCCCCGCCGGGCTGACCCTGCTCGACAAGGACTATCTGGGCGATCTGGGCACCAGCCATCTGGTCGCGCGTCAGGAGCTGCGCGGGCTGATCGCGGGGCTGGCCCTGCCCGCGCCGCCGCGTCGTCAGGCGCCGGAGCAGGCTTCTGCTGCCCCTGTGGCCCAGCCTCAGCAGGCCTCCCAGCCCGCTTATGCGCCCGCGCCGGTGCAGCAGGCCCCACAAGCACAGCCCTCTCAAGGCCATGACCCCTATAATTCGGCTCCCCAACAGCCGTCCTCTGATGGACAGGGACCGGTGACGGGTGGAGCGGCGCGCTGGTCCTACACGGCCTGACCTGAGGGTAAGCAGGCGGAGCCGGGCGGATGATGAAGCTGATTTCACTGGCCTTCGTGCTGGTGCTGCTGTGCAAGATGGTGCTGGGTCGCTACCCTTGGGAAATCTGGCGCATCGTGCAGATCGACAAGGTTGGCCGTGACAGTTCCGAAAAGCGTGAGCAGCGCGCGCTGCGTCAGGCCCGCAATCTGCTGGGCATCCATGCCTATGCCACCCGCAGCGAGATCATCGAGGCCCATAAGCGCCTGCTCACCAAAGTCCACCCCGACCGGGGCGGCAATGAAGCACTGGTGCATGAGGCCAATGCGGCCCGCGACACGCTGCTGGAAGCGCTGGTGCTGCGCGACAGGCGCTTTGGGTGAGTGAGGCGTTGGGGACAGGTGCGCGCAAGGGCCTCGATCCGTCGATCCTGCGTGAGTATGATATTCGCGGCGTGGTGGGCCCCAGGCTGAATGAGGGTGATGCCCGCGCCATCGGCCTTGGTTTTGCGGCCCTGCTGCGGGAAAAGACCGGGCCGGAAAAGCCCCGTATCGTGGTGGGCCGTGATGGCCGCCTGTCCTCCCCCACGCTGGAGCAGGCGCTGGTCGCGGGGTTGAGCGCGGGTGGCGTCGATGTGGTCCGCATCGGTCTGTCCTCCACGCCGATGCTTTATTACGCCGAGGCGGCGTTACGTTCGGGAGAGTTCGGGCGTCCGGGTGAACTGCCCTCAACCCAGCCAGTGCAGGGCGGCATTCAGGTAACTGGCAGCCACAATCCCAAAGATCACAATGGCTTCAAGATTGTACTTGGTGGCCTCCCCTTCTTCGGGGAAGACCTCCAGCGGCTCAATGGCGTCATCATCGCTTTGCCCGAAACGCCAGAGGGCGCAATCAACCCCGGGGCCATCGCAGAGATCGACATCCTCCCGGCTTATATCGACCGGCTGCTGCGCGATCTCTCCGGGCTGGATCAGGCCGAGCTCGGCCGCCTGCGCATCGGCTGGGATGCCGGCAACGGCGCCGCCGGCCCAGCCATCGAGGCGCTGACCGCCCGCCTGCCGGGCGAGCATCACCTGCTGTTCACGCAAGTTGACGGCCATTTCCCCCACCATCATCCCGATCCCACGGTTGAAACCAATCTGGCCGATTTGCGGGATCTTGTCCTGTCGAAACGGCTCGATTTCGGAGTGGCCTTCGATGGCGATGCCGACCGCGTCGGGCTGATCGACGGGCAGGGGCGCGTGGTCTGGGGCGACCGAATTCTGGCTATTCTGGCGCAGGATCTGCTCAAGCGACTGCCCGGAGCCGAAATTCTGGCTGACGTCAAATCGTCGCAGGCGTTGTTCGATCATGTTGCGGCCTGTGGCGGGCGTCCTTCGCTGTGGAAGACCGGGCACAGCCATATCAAGTCCAGAATGAAGGCAACCGCCGCCCCGCTGGCGGGCGAGATGACCGGGCATATCTTCTTCGCTGAAGACTGGTACGGATTCGACGATGGCCTGCTGGCCGCGCTGCGGCTGATGGCGGCGAGTCTGCGGCTGGGGCAGTCGATCGCCGATCTGGCCTCGGCCCTGCCGCAAACCGCCGCGACGCCCGAATTGCGGATCACCGTGGCGGGGGAGGCGCGCCCGCTCGATCTGGTCGCGACGGTGCGACAGGCGGTGGAGGCCGAGGGGCTGGTTATGAACCCCATCGACGGCATCCGCGTTACCTCTGATGACGGCTGGTGGCTGCTGCGCGCCTCGAACACCGAGGCCAAGCTGTCGGCACGGGCGGAAGGACGCGATGCGATGGCTTTGAAGCGGGTGATGACCGATCTGGAGGCGAGGCTGGCTGCTGTCGGCGTGTCGCTGGGGTGAACCTGTCCCCTCCCGGCCTGTCGCCCGATCTGCCCGAAGCGCTGGAGGCATGGTTTGCCGGGCGCGGCTGGCAGGTGCGCCGCCATCAGCTGGAGATGCTGGCGGCGGCGCAAAGCGGCGCTCACGCCCTGCTGATGGCAGATACCGGATCGGGCAAGACGCTCGCCGGCTTTCTGCCTACGCTGGCCGATGCCGTGGAAGGCCGGATCGGGGAGGGTCTGCACACCATCTATGTCTCGCCGCTCAAAGCTCTGGCGCAGGATGTGCGGCGCGGCCTGATGATGCCGGTGGCGGATCTGGGCCTTGATCTGCGCATCGAGACCCGCAGCGGCGACACCTCTTCGGAACGCAAGGCGAGGCAACGCAGCAATCCGCCCCATGTTCTGCTGACCACGCCGGAATCGCTGGCGCTGCTCATCAGCTATCCCGAAAGCGCCGCGCTGTTCTCCACGGTGAAGCGCGTGGTGGTCGATGAGATTCACGCCTTCGCTCAGGGCAAGCGCGGCGATCTGCTGGCGCTGACTTTGGCGCGCATCCAGTCTCTGTCGCCGCAGATGCGCCGCGTGGGCCTCTCGGCCACGCTGGCCGATCCGGAAGCCTATCGCGGCTGGCTGGCCCCCGGCGGCAGGCGCGCGGATGTGGCGCTGGTGCTGGGCGATCCCGGCGCCCCCGCTCAGGTCGAGGTGATGCTGCCCGAGGGCGCGCGCATCCCCTGGAGCGGCCATGCCGCCGCCTGGGCCGTGCCGCAGATCATGGCGGCGATCCGCGCGCATCGCACCACGCTGATCTTCACCAACACGCGCTTTCTGGCCGAATACATCTTCCAGCTCCTCTGGGATGTGAATGAGGAGAATCTGCCGATCGGCATCCACCATGGCTCGCTGGGGCGCGAGGCCCGCGCCAAGGTGGAGGAGGCCATGGCGCAGGGACGGCTGCGCGGGCTGGTGTGCACGGCCAGCCTCGATCTGGGGGTGGATTGGGGCGATGTCGATCTGGTGATCCAGATGGGCGCGCCCAAGGGGTCTTCGCGTTTGCTGCAGCGCGTCGGCCGCGCCAACCACCGGCTGGATGAGCCGAGCCGCGCCCTGCTGGTGCCTGGCAACCGTTTCGAATTTCTGGAAGCCATGGCCGCGCGCGATGCCGTCGCGGCGGGTGAGCGCGATGGC
>NZ_BCZE01000096.1 GCF_001598555.1 Novosphingobium rosa NBRC 15208
GCGGGGCGCGGAAATGGCGCGCCCGGCCTCTCCACCTAGGTAACGAAAAGGCGCCGCAGGCAGAAAGCCCCGGCGCCTTTCTATCGTTTAAAAGCCTGCGGCGCGGCGACCTTGCCCTATGGCCGAACCCGAAGCGCCAAGGCCGACAAGTAAAGGGAGCGCGAGGGCGATGGCCCTCGCATTCACCTTCTTCAGACTTTACCTGAAATCCGCCCCGCATGCTGCTTGATCAGCGCGATCATATTCGGCACGCCTTGCGTGCGATTGCTGGAAAGCTGGTTCTTCAGATCGAACGGCTCCAAAGCCGCCGCAATATCCATATCGGCCACCTCGTCAGCGGGGCGATCCTGCACCGCGGCCAGCACCAGGGCGATGATGCCCTTGGTGATGGCGGCGTTGGAGTCGGCCAGAAAGGTCAGCGTTCCGGCGTTTCCGGGCACGGGGTAGACCCAGACGCTGGCCGAGCAGCCGCGCACCAGCGTGGCGTCGGTTTTCAGCGCTTCGGGCATGGGGGGCAGGCTGCGGCCGAGGTCGATCAGCAGACGATAGCGTTCGTCGGCGTCGAGGAAGTCATATTCCTCATGGATATCGGCGATGGTGCGCAAGTCGGTCATGCCGGGGCCGATAGCGCGCCTTGCAGCTCAAATCCATCGGGCAAATCCATCCTTCAGAGATCAACCCCGGAGGCAATGGCCTCCAGCTTGCGGATGCGTTCTTTCAGATCGGCCAGTTCGATGCGCGCGGCCGTGGCCGGGCCGACATCCGGCTCGAAGGTATCGTGAGCAACAGGCCCGGCGCGCAGGTCCAGCTCGCGCGATTTGAGCGAGAGCCAGCCCTGCCAGCCTTTCAGCGCGGCGGCGGTCAGCATGGCCAGCGCCAGCAGGGCGGCAAGGGCGATGGTCGGCACGATATGCGGAGCCATCATGATGGGGGCGGTGACAAGCGGTTCCATGGCGAATGTTCCCGGTTGCGGAAAAGGGCGGGCGTCAGTCTCTCAGCGCGTCGATCTGCGCGGCGAGCTGGCGAGCGGGGGTCTGGCGGGCCTCGTCAGTGGCGATGCGTTCGAGGACGCGGATGCGCTCCTTCAGCTCGGCCACCTCGCGGGCGTGGTCGCAGCCCATGTCGCGGGCGTGCGATCCGGCCATGGCTTCCATCTCGGTGAGGTGATGGCCGCGCAGGCGGGGATCGAAACCGCGCTCGGCGGCGATGCGGGCCATCTTGCGGCGGTGATGCATGGCGATCCAGAAGATGCCGACGCCGGTCCACATGAAGGGGGCCAGGGCATGGGTGAACTCGTGAAACATGGCGGCGTTCCTTGAGGGTGAAGGGGGAAGGCTCAGCGCAGGCGCTCGATCTCGTCGGAAAGATCGCGGCTCTTGCGTTCGTCGGTGATGATGCGTTCCAGCACGCGGACACGCTCGCGCAGTTCCTCGACCTCGCGGCGCAAGGCCGGGTCCGCCTGCGGGGCGACGGGGGTGATCGAGCGCGGGTTGCCTTCATGATCGAAGGTGACGCTGTGGCGACCGCCGCGCGTGAGGAAGCTGGCTTGCACCACGCGGGCAACCGCGACCACGACAACGATGACGACGATGGATTCGGCCCAGTTCATGGGAAGGCTCCGTTGAGGGAAGGGGGCTTAGTGGTCGGTGCGGGGCGGGGGCGGCAGGGGGCTTTCCTCACGCCGCAAGGCCTCGATCTGGGTGGAGAGATCATAGCCGCGATCGGTCACGATCCGCTCCAGCACGCGCACCCTCGCTTCGAGTTCGGCGGTGTGCTGGGCATATTGCGCAGCTTTTTCCGCAGAAAGGGTGGTGGCGGTGTTGATCTGGATTTCGGCGATCTTCTGCCGGTGGCGGGTCCAGATCGCGCTGATCGGGATGCACATGGCCACGATCGGGATGAAGGCTCCGATTTCGGCGGTACTCATGATGAAATTCCCCCGGTTGTTTCTTTGGCGCTTGGCTTAGCGCAGCTTTTCGATTTCGTCGGACAGACGCGGGTTGGAGGAGACGTAATAGGCCTCCACGGCGGCCAGGCGGCGGTCGATGTCACGGAAGTCGGCGCGGACCTCGCGGGCGGTGCGGCTGGGCGACTGGCGCACGCCCTGCCAGAATTTCTCTTCCTGCCGGTCGGCATACATGCCGCTGGGCTTGTTCTCGGCCAGGATGCCGAGTGCCAGATAGGCCATGAAGACCACCCCGCCCGACAGCCACATCAGCACCAGCATGCCGATCCGGGCCCACAGGATGTCGATCCCGGTGTAGTCGGCAATCCCGGCGCACACGCCCATGAACTTGCCGTTGGCCTTGTCCTTGTAGAACTTTGTGCGGAGCGAGTTCACCGGCGGTTCCTTTCGAATTGGCCGCGAAGGCGGTCGATGCCTTCGGAAACTTCGTTGATGGCGTTGTGGGCGGAATGCTGATCGAGCGAGCGATCAATCGGATGGTTGGCCAGCGGCGTGCCGGGCTGGAAATCGGGATGGTCGCTGGCGACCAGACGTTCCACGGTTTCCATCCGGTCGCTCAGGCGACGGGCGAGCTGATAGAGTTCCTCCAGCAGGGCCTCGTCGCCATTGGTGAGGGTGGCGGCGGTCTTCCACTTGGTGATGTAATGCAGCACCACCCAGGGCAGGCCGACGAAGATCGAGCCAAGGGCGACGACGGGGACGACGACATCCTCCATCGCCTTATCCTTCCTTGCCGGTGTTGAGCGCGCGCTTCATGGCTTCCAGCTCCTCATCCACCTTGTCGCCCGAGGCGAGGGCGGCGATTTCGTCGGCCAGCGTCTGCTTGTTCGATCCGTCCGCAAGGCTAAGCGCATCGGCGCGGCCCTCGGCGTAATCGACGCGGCGTTCCAGCGCATCGAAGCGGGCCATGGCCTCGTCCACCCGCTCGCTGGCCAGCAGCGTGCGCAGCTTGACGCGGTTCTCGGCGCTTTCCAGGCGGGCGGCGATGGCCGTCTGGCGGCTGCGGGCCTCGCGCAGGCGGGTCTGCAGCTTTTCGATGTCGGCCTCATAGGCGCGCAGGCTGTCGTCCAGCACCGAAATCTCGTGGTTCAGCTGGTCGGCCATGTCGCCGGCCTTGCGCTTTTCCACCAGAGCGGCGCGGGCCAGATCCTCGCGGTCCTTGGAGAGGGCGAGCTGGGCCTTTTCCGCCCAGTCGGCCTGCAGCCGGTCCAGCTTCATGCCGTGGCGGCGCATTTCCTTCTGGTCGGCGATGGTGCGGGCGGCGCTGGCGCGCACCTCGACCAGCGTTTCCTCCATTTCGACGATGATCATGCGGATCATCTTCGAGGGGTCTTCCGCCTTGTCGAGCAGGTCGGAGAAGTTGGCGGCGATGATATCGCGGGTGCGGGAAAAGATGCTCACGGGCATGGCTCCGTTCAAAGAAGAATTTTGCGACAGGAGGCGCAACTTTTCGACCTCGCTGTCAAGCCGAAACCGGCGTGTCGGCTGCGGCGCAGGGCTGGGGTGGACCGAAGCGCGCTGGAAATCCGCCGGCTGAGGTGAGCGACCGGGGGTGGAGGCGCGCTTCGGTCCGGACTCGAAACCGGCAGCAACGAGCGGGGCCGAGGCGGGCAGGGGCATGTCCGGCTGGGCACCCGCGCCGTTCAGGGGCGCTTCCGGGTCGAGAGGGCTGAAGTGGTTCATAGCTGTGTCCTGTTGGATGCCAGGGTAACAGCAAAGCGCGTGCCAAATGCGCAAAAGCCCGGAAATCCGCCATTCTGCTCATGGGTGGGGCGGTGGGGTGATAGGAAATCTTGCCAAGGCTTGGGGAAATATGCCAATCTTTCGCCATGGCAAGTCTGGGCAACCGCGAAGCGCAATTCATCGGCCAATCCGGCGCCTTCCTCGACGCCATGGAGCGGGCCAGTCGCGCCGCCCCCCTGCGCCGCCCGGTGCTGGTGATCGGCGAGCGCGGCACTGGCAAGGAATTGATCGCAGAACGCCTCCACCGCCTCTCCACGCGCTGGGACGAGCCGCTGATTACCCTCAACTGCGCCGCCATGCCCGAGACGCTGATCGAGGCGGAACTCTTCGGCCATGAGGCGGGGGCCTTCACCGGCGCCACCCGCGCCCGCGCCGGGCGTTTCGAGGAGGCCGATCGCGGCACGCTGTTTCTCGATGAGCTGGGCACGCTGTCGATGGGCGCTCAGGAGCGTCTGCTGCGCGCGGTGGAATATGGCGAGGTGACGCGCATCGGCTCCTCGCGCCCGCTGCGCGTCGATGTGCGGATCGTGGCCGCCACCAATGAGGATCTGCCGCGCATGGCCACGCAGGGCAAGTTCCGTGCGGACTTGCTGGATCGCCTCAGCTTCGAGGTGATCACCCTGCCGCCCCTGCGCGCCCGCGCCGGAGACGTGCCTGTGCTGGCCGAGCATTTCGCCCGCCGCATGGCTTCGGAACTGGGCTGGGAGCGCTGGCCCGGCTTTGCCTCTGGTGTGCTGCGCGCCATGGAGCGCTACGGCTGGCCCGGCAATGTGCGCGAACTGCGCAATGTGGTGGAGCGCGCCGTCTACCGCTGGGACAATCAGGCCGAGCCAGTGGCGGATATCACCTTCGATCCCTTCGAGAGCCCGTGGAAGCCCAGCCAGTCCCTGCGCGCTGCCGAGCCCGAAGGCGGGGATGAGGGGGCTGCCTCAACGCTGCCCGCCTTGCCCGAGGCCATTGCCGTCACCGATCTGCGCGGGGCGGTCGATGCCCATGAGAAATGCATCATCGAGGGCGCTCTGGCGGGCAACCGCTTCAACCAGCGGCAGACGGCCAAGGCTTTGGGGCTGACTTACGATCAGCTGCGGCATTCGATGAAGAAGCACGGGTTGTTGTAGGGGAAAAGATAAAGCAGGGGGGCATTACCCCCTGCACCCCCTTTACTGTCTTGACCTGTTTGTCATCGCCACGTCGTTTTTGGGTGCTTGGGAGGCCGCTTTGTTGCCTGCGGCGCCGGGGGTTGCCTTTCGCGTGATGCGCGGGCACCCCTGCGGGTGACATACAGGAGACGTCGATGGGCAAGGTGATCGCGGTCTACAGCATGAAGGGTGGCGTCGGGAAATCCTCGCTGGCCGTCAATCTGGCCTTCGAGGCGGCCCGCACCGGCAAGGCGCTGCTGTGGGATGTCGATGCTCAGGGTGCCGCCTCCTTTCTGCTGGGGCAGGTCAGTGGCGGGAAGGCGATGAAAATCTTCTCCCGCGATGTCGATCCCGCCGATGTGGTCGAGCAGACGGCTCATGTCGGGCTGGATCTGATCGCGGCGGATCTCTCGCTGCGCCACCTCGATGCCGAGCTGGCTGAGGTCGGCCCCAAGCGGCTGCACAAATTGCTCTCTCGCGTGGCCGATGATTACGATTGGGTGGTGCTGGATTGCCCGCCGGGGCTGGGGACGCTGTCTGAGCAGATTTTCCGCGCCGCTGATGTGCTTGTGGTGCCGGTGCTGCCCGCCCCGCTGGCGCTGCGCACGCTGGAACAGGTGCGCGAACGCCTGACCGAGGTGCGCGGCAAGAAGGCCCCACCGATGCTGCCCATCCTTTCCATGGTGGACCGCCGCAAGGCGCTGCACCGCGAGATGGTGGAAGAGCATGGCGGCTGGCCCGCGATTCCCCACGCCAGCGTGGTGGAAAAGATGGGGCTGGAGCGCGCACCTCTGAATACCTTCGCGCCCAAAAGCCCGGCGACCAAGGCGGTGCGCGCCGTGTGGGAGCAGGTGCTGGGGGCTGTTGGTTGAGGGCACAGTTGGAGGTCGTTCGCACAGGCATTGCTGTCGCTTTGAGCGGCCTGTGCGGCGTGATCACTTCAACGGTCGGATTCTCAATTTTCCTTTGTCTTCCGGGCCAACCTTGCGCACATTTTCCGAGTTTGGCTGATATGGCGGGGCTTGCGGAACTGGTGGGCTTTGAGGCGGTATGCCTTATGCTCGGGTTGTGGGTGATCGGTTTTCCTGTTGCGTGGCTTATAGGGCGCAAGGCTGCGGATTGGTGGGTGGCTCCGATGATGATGGCCTTGGGGAGTCTGGTCATCGGGTTCGTGTCGAGAGGTTTGGCGATTGGCGCGATTTTCGGCGCTCCAACCGGCTTCTGGTGGTGGTTTTTCTACCGCCGCGTTCTTCTGCGCCGCGCCGCATTATCGCTGGAAGGGCAAAACTGACCCCGCCACCCCCTTGCCATTTGCTGCAACCGCGCGTATATGGCCAATCAATCCCGACATCGTGACGCTTTGCCGGGCTGGCGCCGAAAGGGGCCGGCAAGCAAAGCTGTTGCCGTTTGGGGCCTTCACATCAAACTCCTGCTGGAGCAACCGGAGCTTACATGGCGGATATCGCGCGCATCACCGAGATTATCGAACCCGAGGTCAAGGCTCTGGGATTCGATCTCGTCCGTGTGCGCCTGTTCGGCAAGAGCGAGGTTGGTGACGAGGAGCACACGCTCCAGATCATGGCCGAGCGCCCCGATACCGGCCAGCTCATTATGGACGATTGCGTCACGCTGTCGCACCGCATCTCCGACCGGATCGATGCGCTGGAAGAAGCGGGCGAGACGCTGATCCACGAGGCCTATCGCCTTGAAGTGTCCTCGCCGGGCATCGACCGTCCGCTGACGCGTTTGAAGGATTACGCCAACTGGGTGGGGCATGAGGCGCGCATCACGCTGCTCGTCCCCGTCGATGGCAACCGCAAGAGCATCCAGGGCGAACTGGTCGCGCTGGAGGGCGAGGTGATCACGCTCGACGAAAAGAAGTCGGGCAAGGTGACCTTCCCCTTCGCGGATGTAGAATTTGCCAAGCTGGTCTTCACCGACAAGCTGCTGGCGGCCACCAAGCCGATCGACATGGGCGACGCCGACGACATCGACGACGCCGAAGACGCTGATAACGAAGCACAGGAAGACTAAGCCATGGCCAGTGCGATTTCCGCCAACCGCGCCGAACTGCTTGCGATTGCCACCGCCGTCGCCACCGAGAAGATGATCGACAAGTCGATCGTCATCGAGGCGATGGAAGAAGCCATCCAGAAGTCCGCCCGCAACCGCTATGGCGCCGAGAATGACATTCGCGCCAAGCTCGATCCGCGCACCGGCGATCTGCGTCTGTGGCGCGTGGTCGAGGTGGTCGAGGTGGTCGAGGATTACTTCAAGCAGGTTGACCTGAAGCAGGCCGAGAAGCTGCAGAAGGGCGCCGCTGTCGGTGACTTCATCGTCGATCCGCTGCCCCCGGTGGACCTTGGCCGCATCGACGCGCAGAGCGCCAAGCAGGTCATCTTCCAGAAGGTGCGCGACGCCGAGCGTGACCGCCAGTATGCCGAGTTCAAGGACCGCGCCGGCGAAGTCGTGACGGGCGTGATCAAGTCGGTCGAGTTCGGCCATGTGATCGTCAACCTCGGCCGCGCCGAGGGTGTGATCCGCCGCGACCAGCAGATCCCGCGCGAAGCCGTCCGCGTCGGCGAGCGTGTCCGCGCGCTGATCCTCAAGGTCGAGCGCCAGAACCGTGGTCCGCAGATCTTCCTCTCGCGCGCCCATCCCGAGTTCATGAAGAAGCTCTTCGCGCAGGAAGTGCCCGAAATCTACGATGCCATCATCGAGATCAAGGCCGCTGCCCGCGATCCGGGCTCGCGCGCCAAGATCGGCGTCATCAGCCGTGACTCGTCCATCGATCCGGTCGGCGCCTGCGTCGGCATGAAGGGCAGCCGCGTGCAGGCCGTCGTGCAGGAGCTGCAGGGCGAAAAGATCGACATCATTCCCTGGAGCGAGGACACCGCGACGTTTGTGGTGAACGCCCTCCAGCCCGCCACCGTCAGCCGCGTGGTGATCGATGAGGAAGAAGGCCGCATCGAGGTGGTGGTGCCTGACGATCAGCTGTCGCTGGCGATTGGCCGCCGCGGTCAGAACGTGCGTCTGGCCAGCCAGCTGACCGGTCGCCAGATCGACATCATGACCGAGGCCGAGGCGAGCGAGAAGCGCCAGAAGGAATTCGCCGAGAAGTCCAAGATGTTCGAGGAAGAGCTCGACGTCGATGAGACGCTCTCGCAGCTGCTGGTGGCCGAAGGCTTCAGCGAGCTCGAAGAGGTCGCCTACATCGAGCTGGCCGAGCTGGCCACCATCGAGGGCTTCGACGAGGAGCTGGCCGAGGAACTCCAGAACCGCGCCAATGAAGCGCTGGAGCGCCGCGAGGAAGCTGCCCGCGAGTTGCGCCGCGAACTGGGCGTGGAAGACGCGCTGGCCGAACTGCCGCATCTGACCGAGGCCATGCTGGTCACGCTGGGCAAGGCGGGGATCAAGACGCTCGACGATCTGGCCGATCTGGCCACCGACGAGCTGATCGCCAAGAAGCGCGGCGTGGAACAGCGCCGCCGCAACAAGGATGGCGACCGTCCCGAGCGCAACGACCGCCGCGACCGTGGCGAGAAGTCGGAAGGCGCCGCTGGCGGCGTTCTGGGCGAATATGGCCTGAACGAGGAACAGGGTAACGAGATCATCATGGCCGCCCGTGCCCACTGGTTCGACGAAGAGCCCGCAAGCGAGGAGGCCGCCGATGCGGACACCTCGCAATGATCGCCTGAGCGACAAGGATGACGTGACGCAGACCGGGCGCGAGAAGACGCCCGGCCGCGAAACCAAATCCGGGAAGCGCCAGACGCTTCGCGACACGCAGCGCAAACAGGCTGACGGGGCGACAAGCCCCGAACGCCGTTGCATCCTTTCGGGCGAGCATGAGGCCCGCGATGGGCTGATCCGTCTGGCGATCTCGCCCGATGGTGTGGTTCTGCCCGATGTTCTGGCGCGTGCGCCGGGGCGCGGGGCATGGATCGGCGTTACCCGCAGCGAGCTTGAGGCCGCCATGGCCAAGGGCAAGCTGAAGGGCGCGCTGGCGCGGGCCTTCAAGGGTGCGGCTTTGTCCATCCCCGAGGATCTGCCCGGCATGATCGAGGGCGCGCTGATCCGCGCCGTCACCGATCGGCTGGGGCTGGAGATGCGCAGCGGGAAGCTGCTCACCGGGTCTGACAGGATTGCCGAACATGCGCGCGGCGGCATGGTGACATGGCTCGCCCATGCCGCCGATGCCGCGCCCGATGGCAGCCGCAAGCTGGATCAGGCCTGGCGCGTGGGCCGCGAGGCGGAGGGCAGCGGTTTGACCGGCGTCACCTTACCTCTGGACCGGGCGGCGCTGTCTGTGGCATTGGGCCGCGAGAATGTCGTCCATCTGGCGCTGACGGAGTCGTCCGCGGCCAAACGGCTGGACGTGCCGCTATCGCGACTACTCCATTTCCTGAGCCGACCAGACGATGTCGGCCCGCCGGGTTTAACCGACGGTAGCAAGCCGGATAACACTGGCGACGGCAATTCGGGTGATCCCGATGCCGGGCCGGGTGACACCGGCCAGATTGACGAACCGGGACCGCCCGGGGCTGTTGGTCACGACGAAGAAGGTCATGCGCCGGGTGAAACCCAGCGTTCGGCCATGACCACGACGATACAAGACTGAAGGGCTGTTTGACGATTATGAGCGACACCGACAACAAACCGACACTGGGCCGCAAGCCGCTGGGGCTGAAGCACTCGGTGGAAGCGGGCGAAGTCAAGCAGACCTTCAGCCATGGCCGCACCAACAAGGTGGTGGTCGAGGTGAAGCGCCGCAAGGTGCTGGGCGGTCGCCCCGATGGCGGCGCTCAGCATGCCGCGCCCGAAACCGCGGCGCCCGCCGCCGCCCCGGCGCCTGCTGCTCCGGCGCCCGCCGCTGCGGCGCCTGCGCCTGCCGCGCCCCGTGCGGCTGCTCCCGCGCCTCAGGCCCAGCGCCCGGCGCCCGCGCCTGCCCGCCCGGCTCCGCGTCCCATTCCCAGCAATGAGACCCGCCAGGAAATGCAGGCCCGCCTGCTGCGTGAGGCTGAGGAAGCCCGCATGCAGATGATGGAGGCCCAGAGCCGCCGCGAGCAGGAAGAGCGCCAGCGCGCTATCGAGGAAGAACAGCGCGCAAGGGCCGCTGCCGAAGCCGCCCGCGCCGCCGAGGCCGCCAAGCCCGCGCCTGTCGCCGAGCCCGAGCCGGTCAAGGCCGCCGAGCCCGTCGCTGCCGCCCCCGCTCCGGTGGAGGCCAAGGCTGCCCCGGTTCAGGAAGCGCCTGCCGCTGCTGCTCCCGCCGCCGAGGCTCCCCGCGCTGCCGCGCCTGCCGCCGCTGCCCCCGCGCCGCGTCGTTTCACCCCGGTGGTGTCCGCTCCGGTGCGTCGTCCCGAAGCCACGCCTGCCAAGAAGCCTGCCGCTCCCTCGCGTGACCGCAAGGGCGCCGATGAGCGTCGCGGCGGCAAGCTGACCGTGACCCGCGCCCTGAACGAGGATGAGGGCGCCCGCGCCCGCAGCCTCGCTGCTCTGAAGCGTGCGCGTGAGAAGGAGCGTCGCGCTCACTTCTCGGGCCAGAACCAGGTGCGTGAGAAGCAGGTCCGTGACGTGGTGGTGCCCGAGGCGATCACCGTGCAGGAACTGGCCAACCGTATGGCTGAAAAGGCCGCCGATCTGGTCAAGGCGCTCTTCAAGATGGGCGTGATGGTCACGCTGAACCACACCATCGATCAGGACACCGCCGAGTTGCTGGTCGAGGAGTTCGGCCACAACATCCAGCGCGTGTCCGAGAATGACGTCGATATTGACGCGACCGCCGATGTGGATGCCGAGGAAACGCTCAAGCCGCGTGCCCCGGTCGTCACCATCATGGGCCACGTCGACCACGGCAAGACCAGCCTGCTCGACGCGCTGCGCGGCACCGATGTGGTGCGCGGCGAGGCCGGCGGCATCACGCAGCATATCGGCGCCTATCAGATCAAGACCAAGGGCGGTGATCTCATCACCTTCCTCGATACGCCGGGCCACGAAGCCTTCACCGACATGCGTATGCGCGGTGCCAACATCACCGACATCGTGGTGCTGGTGGTGGCCGCCGATGACGGCATCATGCCCCAGACCATCGAGGCGATCCGCCACACCCGCGCGGCGGGCGTGCCGATGATCGTGGCGATCACCAAGGCCGACAAGCCCGAGGCCAACGCCCAGCGCATCCGCGAGCGTCTGCTCGAGCACGAGGTCGTGGTCGAGGAGATGTCGGGTGACGTGCAGGATGTGGAAGTGTCTTCCAAGACCGGCGCGGGCCTGCCCGAGCTGATCGAGAAGATCCTGCTGCAGGCCGAACTGCTCGAACTGCGCGCCAACCCCGATCGCGCCGCCGAGGCGACCGTGATCGAGGCCAAGCTCGACAAGGGCAAGGGTCCGCTGGCCACCGTGCTGATCACGCGCGGCACGCTCAAGGTGGGTGACATTCTGGTGGTGGGCACCCAGTCGGGCCGCGTCCGCGCGATGCTCGACGACAAGGGCCGCCAGCTCAAGGCCGCTCCGCCCGCCCTGCCGGTCGAGGTGCTGGGTCTGGGCGGCGTGCCCATGGCCGGCGACACGCTGACCGTGGTGGACAGCGAAGCCCGCGCCCGCGAGGTTGCCGCCTTCCGTCAGGAACAGGCCACCGCCAAGCGCACCACCACCGCGCCCGCCAGCCTGGAGAACATGTTCTCCGCGCTGAAGGCCAAGGAAGCGGTGATCGAATACCCTGTCGTGGTGAAGGCCGACGTGCAGGGCTCGGTGGAAGCCATTGTCAATGCGCTGACCCGCCTGTCGAACGACGAGATCAAACTGCGCGTGCTCTCCAGCGGCGTGGGCGCGATCACCGAAAGCGACGTCAATCTGGCGGCGGCGTCCAACGCGCCGATCATCGGCTTCAACGTGCGCCCCAATGCCAAGGCGCGCGAGATCGTCGACCGCTTCAAGGTCCGCACCAAGTATTTCGACGTGATCTATCACCTGACCGAGGACATTTCGAAGGAAATGGCCGGCGTCTGGGGTCCGGAGCGCATCGAAACCGTGGTGGGCCGCGCCGAGGTCAAGGATGTGTTCCCCGCAGGCAAGCACAACAAGGCTGCCGGTCTGCTGGTGGTCGAGGGCTATATCCGCAAGGGTCTGCATACCCGCCTGACGCGCAACGACGTGATTGTGTCGAAGACGGTCGTGGCCTCGCTGCGTCGCTTCAAGGACGATGTCGCCGAAGTGCGCGTGGGCCTGGAATGCGGCGTGGTGCTGGAAGGCACCAACGATGTGAAGCCCGGCGATATGCTGGAGACCTTCGAGGTCGAGATGCGCGAGCGCACGCTCTAAGCATCGCAGCTTCGGTTCAAACGAAAAGGGCGGCCCGCAAAGGCCGCCCTTTTTGTGTTCAGGCTTCATAAGGTGCCGGGCGAAAGCGGGGGGGGGGGG
>NZ_BCZE01000097.1 GCF_001598555.1 Novosphingobium rosa NBRC 15208
GCTCCGCCCGGCGTTTGGGGCCTTAGAAGTTGCCTGCGATCACGCTGGCGATCACGCCGCTGGTGATGCCGATGAGCAGGGCGTCATTGCCATTGCGCACCCAGCGATAGCCGCGCGGGGGAGGACGCAGACGGCCGTTGTAGCGGCGATAGTCGATCTCGCCATAATTCCAGGCGCGGCCACGGTCGAAACGATCGCCCTTGCGGAACTGGTGCCAGCCGTTGGGCGGGCCGCCGGGGCCACCGCGATTCGGGCCAAAGCCGCCGGGGCCGCGATGGTCGCCACGGTCAGGGCCGCGATGATCGCCGCGATCGGGGCCGCCGCGATGGTCGTCACGGCCGGGCTGAGCCATGGCCAGGGCCGGGGTCAGCAAGGTCGCGAGCATGATCGCGCTGATGGTCTTACGCATGGATTTATCCTTTCGGTATCCGTATTTGGTGACAAGCGTATGCGTGTCACCAGCTGAGAGCTATCTGAACCGATAGGTCACTTTCAAGAAAGCATTGCAAAAAGATGTGTTCCCGGGCCAAGGCGCACACATCCCGATTATCCGCCGAATTGCGAAAAAGCGCGGCGCGCCCCATATGGACACTATGGCCAAGATCACACCCACCACGCCCGAAGCCCGCTCTGTCCGTCTGCTCAAGGTGGGCGAACAGGTGCGCCACGTCATTTCCGATCTGCTGGCGCGGCAGGAGGTGCATGACGATGTGCTGACCGCCCGCACCGTTTCGGTGACCGAAGTGCGCATGAGCCCCGATCTGCGCCATGCCGCCGTCTTCGTGAAGCCGCTGCTGGGCGAGGAGGAAGAGGTGGTGCTCAAGGCGCTGCGCACCAACACGGCCTTTTTCCAGAAGGCGGTGGCGGGCAAGCTGAAGCTGAAATACGCCGCGCGCATCAAATTTCTGGCGGATGAAAGCTTCGATGAAGCCAGCCGGATCGAGGCCCTGCTGGCCGATCCCCGCGTGCGCCGCGATGTCGATGCGGGCGAGGAAGAGGAGGGCGGGGCCGACTGATGGCCAAGCTCTATTTCTACTACGCCAGCATGAATGCCGGAAAATCGACCACGCTGCTTCAGGCCGATTTCAACTATCGCGAGCGCGGCATGACCACCATGCTGTGGACGGCGGCTGTCGATGATCGTGCCAGTGAGCGTGGGCCCGAGCATGCCATTGAAAGCCGGATAGGCCTGCATGCTCAGGCGCATCGCTTTACGCCGGAGACCGACATGTATGCCGCCATCGCGCCGCTGCATGGCGCGGGGCCGGTGGCCTGTGTGCTGGTGGATGAGGCGCAGTTCCTGACCGCCGCCCAGGTCTGGCAACTGGCGCGTCTGGCCGATGAGGCCAATGTGCCGGTGCTGTGCTATGGCTTGCGCACCGATTTCCGGGGCGATCTGTTCCCCGGCTCGGCGGTGCTGCTGGGGATTGCGGATTCGCTGATCGAGTTGAAGGCGGTGTGCCACTGCGGGCGCAAGGCGATCATGAACCTGCGTGTCGATGGCACGGGCAGGGCGGTGATCGATGGCGCCCAGACCGAGATCGGCGGCAATGACCGCTATGTCGCGCTCTGCCGCAAGCATTTCAGCGAGGCGCGGGCATGAATATGGCCCTGATCCATCAGATCGTGATGCTGGCTGCGCCGCTGATCGTGGCCATTGTCTTCCACGAGGTGGCGCATGGCTGGGCGGCGCGCGCTCTGGGCGATCCCACCGCGCATGAGGCCAAGCGCCTCAGCCTCAATCCGCTGCGCCATGTCGATCCGGTGGGCACGGTGGTGCTGCCGGGCATGCTGGCTTTGGCGCATCTGCCGGTGTTCGGATGGGCCAAGCCGGTGCCGGTGAACCAGTGGCGGCTGCGCAATCCGCGTTTCGGCATGATGCTGGTCGCGGCGGCGGGGCCGGCCTCGAACATTGTGATGGCTTTGATCGCGGCGCTTGTGCTCGGGCCGATCGGCGCCATGCCGCTGGGGCCGGACACGCGCTGGCTGGTGAGCGTGGTGGAACTGCTGGCCACCTTTATCCAGATCAATCTGTTCCTCGCGATCTTCAACCTGCTGCCGATCCCGCCTTTCGATGGCTCGCATATCGTGGAAGGGTTGCTGCCTGCCAAGGCCGCGCAGTTTTACGCCAAGTTTCGCCGTCTGGGCTTTGCGCTGGTGCTGGTTCTGCTGGTGCTGCTGCCTCAGGTGATCCAGGGCTTCGATCCCATCGGGCGCTTTGTGGGGCCGCCGTTCGAGTGGCTCTATGGCCATGTGCTGCAGCTGGCGCATTGGTCGGGGCGCCTGACCCATGGATAACCTTGGCAACGCTGGCGTGCATGGCTGGATCATCCTCGACAAGCCGCTGGAGCTGGGCAGCACGCAGGCTGTCAGCGCGGTGAAGCGCAATCTGCGGCAGGCGGGCTTCAACATGAAGCTGAAGGGCGGGATCAAGGTGGGCCATGGCGGCACGCTGGACCCGCTGGCCAGCGGCTTGCTGCCCATCGCTCTGGGTGAGGCGACCAAGCTGACCGGGCGCATGCTGGACGCCAGCAAGGTCTACAGCTTCACCGTGAAATTCGGCGCGGAAACCTCGACGCTGGATCTGGAGGGCGAGGTGATCGCCACCAGCGAGAAAATCCCCGAAGCCGCCGAGGTGGCGCAGGTGCTGCCGCTCTTCACCGGGCCCATCGAGCAGGTGCCGCCGATCTACAGCGCGCTCAAGGTCGATGGCGCCCGCGCCTATGATCTGGCGCGCAAGGGCCTTGAGGTGGAGCTGGCCTCGCGCAGCGTCACCATCCACAGCCTCGATCTGGTGGATGCGGGCGAGGGGACTGCCACTTTGCGCGCCCATGTTTCCAAGGGCACCTACATCCGCAGCCTGGCGCGGGACATCGCTCTGGCGCTGGGATCACGCGGCCATGTGACCATGCTGAGGCGCGAGAGCGCCGGGCCCTTCACCCTCGATCAGGCGATTTCACTGGACAGATTGAACGAAATCGGCCAAGGCGCCGCGCTTGAACAGGTACTTCTGCCGCTGGAGGCGGGGCTGGTCGACATCCCGGCCCTCTCCCTCACGTCCACGGAGGCAGGGGCGATCCGCCAGGGTCGCGTTCTGATTGGACAGCCCCATCCCGACGGGCTTTTCTGCGCTTATCACGGCCCCGTGCCGGTGGCGCTGGTGGAGCTTGAAGGGGGCGCGATGAAAGTCGTGCGGGGGTTCAACCTTCCCGATGTCGCGGAGTAGTGAAAATGTCGGTTTCTCCCGAACTGAAGCAGGAAATCATTCAGGACAACGCCCGCGCCGCGAACGACACCGGTTCGCCCGAGGTGCAGGTCGCGATCCTGACCAGCCGCATCAAGACCCTGACCGAGCACTTCAAGGCCCACCACAAGGATAACCATTCGCGTCGTGGCCTGCTCATGATGGTGAACAAGCGTCGTACCCTGCTTGCCTACCTGAAGAAGAAGGATGTGGAGCGTTACAATGCTCTCATCGCCAAGCTGGGCCTGCGTAAGTAAGGTTCGATTGGAAGCGCCCCCTTCGCGGGGCGCTTTTCATATGTGAGTTTCAAAGATGGGCCTTCCGGCAATACGGCAGGGGGCCCTGGGGCTAAGACACAATGCCCCGCACCGGACCGGGACGGCACCCCGGCTTAGCAACCCCGCACGCGCAATAGGGCCGCGCGGGGCGAAGGAAAAAGAATGTTCGACGTGAAAACCGTATCGCTGGAGTGGGGCGGAAAGACCCTCACCCTCGAAACCGGCCGTGTGGCCCGCCAGGCCAATGGCGCCGTGCTGGCCACCTATGGCGAGACCGTGGTGCTCTGCGCCGTGACCGCCGCCAAGAACGTGAAGGAAGGCCAGGACTTCTTCCCGCTCACCGTCCACTATCAGGAAAAGTTCTCGGCTGCCGGCCGCATCCCCGGTGGCTTCTTCAAGCGCGAGCGCGGCGCGACGGAAAAGGAAACGCTGGTTTCCCGCCTGATCGACCGCCCGGTGCGCCCGCTGTTCCCCGAAGGTTTCTACAACGAGATCAACGTGATCGCTCAGGTTCTGAGCTATGACGGTGAGAGCGAGCCCGATATCGTCGCGATGATCGCGGCCTCGGCTGCGCTGACGATCTCGGGTCTGCCCTTCATGGGCCCGATCGGCGCCGCGCGCGTCGGCTACAAGGACGGCGAATACAGCCTGAACCCGTCGATGGCCCAGGTTGCCGAAGGCGAGCTGGATCTGGTCGTCGCCGCCACCGGCAATGCCGTGATGATGGTGGAATCGGAAGCCAAGGAGCTTTCGGAAGAGACCATGCTGGGCGCCGTGCAGTTCGCTCATGCCGAGATCCGCAAGGTCATCAACGGCATCATCGATCTGGCCGAGAAGGCCGCCAAGGAGCCTTGGGAAGTCAAGTCGCAGGACGGCAACGCCGCCCTGAAGGCCGAGATCAAGAAGCTGATCGGCAAGGACATCACCGCGGCCTACAAGCTGACCGACAAGTCGGCCCGCTCGAACGCGCTGAACGCCCTGCGTGACAAGGTGAAGGCCAAGTACGCCGAAGCCGATGGCCAGACGATCATGACCGCGATCAAGCTGACCAAGAAGCTGGAAGCCGAAATCGTGCGCGGCGCCATCCTGAAGGACGGCAAGCGCATCGACGGCCGCACCACCACCCAGATCCGCCCCATCGAATCGATGGTGGGCTTCCTGCCCCGCACCCATGGTTCGGCGCTGTTCACGCGCGGTGAGACGCAGTCGATCTGCACCACCACGCTGGGCACCAAGGATGCCGAGCAGATGATCGACGGCCTCGACGGCCTGTCGTACTCGAACTTCATGCTGCACTACAACTTCCCCCCCTATTCGGTGGGTGAAGTGGGCCGCTTCGGCGCCCCGGGTCGTCGTGAAGTGGGCCATGGCAAGCTGGCCTGGCGCGCGCTGCACCCCGTGCTGCCTTCGAAGGAAGACTTCCCCTACACGATCCGCGTTCTCTCGGACATCACCGAGTCGAACGGTTCCTCCTCGATGGCCACCGTCTGCGGTGGTTCGCTCTCGATGATGGACGCCGGCGTGCCGCTGGTGCGCCCCGTGTCGGGCATCGCCATGGGCCTGATCCTGGAAGGCAAGGACTTCACCGTGCTGTCCGACATTCTGGGTGACGAAGATCACCTGGGCGACATGGACTTCAAGGTGGCCGGCACCTCCGAAGGCATCACCACGATGCAGATGGACATCAAGGTGGCCGGCATCACCGAAGCCATCATGAAGCAGGCGCTGGATCAGGCCAAGGAAGGCCGCGCGCACATCCTGGGCGAGATGCTCAAGGCTCTGGGCGAAGCCCGCACCGAGCTGTCGGCCCATGCTCCGCGCATCGAGACCATCAGCATCGACAAGTCGAAGATCCGTGACGTGATCGGCACCGGCGGCAAGGTGATCCGCGAGATCGTCGCGCAGACCGGCGCCAAGGTCGACATCGACGATGAAGGCATCATCAAGATCTCTTCGTCGGACGTGGCGCAGATCGAGGCCGCCAAGGTCTGGATTCTGGGCATCGTGGAAGAGGCCGAAGTCGGCAAGATCTACAAGGGCAAGGTCGTCAACATCGTCGACTTCGGCGCTTTCGTGAACTTCATGGGTGGCAAGGACGGTCTCGTCCACGTCAGCGAAATGAAGAACGAGCGCGTTGAGAAGCCCACCGATGTCGTCAAGGAAGGTCAGGAGGTCTTCGTGAAGGTCCTCGAGATCGACCAGCGCGGCAAGGTGCGCCTGTCGATGCGCGTCGTCGACCAGGAGACCGGTGGCGAGCTGGAGGACACCCGTCCCGCTCGCGAGCCCCGCGAACCGCGCGGCGACCGTCCTGACCGTGGCGATCGCGGCGACCGCCGCGGCCCGCGCGGCGGCGGCGACCGTGGCCGTGGCGGCGATCGTGGTCCCCGTCGCGAGCCCCGTGGCGACCGCGAAGGCGGCAACCCCGATCACATGCCGGCTTTCCTGAAGTCGGACGACTGATCGGCGCTACAGCGCTGAACATGAAGGGGCCCGCCGGTTCGTCCGGCGGGCCCTTTTGTTTGCGCGGAGCGTGACGAAAATTTACGTGCTGGCTTGATGTAAAAAACGTATATAAAGATCGCCGGGGCACCGCTGTCTCATCGCCTCCGGCGTATGGAGAGTCACATGGGCATCAAGGATTTTCTGGAAGAAGCCGCCGGAGCCTTCGCCGCCGACAAGGCGCTTGAGGCTGTCGATCCCGATGCGGGTCTGCTGGCCAAGGGCGTGGCGGCGGTTGCCGGTTTTGAAGGCGTGAAAGCGGTGAAGGAGCATTTCGACGGCGAGCAGGCCGAGACCGACCAGTCGGCCACCGATCAGGACTGGTCCGATCAGCCTGCTCCCGACGAATCGCAGGACAACTGACGCCAGCGGGCGCAGCTTTTCGCGCGTCCGAGGTTTCACCGGTGCAGCGTTCCCCTGAACCTGCGCCCGGTCCTGCATGGGAATGCCGGCTGCCCTCCCCTGGGGCATGCCGGCATTTTCTTTGGAAACCTCAGGCCTTGGTGGGCTTTTCGGCCACCACAACCTTGTTGCGGCCCGATTCCTTGGCCTTGTAAAGCGCCTTGTCGGCGGCAGCCAGCGCATCGCGGGGGTCTTCCGAGGCGAAGACATCGGCGATCCCCGCCGAGAAGGTCACCTGCCCGAAGGCGGCTTCGGTGGCGCGGTTGATCAGCTTGCGCTCAGCCATGCGGTGGCGGGTGTCGTCGAGGATCTCCCAGGCCTCATGCAGCGAGCGACCGCGCAGCAGCACCACGAATTCCTCGCCGCCGTGGCGCGCGACATGGCAGCGGTCGTCGGAGATGCGGGCCAGTGTTTCGGCCACCACCTTCAGCACGCGGTCGCCCGCGTCATGGCCATGGGTGTCGTTGATGCGCTTGAAATGGTCGATATCGCAGAAGGCGACGCAGAGATGCTCGCCGCGCGCCTTGGCGGCTGCATGTTCGGTCTCGAAAAAGGCTTCGAAGGCGCGGCGGTTGGGCAGGCCGGTGAGGTGATCGTGATCGGCGTTGCGGCGGGCCTCTTCCAGGCTGCGGCGCAGGGCCTTGGTCTGCTCGGCGCTGCGGGCCATATCCTCTTCGAGGCTGCGGGTGCGCTCCAGCATCGAGCGGGCCAGATCGAGCAGTTCCTCGCGCTTGAGATGCTCGTCCGGCGCCTTGTCGAGATCGTTGACATGGGCTGCCAGCGCTTCGTTGTAATCGGTGGTCGCGCTGGAGGCCTGCGTGGTGGCCTTACTGAAGTCCTCGATGTCGTTTTCGAGGCGGCGCATCAGGCGATGCATGGCCTCATTCTGGTTGGCGCCCTTTTCCTCGGCGGCCTTTTTCAGCAGGGGCAGGGTGATCGGCTCACGCGCCTGAAGCTGGTCGTCGATGGCGCGGATGACGCGGCGGTTGCCGCCGGTCAGATAATCATGCGCGATCTGCAGCGTGAAGCCGCTGACCTCAAGATCATGCGCCAGCAGGAAGTTGGTGATGTCGTCCATCAGCTGCTTGCGGGCGATCTGATGCGGCGTCGTGGCCACGATCGGGGTGTTTCCACCCTCCGAATCATGGTTAACGTCGTTAGGCCCGGCAAAGCCGAACCAGTCCAGCAAGCCCTTGGCAGGGCGGCGGGGCAGGGAGGGATCTTGGACGCTCATGCCGGTGAAGACGGCAGCGCGCGCGCCTTTTTAAGGGCGAAATTTTCTGAACCGAAAAGATGGTTTATCGGCCCGTCCTCTTTCACCAGTCCGGCGGGGCAAGGCAGCAAAAGGAACCCTGCCGCCGGGCCCGGTCGCGCAGCTCCTCGGGCAGCTTGTTGCAGCCCATCACGATGCCGGAGGACTGCCGCTTGTCGAGATAGAGCAGCGGGTCTTCGATGGAGCCGCGCGTGCGCGGCGGCAGCACGCCCAGATAATGCTGGGGCGTATGGCTGGCCATGAAGGTGAAATAGGTGACGTCGTCGATCAGCAGATTGCGCGCGGGCGTCCTGGGCGAGAGGCCGCAGCGCGCCGCCGCGCCCAGAATATCGCTTTCGGAATGCGTGCGGGCGAACAGCGGCACCGAATAGGGCTGTTGCGGCAGATAGGCCGGAGCATCCAGCGCGGCGACCAGCGGCGGCCCATAAAGCCCGCCCACCAGCACAAGCGAGAGGATCATCAGCGGCCCCAGCGCCATGGCCAGCACCGGCAGCGCGCGTTTCAGCCAGCCCAGCCCATGGGGCGAGGCCAGGCCCATCACCATGGCCAGAATCAGCAGCGGCAGCTCGAAGGAAACCTCGTAATCGTGGCGCACGAACTGGCTGGCGCACCATGCGGCGGCCACCGCCAGCAGGATCAGCGCCATCACGGCATCGCAGGCCAGCACCTTGCGCCGCCCCTGTTGCCACAGCGCGGCCAGCGCGGCGGTGAGCCCGGCGGCGCCCGCCAGCGCCCAGATGACCTCCATGCCGCCGCGCCAGCCCTGCATCTCGTCGGCGCTGACCCGGCCCGCCACCAGCCAGCGCGACATCGGCACGACCTGAGGCGCGGCGCTGTCGATGTAGGCATCGAAACGCAGGTTGGAGAGGACCGTCCAGCCCATCTGCAACAGCCCGCCAAGCCCCGTGGGACCGGCGTTGTTGACGATGCGCGCGCCCAGATTTTGCCGGTTGAACTCGCGGTTGATCAGCGGGTCGAGCGGGCAGGCGAGGCGGGCGCTCCAGTAATGCATGGCGGCCAGCGCGGCGCCCATCAGCACCGCCAGCGCCACGGCGCGCGGCAGAAGGGCGCGCGGGCCCCGACTGGCCATCAGGATCGCGGCGGCGAAGACCGGCATGGTGATCAGCGCCTTGAAGTGATAGCTCAGCGCCACCATCGCCAGCGCGGCGATCCCCAGCGAGCGGGCCCAGGCGATCTCGGGCGAGGCGTAGGTCTTGGAATAGGCGAAATCGGCAAAGGGCTCGAAGCGGTTGCCGGGCGCCTGCCATGACCGGCTGGCGATCAGCAGCGTGGCGGTCAAGGTCAGGATGATCGGCTGTTCGGGGCGGCTCCACACCATCAGCAGCGGGGTGCAGCCAAGGCCGATCAGCGTGCAGGCGATCACCGCGATCATATGCCGCTCGGTGCGGTTGCGCGCGAGGCGGCGGATCAGCGCCAGCAGCAGATAGAGCCATGCGCAGGCATAGAGCACGCCCGAAAGCCGCACCCAGTAAGGCTCGGCGAAATGCAGGTTGAAGATGCCAGAATACCAGCGCACCGGCCACATGAAGAAGGGCGGCAGCGAGAGCGTGTTGGGCCCGCACTGGTCGGAATAGAGCTTGTCGAAACCGTCGATCCAGGCGCGTTCCTGCAGGCGCCAGCCCACCTCGTCGGTGTAGAGCGGCAGCAGCAGCCCGCCCAGCAGCCCCAGCACCAGGGATGCCACCACGCCATGGCGCAGCAGGTGGAACAGTTTGAGATAGGAGGGAGGTGTTTCCTCGCCCTCTGTGGCGTCGCTCATCGGGCTGGCCATTGGTCGGGGCCGATGCAGCAGACCTCGCCAGTGGCCTTGGCGCGGGCGCGCAGGGCCGGGGGTAGGGCGTTGCAGGCCAGCACCACGCCCGAGGAATGCTGCTGCCTGAGATAGGCCAGCGGATCGGTGACGCTGCCGCTCCAGCGCGGCTCCAGCACGGAGGTCTTGTGGTCTGGCAAGGCGCTGTCCATGAAGGTGAAATAGGTGATGTCGTCGATCAGCAGATGCGCCGGATGGCTTTGCGGAGTGATGCCGCAGGCGGCGGCGGCGCGCTGGATTTGCGCGCGCAGCGTGCCGTAATGGGCAAGGCCGACCGAATAGGACTGGCCCGGCAGATAGCCGCCCTTGTCCGCCTCCTGCGCCAGCGAAGGGCCGTAGAGCCACAGAATGGCGATGGCGCTGATCGGCAGGG
Source organism: Novosphingobium rosa NBRC 15208 (assembly GCF_001598555.1). Classification (GTDB taxonomy): domain Bacteria; phylum Pseudomonadota; class Alphaproteobacteria; order Sphingomonadales; family Sphingomonadaceae; genus Novosphingobium; species Novosphingobium rosa. The sequence goes on from NZ_BCZE01000097.1 coordinate 9,901, forward strand.
CGAGGCCGATGGTGGTTGCGACCCGGCTGAGGCATCGCGTCAGGCGCGGGGGCAGGGGCGTGGAGAGGGCCAGAGCGAAACTCAGCGCCAGCAATGGCAGCACGAAGCTGGCTTCATAGACATTGCGCACCACCTGCGACACACACCATGTCGAGGCGCAGAACAGCGTCGTCCCGGCCAGCACGATGCGCTTGTCGAGCTGCGACACAGCGCGCCGATGCGTCCACAGCATGGCGCCCAGCGCCCAGGCGGCCAGCACGAAACCGGCGATCCACAACAGATTCATGGCGATGGTCCAGCCGATCTGCGTCGGTTTGCTGACGAGATGGGGCAGCAGCCAGCTGGACATGGGCGTGATGTCCGGCGCGGCCTGCGCCACATAGACCGGCATCTGGAAATTGGCGATCAGCCGCAGCGGCGCCATGGCCCAATGGCCATCCCCCAGCAGTTGCAGGGCGAGGCTCTGTTTGGCGTGGTCGGCCGCGAGGATGGGATCGCCGGGGCAGGCCATGCGGCCGAACCAGTAACGGGCCGCGATCGTCGCGGCTGCGGTCAGCGCGATGGTGCACATGGCCCGCACGGCCCGGGCCTGACGCGTGGGGGCCGCCGCGATCATCGCCGCCATAAACAGCGGCATCAGGATCAGCGCCTTGAAATGATAGGAGAGGGCGATCACCCCCAGCAACAGGATGGCCACCGGCGCCCACGGACGCGCGCTGTTCGGGCGGTTTTGCCCCATGGCGATCAGCAGGCTGGCGGTGGCGCACAGGATGATCGGCTGCTCGGGCCGGCTCCACACCAGCAGCCATGGCATCACGCCCAGACCCATCAATCCGCAGCACAGCATCGTCAGCTGGCTACGGCGCAGATGGTCGGCGGTGGCCTGACGGATCAGCACCAGCAGCATCGCCACCCAGCAAAGCGCATGGGCCACGCCCGACAGGCGCACCGCGAAAGGATCGGGCCAGGCCAGATTGAAGAAGGCCGAGTACCAGCGCACCGGCATCATGAACCATGGCGGCACGGCCAGGGTGTTGGGGCCGCATTGCTGGGAGAACAGCTTGTCCACGCCGTCGATCCCGGCGCGTTCCTGCAGGCGCCAGCCCACCTCGTCGGTGTAGAGCGGCAGCAGCAGACCGATCAGCAGCATGCCTGTCAGCACGGCGGGCGCGGCAAGCGGCAACCAGCGCGCCAGTCGTGAGGCAGGAAAGTCTGTGCGAATCATCGCAAGGCTGATCGCAAAACGCGCGGTAGGCCACAACTGGCTACCGCGCGTCTAATTGTATCAAAATCGTGCCCGATGGGCCGCAATCTGCTTAGCGCAGACGCATCAACGCAGACGGGGGCCACCGAAAGGCAGCGGCGGAGGGGGACGGCGCGCGCCGCGCGGCAGCTGCGCCTGATAGGCCCGGCCGCAATGTTCGACGCAGTAAGGGAAACCGGGGTTCACCTTGTCACCGCAGAAGTGGAAGTCCGGCTCGCCGGGATGGCCCATCGGCCAGCGGCAAATACGGTCGTTGAGATCCAGCAGGCTGGTCTTGTCAGCGATCTCGGCGCTCGGCTTGGCGGGCACCAGACGGCGCGGCGGGGCCGGCGGGATCGGTGCCTGCTGATCGCCGGGGCCCTGACGCAGGAAGCCACCGGGGCCGACCGAGACGATGCGCGGCGAAGGCGCGGCAGCGGGCGCGTCCGAAGCGGGCGCGGCAGCCACGGGGGCTGGCGGCGGCGGCGCGGCAGGGGCCGGGCGCGGCACCGGCGCGGCA
>NZ_BCZE01000098.1 GCF_001598555.1 Novosphingobium rosa NBRC 15208
TTGTCGCGGCGAGCATGCCGATCGGCGCAAGACTGCGCCGTCGGCCGGAATGGTCGTTCATGATGATAATCCTTCACGAGACACGTCTCCCGCCTGCGCGGATGCACAGGCGGCGAAGGATCAGATCGAGGGAGGACGCAGCGGCGTGGCGCCGGGAATGCCGCCGAGCGGGGGCGTTTCGCGCAGCAGGCGAAGATGCAGACCGCTGGTCCACAAAGGCGGCGTCACCGCCAGCGGCGGCGTCACGAACCAGTGGCCGATGGCATGGGCGACAAGATGCACCCCGCCATCAGGGTCGTCATGGCCCGTGCTGTCGTGACGATCCAGAGCCGCGACATGGGTGGCATCGTCATCGTGGAAGGCCGCACTGTGCCAGCCCGCGGCGAGGCTCATGCCCAGCACAGCCAGCAGCGCCAGAACGCTCAACAGCACGGATGAGCGAAATACCCTCATGACAGACAGTCTAGAACCGTCTCGAGAGCGCGGCAAGGCCATCATGACCACGATGGACAAAGCGGCACGGCCGCCATTGCATCAATGCCGCCATCGCGGCCTCGACAGGCGATTGAGGAGTTCCGGGCCATCTCGCAATATTGGCAAACTGTTGCGGCTGACAAAACGGTTGCCTGCTCACCTCGCCAGCAGAAATTTTGGGAGACAAGGAACAGCCACTTCACGAGAAGGGGTTGAAATATCCGCGCCGCGCCGCGACTGTGACCGCGTGCGTGCGATCATGCACGCCGAGCTTTTCGAAGATCATCTTGAGCTGCGCCTTGATCGTATCGCTCGACAGGTTCAGCCGCCAGGCAATCTCCTTGTTGGCATGGCCTTCGGCCACCAGTCGAAGCACTTCGATATCGCGTTCGGTAAGCGCAACATTCAACGCATGCGTGGCAATTTCATGCGCGATATCGGCTGATAGCGCACGGCGGCCGGCATGAACCGAACGGATCGCATCCGTCAGTTCACCCCTGATGGCATTCTTGAGCAGATAGCCGGCGGCGCCTGCCCTTATGGCGCGCGCCGCATTTGCGTCACCAGGGTATGTGGTCAGCACCAGAACCCGTGCATCGGGCGACAGGCGGCGGATTTCCGCAATGGCTTCGACCCCGCCCATCCCCGGCATCCGCACATCCATCAGCGTCAGATCGGGCGACAGCTCCCGAAACTTCTCGATGGCCTCAACCCCATTGCTGGCTTCACCAATGGCCACCATGTCGGGCTGCCGGGCCAGCAGGGCGGCGATTCCGTCGCGCACCATCGGATGATCGTCGACAATCAGGATGCGGATGGGAGGCGCCATCATGAACTCCATGGCCGCGGTGCGCGCGGCTTGTAGGCGATGGCTCCGGGAACCGTCAGCACCACTTCGGTCCCTCGGTCGGGCAGACGCCGGATCGCAAGGCGGCCACGCAAGCGCTGCGCGCGTTCACTCATGCCCAGCAAGCCGTAATGGCCTGCCTTGCCACCCGCCCGGGCGATTTCGGGATCTATGCCATGCCCGTTGTCCGCAAAGCGGATCTGCAGATTTGCGCCGTAATGCAGTTCGACAGTCACTTGCGTGGCCTCGGCATGGCAGTGAATGTTGAACAGGGCCTCACCGGCAATCCTTGTGATCTCGTCCAGCGCCGCCGGATCGAGAAGCCGGACCTCGCCTTCCAGGGCAGTCGCGGTCACCACCTCTGCCCCGAACCCGATCCGGGCGATGAGGTCGCAGATGATCTGTTGCAGATCGCCTGCCTGCTGCTGGCGCAATGCGCGGACCCGGTCGCGGCCCTCGGCGATGACCTTGTCGGCGATGTCGATCGCGGTGATGAGCGAGGCACGCACGGGCATCTCTTCCGGCAGATCATCGGCGGCCAGCTGAAAGCGGAGCGTCAGCGACTGGACCGACTGCAACAGCGTATCGTGCAACTCGCGCGCGATCCTCTCGCGTTCCTCCGCGCGTTCGGCCATCCGCATGCGGATGCGGTTCGCAACGGTGCGCAGGCGCAACGAATAGGCCAGCCACAGCAGCGCCAGCAGCAGCGCCGCGCAGATCAGCTTGAACGGCCAACTTTGCACGAAGGTGGGCTGGATCTCGAAGGTCATCGTGGCCCCCACCCTGTTCCAGACACCATCGCTGTTCCGCGCGATGACCTGAAAACGGTATCGGCCGGGCCCCAGGTTGGTGTAGGATGCCGTCCGCCGCGCACCCGCATCGACCCAGGCGTCATCCACGCCCTGCAGCCTGTAGAGGAACTGCACACGCTGCGGCACCGTGAAGCTCAGCCCGGCATAGGCGATGTTGACGGTGCGCGTGCCCCCGGGCAGCGTTACATGGGCCGGATCGCGCCATATCCCCCCGTTGCTTTCAAGCGAGCGGATCGTCACCGGCGGCGGCACTTTGTTCGGCTGCAGCTTCGCAGGATCGAAAAAGGCCGCCCCCTGTCGATTGAGGAACCAGAGCCGGCCATCTGCCCCCACGGCGGATTGTTGCCCCATGAAGCCACCCTGCTGAACCGTGCTCGCCAACCCGTCCAGAGCGTCGAATTTGGTGACGGGCAAGGGGGCGCGCGGATCGTCGAAAGCGCGATTGAGATCGGCCGTGGCCACTTCATACACACCGGGCCGGCTGAACAGCCACGTCTTCCCGTCCGTGGTCTGCTGGAGCGTCCTGACCCAGGTGATCCACGGGAAGCGCCGCTCGTCGAGATGGCGCAGTTGACTTCCACGCATCCGGGCCAGTCCGGCGCTGCCGCTGATAAAAAGATCTTGCGAACCCAGGCCGTGGCCCGCCATCAAGGCCCAGGGTGTGCCGATACCCGCCTGTTTCAGGCTGATTGTCTCAAGCCGGCCCCCGTGCAGAATGGCGATATCAGGCGGAATGACCAGAGCAAGTTCACCCGCCTGCGTCGTGGTCAGATCCCAGACGTTGAGCTTGGCGAGCGCACCGCCGGCCCGATGCCAGCCTGACGCATCTCGCCATAGCAGCGCGCCGCTGGCCACGGCCAGCCAGAGACGGCCAGAGGCGTCTTCGGCGCAAGCGATCCTCGCCTCGCCGCCCGGATAGCCGGGAAACCGTTGCACGCGCGCGCCCTGCAACAGGATGAGCTGGCCTTTCGGCTCGATGCCCCAGACGCCCCCGGCGCGGGCGCTGCACATGGAAATTTCGTCCGTGCGAAGCGTCAGGACCGGAGCTGCCCGCCCGTTCAGGGGCACACGAAACACCGTCCGGCGCGATCCGACATAGATGCTTCCGTCACGCGCCCGGGCCATCGAGAGGCCATGTTCGGGATCGGGGGGCACCGCAGGGTCCTGCTGCGCCGCAGCCCGGCGGAACTGATCGATGCCGCTTTCCGTGGTGATCCAGACATTGCCCTCGCGATCGACAAAGGGCGCATAGCTGGTGTCGGATGTAAGGCCGTTGGCCGCGCCGAACCGGCTGACCTGCGCAGCGGGCCTAGCAGACGGCGCATGAGGGTTGGCGATGTAGAAGATCCCCACGGACCCTGTCGTGCCCCACAGCCCGCCATTGCGATCGAACGCGATTGCGGCGCGGGTCACGCCCGGCACGGGCGGAAAACCGATCGTGGGCTGCGCGCGCTTTCCGCTGGCGTCGAGAAACATGCGGACCCCGCCGGCATCCGAGATCCAGAGAGCGCCATGGGGATCGAGCGCGATCTTGGGCCGTCCCGAGAGGGTCACAGGCATGGTCTGAAACCGCGTCGCATGGGGGTCCAGAAACGCCAGCGTGCCGCTTTCCCCATTCTCGGCGCTCAGCGCGACCCACAGCCTGCCGTCTCGCCCGGGGATCAGATCCATGATGTAACCGCGCGGCAGCCCCAGCGTTTCATCCACCCGCTCCCACTGGTCGCCGCGTCTGCGCAGCAGCCGCTTGTCGAGGCTCATGGAGGAGGCCCATAGCGTGCCGTCGGGCGTTTGCGCCAGAACCGCCAGCCCTCGCGGCGGGTCGGGCATATGCATATCGCGCAAGGCGCCTTGGCGGTATACGGCAACGCCGCCCGTATCACGCAAGCCAACCCAGAGTTCGCCCCGGTCACTCACCATCAGCGCCGATGGCGAGGCGTGGCGCTTGCCTGCCCCCTGCGGCCAGTCGATCCGCTCGAAGGTCGCGCCGTCGAAGCGATAGAGCGCGTCTCCGGCGAGCCAGATATAGCCATCAGAGGTCTGCGCGATACGCAGCAGACCGTCCGGCGCGCCATCGTCGGCAGCAGCGCGGACGTGCTTGAATGCCTCGAAACCGGGGGAGGAGGATTGCGCAAGGCAAACCGTGCTGACGAGCAGGGACATCGCCAGAAGCGTGAGTGGCCCCATTCTGGTCAAGCAAGACCGGATCATGCGACTGGCCTGTTCCCCCGTCGGAGCCGACACCCCTCTTGCCCCTGAAGCCCTCTTATCAAAGCCTGCGGCCTCGACAATCCGCAAACACCATCCCTGACTTACATCAGCGTATCGATCACCCCGCCATCCACGCGCAGCGCGGCGCCGGTGGTCGCCGAAGCCAGCGGTGAGGCAAGATAGACGAACATATTGGCGACTTCCTCGACGCTGGCGGCGCGCCGGATGATCGATGTCGAACGCGAGGCGCGCACGAAGTCAGCCGCAACCTCCTCGATCGGCTTGCCCGTCCTGGCCCGTTCATCCTCCAGCATCGCGGCGACGCCTTCCGACAGCGTGGGCCCGGGCAGAACGGAGTTCACCGTCACGCCGGTTCCCGCCATGCGCTTGGCGAGCCCGCGCGCCAGCGCGACATCGGCGGTCTTGCTGACGCCATAGTGGATCATGTCAGCCGGAATGTTGAAGGCGGATTCCGAGCCGAGCAACAGGAAACGGCCCCAGCCGCCGGCCTGCATGTCGGGCAGATAAGCCCGGGCAAGCCGCACACCGGCCATCACATTGACCTGCCAATGACGGTCCCAGATCGCGTCATCGGTGTCGAAGAAATCGACAGGCTGGAAGATGCCCAGATTGCTCACGACGATATCCGCCTTTGGCTCTGCCGCCACCAGCTGCTTATGCCCGGCAGCAGTGCCAAGGTCCGCCGCCACGCCCCGCGCGCCACCACCGATGCGCGCCACCGCGGCCTCGACTTTGGCGCCGGTGCGGCCATTGAGGATCACGGTGGCGCCGGCTTTCGCCAGCCCCTGCGCGATGGCGAAACCGATGCCCTCGGTCGAACCGGTGACGAGCGCGGTCTTGCCGCCAAGATCGATGTTCATGCGTTTCGTCCTTTGATCGGATGGTTCAGGCGCCAAATCCGCCATCGATGGTGTGAAGCGCGCCCGTCACCACGCCTGCGTCCGGCCCTGCGAGCCAGAGCACCATGCCTGCCACTTCCATGGGGCGGACATGGCGCTTGATCGCCATAAAGCTGTGCATGGCCTCGCTCATCGGGCCGTTGGCGGGGTTCATATCGGTGTCGGTCGGCCCCGGCTGCACGACATTGACGGTGATGCCGCGCCCCCCGAAATCCCGTGCCAGACCGCGCGCCATGCCCTGCATCGCCGATTTGGTCAGCGCATAGGCCGCGCCGCCTTCAAAGGGCATCCGGTCGCCATTGACCGAGCCGATGATGATGATGCGGCCACCATCGGCCATTTTGCGGGCGGCTTCCACGGCGGCATGATAGGGTGCGCGGACGTTGAGATCGATCATCCGGTCGACGGCATCGGCATCAAGCTCAAGCGGATTGCCCAACACCAGCGCCCCGGCGTTGACCACGAGAACATCGAGCTTGCCCTGCGAACTGACCGCCGAGATGACGGCCTTGCGATCCGCCGCATCCGAGCGGACCGCCACGGCGCCCGTCTTGTCCTGAAGTGCCGCCGCGGCATCCGTGGAGCCGGCATAGGTGAAGGTCACGAGGTCGCCCGCTTCGGCAAAACGCTGCACGATGGCGGCGCCGATCCCCCGGCTTCCGCCGATGACGAGAACATTGCGCTTTTCCTGGATCATGGGTCATTCCCTTGAAATCGGGGTTGATAGGCAGAACCTGCCCCGGTCAGTGACCGACCTCGGCAAAGACGATGTCGGCGAAGCCCGGGACGGTCGCGTCGCGCGCCCAGTCGCGCTGGAGCTCGCAGGCGACCTGAATCCAGCTGACCGGAACGGCGCCGGCCTGAATCAGCCGATGGATCCCGGCCCGATGCGCGACCTCGGAGGTGCCCGCCACCGCATCGACGACGGCAAAGACCTCATAGCCATCGCGCAACGCATCGAGCGCCGGGAAGACCAGACACACCTCCGTCCACAGCGCCACCATGATCAGCTTGGAGCGACCGGTGGCTTTCACGGCGGCCACGAAATCCTCGTCCTCCCATGCGTTGATCGAGGTCCGGTCGATGGGAGACGCGTCCGGCAGCACATCGGTGATCTGCGGGATCGTCGGCATGTTCCGCCCGGTCGCGACATTGACCGTCGAGAGGACAACAGGAAGCCCATAGAGCTTGGCGGTGCGAGCCAGCGCGGTGACATTCTTCACCAGCAGCCGCTTGTTCATCGTGACGATTGATCCGACCTGCACCGGTTGGAAATCGATGATGATCAGCGCCGCATTGTCAGGCGACAGCATATGGTCCGCGATGGGGTCACGGGCGATGGCGGGCGAGGTCATGGCTGTTTCTCCGTTGGAATTGAAGGCTCTGCAGCGGTGAATTTGGTGTCGGTGGGGCCAAAGCCGCTGATGATGACCGTCACCGGAACGGCCCCCGTCATCGCGAAATGAGCGTCACCGCCCGGCTCGCTGTAGAAGCTGCCGGGGCCAAGCGCCTTGGTCGCCGAGGCAGCGGCGACCGCGCCATAGCCGAAATGCCAGACGCCCGAGACGACCACGGCGGTGCGATCATCGCGATGGGTATGGGCCGCGATCTTCGTGTTGGCGGGAACCCGCAGTTCGATCGTGTAAGGGCCCGCGGCCGTCGGATCGCCCGCCAGAACGATGGTCTGGATGCCTGCGACCCCCGAGGTGCCCGGCCCGCCGGAGGCGCGATGCTGCGCCGCGACCTCGGCCTGGGTCAGGCGGATTTCGCCCTGATGCGCGGCTTGGGCTCCACTCGCCGCCGTGGCGGCCAGCAGGAGCACGGGCATCAGCACCCGGCTCACTTTTGCGCGTCCAGAAAGCTGCGGATCACCGAAACGGTTTGCGCGGGCTGCTCCTCCATCAGCCAATGGCCGGAATCGCGCACCACGGCCTCCTGCACATTGCTGGCCGCAGCGCGCATCACCACCGCCATCATCGGGCCGAAGGAGTGATCCCCGCCGACCGCCAGCACCGGCATCGCCAGCTTGCCCGCCGCCAGAAAGGTCTGATCGTCCCTGACGTCCTGATCGAAGGCCTTGAACTGCTCGAAACCGGCATGCATCGCGCCGGGTCTGGCGTAGAGCGCGGCGTAATGCTGGCGGGATTCTTCGTCGAACTTTTTGGGATCCGCGGAAAATTCGTTCCAGAAGCGATCGAGATAAATGCGCTCCCGACCGGCGACGAGACGCTCCATATCGGGGCCGCCGAAGCGGAAATGCCAGAGCATGGGGCTTTTCAGGATCTCATCCCAAGGGCCGACGCCGGGCAACGGCGCATCCATCAGCACGAAGGCCTTCACCCGGTCGCGATGCTCGGCGACGAAGGCGAAACCGACCATGTTGCCGATATCATGGGTGACGAGATCGACCTGCCAGACCTTCAGCGCATCAAGCACGCCGGCAATGTCATAGCCCTGCGTCTTCTTGTCATAGCCACCCGCTGGCCGCGCCGAGAGCCCCATGCCGCGCAGATCCGGCACGATGACCGTATGATCGCGCGCAAGGTCCGCCGCCAGCGGCGCCCACATGTCGCCGGTTTCCCCATAGCCGTGCAGAAGAACGACAGCAGGTCCGCTCCCGCAAACGCGAACATGCAGGGTGGTGGCGTTGGTTGCCACATCCTGCACCTTGCAGGTCGATGGAAAGGGCATGACCCTGGCGTCGGCCGAAGCGGCGGACAGCAAGGCGATCAGGCTACTCGCGAGAAGGCGCAGCATAGAAATCTCCTCGAGCTTCAGGAAGCGACAGATGGGCAATCCGGGGGAAATGGCGCGCAACCGGAATGTGGGAACGGCGGAACCTTTGCTGCCACGAGGGCCGGCGTATGTGCAGCAAGGCGCGTGGTCGCCGTCGCAACGGCTTGAAGATCGCGCCTTCTCTGGACTGTGACAGCCACGCTCATGGCGGTGTCCACTGTCCTCGCCCGGCGGCCAGCCTTCAATCCCAAGGCGGGTCCGCTGACTTACCCAAACGGGTAGAACGATGGCTGATCGCATGTTCTGCTCAATCGGCAGCTTCCGGCGCCAACCAACATGCGTCACGACTGGCCGCAAAGCGCAGCAAAGTCACGCGGCCGGTGATCGCCGCTTGGCCCGATCCCCGCCTCCCCTCTAGGCACGATGCCATATGCATCGAGGAGAAAAGCCGTGAGTGATCTGGAGACAATCGTGGCGCAGCTTGGCGAGGATGTGGCGCGGCTGAAAGCCGAGGCCGCCGCCCGCAAGGTGCTGGGCCGCTACATGTTCCTGTGCGACAGCCCCCTGCCCGAGGCCGGCATACCCCCCGAGGCCCGCGCCAGAGCCATCGGCGATCTGTTCACGCCCGATGCCATCTGGGAAGGCGTGGGCGGCGCGCATGGGGCGCAATTCGGCCAGCATCGCGGCCCTGACGAGATCGCCGCCCATATGGGCCGCTTCTACGCCGCCGCCAATCCGCGCCAGATCTTCAACACGCACTATCTGTGCAGCGAGCAGGTCTGGGCGACCGGACCCGACAGCGCCGAAGGGCAATGGGTGCAGTTCCAGCCGTGGATCTATGATGATGGCACCTCGCTGATCCGCTCAAGCCGCCTGCATGTGCGTTTCCGCGAGACCGAAAAGGGCTGGAAGATCGCCCATTACCGCACCGAAAACCTGTTCATCGGCACACTGCCGGAAAACTGGGCGCACACGATGATCACCCAATCGGTGCTGATGGCCGGCTGAACCCGCCATCCCTTATGACATGATCGCAAAAAAGCGCGGCGGGGCAGACCCTCGCCGCGCTTTTTCCGTTGCGTGAAGGCCCGCAGCGCGCAACGCGCTGCGGGCCTTCACGCCTTACCCCAGATTGAGCGTGACCGATTTCGCCTCGGTGTAAAGTTCCAGCGGCGCATGGCCCAGCTCGCGGCCATAGCCCGACAGGCGGTGGCCGCCAAAGGGCACCGCCGGGTCCAGCAGATTATGCGCATTGACCCAGACATTGCCCGCCTTGAGTCCCTCGGCAAAGCGCCAGGCGCGGGTGAAGTCACCCGTCCACACGCTGGCGCCAAGGCCGAAAGAGGTGTCATTGGCCAGCGCCAGCGCCTCTTCCTCGGTGTCGAAGGGCATCACCGCCAGCACCGGACCGAACACCTCGTCACAGGCCAGCGTCATCGTCGGCGCCACATCGGCAAAGATCGTCGGGCGGAAGAAGAAGCCTTCGCGGTCCGGCGCGAAGCCGCCCGCCACCAGCCGCGCGCCCTGCGCCTTGGCCCCTTCGACAAAGCCCGCCACACGGTCGCGCTGGCGTGCGGAGATCAGCGGGCCCATCTGCGCCGCCGGGTCGAAACCATCGCCCAGCACCATGCCATCGGCGATGGCCGCCAGCCGCTTCAGCACGGGCTCATAGAGGCTGCGATGCACCAGCAGGCGCGAACCCGCCGTGCAGACCTGACCATGGTTGAAGAAGATCGCCCCGGCAGCACCCTGCGCCGCCACATCGGGATCGCAATCCTCCAGCACCACCACCGGGCTCTTGCCGCCCAGCTCCAGACTCAGCCGCTTCATGGTGGCCGCCGCACGGCGCTGGATATCCTGCCCGACCTGGGTCGAGCCGGTGAAGGCAATCTTGTCGACCAGCGGATGTTCAACCAGCGCAATGCCCGCCTCAGCCCCGCCGGTCACGATGTTGACGGCCCCCGCCGGGAAACCGGCCTCGACCACCAGCCGCGCCAGATACAGCGCGGTGAGCGGCGTCTCCTCGGAGGGTTTGAGCACGACCGTGCAACCGGCGGCCAGCGCCGGGGCGATCTTCCAGATCGCCATCACCAGCGGGAAGTTCCACGGGATGATCTGGCCCACCACGCCCACCGGACGGCGCAACGTCTGCGAGGTGAAGCGCATATGTGGCACATAGGCGAAGGAGGGCGAAATCGTTGTGCCCTCGATCTTGGTGGCCCAGCCCGCCATATAGCGCAGCGAATCCAGCGCCAGCGTCAGATCGCCATGGCGCGCCATGGGCAGGATCTTGCCATTGTCGAGCGTTTCCAGTTCGGCCAGCGTGTCGGCATCGCGCTCGATCAGATCGGCCAGACGCAGCAGCAGCCTTTCGCGCGCAACCGGGCGCAAATCTTTCCAGTCACCCTTGTCGAAGGCATGGCGCGCTGCCCGCACGGCCTCGTCGATGTCCTGCGCGGTGCCGATCGGGCATTGGGCGATCGCGGTGCCCGTGGCCGGATTGATTACCGGAATGCTGGCGCCGCGCCCTTCAACAAAGGCACCATTCACCAGCAGCTGCAGCGGCTGCCCGAGAAATTCGCGTGCCGCCTTGCCCGCTCCGCCCACCTCGATCACCTCGATCACCTCAGTCATGCCAGCCTGTCCCCTTGGATATCGTCAAATGCCTGACGACCAGGATAAAAGCATGGCGGGGGGCCGCTATCCGCAATCGGCAGCGGCTGTACCAAAATCGGCAAATGCCCGTTCGACGTATGGCTTCACTTGACTCCCGGGGTAGGATAGTTGATCTTTCAACTTTCCAAGGGTCGAACCGCGCCGTACCGCAAACATCGGGTGGCACAAGCACAGGCGGCGCCCCTTGAAGGATTTGGGAAAGAGGAAGCCGGACCATGCTTTCACTGCTATCGCAATCGAACATCCCGGGCATGCAGAGCCTTGTCTCGCAGCAGGCCGATGTGGTGCATGACACGCTGTCGCGGCGGCTTTCGAACCACAAGCTGGCCTGCCGGCGCCCTGGCCCCATGGATGCGCGGATCTACAGCCTCGAACTCGCCGCGATCCAGCTGGTCGAGCTGAGCTATGGCGTGGATGTCGAGGTGGAGGCCGATGTCAGCCCGGATCATTTCCTCGTCCATATCGGGCTGGAGGGCGAAACCCAGATGTGGGCGGGCGGCAAGAGCCATCCGCTGGGCACCGATGCGCTGATGGTCAGCAACCCGGGCGCGCCGCTGCGGGTGCAGATGACCGGGGAGTGCCGCCATTTCGCGGTGCGCATGCCGGTGTCGCTCTGCACCGATTACCTCACGCGCCATCTCAACGTTCCGCTCAACCGCCCGCTGGAATTCTATGCCGGGCGCGAGGGATCGCGCGAGCTGCCGGTGGTCTGGCGCGGCATGATGGCGCATCTGTGCGAGCAACTGCGGCTGGCCCCCACCATGATGGGTCACCGCCGGATCCAGCGGCACTATGGCACGCTGCTGGCCGAGATCCTGCTCGGCAATTACTGCAATTCCTATTCCGAGCAGATCGCGATCCATGGCAATGACATTTCGCCACGCCATGTGCGCCGCGCGCGGGATATCATCCACGCCTCCAAGGATGACACGATCTCCATCGCCGATCTGGCGCAGCGCGTGGGCGTTTCGGTGCGCAGCCTGCAGAACGGCTTCCGCCAGTTTCTGGGCGTGACCCCGCTGGAGTATGTACGCCGCCACCGGCTGGAGCAGCTCCACCGCGCCCTGATGGACGAGCAGAGCCGCTCAAGCGTGACCGAACTGATGCTGGAATGCGGCATCGTCAATTTCGGGCGCTATGCGCAATATTATCGCCAGCAGTATGGCTGCCTGCCTTCGGAAACCCTGCGCCGCCACCATCCGAGCCATTGACCCGGGGCTTTCATGGATCGGCCCGCCGGGCCCTCTTGCCGAAGGCCCGGCGGGTCGGACAGGCGTGGATCCGCCCCGCCCGCTTCGGTCTGCCTCAGGCCAGATCCCCAAAGGCCTGACCCAGGGTTTCATAGCGCTTGGGGTCACGGGCGCGCAGCTGGCGCGCAAAGATCACCCCCGCCAGCAGGACCAGCACAAGCGCCACGGGAAACAGCCGGATCAGCGGATTGGTCGTTCCGGCCAGCAGCGGCAGGTTGATGATGACCAGCCCCATGGCGCCCATCAGCCCCAGCAGGCTCAAACCCGGCGCCAGTAGCCCCACCCCGACATGCGGGTGCGGACCCTCGGGCCGCCGGAAGAAGGCGATGATCGCCAGACACACCAGCGCCTGCACCAGCAGGATGCCCAGCACCGCAAAGGCCGCCGACCAGGAAAAGACCAGCCCGTAGGGATCGGCCCCCGCCGCCGCGAACAGCGCCACGATCAGCGCCGCCGTGATGGATTGCAGCATCCCCGCCACCTGCGGCGAACCATGCCGTTCATGCACATGCCCCAGACGGCGCCAGACCAGCCCCTCGCGCCCCAGCGCGAACAGATAGCGGCACAGGGTGGAATGCAGCGACAGGCTGCAGGCCAGCAGGCTGACGATCAGCAGCACATTCATCATCTCGACCGCCCAATCGCCCAGCAGCGCCTTTGCGGCGGTGAAGAACAGCTGGTCGGGATGGGCCGCGGCAATGGCCTGAATATGATCGGGGCCGAAATATTGCGCGATGGCCCAGGTGGAGAAGGCATAGAAGGCCGTGATCAGGATCACTGCCGTAAAGGTGGCGCGGCGGATGGTGACATCCGGGTTCTTGGCCTCTTCGCCAAAGATCACCGTCGATTCAAAACCGATGTAGGAGCCAATGACGAAAACCAGCGCCACGCCCAGCCCCGATCCGAATACCGTATGCGGCGCAAAGCTGACCGCCGAGAGCCCCTGCGGGCCCCCGCCATGGCCGATGATGGCCAGATCCAGCAGGAACAGGATGGCGATCTCGGCGATCATGCAGGCGCCCAGAATATGGCCCGAGACCGCAATGTTGCGCTGGCCGCAGAGCAGCACCATGATCAGCCCGATTTCCGACCAGACATACCACGGCAGGATGACGCCCAGATGCGCCATCGCATCGCGCGCGAAAACACCCAGCAAGGCATAGACCGAGATCTGCACCGACGAATAGGTGACCAGCGCCAGAAAGGCCCCGCCAATGCCCACCGCGCTGCCCAGCCCGCTGGAGATGAAGACGTAAAATCCCCCCGCCCCCGCGACATGGCGGCTCATCGCGGTAAAGCCGACCGAGAACAGCAGATAGAGCAGGCCCGCCAGCACAAAGGCCCCCGGCACTCCGGCGCCATTGCCAAAGGCGAAGGCGGCGGGCGATGTGCCCACCACCGCTGTCAGCGGCGCGGCCGCCGCCACCACGAAAAACACGATATGCGCCAAACCGAGCGAATTTTTGGAGAGGCTGGCGTTTGTTTCGCCTGCTGCATTGGCCATTGCGTTTTCCCTGATCTAATCTGCTCAGATTACGTATACGCGCCGCACAGAGACATCGCGTAAGACGTCAAAGATTCGATAAAACACGCCAGGCATGACGACCCGGCGGGGAGATGGTGATCGGGATGACGATGCATGCTTCGGTTCGCGGTTCGGTGGTCACGGCGGTCATTGAGGAGTTCGCGCGCCACGGCGGCGATCCGCAATGGGTGCTGGACCGCTACAATCTGACCCCGGCGATCCTGGCCGACCCCTATTCCAGCGTTTCGCTGGGGCGCTATGCCGCCATGTTCGAGGATATGGCAACCCGGCTGGAAGACCCTCTGCTGGGCGCACGCCTTGGCCAGTCGATGCGGGCGGCGGATCTGGGCCCGGCGGGCATGCTGGTGGCCCGATCGCGCTCGGTGATGGTCGCGCTCGAACGGCTGACGCGCTTTGTCGCCAGTTTCCAGCCGGGCACGCAGGCCGGGCTCAAGGAAAGCGACGGCCTGCTGGTCTGGACCTATCGCCTGAACGATCCGGCGATCTGGCCCCGGCGCCAGGATGCGGAATTCACCGTCACCTCGCTGGTCAAGCTGATCCGTTCGGCCTTTTCGCCCGAGTGGCGCCCGCTGATGGTGCAGTTCGAACATGCTCCGGCCACGCCCGGCTCGGCGCGCGCGCTGGAAAAGCTGCTGGGCTGCCCGGTGCGCTTCGAAGCGGCCAGCAACGGCCTGATCCTGCCCGCCGATGAGGCGCGCGCGCGGTTCCGCAATGAGGACAAGGATCTGATCGCCGTTCTCGAACGCTTGCTGATCACCTCGGCCCCGGCGGAGGCGGATCATGTCAGCTGGAGCGAAAAGGTGCTCTCGCTGATCGCCACCTATCTGGGGCAGCAGGCCGTCACCCTTGAACGCCTTGCCGCCGATCTGGCCCTTGCCCCGCGCAGCCTCCAGAGGCGCCTTGCCGCTGAGGGCACCTCGCTGCGGCAATTGCTGCGCCGCCATCGGCAGGAACTGGCGGTGCAGCATCTCCAGACCGGGGCGCAACGGCTCGGCAATCTGGCCGAAGCGCTCGGCTATGCCGATGGCACGACCTTCTGGCGGGCGCACCGCAACTGGACGGGGCTTCCGCCCAGCATGGCCCGCGCCAAGCGCACGGCCTTCCCCATGGCCAACGATCGCGAGGGTTAACCCATCCCCATCGCGGCGATGCCGCATGGCGGGATGAGCCTCGCATCAGGATTGTTGCTGCCCCACCGTCTATCCGGATCTGGTGCAGCATGCCTCGCCCGCGCGCAGCATCACGCGCCCATCTGGCGCAAATTATCGAATTTATGGCGCATAAGGCAATAGTCTGACCGGCGGCTCTGAGGTCTATCTATCCCACGACCGAACACGGCTCTGGCTGGCGCATATCCAGAAGGCACGCTGGCCTCAAGCCCTGCTCGGCTCTGCGGAGAGAGCATCTCCTTCTCATCGACAGACATAAGGCCTGATGGAACCCTAACATGACCAACTCGACGAAAATCGACTTCCTGTACCTGTCCGAACAGGACATGATCCGAGCCGGTGTCACCGACATGCCCGCCTGCGTCGACACGATGGAGGAGATGTTCGGCCTGCTTCACCATGGTGACTATCGCATGGCCGGGCCGAACAATGACTCGCATGGCGCGCTGGTGATGTTCCCCGAAGACTCGCCCTTCCCCGGCATGCCGCGCGCCGGCGCCGACCGCCGCTTCATGGCCATGCCAGCCTATCTGGGCGGCAGTTTCCGCACGACCGGGATGAAGTGGTACGGATCGAACATGGCCAACCGCGAGAAAGGCCTGCCGCGCTCGATCCTCACCTTCGTGCTGAACGACCCCGATACGGCGGCGCCGCTGGCCTTCATGTCCGCCAATCTGCTTTCGGCCTATCGCACCGGGGCCATTCCGGGCGTGGGGGCCCGCCATCTGGCGCGCAAGGATTCCCGCGTGGTCGGGCTGGTTGGCCCCGGCGTGATGGGCAAGACCACGCTGATGGCACTGATGGCCACCTGCCCGCAGATCGACACTCTCAAGATCAAGGGGCGCAGCAAGGCCAGTCTCGACGAGTTCCTGAGCTGGCTGGGTGAAACCTTCCCGCAGATCACCACGGTCTCGGTGGTCGACACCATCGAGGAAACGGTGCGCGGCTCCGACATCGTGACCTATTGCAACTCGGGCGCCACGGGCGATCCCTCCACCTATCCGCTGGTCAAGCGCGAATGGGTGAAGCCCGGCACCTTCCTCGTCATGCCCGCCCTGTGCAACATCGACGAGGGCATGGAGCGCGAGGATGTGCGCAAGGTCGTCGACAATGCTGGCCTTTATGAGGCCTGGTTCGAGGAATTGCCCAAGCCTGCCCACAATGTCGTGCCGATCATCGGCGTGAAATTCATGGACATGATCCATGAAGGCAAGATGCGCCGCGACCAGCTGGAGGACATCGGACCCATCGTCGCGGGTGAGGCTCCGGGACGGCTCAACGATGACGAGATCATCATCATGTCGGTGGGCGGCATGCCGGTGGAGGACGTTGCCTGGGGCACGGTCGTCTATCGCAATGCGCTGGAGCGCGGCGTGGGCGTGAAGCTGAACCTGTGGGACGAACCCGCCCTGCGCTGACCCTCTTTTACGGACGCAACCATGACCGATATCGTCAAGATCAAGACCGGCTCCAAATTCGAGGAGATCGGCAGCTATTCGCGGCTCGTCGCGGTGGACAACTGGATTTTCGTCTCCAACACCGCCGGGCGCAACGCCCAGACCGGACAGATCCCCGAGGATGTGATCGAACAGACCGATCAGGTCTTCGCCAACATCGAGGCGGCGCTTGCCTCGGTGGGGTCCGGGCTGGGCGATGTGGTCGCCTCACGCGTGTTCATTCAGGATCCCGCCGACACCCATGGCGTGATGACCCGTGTGGGCGAGAAATTCCGGGGCATCGATCCGGCCAGCACCGTGACGTGCCCGCCGCTGGGCTCCACCGTCTACAAGGTGGAGATCGAGGTGACCGCCTTCCGGGGCGCCGCAAGCGCTCCGACCGAGCGGCGAACCATCGCCCTTTAAGCCTTTTGACGGGGCGGGCCTTGAGAGCCCGCCCCTTTTCTTTTCAGGATCCCTTTCGTGGCACCAGCGATCAATCCCATCCAGACCTCGTCTGATTTTCCGTCCACCACCACGGTGGTCGTCATCGGCGGCGGCATCGTCGGCCTGACGGCGGCCTTGACCCTGGCCGAACGCGGCATTCCCGTGGTTCTGCTCGAAAAGGGACGCATCGCGGGCGAACAGTCCTCGCGCAATCTGGGATGGGTGCGCAAGACCTCGCGCGCGGTCAGGGATGTGCCCATGTCCGTTGCATCCGACCGGCTGTGGGCCGACATGCCCGCCCGGCTTGGCGCTGATGTCGGTTACAGGCAGGCGGGCATCATGTTTGTGGCCAAGACCGAAAGCGAGATGGCCGCGCATGAAGGCTGGCTGGGCTCGGTCGCCGATCAGGGGCTGGATTCACGCCTGCTGTCTCCCGGCGAGATCGACAGCCTTGTGCCCGGCGGGCGCGGAACATGGGCTGGCGGCATCTTCACTCCCTCGGACGGTCGGGCCGAGCCCGCGCTCGCCTCCAGCGCGATCGCCAGAGCGGCCATGCGGCATGGCGCGTTGATCCTGGACAATTGCGCGGTGCGCACGCTGTCTTTCTCCGCAGGGAAGGTCAGCGGCGTGGTGACCGAAAAGGGCGAGATCCGCTGCGATCAGGTGCTGCTGGCCGGTGGCCTGTGGTCGCGGCGTTTTCTGGGCAATCTGGGCGTCGAACTGCCCACCCTGCCGCTGATCTGCCACGCCATCCGCACCGCCCCCATGGAGGGCCCGACCGACATCGCCGTGGGTGGCCCCGATTTCTCGTTCCGCAAGAGGCTGGACGGCGGCTTCACCATCGCCCAGCGCGGCGCGGTGGGGGCGCCTCTGCTGCTGGACCATCTGCTGATCGGCACGCGCTATCTGCCGGTGCTGCGCTCTCAGCGCGGTTTGCTGCGCATCTCGCTGGGCAAGGCGCTGTGGCAGGATCTTATGCTGGCGCGGCGCTGGAAGGGCGGCGATGTCTCACCTTTCGAGAAAATGCGCGTGATGGACCCGCCCGCCGATGCGACGATCAATGCCGAAGCGCTGCGCAACATCGCGGCGGCTTGGCCTGCCTTCGCCAATCTGGTGGTCGAGGAGGTCTGGGCCGGTTCGATGGACATCACGCCCGACTCCTTGCCGGTGATCGATGCGATCACCAAAGTGCCGGGACTGACCGTGGCCTCGGGCTTTTCAGGCCATGGTTTCGGCACAGCGCCCGCCGCCGGGCAACTGGCTGCCGATCTGGTCACCGCGGCTGCAACGCCGTTGCTCGATCCCGCCCCCTATCGGCTCGACCGTTTCTGAATCAGCCGGAGAGAAAAGGGGGGGGCGCCTGTCAATCAGGCGCCCCCCCCTTTTTGCATTCGTTCGGCAAGCGGCGCGCCCTTGCGAGCGCGCCGCCCCGCTTACCATTTGACGGTGGCGCTCACCCCATAGGTGGCGGGCTTGGCATACATGCTGGTGGTGCCCAGCGCGCCAAGGTTCAGCGTATAGGCGCGATAGGCCTTGTTGAAGACATTGCGCCCATAGACTTCGACCGAAAGCTTGCTGTTGGGCGAGGTCCAGGTCAGCGAGGCATTCGAGACATTGTAGGCTTTCTGCAGGGAAGACAGGCCATTGGTGACCTCCAGATACTGGTCGTCATACCATGCACCATCGAACTGCGCCGCCAGATTGCCGATGGATGTATCGCGATCATAGCGGAACACATAGTTCACGCTGAAACGCGGCGCATTGGGCAGCTTGGCGTTCTGCACCGACTTCTGCGGGAAGTTGCAGAAGTAATTGCCGTTGCCCTGATCGGTGCAATATTGCGGCGGGGTCGATCCGGGGACCAGCACCGAGAGATATTCCGTGCCGGTGGTCTGCACATTGTTGACCTTGCTGGTTTCCCATGTCGCGCCCAGATTGATGTTGAAATGCGGCGCGGGGCGCAGGAAGGTTTCCAGCTCGGCGCCGGTGGCCGTGGCATTGCTGTTGACCACCTGCGGAATGTTGTTGATCAGCGCAAAGGCTTGATAATTGTTGTAGATATAGTGATAGACCGTGGCGTTGACCCGCACCGTCTTGGTGTCGTTCGACCATTTCGCCCCGGCCTCCAGCGCATTGAGGACTTCACCCTTGTGCTGGAAATTGCTGGCCTGAACGCTTGGGTTCAGCGTGAAATTGCCCCCCTTGATGCCGCGGTTCCACGAGGCAAAGAGCAATGTGTTGTCTTGCGGCTTGTAATTGAGCGTGACGCGCGAAGCCCAGTCACCATGCGCGATATGGTCGATGCCGGGGATCTGCGCGTCGAAGCTCTGATTGGTGGCCAGCAGCACGGACTGGTTGCCATCCGCGATCACCGAGGTGTAATCCACCTGCTTGTGGTCTTCCGAATAACGCAGGCCGGTGATCAGCGTCAGCTTGTCGGCAAGGTCATATTCTGTCTGCCCGAACAAAGACCAGTTCTTCGAACTCAGGCGATAGGTTTCCGTATCGGCCGGGTTGATGGCGGGCAGGCCCACGCTCAGCGCGGCGCCCAGCGCCGGGTTGCCGGTGGTGACCGTCTTGCCGCGCACCAGCATGTCGAGGTAATAGGCGCCCGCCTGCCAGCGGAAACGCGGCGCATCGCCTGAAAGACGAAGTTCCTGGCTGAACTGGGAATAGCGCGCCTCGGTGTTGAACTTGATGACTTCCGCCGAGGTGGCGTCGCCATCCTCCTGATACTCCTTGTGAAGCCAGGTGTAATTGGTGATGCTGGTCAGCTTGGCAAAGCCCAGATCATACTGCAGCTTCCCCTGATAGACATCGACCTTGCGGTTGAGATAGCCCGGATCGTTGGAGAAATTGGTCCAGGGGCTGGCCTTTTCACCGGTCAGGCCGTTGATGACACCGCCGGTGCCGTTGGAAAGACCCGCCGCATCGGTGGTGCAATAACCATTGGCCTGCATGTTGCAATTGTCGAAGACATAGCCGCCGGTAGCGACATGATCGTCCTGACTATGCTTGTACCACAGATCCAGCTTGCCGCGCGTGCCTAGGTCAGCCTGAATCGTGCCGCGCAGCGCCCAGCCATTCTCGCCGCCCAGCGCCTGGCCGTCGCTGCCCGCGCCCGGCTTGATGTAGCCATCCGCCTTGCTGACGCGCCCCGCCACCCGGAAACGCAAACCGTCGATAAGGCTGCCACCAAGCGCGCCTTCGACCGACCGGTGATTGAAACGCTCATAACCGGCGGTGACATAGCCGTTGAGTTTGCTCTTGCTGGCATCCTCGCTGACATATTGGATCAGACCGCCCGTCGCATTGCGGCCAAAGAGCGTGCCCTGCGGCCCGCGCAGCACCTCGACGCGCTGCACGTCGAACAATTGCCCGCTCACGCCGTTCATCGAGCCCATATAAGCGTCATCGACATAGACCGCGACAGGGCTTTCCAGATAATCGGCAAAGTTGTTCTGCGAAATACCGCGCAGATTGAAGATGGTGACATTGGGCGACCATGCATTGAGCTGAAGCCCCGGCACATGTTGCGTGATCTGCGTGGTGTCGGTCACGCCCAGCGCCTTGAGCTGGTCGCCGGAAAAGGCGGTCACGGCGATCGGCACCTTCTGCACATTTTCACTGCGCTTGTTGGCCGTCACCACGATATCGCCGAACCCGCTGCCAGCGCTGCCCTGCGGATCGGCGGTTGCGGCGCCTTCAGCTCCCTCCGCCCGGGCCGAACCCGCCATAGCCGTCAGAGCCAGCAGCGATGCCGCCGCGCGCCAGACACATGTCTTACCCATCATGAATGTCCCCGAATTCATCCGGACCTCGTCCGGAATGTTTTATGTTTCAAACAAGCGATTCAGAACAAAGCCTCCGCTTCATCGCCAGGCTTTCGGATCCCGGACGCCCTATCCCAAGGCGTTCCATTCCGAAGGCCAGCGCGAATGTGGCTGAAAACTCCCACTGGGCGAACGTGCATTCCTGACCGATGGTGGAACGCCGTTCGTCTGATGGAAGATTGGCTTGGGGCAGCGCAGGGCGCAATCCGCGATGCGCAGATCGTGCTGCGCAAATTGGCTATCGGCACGCCGCAGAGGTCAAAACCACTACGTCAAATGACCACCCCGGCGCGGAAGAGCCACAAGGACGATGGCGAAGTTGTTCACATAATTAATATAGATCAATTATTTACCGCAGAAAAAAGGGATGACGGTCGCATCGGCTCGCCGCCAATATACAGTTTACGCCAAGCGCATACGCTATGCGTCAAACAAAAACCTGAACGCCTCAGCCCACATTGCACCAATCATAGACCGAAATTAATTCCAGTTTTAGCGCCGTCATGGTCAAACAGGCGGCCAGCGCCTATCTGGCTCCCTATCTCGACCGAACCATGCCGCGCGTGCAGCGCGCCATCACAAACAGTCCTTGAGCGGTATGCCTGTGTCCGTCAGCCTTGCTGGATCAGGGCGCGCGCCGGCCTCGACCAGCTTGCGGCCCTGAACATAATCCTTGACGCTGTTCACGCAATCGAGCGCAATCACCCGGCCTTCGCGCAGATAGATCACCGAAAAGCTCCGGGTCGCCGGATCGCCCCGCATCACCATCGCATCATGACCGAGCGAAAGGCCCGCCGTCTGCAGCTTGAGGTCATACTGGTTCGACCAGAACCACGGAAAGGCGCGATAGGGCTGGGCGTCGCCGCAGATCGCCCTGGCCACGCAACCGGCCTGATCATTGGCATTCTGCACCGATTCCACCCGCAGCACCGCGCCACCGGCATGATGGCAGGCAAAGGCGGCGCAATCCCCGATGGCGTAGACATCGGGAAGCGTGGTGCGGCAGAAGGCATCGATCTCCAGCCCATTGGCCCCCGCGGCGCCGGCTGCAACCAGCGGGGCCACCGCCGGCACGATGCCGATCCCCACAATCACCGCATCAGCGGGCACGACCGAGCCATCCTCCAGCCGCACACCGGCGACGCGGGTCTCGCCTTGCAGATCGATGACCGTGACGCCTGTACGCAGATCGACGCCATGGGCGCGATGCTCGGCCTCGTAAAACCGGGATAGCTCAGGGCCGGCAACGCGCGCCAGAACACGCGGCGCGGCCTCCAGCAGTGTCACCTGACAGCCCGCCCTGGTCAGCACGGCTGCTGCTTCAAGTCCGATATAGCCTCCGCCGATCACCGCGATACGCCGCGCGCCGCTGGCGACCTCTTCCATCAGCCGGTCGCAATCCTCGCGGGTGCGGACATAATGGATCCCCGCCAGTTGCGATCCCACGCAGCTCAGCCGCCGCGCATCGCCACCCGCTGCCCAGACCAGCGTGCCATAAGTCAGGCTCTCGCCGTCAGACAGCGCCACGCGCTTCGCCGCCGGATCGACGGCGATGACCTCGCGCCCCAGACGCAGCCCGATGGCCTTTGCGACCCAGAAGGCGGGCGGGCGGATCAGCAGCCGCTCGAAGCTTTTCTCACCCGAAAAATAATCTTTCGACAGCGGCGGCCGCTCATAGGGCGGTTCGGCCTCCTTGCCGATGATGGTGACGCTGCCTGCATAGCCGTTTTGCCGCAGGGCGATGGCGCATTGCGCCCCCGCATGCCCACCACCCACGATCAGCACATCGGCATGATCCATTCCCGCGCCTGCCATCATGGTCAATCCTCCGGCGCGATGGTGACACGCAGTCCGTCCAGCGCCTGCTCCAGCCGGATCTGGCAAGAGAGGCGGCTGTCAGCCCGGCGATGGTCGCTGCTGTCGAGCAGATCGTCCTCATCCTCGCCGGGCGGCGGCAAGGCGGGTCCCTCGACATAGACATGGCATGTCGCGCAGGAGCGGCTACCGCCGCACATCGCTTCCAATTCATCGAAACCGGCCTGGCGGATGGCTTCCATGACCGTCTGGCCAGGCAGCGCATCGACAGAATTTTCCTGTCCGGCGCGATCGATAATCGTCAAACTGACCATAGTTGAACCTCTTGTCCTCCTTCATCCGGAGGCATCCCCGAACTGCTTATTCGCGCCCCTGCTGCACCACGGTCAGGCAATCCACCTGCCCCAACGGCCCGAAATCGGCTCTGGCGCGCGCGCCCGGCCCGATCGGATGCATGCCGGTCAAGGCTCCGGTGCAGACGACATCTCCGGCCCGCAGGGGGCATCCCAAGCGCGCCGCCTGCGTGGCCGCGAAGGCCAAAGCCTGCCAGATGCCGCCCGGCAGGCGCGATGTGTCGCCGCGCCCGACCTCGATCCCGTCGATGCTGGCGACACAGGGGATCTGAGTGAGATCCATGTCCTGCCACCCCGCAATCGCGGGCCCCACCAAGGCGCCATTGTTGTTGCCGAAACAGGCAATCGACGCCAGCGGCCCCAGGGCATTGATATCGGCCATCGGGCTTCCGGCGATCTCGATGCCTATATGCAGCCCGGCGGTCAGGCTGCGGATTTCGGAAGGAAGCACGGGTCTTTCCCCCAAACTTCGGGCATCGGGTGCGTCCTGCCCAAGCACCACCACGATTTCGCATTCGAGCAGGGCCGTCCCCCCGTCGATGACCGGGAAACAACCGATCTCTCCAGCACCGACATGCCGGATGGTGTCCGCACTGATCGGCCCGATAAAGCGATCGACACGCAGGGCGTCTTCCCATGCGCCCAGCACCCGTCCGACCTTGACGCCGCCGGCGCGGGCGCTCCATGCGGCCTGGGCGCTCGACTGAATGCCATAAGCCTCGTCCAGCGTCCGCGGCAAACCCGCAGGCCAGCGCGACAGACCTTGAGCGGCGCGGCGCGCAGCCACGAAACGGGCGGCGATCGGGGGCAGCCCATCGCTTTCAGCGCTCTGGTTCATACTCACGTCCTCTCAGCCGGGCCGCGATCTACGCCGCGCCCGGTTCGAGATGGCGATAGCTGCGCTCGAAATAGGCCAGAGAGCCCACACCGGTGCCCGTCACCACCTGCTCGACTGCGCCGATGAAGATCGTATGCGTGCCCACATCGAACAACTGCGTCACCCGGCAGGCCAGAGCGATGCGCGCCTCGGCCAGAGCCGGCACGCCGTGATCGAGCGCGATGATCGATCCGGCTGCGGCGAGGCGATCATCGATCGACAGATCCCGCGCCGAAAAGGCCGCCGAAACGCCATCTTGCCCCGCCGCCAGAACATTGACGCAAAACCGCCCGTTGCGGCTGAGCACACCATGCATCCGCGCGCTCTTGTTGATGCAGACCAGCAGCGATGCCGGATCATCCGTCACCGAGCAGACCGCCGTGGCGGTCATGCCGTGGCATCCAGCGGGGCCATGGGTGGTGATGACGTTCACCGCCGCCGGCAAGGCCGCCATGGCCTGCCGGAAGTCCTGTTGCGTAACCATGGTTCGCTCCCTC
>NZ_BCZE01000099.1 GCF_001598555.1 Novosphingobium rosa NBRC 15208
TTTACTGTCTGCCTTGCGCTTCGGGTTCGGCCTTGCGCGCAGTTCGCCGCGCCGCAGGCTTTCAAATTCGCCTGCGCAACTTATCGATCAAAGGGTAACTGCCTGCGGCGCCTTAGGCCGAGCAGCTGGAGAGGTTGAGCGCCACGATAGGGTGCCACTGCCCTTTCGCCGGAAGACGTCATGGGAGCGCGAGGGTGTAACACCCTCGCATCTTCCTTTCCTTAATCCTCTTTCCACCCTGCAAAAGGCTCAGCCACCTCAGGCGGAATCCGGCACAAGCGCCCGCTGGCCAGATCGATCATCGCCCATGTCGTGCGGGCCGAGATGATGGGCTTCTCCTCACCCACGCGGCAAAAATCCACGCGACGGTCGAACCGCGCCGCGCGAGGCGGATCCGGGATAAAGGTGCGTGCCACCACGCTCTCGCCCTCGCGGATGTTGCCGCGATAGTCGATCTCGTGGCGGGTCACGACCCAGATGTAGGTGGCGACATCCTCCGGGCGGGCATCGCTTTCCCAGTGCGCGGTGGCGATGGCTTCCATCCATTGCACCCAGACCGCATTGTTCACATGGCCGAGGACATCGATATGCTCGGGGCCAGCGGTGAAGGTCTGGGTGAAATGGTTGCTCACGCCTTGCCTCCGGCGGAGAGCGCCGCCAGCGCCAGCCCCGCGAAGGGCGCATAGGCCCAAAGCGCGGGCAACACCGCCAGCAGGGGCCACCAGCGGCGGGTCTTGCGGGCCTGCAGCACGCAGGCCACCACAGCGGCCAGCACCAGCGGCCAGCAGACGACCAGCACCTTCAGGAAGGGATCGGCGTGGCCCAGCCAGCAGCCGAGCCACAGGGCCAGCGCCAGCAGGTTGACGATGATCGCCCCCCGGAAGATCAGGCGCTGCTGCATCTTACGCGGCCATGCCCAGCTGCCAGAGGATGAAGGCGAATTCCTCCGCCGATTCGGTCAGGCTCTGGAAGCGGCCCGATTTGCCGCCATGGCCCGCGCCCATGTTGGTCTTCAGCAGCAGCTCGTTGCTGTCGGTCTTCAGCTCGCGCAGCTTGGCGACCCATTTGGCGGGCTCCCAATAGGTCACGCGCGGGTCGTTCAGGCCTGCCGTCACCAGCAGCGGCGGATAGGCCTGCGCCTTCACCTGATCGTAGGGGCTGTAGCTGTGGATCAGCTCGAAGGCGTCCTTGTCCTCGATGGGGTTGCCCCATTCGGGCCATTCGCCGGGCGTGAGCGGCAGGGTTTCGTCCAGCATGGTGTTGAGCACATCCACGAAGGGCACATGGGCCACCACGGCGCCCCACAGCTCGGGTGCGTCATTCATCACCGCACCCATCAGCTCGCCGCCCGCCGAGCCGCCGCTGATGCTGATGCGGCCGGGGGTGGTGAAGCCCTGTTCGATCAGGCCCTTGGCCACATCGACGAAATCGTTGAAGGTGTTGGTGCGCTGCTCGCGCTTGCCCGCCTTGTACCAGCCGCGGCCAAGGTCGTCGCCGCCGCGGATATGGGCGATGGCATAGGCAAAGCCGCGATCGACCAGCGACAGGCGCGTGGTCGAGAAGCCGGGGCTCATCGCCATGCCATAGGCGCCATAGCCATAGAGATGCAGCGGATCGCTGGCCTTGCGGTCCTTGCGGTAGACGATGCTGACGGGGACCAGCGTGCCGTCCCGCGCCGGGATTTCCAGCCGCTGGGTTTCATAGAGGCTGGCGTCATAGCCGCTGGGGATCTGCTGCACCTTCAGCACTTCCAGCGACTTGTCGGCCAGATGATAGTCATAGACCGTGGCGGGGCTGACCATGCTTTCATAGGTCAGCCGCAGCTTGTCGACGGCCCATTCGGGGTTGTCGGCCAGACCGGCGTCATAGCTGGCTTCGGGGAAGGTGATGGGCTCGATGCGCGAGGGATCGTCGTAACAGCGCAGTTCGATGGTATCGAGGCCGCGCACCCGGCTCTCCACCACGAAGAAATCGCGGTAGAGTTCAAAGCCGGTGACATAGAGATCGTCCGTGCCCTCCAGCAGCGTGGTCCATTCGCCCGGCGTCTCCAGCGGGGCGGTGGCGATGCGGAAGTTCTCATGCGTGTCGTTGGCATGGATGTAGAGCATGCCCTCACGCTCATCGACATCATACTCCACGCCATCCTGACGGGCCTTGACCAGCAGCGGCTTGGCCAGCGGATCATGCGCGGGGATCAGATAGGTTTCGCTGGTCTCGTGATCGCTGGTGCCGATCACCAGCCACTTCTCGTTCGCCGACAGCGATGAGCCGACGCGGAACCCCTCATCATCCTCGTGATAAAGTTCGACATCGCTCTCCAGCGGCTGGCCCAGCCAGTGCAGGCGGGCATTGTCGGTGCGCCAGTTCTCGTTCGCCAGGCTGTAGACCAGCCCCTTGTCCCCCGCGACCCACACCAGCGAGGACAGCGTGCCCTCGATCACATCGGGCAGTTCCTCGCCGGTGGCGATCACCTTGATGCGGGCGGTGAAACGCTCCGAGCCATTGTCGTCCACGCTCCAGGCCAGCATTGTGCCATCGTTCGAGACCGACAGCGCGCCAAGGCGGAAATACTCATGCCCCGCCGCCAGCGCGACCTCATCGAGGATCAGCTCATCATCGCCGCCCGCCACGGGCTTGCGCCACCATTTCTTGTATTCCGCGCCTTCCTCGAACTCGATCCAGTAGAGGTAATCGCCATCCTTCTGCGGCACCGAGCGATCCGCTTCCTTGATGCGGGCGCGCATTTCCTTGAACAGATCGTCCACCAGAGTCTTGCGCGGGGCCATGCGCGCCTCGAACCAGGCGTTTTCGGCCTCCAGATGCGCCAGCACCTCCTTGTCGGTCACCTGCGGATAGCCGGCATCGCGCAGCCAGGCGTAATCGTCGGTGACGGTGATGCCGTGATGCGTGATGCTGGCCGGCTTCTTGGCGGCGACAGGGGCGGCGGTGGGCGCAGCAAGCGCGCTCTGGCTGGAATTGCTCATCACTTGCATTTATGGTGCCCGGCAACGCGCCGCAAGCTTGCTTGCGTGCATAAAACCCATTCCCCGGCCCGAAGAGAGCCGGACTGTCCTCAAGGAGGGACGCCCCCATGCTGATGCACCCCCATGAAGCCCGCCTTTCGGCGCTGCGCGCGCAGCTGGCCCGCGAAGGTTATGACGGCTTCGTCATCCCCATCTGCGACGAGCATATGAGCGAATATGTCGGCGCCTATGCCCAGCGTCTGGAATGGCTGACGGGCTTTGGCGGCTCGGCAGGCAGCGCGGTGGTGATGGGAGAAAAGGCCGCGATCTTCGTCGATGGCCGCTATACCTTGCAGGTGCGCGATCAGGTCGATGGCCGCCTGTATGAGTACCACAACGTCCCCGCCACCAGCCCCGGCGCATGGCTCGCCCAGCAAGTGGGTGAAGGCGCCCGCATCGCCTATGATCCCTGGCTGCACACCCAGCCCTGGGTTGCCGCCACGCGCAAGGCGCTGGCCGCCAAGGGCGCGGAACTGGTGGCGGTGGAGAGCAACCCGCTCGACGCCGTGTGGAACGACCAACCCGCCCCCTCGCCCGCCCCCGCCTTCGTCCAGCCGTTGGAGCTGGCCGGCGAAAGCAGCGAGGCCAAGCGCGGCAAGATCGCCGAATGGCTGGCCGAGCAGGGTCTGGATGCCGCGGTGGTCAGCGCGCTCGATTCGGTGGCATGGCTGCTCAACATCCGCGGCAGCGATGTGGAGCGCACCCCCGTCGCCCTGTCCTTCGTGATCGCCCATGCCGATGGCACGGCGGACTGGTTTATCGCGCCGAAAAAGGTCACGCCCGAAGTCGCCGCCCATCTTGGCAATGCCGTGCGCCTGCAACCGCGCGACAGCTTCACCGATGCGCTGACGGCGCTGAAGGGCAAGAAGGTAGCGGTGGACCCGGAACGCGCCGTCTCCGCCATCTTCGCCACGCTGAAGCAGGCCGAGGCGCTGGTCACCGAAAGCCGCGACCCCTGCGTGCTGCCCAAAGCCATCAAGAACCCGGTGGAACAGGCGGGCCAACGTGCCGCGCAAGCCCGCGACGGCGGCGCTGTCGCCCGCTTCATGCACTGGCTCTCCGTGGAAGGCCCCAAGGGCGACGTCACCGAACTCTCCGCCGCCGAGGCCCTGCACCAGTTCCGCCGCGATTGCGGCGACCTGCGCGACCTCTCCTTCGACACGATCAGCGGCGCAGGGCCGAACGGCGCCATCGTCCACTACCGGGTGAGCGAAGAGACGAACCGCACACTGGAACCCTCCAGCGTCTATCTGGTCGATTCGGGCGGGCAGTATCCCGATGGCACCACCGACATCACCCGCACCGTCTGGATCGGGCCCGGTGAAGCAGGCGCAGAAGAGAAGGATCGCTTCACCCGCGTGCTGAAAGGCCATATCGCGCTGGCCCGCGCCATCTTCCCGCGCGGCACGGCGGGCAGCCAGCTCGATACGCTGGCGCGCCAGCATCTGTGGCAGGCGGGCGTCGATTATGCTCATGGCACCGGCCACGGCGTGGGCAGCTTCCTGGCTGTGCATGAGGGGCCGCAGCGCATCGCCAAATCCTCGGGCGGTCAGGCGGGCACCGGGCAGGAATTGCTGCCCGGCATGTTCCTCTCCAATGAGCCGGGCTATTACAAGACCGGCGCCTATGGCATCCGCATCGAGAACCTCGTGCTGGTGGAACAGCGCGCCATCCCCGGCGCCGAGGGCGACTATTTCGGCTTCGAGACGCTGACCCATGTGCCCATCGGCCGCGAACTGGTTGAACCCACCCTGCTCGATGGCCCCGAAACCGCATGGTGGAACGCCTATCACGCCCGCGTGTGGGAGATTCTCTCGCCCCAGCTGGAGGGCCCCGTGCTGGCTTGGCTGAAGGATCAATGCGCGCCGCTGTAAGGCTTGCGGCGCGCATGATGTTCACTTATTGTTCCAACATGAAGTGAGTCGTTCGAAGGGGGACAGGATCATGATCGGTTACGTTACGGTGGGCACCAACGATCTGCAGGGATCGGCGCCGTTTTACGATGCTCTGGCCAAGGAGCTGGGCGTGGGCCGCATGATGGAGGATGACAGCTACATCGCCTGGGGCACGCCCGGCGGCGGCGCGGGCCTCGGCCTCACCAAACCTTTCGACGGCAACCCCGCCACGGTGGGCAATGGCGTGATGGTGGCGCTGGAGGCCAAGGACCGCGCGCAGGTCGACCGTCTCCACGCCATCGCGCTGGAGCAGGGCGGCAGCTGCGAGGGCCTGCCCGGCCCGCGCGGAGAAGGCGGCTTCTACGCCGCCTATTTCCGCGACCGCGAGGGCAACAAGCTTAACGCCTTCACGTTTGGCTGACCCCATGACGGGGCAGGCCCTTCCGCTGGCAACCCATCCGGTCCACCTCGGCCCGGATGGCGCAGCGCTGGATCTGCCCCCCATGGCCGGGGACATGCAATGGTATCAGGCCTACGAAGCCGCCCATGGCGCGGAGGGCGCGCAGGCCCGGCTGGTCAGCCTGCACCACTTCACGCAGGATTGGGACGGCTGGGAAATGCATCCCCATGGCGCCGAAGTGGTGATCTGCATCGCCGGTGAGGCCGTTCTGATTCAGCGCGATTCTGCCGGGGCCGAGACGCATATCGCTCTGGCTGCGGGCGATCGCGCGATCAATCCTGCGGGGGTGTGGCATACGGCGGATGTTTCGGATCAGGCGAGCTTGCTGTTCATCACCTTGGGCACGGGGACCGAAGGGATGAAGAGGGAAAAGTAGACAATGCGAGGGTGTTACACCCTCGCGCTCCCTTTATTGTCCACATTGCGCCATAAATTCGGCCTTGCGCCCAGATTGCCGCGCCGCGGGCTGTAAACGTCGCTCGCGCTGGTGGAGAGGTTGGGCGCGTCATTTCGGCGCCACCACCCTTGCGTCGGAAGACGTCACGGGAGCGCGAGAGGATCATCCCCTCGCATCTTCTTTTCCAACTTATTTCACACTCCCACCCAAAGCGACAATTGGCGACAAAAACCCCGTTCCCCGGCATAAACGCGCGACAGTCCGCGCCTAGAGAAACATTCGAAAGTCACGCGGACCTGTCGGTCTCCATCCCCCCTCCTTACGGGATCTTCGGGCCGCGCGGCTTTCACCTGATTTCCTGCGCAATGGGGGCATTGAGAAGGACCGCTTTGATGAAGCCATTTACCCTGCGCTCGCGGCTGATCGCACTGGCGCTGACGGGATCGATGTTGGCGGGGACACTGGTCGCCGTCCCGGCATCGGCCGCCACCAGGAAGGCCAAGCCCGCCGCCACGAAAACCGCGCCCGATCAGCCTCCCGCGCTGACGCGCGACGAGGCCAAGGCTCACGCCGCCGAGATCTTCGACCATCTGGACTTCAACAAGGATGGCACCTTCAACGAGGCCGATATGAAGGCCCGTTACGAGGAGCATCTGGGCCGCGAATTCGACCGGCTCGATGCCAATCACGATGGTTCGGTGACCAAGGCCGAATTCATCGCCGCGCATGAACAGCCGCATGGTCCAGACGGGCATGGTCCGGAAGGCCGTGGCCCCGATGGCGCCCCGCCGCCGCCTCCCCCCGGCGCGGATGGCAAGCCCGGCCCTGACGGTCACCCCGGACCGCACGGCGGCCTCAAAGGCGGTCCTCGCGAAGGCATGGGTCCGCACGGCATGATGTCGCCCATCGTGTTCCAGCTGCTGCATGAGGCCGATCCCAATCACACCGGTTCGGTGACCAAGGACGCCTTCATCGCCGCCGAACTCAAGCGCTTCGACGAAGCCGACACCAACCACGACGGCAAGGTCACGCAGGAAGAACTGCGCGCCAGCCATCACGGCCATGGTGGAGGCTTCCACCATCGCTGGGGCGGCCCCGAAGGCCGAGGCCCGCGCGGTGATGGCCCACCGCCCCCGCATGGCCCGGAGGGCGCCGACGCGCCGCCGCCCGCGCCCCTCACCTGAACGGAACCCAAGCAGGCGGGCCTTGACAGAGGCCCGCCTGACAGGTGCATGACCATGCATAACGAAGACAAGACAGTGAACCAGACCGCCATGACTCAGGACTCAGCGCCCCAACGCATCTTGCTCGTCGACGATGAGCCGGGGCTGCGTGAGCCGCTCGCCTCCTATCTGGAGCGTCAGGGCTTCACCGTCAGCCAGGCCGCCAGCGCCGCCGAGGCCCGCGCCATCATGCGCGAGAGCGTGCCCGATCTGGTCCTGCTCGACATCATGATGCCCGGCGAGGACGGTCTTTCACTGTGCCGCCACCTGACCGAGGCGCGGGCCATCCCCACCATCTTCCTCACCGCCAAATCCGAGGCGACCGACCGCATCGTCGGGCTGGAGATCGGCGCGGACGATTATGTGGTGAAACCCTTCGAGCCGCGCGAGCTGGTCGCCCGCATCCGCAGCGTGCTGCGCCGTTCCGCGCGCGGCGCGGTGGACCCCACGCAGAATGAGGATTTCCTCTTCGACGCCTGGCGGCTCGATCCGCTCAAGCGCCGGCTGATCGATCCGGAGGGCGCCATCGTGGCGATCTCCTCGGTGGAGTTTCGCCTGCTGATGGCCTTCCTCGAACATCCGCGTCAGGTGCTGGACCGTGATCGCCTGCTCGATATGGTGCAGGGCCGCGAGGCGCATCTCTTCGACCGCGCGGTGGACAATCAGGTCAGCCGCCTGCGCCGCAAGATCGAGGTGGACAGCCGCAACCCGCAGGTGATCCAGACCGTATGGGGCGGCGGCTATATGCTGGCCGCCGATGTGCGCCGGGTGCCCTCAGGTCCGGCATGACGTCACCCGCATGACCGACACCGAAACGCCTGCACCCCGCCCCGGCCTGATCGCCCGCACCTTCACCATGCTGTGGCCGCATTCGCTGCGCGCTCAGGTGATGGGCGCGCTGGCCCTGGCGCTGCTGCTGGCGCAGGGCATCGGCGCGGCGCTGCTCTATCGCGCCCAGCACGAATATCGCGAGGAACAGGTCACCCATGCGCTGGCGATCAAGCTGGTGATGGCCTCTCACGACGATTTCGCGCCGCCCCCCGGCCCTCCGCCTGAGGACCGCGCGCCGGACGATCAAGGCGCCGGCAAAATTGGGGGCAAGGACGGGGCCAAGCCCACCGGCCCGGATCGCCCTCAGCAGGACGGTGAGCGCCGCTTCCGCCACTTCCATCACGGCCCCCCGCCCGAGGATGTCTCACGCGGGCCGCGCACCGAAAGCGTCGACCACTTCGCGCTGCAAGCCTTCGACCGCCCGCGCCCGGAGATGGCGCGCCGCCTCTCCCCCATGCTGACCGAGCAGGACGTCAACCCCGCCGGGCTGATCGTCTGCGAGCGCCCGCTGGCGAAGGATCCGATGATCCAGCAGCGCATGGAGCGCCGCGCCGCGCTGATGCGCCGCCACATCAACCTGCCCCATCCCCCGCCCATGGAGGCCAGCCGCCTGCTGATCGCCGCCGTGCCGCGCCCGGGCGGCGGCTGGCTGGTCTCGCGCGTGGTCGTCTCGCCGGACGACCCATGGCTGCCCTTCACGCTGATCGCCCAGACGCTGTTCATCTACCTCGTGCTGGTGGGTACCATGGCGGTGATCCTGCGCCGCATCATCCGGCCTCTGGCGGCGCTGACCGCGCAAGTGGAGCAATTCGCGGAAACCCGCGTCGCCACCAACCAGGTGGCGCCTCAGGGCCCGCATGACATCCGCCGGCTCATCGCGGCGCAAAACGCCATGGAAGACCGCATCATCGCCCTTATCAACGAAAAGGACGTGATGCTGGGCGCCATCGGCCATGATCTGAAAACGCCGCTGGCTGCGCTGCGCGTGCGCATCGAATGCGTGGAGGATGACAACGAACGCCTGCGCATGGCCCAGACCATCGAGGAGATCACCCGCTCGCTCGACGACATTCTCAGCCTTGCGCGCGTGGGCCGCCCCAGCGAGCCGCTGGAGACCAACGAACTCTCCGCCCTCGTCGCCTCCGTGGTCGAGGATTACGAGGATATGGGCGAGCCGGTCGAGCTGGACGATATGCCGCGCATCGTACTGCCCCTGCGCGCCGTGTGGGTGCGCCGCGCGCTGCAGAACCTGATCAGCAATGCCGTGCGCTATGGCACGGTCGCCCATGTCTCGCTGACGCGCGAGGATGACTGGGCCGTGGTGCGCATCGCCGATCAGGGGCCCGGCATCCCCGAAAGCCAGATTGCCCGCATGTTCGAACCCTTCACCCGCGGAGAGCCCTCGCGCAACACGCATACCGGCGGGGCGGGGCTGGGGCTGACCCTGGCCCGCGCGATTGCGGATCAGCATGGGGGGACTTTGTCTCTGGCCAACCAGATCGGGGGAGATGGCGGGATCGTCGGGCTGGTGGCGGAGTTGCGTTTGCCTTTAGGGGCTTAAGCAGGACGTAGAGAATGCGAGGGCCATCGCCCTCGCGCTCCCTTTACTGTCCACGTTGCGTCCAACCTATCGGGCAGGCACGGATTCAAAGCGCCGCAGGCTTTAGAATTGCCAAAACAGCCTATCGCTCAAGGATGAACTGCCTGCGGCGCTTTACGCTGCACAGGTGGAGAGCCGGGGCACAAGGACCGGGCGCCACTGCCCTTTCGTCGGAAGACGTAACGGGGGTGCAGGGGGCGTAACGCCCCCTGCTTCATCCTTCTCACTTCAACTCGGAAATCTCTTTCGAAACCTCCTTCGCGCGGGCGCTCTTCAACGCCCCGCAACTGCGCACGCGTTCGATGCTGCGCTCCAGCTCCAGCTGCCCGGTCAGGCCTGCCAGCTTCGGGCGGAAGTCCTTGGCCATGGCGTCGGCGGCCTCCACCGAGCATTGCCCACCCAGCACCTGAGGCAGACGCGAGGCCACGAAGATCCCCGCCGAGCCCTTCAGCAGTTCATCGCTATGGTCGCGCACCCAGTTGTAGCCAATCTCGCGGGTGGAGCGGTTGCCCGCGATGCCCAGCACCAGACTCATGCGCTCGGTGGCGCGCAGGCGCTGGTCGCGGGCGTCGTTCAGGGCCCAGTTGGCGATGGCGGGCTTGCCGGGCAGGCTCAGCGCGCCCAGCAGGCCGGGGCGCAGATGCGAATCCTGGGTCGAGAGCGCGCGTTCGAACAGGTTCTTCGCGGCGCTGACGCCGCCATCCTTGCCCTTGGCCTGCTCGGCCAGCCAGAGGCCGAAAGCGAGGCGATACCACGTGGGATCGAGCGCCTTGCTGTCGCCGCCCAGCCATGCGGTGGCGGCCTTGGTCAGCGTGGCGATCACGGCGGGATCCTGCGCCGCGCTGACGAGGCGGCCCACCAGCTGCACGCGGGACTGCGAACGCTCGGGATTCTCGCCCGCATAGGCATCGAGCGCGGGGTTGAAGCCAAGGCGATCCAGCTGGGGCGCCAGAATATGGCCGACAAACCGGCGGTAGGCCACCGTCGCCCGGGCGTCGAGCATGTCCGAGGTCTGCAAGGCGATCAGCGGCTCGAGCGCGGAATCGGCGGCGAAGCTGTCCGGGTTGGTGGACATCACGCGGGCCAGCGTGGCCAGCTGGCCGGCACTGGCGCGACCAGCCTGAAAGCTGGCCCCCAGCGAATCCGCCAGCGCAAGGCCCTCGCCGCCGGTCAGGCTGGC
The DNA here is from genome assembly GCF_001598555.1 of Novosphingobium rosa NBRC 15208. GTDB lineage: Bacteria > Pseudomonadota > Alphaproteobacteria > Sphingomonadales > Sphingomonadaceae > Novosphingobium > Novosphingobium rosa. The sequence continues at coordinate 10,610 of NZ_BCZE01000099.1, forward strand.
GGAGCCGGCGATCAGCGCGTCCCAGTCCGCCTTGGGCAGCTCGAAGCGGTAATAGCCGGTGCCGCCCGCATTGGGCATAAACACGCCGCTTCCTCCCACCTGCACCGTGCCGCTGACAGTGTCGAGCAGCTGGCAGGCCCGCGCATCGCCCCGGCGCGCGCAGATCGGCACGCCCCATGTTTGCGCGGGGGCCTGCGTGCCCAGCTGGGCATAGCGGCTCTGGGTGACGCTGTAGCGCCCGTCGCCGCCGGTGCCATCGCTTCTGGTAAAGGTGAGCAGGGGCACGCCCTGCTGATCGGTGAAGCTCTGCAGCGCGGGCAGGATGCGCGGGTCGCCGCTGGCCTGCGCCATGGCGGCGAAGAACTGCGCGCTGGTGGCGTTGCCATAGCGATGCGCCGCCATATAGCCGCGCACGCCGTCGCGGAATTTGGTGTCGCCCATGAAGGCGGCGATCATCGCCACCACATGGCCGCCCTTGCCGTAGGTGATGCTGTCGAAGGCCGCATCGATCTGGGCGTTTTTCTCGATGGCCTGATGGATCGGGCGGCCGGCCAGCAGCGCGTCGGTGTCCATGGCGGCGAAGCCTTCCTCCAGCGCGCCCGCGCCGATGTTGAGGTCCGGCCGCCATTCATTGCCGATGCGATAGCCCATCCAGTTGGCGAAGCTTTCGTTCAGCCAGATGTCGTCCCACCACGCCGGGGTGACCAGATCGCCGAACCACTGATGCGCCAGCTCATGGGCGACGACCATGCCGAATTCGCGCTTCTGCTCGGTGCTGTCCTTGTCCTGCACGATCAGCAGGCGGTCCTGATAGAGGTCCGCCCCGGCATTCTCCATCGCGCCGCCCATGATGGGCGAGCTGATCTCGTCCAGCTTGGGATAGGGGAAGCTCTGGCCGAAGTAGTTTTCCAGATGGGCGACGATCTGCTTGGAGTTCTCCAGCGCGAAATCCAGCTTGCCCGCATTCTCCTTGGTGGAGACGATGCGCAGCGGCAGCGGCTGGGCGCGCTGGGGCGTGGGGGGCACCTCGCCTTTGGCCACGGCGAAGGGGCCGACCATCATCGCCAGCAGATAGGTGGGCAGCGGCGCGGTGGGCGCGAAATGATGCACATCGAGCCCGCCCTCCTGAGTCACCGAGGTCTCGGGCGCGTTGGTCACGGCGACCAGACCTTTGGGCGTGCGCAGGGTGACGGTGAAGGGCTGCTTGTAGCCGGGCTGATCGAAGGCGGGATAGGCGGCGCGGGCATCGATCGATTCGAACTGGGTCCAGCTGTACCAGTCGTCGCCCACCTTCACGCGGAACATGCCGTCGGGGCCTTCATGGAAGGGCGCGTCGTAATCGAAGGCGAAGGTGGCTTTTCCGGCAGGCAGGGGCTGCGCGAAGGTGAGCAGCACCACGCCGGTGGGGTCGACCTGCTTCCAGTCGGCCAGATAGGTCTTGCCCGCAATGGTCACGGCGGCCTTGCTGACGGCCAGCTTGTTGCCGTGGATATAGATAAAGCGCCCGGGCGCCTTGATGGCGGCATCGATCTCGACATGGCCGCCGAAACGTTCCTGCGCCGGATCGACCTTCAGATCCAGCCGATAGGCCGAGGGGATCACCGCATCGGGCAGGCGGCCAGCAGGCATCGGGGGCGCCTCGGCCGTCGCGGCGGCGGTCTGGGCCAGCGCCGGGACGGCGGCAAGCAGGGTGCCGGAGCAAAGCGTGCCGGCCAACAGCAGGGTCTTGATGGGCATCTTGAACGCGGGGGGCATCATGCAGCACGTCTTTCCGGCGCGGAATCCAAGCGCCTTTGAGGAACCGAAACGGGAAAAGCGAAGCGATGGAGCCTCGCTGCGCGACCACGAAAGCGGCGAAACATAATTACCGCTTCACGCAATGGCGAGTGAATAATCACCCCATGCATCATGGCACCATCGGCGGTTTGGACAGGGCGCTTCCAAGCCGCCAAAGCATTTTCAAGTTGACCGTGTACGGTCAACGACCCGGAAAATGCGGCATCAAAGACGAGAGGGTTTTCGCTCGTGGCGAAAACCCTCTAAAGCCGCGCGCCATGCCTGCCATCCCGCCTTTCGACCGCAACGCGCCCTTTATCCTGCTCGACGATGCCAAGGGGCAAGGGGCAGGCCCCGCGCGGCTCTACACCAGGCCCTTCGAGGTGGTGGTCGCCCGCCACGCCCATGACGTGGCGCCTGCCCTTGCCCGGCTTGAAACGCTGCGCCAGGAAGGCGCGGCTCTGGCGGGTTACGCCGCCTATGAGGCCGGGCTGGCGCTGGAACCCCGCCTTGCCGCCCAGACGCAAAGGCGCAGCGGCGGCGATATGATCCAAGGGGGCCCGCTGCTATGGTTCGGCGCTTTTGCAGGCTGGCAGGAGATCGCCGCAGCCGATGTGCCCGCATGGCTGGCCTCTCAAGCGCGCGGCGATCGCAGCACCATCGGCCCGCTGGCCCCCAGCATCTCGCCGGGTGCCTATGCGCGGGGCTTTGCGCGGCTCAAACAGGCCATTGCCGATGGCGACATCTATCAGGCCAACTACACCTTTCCGCTGAGCGGCCCATGGCAGGGTGACCCTCTGGCGCTTTACGCCCTGCTGCGCGCACGCGGCGGCGGAGCCTTTGGCGCGCTGATCTTCGATGGCGATGCCTGGTTGCTCAGCCACTCGCCCGAACTCTTCTTCACCTGCGAGGATGGCCTGCTGACGGCCCGCCCGATGAAGGGCACGCGTCCTCGGGGGCAGACACCCGATCAGGATCGGGCGCAACGCGCGGAGTTGCAGGCCAGCACCAAGGATCGCGCGGAAAATCTGATGATCCTCGATCTGATGCGCAACGATCTCTCGCGCATCGCCCTGCCCGGCAGCGTGAAGGTGCCGGAGCCCTTCGCCATCGAAAGCTATCCCAGCGTCCACCAGATGGTCTCGGCCATCGAGGCGCAACTGCTGCCCGGCCACTCCCCCATTGATGTGCTGCGCGCCCTCTTCCCCTGCGGATCGGTGACCGGCGCGCCCAAAATCCGCGCCATGGAGCTGATCGAGGCGGTCGAGCCCGCGCCGCGCGGCGTTTATTGTGGGGCGATCGGCCATATCGATCCCGCGCAAAACGCGGAACACACTGGCCGCGCCGCCTTCAATGTGGCAATCCGCACGCTACGGCTGACGGGCGAGGATAGCGCTCCGTCGGCCAAGGCCCGCCATGGCCGCGCGGTGCTGGGGGTGGGATCGGCGGTGGTGGCCGATTCCGCGCTCTGGAGCGAATGGCGGGAATGTCTGGTGAAAGGGGGTTTCGTGCATCAGCCGGTCCATGCTGAAACGGGTCATGCAGCGCAGATCGATCTGATCGAAACCATGCGTTTTACGCCCGAGGAGGGCATGGCGCTGCTCGAATTCCATCTGGAGCGGCTGAAGATCAGCGCCGCCGCGCTGGGCTTCACCTTTGACCGCCACGCCGCGCGCAACGCCATCCATGCGCTGGGCTTCGAGTTGGAAAGCCCCTCGCGCATCCGCCTGACGCTCAGCCGCAGCGGCGCGACCACGGTGGAGGCGGCACCCCTGCCCGCGCCTCTGGACGCGGAAAGCCCGGTGCGCTGCATCCTGCTGCCCCTGCCCGTCGATCCTTCCGACTGGCGTCTGGCGCACAAGACCTCGGACCGCTGGTTCTATGAGGCCGGGCTGAAAGCCGCACGCAAGGCCGGGGCCGCCGAAGCGATCTTCGTGCGCGAGGATAAGCTCATCACCGAAGGCTGCTTCACCAACATCTTCGTCGAACGCGATGGCATGCTGCTCACCCCGCCCACCGCGCATGGGCTGCTGGGCGGCGTGCTGCGCCGCTCGCTGATCGAGGATGGCAAGGCCCGCGAGGCCGATCTCACCCCCGACGACCTTGCGGAAGGCTTCCTGATCGGCAATGGGCTGCGCGGATTGATGCGCGCCCAGCTTCTGGACTGAACCATGACCGATACGACACTTTCTGCGGCCCTTGCCCGCATCCAGCCCTCGCAGACCAATGCGATGACCGACCGCGCCTTCGAACTGCGCGCCGCCGGGGCCGACATCATCTCGCTCTCGGTGGGCGAGCCAGACTTTCCCACCCCGCCCCATGTGGTCGAGGCCGCCCATGCCGCCATGCTGGCCGGCGAAACGCGCTACACCGCCGTGGCGGGCACCGCGAAACTGCGCGAGGCCGCCGCGCTGCACTTCCAGCGCGATCTGGGCATCACCGTGCCGCCTGTTCAGGTGCTGGTCTCCACCGGCGGCAAGCAGTCGGTGTTCCTCTGCCTCACCGCCACGCTGAACCCGGGCGACGAGGTGGTGATCCCCGCACCATGGTGGGTCTCCTACCCCGAAATCGTGCGCTTTTCGGGCGCCGAGGTGGTGAAAGTCGCCACCACGCCTGCCAGCGGCTTCCGCATGAGCGCCGCCCAGCTTGAGGCCGCCATCACGCCCAATACCCGCTGGCTGCTGCTCAACAGCCCCGGCAACCCCACCGGCGCCACCTACAGCGCGCAGGAACTGCTCAGCTTTGCCGAAGTCCTGCGCCGTCACCCCCGTGTGCTGGTGATGAGCGACGATATCTACGCGCCCCTGCGCTACAACGAAGGCCTGCACGCCACGCTCGCCGCGCTGGCGCCGGACTTGGCCGAGCGGATCGTCACCATCTCGGGCGTCTCGAAAAGCCATGCCATGACCGGCTTCCGCATCGGCGTCGCCGCTGGCCCGGCCTGGCTGATCGGCGCCATGACCCGCCTGCAGAGCCATATCACCGGCAATGCCAGCTCGGTCAGCCAGGCCGCCGCCGTCGCCGCCTTCACCGGGCCGCAGGACTTCCTGCTCGACTGGCGCGAACGCTTCCGCGCCCGGCGCGACGCCGTGGTCGCCGCGATCAACGCCATCCCCGGCCTCTCCACCCCCGTGCCCGATGGCGCTTTCTATTGCATGATCGACGCCACGCCCCATATGGCGCGCTTCGGCGACGATTCCGCGCTCGCCATGCATTTGCTGGAGCATGGCGTGGCGGTGGTCGCCGCCTCGGCCTTCGGCGGGCAGGATGGCTTCCGCATCTCCTTCGCCGCCGATGAGGCCACTCTCGAAACCGCCATCGCGCGCATAGCCAAAGCACTGGAATCACAATGACCCTCCCCATCCTCTTCGAAGACGGCGAGGCGCTCGTGATCGACAAGCCCGCCGGCCTGCCGCTCGACATGCCCCGCGCGGGCGGCGTCAGCCTCGAGAATCATCTCGATTCGCTGCGCTTCGGCTTTGCCCGCGCGCCCGCGCCCGTCCACCGGCTGGACCGCGACACCTCCGGCTGCCTGCTGCTGGCCCGCAACCCCAAGGCGCTGAAGCGCTTTTCCGCCGCCTTCGAGGAGCGCGTGGTGCAGAAGGTCTATCTCGGCATCGTGGCGGGCAAGATCGAGCAGGACAGCGGCGTGATCGAACTGGCCCTCTCCAAGATTTCCAGCGCGGCGGCGGGCTGGCGCATGATCCCTGCGAAAAAGGGCAAGCCCGCCCTCACCCGCTGGCGCAAGCTGGCCGAGAATGAGGCAGGCACCCTCGTGGAATTCCGCCCCGAAACCGGCCGCACCCACCAGATCCGCGTCCACGCCCTGCATGGCCTCGGCATCGCGTTGCTGGGCGATCCGATCTATGGCGAGCGCCTCTCCACCGGCGCCACGGCGCCGCGCACCATGCTCCACGCCGCCAGCCTGCAGGTGCCCCGCCCCGGCAAGGATCCGGTGCTGGCCCATGCCCCGCTGCCCGGCGACTTCCTCTCGCTGGGCTTCGCGGTGTGACCTCGGGCGAGGTCGAAGGCGCCATCAACCGCGCCTTCGCCGCCGTCAGCGAGAGCTTTATCACCGCCACCGGGCCAGGTGGGCAGAACGTCAACAAGGTGGCCACGGCGGTGCAACTGCGCGTGAGCATCTACGCGTTGCGCCTGCCGCCGCTGGTCTTTGCCCGCATGAAGGAACTGGCGGGATCGCGCCTGACCGATGCGGGGGAGATCCTGCTGGTCGCGCGGCGGTTTCGCACGCAAGAATCCAATCGCAGCGATGCGCGTGAAAGGCTGGCAGAGCTGATCCGGGAGGCCTTCAAGCTGCCTGAGAAGCGCGTGAAGAGCCGTTTAAACCGGGTCGGGAAAACGGCGCGGCTTGAGGGGAAGAAGATTCGCGGGGCTGTGAAGGCAGGGCGGGGGAAGGTTTCCTTCGATTGAAGGTTCGAAGGAGAAGATGCGAGGGCCATCGCCCTCGCGCTCCCTTTACTGTCTACGTTGCGTATCGGGTTCGGCCACAGAGCAACGTCGCCGCGCCGCAGGCAGCAAGTGTCTAAGGCCTGCGGCGCCCCAGGTCACACTGGTGGAGAGGCCGGGCACACCATTTCGGCGCCACTGCCCTGTCATCGGAAGACGTAACGGGAGCGCGAGGGCGATGGCCCTCGCTTTTTCCTTCTTACTCCCCTGAACTCACTGCCTGAGCCTGCACCGGAGCCCCGGCATCAGCCGAATCCGCCACTGGCCCCACACCAGCAGGCAGGCCGCTCAGCGCTTCCTCGGCGGGAATTTCCACATTGTCCGCCGAAGCCGCGTCCGAGGCCTTGTCGGCGTGGCCGCAAGCCGCAAGGGTCAGCGCCAGACCGGCTCCCAAAGCAGCGCGGAAAACAGAGGTTTGGGAAAAGGTCATGCTGGTCCTCGGGTAACACTGTCTGGGTGTTACTCTAGAAGCGCGTTTTGCAAACCGCAAAGGGCGTTGCAATCATATAAAGATATCTTTATATGCCAGGTCACACACGGCCCAGAGACCCACACACGCCATGCAGATCGACCCCATCCTCCGCGCGCTGGCAGACCCGACACGGCTGCGCATCATGCGCCTGCTTACGGCGATGGAGCTGGCTGTGGGCGAATTGGCACAGGTGCTGGGGCAAAGCCAGCCGCGCGTATCACGCCATGTCAAAATCCTGTGCGATGCCCATCTGGCGGAGCGACGCAAGGAGGGCAGCTGGGTGTTTCTGAAAAGCGCCATCGCAGAGGACAAGGATCTTGCAGCGCCGACGCTGGGCGGGGCCACCACCCGCCTGCTGGCCGCCGCCGAGCAGGACGACGCCGCTTTCGCCGCGCGCTGCGCCGAGGACCGGCGCCATCTGGCCGCGATCCGCGCCGGGCGGGAAAGCAGCGCGGCGGCCTATTTCGAGCGCAACGCCGTGCAGTGGGACGATCTGCGCCGCCTGCTGTCCGACGATGCCCCGGTGGAGGCTGCTCTGGAGGGCGCTTTGCTGGGCACGGGCAATCTGGGCGCGATGCTGGATGTCGGCACGGGCACGGGGCGCATGGCCGAGCTGTTCAGCCCCCATGCCAGCCATGTCACGGCCTTCGACAAGAGCCCGGAGATGCTGCGCATCGCCCGCGCGCGGCTTCAGCATCTGCCCACCTCGGGCGTGACGCTGGTGCAGGGCGATTTCACTGATCTGCCCTTCAAACCGGCGGCCTTCGACACGGTGCTGTTCCATCAGGTGCTGCATTTCGCGCAGGCGCCCGAGCTGGTGCTGGCGCAGGCAGCGCGTGTCACGCGGCCCGGCGGGCGCATCGCGGTGGTCGATCTGGCGGCGCATGAGCGTGAGGAAATGCGCTCCGTCCACGCCCATGCGCGCCTGGGCTTCACCGATGGCCAGATGGCCGAGCTTTTCTCGGGCGCGGGTTTCGAGCCTGCCGCCCCCCTCGCGCTGCCCGGCGGGCAGCTGACCGTCAAGATCTGGACCGGGCAGCGGACTGACGCTCCCGCCGCTGCATAAGGCTTTGATATGATTGCCACCTATGATGCGCTGCGCGAGGCTCGCACCGCTTTGGATACGCCGCTGTTCGCCGGTCTGCCGGGCGATATTCGCGTGTCCTTCGAATTCTTCCCGCCCAAGAGCGATGCCATGGCCGCCCAGTTGTGGGAGGCCGTCACCACGCTAGCCCCGCTGGCGCCCGAGTTCGTCTCGGTCACCTATGGCGCGGGCGGATCGACGCGCGACCGCACGCATGACACCGTCGCCCGCATCATCAGCGAGGCCAAGCTGCCCGCCGCCGCGCATCTCACCTGCGTCGACGCCACCAAGGCGGAAATCCACGAGGTGGCAGAGGCCTATTGGCAGGCGGGTGTGCGCCATATCGTGGCGCTGCGCGGCGATATGGGCCAGCCGGGCGTGCCTTTCACCCCGCATCCCGAGGGTTATGCCAATGCCGCCGAGCTGGTGGCGGGCCTCAAGCAGATCGCCCCGTTTGAAATCTCGGTCGCGGCCTATCCGGAAAAGCATCCTGACAGCGTTGATCTCGCCGCCGATCTCGACAATCTGAAGCGCAAGCTGGATGCCGGTGCCACCCGCGCCATCAGCCAGTTCTTCTTCGAGCCGGAAACCTTCTTCCGCTTCCGCGATGCGCTGGCCGCCGCTGGCATCGATGCTCCGGTGCTGCCGGGCATTCTGCCGGTGACCAATTTCGCGCAGGCCCGCAAGTTCGCCGCCGCCTGTGGCGCGGCGATCCCGGCATGGATGGAGGGCCTGTTCGAGGGGCTCGACAAGCATCCCGGCTCGCGCCAGCTGGTGGCCGCCACGCTGGCCGCCGAATTCTGCCGCCGCCTGTACGCGGGCGGGGTGCGTGATTTCCACTTCTACACGCTCAACCGCGCCGAATTGTCCTATGCCATCAGCCATCTGCTGGGCCTGCGCCCGCAGCATGTTCCGGAGACCGCAGCATGACCATCACCCCCTCTGCGGCCCGCAAGGCCTTCCTTGAGCAGGCCGCTCAGCGCCTGCTCATCACCGATGGCGCCTTCGGCACGGAAATCCAGAACTTCAAGCTGAGCGAGGCCGATTACGCGGGCTCGCTGGGCCTGAGCCACGACCAGAAGGGCAACAACGACATTCTGGCCCTCACCAAGCCCGAGGTGCCGGAATCGATCCACCGCGCCTATTTCGAGGCCGGGGCGGACATTGCCGAAACCAACACCTTCTCGGCCAACCGCATCAGCCAGGCCGATTATGGCGCGGAACATCTGGTGCGCGAGATCAATGTGGCCAGCGCCCAGCTCGCCCGCCGCATGGCTGATGAATATGCCGCAAAGGATGGCCGCCCCCGTTTCGTGGCGGGCGCCATCGGGCCGACGAACAAAACGCTCTCGCTCTCGCCCGATGTGAACGATCCGGGCTATCGCGAGGTCGACTGGGACACGATGGTCGATGTCTACCTTGAGCAGGCCCGCGCGCTGGTCGAGGGCGGCGCGGACTTCATCCTGATCGAGACGGTGTTCGACACGCTCAACGCCAAGGCCGGGATCATGGCGGTGAAAAAGCTGGAGCAGGAGCTGGGCCGCGAGGTGCCGATCATGCTCTCCATGACGCTGACCGACCTGTCGGGCCGCAACCTCTCGGGCCATACGGTGGAGGCCTTCTGGCATGCCGTGCGCCACGCCAAGCCGCTGACCATCGGGCTGAACTGCTCGTTTGGCGCCACCCAGCTGCGCCCGCATGTAAAACTGCTGTCGGAAATCTCCGACACGCTCATCATGATCTACCCCAACGCCGGTCTGCCCAACGAACTGGGTGCCTATGATGAAATGCCCGAGACCACGGCGGGCCTCGTCAAGGAATGGGCCGATGCGGGGCAGGTCAATGTGCTGGGTGGCTGCTGCGGCTCCACGCCCGCGCATATCGGCGCGATGGCGCGGGCTGTCACCGGCCTGTCGCCGCGCCATGCGCCCACGCTTTCGCATGTCACCCGCCTTGCGGGCCTTGAACCCTTCACCATGGCCGAGTGACCCAGATGACCACGCAATCTTCCAGCCGTTTCGTCAATGTCGGCGAGCGCACCAATGTCACCGGCTCGGCCGCCTTCAAGAAGCTGATTCTGAACGGCGACTACAACAAGGCCATCGAGGTCGCCCGCAATCAGGTTGATGCCGGGGCGCAGGTCATCGACGTCAACATGGACGAGGGCCTGCTCGACGCAGTCGAGGCCATGACCACCTTCCTGAAACTCATCGCGGCGGAGCCCGATATCGCCCGCGTGCCGGTGATGATCGACTCGTCCAAATGGGAGGTGATCGAGGCCGGTCTGAAATGCGTTTCGGGCAAGCCGATCGTCAATTCGATCAGCATGAAGGAGGGCGAGGAGGCCTTCCTGCATCACGCCCGCCTCTGCATGGATTACGGCGCCGCCGTGGTCGTCATGGCCTTCGACGAAAAGGGTCAGGCCGACACCAAGGCGCGCAAGGTCGAAATCTGCCAGCGCGCCTACAAGCTGCTGACCGGCATCGGCTTCCCGCCCGAGGACATCATCTTCGATCCCAACGTCTTCGCCGTCGCCACCGGCATCGAGGAGCACGACAATTACGGCGTGGACTTTATCGAGGCCACCCGCGAGATCACCGCGACCTGCCCGCATGTGCATATCAGCGGCGGGTTGTCGAACCTGTCGTTCAGCTTCCGCGGCAATGAGCCGGTGCGCCGGGCGATGCACAGCGTGTTCCTCTACCATGCGATCCCCGCTGGCATGGATATGGCCATCGTCAACGCCGGCCAGCTGGACATCTACGACCAGATCGACCGCAAGCTGCGCGATGCCTGCGAGGATGTGATCCTCAACCGTCCGCAGGTGGGCGAGGAAACCAACACCGAAAAGCTGATCGCCATCGCCGAAACCTTCAAGGGCACGGACAAGGCCGCCGAAAAGGCCGCCGAGGAATGGCGCTCCTATGATGTGGTGAAGCGCCTCGAACATGCGCTGGTGAAGGGCATCGACGCCTATATCGTCGATGACACCGAGGAAGCCCGCGCCGCCATTCAGGCGCGCGGCGGTCGCCCCATCGAGGTGATCGAGGGCCCGCTGATGGGCGGCATGAACACCGTGGGCGACCTCTTCGGCTCGGGCCAGATGTTCCTGCCGCAGGTGGTGAAATCGGCCCGCGTGATGAAGAAGGCCGTGGCCCACCTGATCCCCTTCATCGAGGCGGAGAAGGAAGAGGGCGCCAAGGCCAAGGGCCGCATCATCATGGCCACCGTCAAAGGCGATGTGCACGACATCGGCAAGAACATCGTGGGCGTGGTGCTGCAGTGCAACGGCTATGAGGTGCTGGATATGGGCGTGATGGTGCCATGGGCGACCATCCTCGATCTCGCCCAGAAGGAGCAGGTGGATATGATCGGGCTTTCGGGCCTGATTACGCCGTCTCTGGACGAAATGGTCACCGTGGCCGAGGAAATGCAGCGCGCAGGGATGACCATGCCTCTGCTGATCGGCGGCGCGACCACCTCCAAGGTCCACACGGCTCTCCGCATCGATCCGGCCTATGATGGCCCGGTGATCCACGTTCTGGACGCCAGCCGCGCCGTGGGCGTGGCCAGCCAGCTGCTGTCCGACACGCAGGCCGATGGCTTTATCGAGGCCACCGCCACCGAATACGAAGCCACCCGCCGCGCCCGCGAGGGCCGTGGCAAATCGAAGCTGGTGCCACTGGCCGATGCCCGCGCCAACGCCTATGCGCCAGACTTCGCGCAGAAACCCGGCGCGCCCCTGCAGCCCGGCATCCACCGCTTCGACGACTGGGATCTGGCCGATCTGGCGCAGTACATCGACTGGACGCCCTTCTTCCGCGCCTGGGAACTGGCGGGCGTCTATCCCGCCATCCTCGACGATGCCGTGGTGGGCGAAAGCGCCCGCAACCTCTTCGCCGATGCCCAAGCCATGCTGAAGCAGATCATCGAGGAAAAATGGCTCACCGCCCGCGCCGTCGCCGGTTTCTGGCCCGCCGTGCGCGATGAGGACGATATCGTGCTGCAAGACGGCACCGTCCTGCCCATGCTGCGCCAGCAATTCGCCAAGAGCCGGGGCCGCGCCAACTTCTGCCTCGCCGACTTTATCGACCCCGCAGGCGACTGGCTGGGCGGTTTCGCCGTTGGCATCCACGGCATCGAGCCGCATCTGGCCCGCTTCAAGGCCGCCCACGACGATTACAACGACATCCTGCTCAAGGCGCTGGCCGACCGTTTCGCCGAAGCCTTCGCCGAGCGCCTGCACCTCCACACCCGCACCACCCTGTGGGGCTATGCGCCGGACGAGCAGCTCACCAACGAGGCGCTGATCCGCGAGCAGTATCGCGGCATCCGCCCCGCGCCGGGCTATCCCGCCTGCCCGGATCACTCGCTGAAGCCGATCCTGTTCGATCTGCTGGACGCCACCGAAAACGCCGGGATCACCCTGACGGAATCGCAGGCCATGTTGCCCACCTCGGCAGTGAGCGGTTTCTATTTCGCTCACCCGGAGGCGCAGTATTTCGGCGTGGCGACGATCGGGACCGATCAGCTGGAGGATTACGCCGAGCGGCGCGGCGTCGATCTGGAAACGGCGACGCGGTGGTTGCGCCCCAATCTGGATTAAGAAGAAAAGGATAAGTGCGAGGGTGTTACACCCTCGCGCTCCCTTTCATGTCTGCGTTGCGCCAAGGGTTCAGCCTTGCGCCCGGATTGCCGCGCCGCAGGCAGATAGGTTCTTGAAGCCTGCGGCGCCCTAGGTGGTGCAGGTGGGGAGGCTGGGCACCACGAAGCGGAACCAC
>NZ_BCZE01000100.1 GCF_001598555.1 Novosphingobium rosa NBRC 15208
GGCAGGGCCTGCGATTCAAGCCGCAGGCCCAGCCCCTTAGACCGGCATCGTTCCCCGTGCCGGTGAGGTTCGATGCCCGTTTCCACCACCAATGCTCTCGACGGCCCTTACATCGGTAATGGGGTTACGACGGCGTTTCCGTTCACGTTCACCATCGTGAACGTGGCCGATGTCTCGGTGCAGATGGCCGGTGTCGCTGTGACGACGGGTTTCACCGTCACGGCGACAGGCCCAGCGGGGCAGGCATCTGCGGGCGGCACCGTTACCTTCGATTCTCCGGTGGCGGATGGCGCGGAGGTGGTGATCTACCTTGATCCGGCGTTCACGCAGGACACCCTGTTTGCAGACGGATCGCCTTGGAAGGCTTCGCCTTACAACAATGCCTATGACAAGGCGGTGCTTCGCGATCAGGTTTTGCTGCGTGAGGGCGGGCGCTCTCTCAAGGTGCCGCTCGGCGAAGACACGGTTATCCTTCCGCCCAAGGCCGATCGGGCGAATACCTTTGCCGGCTATGATGAAAAGGGCGATCCCATTGCGACCAGCATGGCAGTCCTACCGGAAGGATCGGTGCAGGATTACCTGGGTGAGCTGACCACTGTCGCACCATCGCAGAAGGCGGTGCAAGGCGGCTTGGCGGAGCGCGCTACCCTGATCCTCGACAATGTCGAGGCGGTCAGGCGCCAGATCCTCGGCACCACGGCCCTTACCCAGCTGACCGGCTCGACCTATCCGTTTCAGGATCTGGTGAGCGATACCGAGCCGTTCGGCACGGCGGCGTCTCCGCTCGTTCCGGTTTCAGCCTATCCGACCTCCTTTACCACCCTCAAGAATGCCTATGCCTATATCGGGCAGGACCATGTGGGCGGCGTGCAGCTAGCGCTGGACTATCTCCAGATTCGCGGCGCCCCCGACGCGTCCAGCGAAAATCCGAACTACGTCGCGCGCCAGTTCTTCACCAGCGTCACGACAAACATGGGGGGCACCGCCCTTACCATGGCCGACAGCAAGGCCCAGGTTTTCGGTTTCAGTTCGCTCGCTGTTGCGTATTCGGGCGCGACCTGTCTGCGGAACCTGACCTCTGCCGAGATCAATGTGCAGGCCAGCGTTGGCGCCACGGTAGCCTATAAGAGCGGCCTGCAAATCGTAGCCATGCCTGACGACGCGGTTCAGGGAACGGTTTACGATGCTGCCATCAGCCTTTCCAACCAGGCCGGTGCGGTGGGCTTTGGCGTTGGCTTGCTGGTGTCGAGTAATGCAAACGGGCAGCAGAGTGTGTCCAGCGGCGGTACGCTGATCGCGGCCAAGGATTTTCCTGCCTGCGCGAGCGGCGTCAATTTCGATGGCGTCGTCTTTAGCCAAAATGCGTTTTCGTCAAATGGCTTCGCCGTCGATGGTTCCGGCAATGTCACCTCGCCGAATTTGCGCCTTAGCACCGCTGGGGCGGTCATCATCTTCGGATCGAAAGCGACCGCCTCCTCCCAAGCCTTGCAGTTCAGCACCTCTGGCGTCACGTCCGGAATCTATGATTCCGCGATGGTCGCCTTTGGCGGTACTGGAGCCCAAGGCGCCGGCGGCATCCAGTTCGATGTATCGAACCTTCGGCCAGCTGTGGATAATGCGACGACGTTGGGTGATGCGAGCCATCGCTTTTCCCAGCTGTATGCGGCCACCACCACAATCAACACCTCCGACCTCACCCAGAAGAAGGTTTTGGGGAAACTTTCGGACAGCCAATTCTCCTCAGTGCTGGATGCGATTGGCGAGGTCGATCTGATCGCCTTTCAGTTCAACGATGCGATTGCTGCCAAAGGCGCGTCTGTGGCGCGCAAGCATGCAGGCATCGGCGCGCAGCAGGTGCAGGAGCGATTTCAGGCCCATGGACTTGATGCCTTCGAGTGGGGAGTTCTGGGCACCGACCCCGACATGGAGAATGTCGAGGAGGAATATCAGGATCAGCAGCAGGTCACGCGGGTAGCGACGCGTGAGGAACCACAGATCGTCATGGTTGACGGCAGGCCGATGCAGAAGGTTGTCTCCATCACCTATGACGAACCGGTCTTTGACCGCGTAGCAGTGGTCGACGCGTCAGGAAAAGCCGTGATCATCGCTGGCCTTCCGGCGCGCACCGTCCCGGCGACAGACGGCGATGGCAAGATGATCCTGAATGCCGACGGCACCTTCGCATCGACGGTGGTGCCGGCGACTGCCGACGCGCCGCTGACCTATCCCGTGCCCCGCATGGAAACGGTTACCCTTACGCGCACCGTCGCTCAGCAGAAAAAGGCCGAGGACGGAACGCCTGCCGTCATCTGGTCTGTGCGCATGCATGAGTTCTGGGCGCTGCGCATGGCTTATGAACAGCGCGAGAGACTAAAGCTGGTGCCGGCGGTGGGCAACTGATGGCCGATATCAGCCCTCCCCCCTTCTCCTCGTTCGCAAGCTGGACCGGTTGGGCCGCGCTGTTCGCAGCGATCGGTGGCGCCGCTGGTGCATGGTTCAAACAGCGCGTCCCGCTCAAGAAGGTCGAGATGGAAGCCGAAGAGAGGTTTCAGGCCATCCTGCTCCAGCGTGTTGAAGGTGTTGAAGCCGATATGAAGCGTGAGCGGGCCAAGCATGAGGCCGAGCGAGCGCTTGACCGGCACAAGATCCGCAATCTGACGCAATGCCTGGATGCCCTGCTGATGATCCTTGAGACGGCGCCCGAAAAGGCGGTCGAGGTGGTCGCGAAGGTGCGGGCCATGCGCGACGCCCAGATCAAGGCCGAGGCCATCGAGGCCGCCCAGATTCATGCTGCCGAAATCGCCGGAGGGGATCAGTAATGCAAATTATTCCGCAATCCATCGCCGCCTCTGCCATCGCTGCGATGAAACATTGGGGGAGCCCGGCCAGCGTTGGGATCGGTCAATGGGGTTTCGAAAGCGGCTGGGGCAAGAAGGTCAGCGGCAAGAACAACTATGGCGGCATCACCGCGCGCGTGAAAGGCGCGGTCTTTCCGTTCGTTCCCGGTACGCCGATGGAGCCTGCGACGCTTTGCCCCACGCATGAGAATTGGCAGGGCGAGCGCGTGCCCTGCAAGCGGTGGTTCAAGGATTTCGACACGCCCGACGCCTTCTTTGACGCCCACGCGAAGCTGCTGGCCACGTCGCCGCTCTACGCCAAGGCGCGCGCGAAGCTGCCAGATGTCTACGCCTTCGTGGCCATCATGGGCCCGATCTACGCGACCGGCGAAGGTTACGCCGAGACGCTCGCTTCCATCATTCGCACCAACAACCTCACGAGGTTCGACAATGTCTGATATTTCCAATCTTGCGCCTGATCTGGCGCAGGCGCTGGGGCTCAACCCAGCAACTCTCGTCCTTCTGATCTTCATCATCCACCAGGGCTGCAATCTGATCGCCCGTGCCATCCCCAATGATGCCACCGGCTGGCAGGGCGTGGTGCGGCAGATCGCCGCCGTGGTGGGCACCTATGTCAGCAACCGGGTGACCTCGTCCGCGTCCGCGAAGGATATCCTGGCCGCTGCCGCGACCACGCCGCCGATCCCCGAAAAGGTGGCGGATGCCAACGGGGAGGAGAAGGCCTAATGCGCACCATTCATCTCGCCATCGCCTTGTCGCTCTCCACCTCGCTCTGTGCGTGTGCAGGCACGGTGCGGCTCAACGCCAACAAGGCCTTTTTGACCGCTCAGACCGCGCTGAAATCGGGGCAACAGAGCGTCAATGCCGTCTGCTCGGTTCCCGCCGCTCAGACGACCGACAAATGCCAGCAGGCGATCACCCTGATGCACACCGGTGCCCAAGCTGAAGCGGCGGCCTTCACTGCGCAGCAGGCTGGCAACTCGGCCGACCTGGCGACCGCCATCACCACCCTCAACAACCTGCCGGCGCAGCTCGTCGCTCTCGGCATTCTGAAGGCGAACTGATATGGCCATGAGCGAAGAGCAGGCAATCGAACTGCTGGCATCGGCAGCGGCTCTGGCCGCCCAGGTATCCACCCTTTTCCCCACGCTGGTGTCGAACCTGCAGGCCATCAAGGCCGGACTGGCGAGTACCGATGCTGATGCGCTCAACGCGCAGATCATCGATACGCACTCGCAGATTCAGGCGCTGGATGCCCAGCTCCAGGCACTGAAGGTCTAAGGCGGTGCGGCGCCCGCTCTCCGCCCTGACCGCGCTGGTGGCGATCGCAGCGTTTGGCCTCGTGTTAGGGTTGGCAACCCCGGCCCGGGCTCAGCCCAAGATGCCGGCCACCCAATGTTATACTGGCGGCTTTTGCCCATCCATGGGGGTGGTGCTGCTTGATCAGACCGGCAAGCCCATTGGCAGCAATGTTGCGGCCTCTTCCACGCCTTGTGTGGTCTCCGCCACCACGACTGCGAGCACCGTGACCGGCTGCAACAGCGCTGGTAGCGCAGGCGCCTATACCTTCGGACCCTTCGTGCCGCAGGCCGGCTATCCCGTTCGTCTTGTTTCAACTGGGGTTTGGGCGGGATCGATGGCCGTGGGCACCAGCGTGGATAGCTGCGCCACCGTCAACCCGCTGACCGTCGCTGGCACCAGCTGGGGCACCTACACCGGCAACGCCAACGAGGCAGTCGATGTGCCGCCCACCACCGGCGGGGTGGCCTATTGCCTGTCCGTCACCGTCACCAGCGGCACGCTCAACGCCGCCCTCCGGCAATAGCCATGGCCAGAACTGGGGGTATCGAAGTGGGGTATCGCCATTGTGAGGAATGGCAGATTTCCGCCGATCTCCTGTGCAACGCGGCGGATAATTCCTCCGCCGCGATTGGCCCTTTTCCCAAGGATTTTATCATGAAAACGACGCTTTCTCGGCGCCGGTTCGCGGCGATGCTCCCGGGCCTTGTCATGGTGCCCCATCTCGCTGCCGCGCAGGGCATTGATCCTGCAGCGCGTGGCTTGGCGCTCAGCGACAACGTGAAAGACACATGGGCAACATCGCGTGGCCTGAGCCGTCCGGTGGGTGCCTATATGGCTTGCGTGGATATGTCCCAAGGCGCCGTCAGCAGCAGCCTCGGCGATGCTGAGGATCTGTCTGGCCACGGCGCTAACCTCACGGTGCTGTCCAACCTCGGAACTGGGGCATGGACGACGCCCGGTTATTTCACCAGTGTTGCGGGCACTACAGGGCAGGCCGCGTATATCCCGCGCAACTTCCTGAATTACAATCTGGCTACCCAGTGCCTCGTCTTTGCTTTCCGGGTGAAAGCGCCTGCGCCAGCTGCCAACGTCTATATCATGGGCAATGGGCAGCCGAGCGGGGGCGCGAACCTGCAGGGGCTTTTCTTCTCGGCGCGGACCTCTGGCCAGATCGCAGTGTTCGCGAACACATCCGGCGGCACTTCGGCGGGCCTTTACAGCAAGAGCATCGTGTTCGACGGTAACGACCACAGCGTCATGCTTGCGATCGATGGCCCCAAGGGGAACGTCTATCTCTACGTCGATGGCAAGCTGGACGCGGTCGACCGGTTGCCGACGATCGTCAACATCGGGCCGCTGTTCGCGACCTCAAATCTGACCAGCCATTTCTGGTTCGGCTGCGGTGGCGTCATCGATGGCAACGCGACCTCCAACACCACCTATGCCATGGCCTGGTCGGGTCTGTTCCATGCGATGGCGTGGACCGGAAGCCTGCCGCTCAATCTGCGGCATATCGCCAAGACCCTGTCGTCCAACCCCACGAAGATGCTGACCTATGGGGATGTGCTGCTCCCGAAGTCGCGCTTGCTCGTCTCTGTGGTTGGCCAGTCCAATGAAAATGGCGCGGCGACGGAGCCCGCGCAGACCGGGAACCTTGCGGCACCGCACTTTGACCCGATTCCTGCGTCAAAGCTGGCGGATGGCACGGTGACGCTCGGCGGAAATCGTGGGTGGTGGACGAATTTCATCACGGGATGCGGCGAGCTGGGGATCTGGGCCGATGTTCACCCGACCGCCATTGGCACCACATCCCTCCTGCATAACTGGGTGGGCGTGCTGCGGGCCTGGGTGAGCAACATGCTCGTGACGCGCGGCACCTATGTCCTCAACAATGGCAACGTCTATAAAAACACCTTCGGGACCAATGTCTCTGCGCTGAATGCTACCATTCCGGCCGCTTCCACCGTTGCCCCGACCCACACCAGTGGGACGGTGACCGGATCTGACAATATCCCCTGGCTCTTCATGGGTGCGGCCCGCGCCCAGGACGTGGCCGGCTACATCTATCCGCGTACGGATGCCTATTTCGATCCCAACGGCGCGCTTGCGGCGGCCCTGCTTCCGCACACCAACCGTCAGGGTTATGATCGGAAGATGCTGATCTTCAGCATCGGCCAGGGCGATAAGACGATGGGCACCGTCGCCGCCGAGTTCACGCTCGGCATCCAGCGCATGACTGATTATTTCCTGAATGCCGGTCTGGATTATGTGGCGCTGGGCTTCACCTGCTACGGTCTCACGTCTGGCCTCGATGCTTGGTACACCTCGGATCTGATCCCGGGCTGGCAGGCGGCTGTCGCTTCTTATGCCGGGAACCCCAAGGTGCTGCTGGGGGCGAACCTCCGCACCGCGATCGGCGTGATGCCCAACGGGGGCGGGGCAGCATGTCCAGGCCTGCAGAGCGACCTCCTGCATATGAACAATCCCACGCTGGCTTTGGCGGCGAAGGCATGGATCGCTGCGCTGCAGACCGCCGGGGTTTTGCCCAGGGCTGCTATGCTCTGAGGTTGGTGGCTATTTGGTTGGCTCGCTTGGGGCCTCGCGTTCCCCCTCGATCCGGAGCCAACCCTCACAGTGCCATCGCTCGCCTGGTGAGAAGCGGTGGCACTGTGAGCCTTGCATTCAAACGGGTCGCAACCGGCAAATGCAAATGACGGACTTGGAATCGAGAAAGTCCGCTCAGCATGCCTATCGGGTCCGCGCAGAATGAGAAGCGCAAAAACCAGCTAAATGACTGATCTACGTTAATTGGCCAGTGCGCCGGCATGTGGCGCATTGCTCGGGCTATTCGCCTGGGAACATGCTGATGAGGATGCTCAAGATCGTCAGGGCGGTGAGCAGCGCGAATTCAACAATAGGCCGTTTGTCAGCGCTCACTGCATGCCTCACCCAGAGAGGAATTGTGTATCCGGAACGGGCCGCTTTGGCTGCCCGGATACACAAACCACGGATGCAAGCTTTGAGGAGTTTAAGCCCGCTTAACTATATTACGGCAACGGCTGAGGATTTGTAGCCGGGTATAACATAAAAAGGTCGTATTACTCAGATCTAGCTTGCTCAGTCGTGTCGGAGCAGGTTTGGGCATCCGCTGAAAAAATCTCTGGCTTCGAGATATTTGCCGAATTGGTCATCGACCAAATACGCTTGTGCCAGCGGCAGGGTCGGAAGTAGAACCGGCTTATTCCTGTGGTTTTGGGCGCCAATCCTGCGGCAATCTGCCGAAAAGTCAGACCAGAGTTCCCAGAACAAGGGGTCTAATTTTGAGGTGAATCTCGCGAGTGGCATACCCGATGAACCATGCCCGGGCTGGATCGGTTCCTGGCTGATCGGGCGTACCCCGAATGGAGCATCGCTTGAATGCGGGGTATCGGTGGGGGTATCGACCATTTTCGCCGTGGGTCGAAAATAGCGCATTCGCGCCACTCCTGAGATTGTCGCGGCGGAGGGATTATCCGGGTCGTGTGCGGACGATGGTCGGGCGCCAATGAGTGATGCGCTCCCCTCGCAGCGGGTTACCCCAAGCCCATTCGTCGGGGTGAACAACCTCATCTATGAACACATCATCGTTGCCAATGCATATGTCGACATGGGTTCCCTCGGGAACTGGCGGCGGTCCACCTCTGTAGTGGCGCCATGGCTCCGGCTGGCTCATGGCCGGTTTCCCGCGATCTGCTGCGCAACAGCATGGGAGTGTGGATTGCGCGGCCCACCGTTCCGGGCAGCGATCTTGGCGTGGCGAGACAGGATTTCTCCAACCACCTCGTAGACATCGGGAAACCGGTCTTTCCAGCCTTCGAGCGACAGGAAATCCCAATTTCCTGCCTCTGCGATCTCGGTCGCGACAGGAAACGCGGTGGCGACATCGCCCCTGATCGAGCAAACCTTGTGGCCAGTGCCCAGGTGTGTGAGCGACCACTGCGCTGGCCTGCGTCCTTTGGGGGATGGCCGGATCTCCTGCCAAAGTCCCAAACTGCGATAGACGTAGCCGGCCTTCGGTGTCGGCCCAGAGGGCAGCGCCACTTCGAAAGTCTCAGCGCACCAGATATCGGCCATGCTGCCCTTCCATCGGATATGGAGAAAGGGTGGCGGCGCCGAGATCCCCCGGCCATCCGCCACCCAACCCGCTTAACGGCGCGGACCGACCTGTTACGGGTAGCATTCCCGTGGGCTGAACTATGAGGCGGGGCCCAACTCCCAAACTTCCCTGCCAAATCTGGTTTCGATCCAGAAACGGGGCCGTTTAACGACGCCCAAGTCGGCTCGGATGCCCATCGGGCAAAACTGGTGGAAAGGCCCAGGCTTTCGCCGCCTCAAGGGCACCCGCTGACCGGCTGCACCTTCCCATGTCCTTCCCGTAGCTTTCCGGGCTGTCATCACGGTGCCGCGCCGTGCCGCCTACTCCCACCACTCCCCGGTTCGCACCTCTATGGCTCGCCGGATCAACACGAAGGTTTCGCTCGGGATCTCAATTGCCGGTGTGGAGCTGATGCTTCCGGCGTCGCGCGACTGTCTGCTCTCCACTTCAAGACTGGCGTTATGCGAGGTCCGCCAGCCCGCCCTTCGTCCCTGAGGACATGTTCGCGGGATGGTGTTGCCAGAATAGGTGGTGGCATCTATTTGTCAATAGATGGTGGCAACAAAACTGAGGCTCGACTCAATTGATGGTGGCAGATAACCCGTCGCGCGTGGGCAGGACTCGGATCAACGACCCGGAGGAAAAGGTGACGGCGCGGTTCCCGTCGGGCACGCTCGCGCGCATCAAGGCCGCGCTGGCCCCCAAGGAGCCGCAGTCTGAGTTCCTCCGGCAGGCCGTGGAGCGCGAGCTGTCCCGCAGGGCAGAGGGCGAAGACCAGGCCTGACCGCCCCAAAATGTGGGGTATCGGTGGGGGTATCGCGCTCTTGATCGAACCTCACAAAACGGCAGGAATCCGCCATTCCTTATTTGATCGCGGCGGAGGGTTCATCCGCCGCGCCGCCGAGCTTCCATCTGCGCCACAAAGGCGGGCATGTCGGCAAGATTGATCTCTGGGATTGCCACGATCCTGCCGGATCCCGTCAGTTCATCCATCTCCAAGGCATCGCGGATCGCAACCGCATGGCGGCGCACCCATTGAGCCAGCATCTTGTCGCTGACCTTCTGCTCCAGCATCACCTGCAGTTCATTGGATAGGGGCATCGAATCGGCTCCTTGCTCGCTCCATCTTGCGCCAATGTTCCATATATGTTCTCATTTGTCCATGGAACGAATCGACCCCACCCCTATCGCTCAGGCCCTTCTCTCCGCCCCTGGCTGGGCGCGTGCTGGCCTCACGGCCCCCTATGCTTCCATGCGCGAAGATGCCGCGCTCGAGCTGGCGAACGCCATCATCGAGCACCGGCACGATCTGCCGCCGAAGATCGATGATGGCCAGTTAGGGCTGGCCCTGTGAGGTGGCGGGCAGGCGAATACCGGCGGAGAGGCGAGCGACCAGCCTTGTACTTGCCGTCGCGTTCCACCAGTCGGTTGAGCCGGTCTGCAGCTGTGGGCACTCAACCATCTTTCAGTCGGTCGGCCTCTGGTGGCACTTTGAGCGGCGCGGATGGGATGACCAGATGCAGTCCGTGCGGCGGCGCTTCTGGTGCACCCAGTGCCGATCCCTACATCGGCGCAAGGTGGCTCCAGCAAGGATTGATTTGGTGGGGCCAGGACCGCTTGATGTTGTCCTGCCGCTACCGCCCGACGTTGTCTGGAAACGAGTAGCGCGCAGTCTGCGTTAATTCGACCTGCGGCGCACCTCATCGCTGATCCGGGCCGCATCCTCGGCCTCGATCCGGGCGCGCTCGCTGGTCAGGTGGTCCAGCATCACATTGAACAGCTCCAGCGCCTCGGCTGGGGTGGTGATTGGCAGCTCGACCCAGGCGCGATCGAGCGCGGCAGTGACATCATCCTCGGTAGCGGCGCGGAGGTCATCAATGCCCATGGACCAGCTCCTTCTCCAGCCCAGCGAGGCCCCAGATTGGTTTGAAACTGCCTCGCTAAACCATTGGCGAATATGAGGATGGTTTTGTCTTTCTGGCGCAATATTATCAAATGATTTCAGGAATCCCAACTAAACATTGGGTTAGTCATCCACCCGCAAGAGGCCGGTTTTCCGCCGTTTTGCGAGGGTTTCCCCCGGTGATGTCCCTATGGGGGACAGGCGCGGCAGGCCCAGCGTCTCGCCATGGGACGATTCGCGCAAGGGCTTATGCGGGGATTCGCGTATCTCAGATCAGGATTTCGCGCGCCGGCCCCTGGCCGAGGAAGGCCGAGGGGCTGGCCGAGGCGCCATAGGCCCCGGCGCAGAACACCGCCACCACATCGCCCACATCGGCTCGGGGGAAATGGCCCTTGTCTGCCAGCCGGTCGAGCGGGGTGCAGAGGCAGCCAACCACGCTAGCCTCTTCCTCGGGCTCGGCATCGAAACGCGTGGCGATGGCCACGGGATAGTTGCGCCGCACCACGGTGCCGAAATTGCCGCTGGCCGCCAGCTGGTGATGCAGCCCGCCATCGGTGACGAGGAAGATGTCACCGTGGCTTTCCTTGCGGTCGAGTATGGTGGTGAGGTAGACGCCCGCCTCGCCGGTGAGAAAGCGGCCCATTTCCATGGCCAGCTGCGTGTCTTTCAGCACATCGGGGCGGTTGTTCAGGCGCTGCCCCAGCGCGTCGCCGATGGGGGCGAGGTCCAGCGGCGAATCGCCGTTGAAATAGGGAATGCCAAGGCCGCCGCCGATGTTGAGATGCGGCAGGGGCACATCGGCCTGTTGCGCCAACTGCACGGCCAGATCCAGCACCTGCCCCTGAGTCTCGGCAATCGCCGCGCCATCGAGCGATTGCGACCCGGCAAAGATATGAAACCCGCGCCATTCCGCGCCCGAGGCCACGATCTCGCGGGCCAGAGCGGGCACCTTGTCGGTGTCGATGCCAAAGGGTTTGGCGCCGCCGCCCATCTTCATGCCGCTGCCGCGCAGGTCGAAATCGGGGTTCACGCGGATGGCCAGACGCGGGGTCTTGCCCAGCTTCTCGGCGATAATGAGCGCCCGGCGCGCTTCTGCGGCGGATTCGAGGTTCAGGGTGACGCCCTGCATGATCGCCGCCTGCAGCTCGATATCGCGCTTGCCCGGCCCGGCGAAGCTGATCAGCGAGGGATCGAGACCGGCCTCGCGCGCCATGCCCAGTTCGCCGCCGCTGGCAATGTCGAACCCGTCGACCAGCGTGCCCATCAGGCGCAGCAGAGGCGCGAAGGGGTTGGCCTTGACGGCGTAATGCAGCGCCAGAGCCTCGGGCATGGCGGCGCGCAAGGCCGCCACCCGCGCCCGGATCATGCCGGAGGAATAGACGAAAGCGGGCGTCGCCCCGGCCTGGGCGATCAGTTCGGTGATCTTCACGCCGTCCACCGCCAACACGCCGTCGCGCGCGGCAAAGCCTGCGGGAATGGGGCCGAGGGGCTTCATGCCTGCGCCTCCAGACCAGCGCGGATCTCCTCGAAGAGACCGGTGCGGTCGAGCTTGCCGTTGGGGCCGATGGGCATGGTCTCTTTCCAGTGGATCACTTTGGGTTGCATGAAATTGGGCAGATCGGCGGCGAGCTTTTTGGGAAGCAGCCCCTCCGCGTCTTCTGCACCCGGCACGGCGCGCACCACCAGATGCACCGCCTGACCCAGCCGCGCATCGGGCAGGCCCAGCGCCACCGCCTCGGCCACAAGCCCTGTGGCGAGGGCGGCATCCTCCACCTCCTGCGGGGAAATGCGGTTGCCCGAGGATTTGATCATCGCATCGCGCCGCCCCACGAAATAGAGCAATCCGTCCGCATCGCGCCTGACCCGGTCGCCCGACCACACGGCCATGCCGCCATAGATGCTGCCTTGCGGCGCGGGGCGATAGCGCTCGGCGGTGCGCTGGGGATCGCGCCAATAGCCCTGCGCCACCAGCGGCCCGGTGTGCACCAGTTCGCCTTCCTCATCGTCCGCCGCGATTCCGCCCGCATCGTTCACCACCAGAATTTCGGCATGGGGGATGGCCTTGCCCATGCTGGTGGGGTGGGTGTCGATCAGCGATGGGTCGAGATAGGTCGAGCGGAAGGCCTCGGTCAGGCCATACATGGCGAAGAGGCGGGCATCAGGGAAAAGCGTGCGCATGCGCCGCACCAGATCGACCGTCAGCGCGCCGCCGGTGTTGGTCAAGCGGCGCAGTTTGGCGGCGGTTTCGGGGGGCCATTCGGCTTCGGTCAATTGCACCCACAGCGGCGGCACGCAGCCCAGCGTGGTGATGCCGTGGCGCTCCACGGCCTTCACCACATCGCGCGGGGTGAGGTAATCGAGCGGCGCGGCGCTGCCCCCGACATACCAGTGCGAGAGCAACTGGTTCTGTCCATAGTCGAAGCTGAGCGGCATCACCGCCAGCGCGCGGTCATCGGCCTGCAGCCCGAGGTAAGTCGCAACGCTCTCCGCGCCCAACCACAGATTGGCATGGGACAGCATCACCCCCTTGGGCCGCCCGGTGGAGCCGCTGGTGTAGAGAATGGCCGTCAGGGCATGCGGATCGGCCTGTGACGGGGCCAGTGGCGGAGCGGTTTCAGACAGGGCCAACGCCCCGGCTTCCTCCAGCGTCGCGCAACCATCCGGCAGATCACCCGGCTCCAGCGTGGTCAGGCGCGATGGCGTGGCGATCAGCAGCACCGCCCCGCTGTCGGCCAGAATATGCGCCACCTGCGCACGTTTCAGCAGCGGATTGATCGGCACATGGATGCAGCCCGCACGCGCGGCGGCCAGCGGCAGCAGGCAGGTCAGCTCTCCCTTGGCGGCCCAGCTGGCCACGCGGGGGCCATGCTCGCCACCAAAAGCCGCTTCTCCCAGACGATTTTTCAGCCAGCCGGCAAGGCGGGCGACACGCGTTCTTAAGTCCTGCCAGCTAAGCACGCCGCTACGCAGCACCAGCGCGGGGGCCTCATCCCCGCCGCGCAGAGCGAGGTGATCGAGCGGAAGGGCCGTGATTTCGGCGCTTTTACCGGTAACGTCGCTGGAATAAGGCATGATGAAATGAAACGGGGCCTTTTGTCGTGATCTCGCTGGCTTATCACGCCGATCTTAAGGAAGTTCAACGCGATTGCGCGCTGGCGGATGCTTTGGCGCTGGCTGCGGGCAGCGAGCCGGGCGTGGCCGGGCCTTTCGACCGGCTGGGCTGGTGGCTGGCGCTGCAGCAGGAATGCGCCGTCGCGCCGATTCTGGCGGTGGCGCGACAGGGAGACGCACTGGCCGCCCTGCCCTTGGCGCATGACGATCAAGGGCTGAAGGGGCTGGCCAACTGGTACACCTTCCGCCTGCGCGCGCTGCTCACACCCGGCGCCGATGGCCCCGCCCTGCTGAAGGCTTTGGCGCGCGAGGTGAAGCATCGCGGCAGCCGGCTGACGCTTTCGCAGATTCCGGAAGAGCAGATCCAGCTGCTGGCCAAGGCTTTCCGCGCCGCCGGATGGGTGGTGCAGGTGGCGACTTGCGATATCAACCATTGGCTGGATGTGGCCGACCGCTCCTATGCCGACTATCTCGCCGCCCGCCCCGGCCCTTTGCGCACCACGCTGAAACGCAAGGCGAAGAAGGTGACCTGCGAGATCCATTGCGACGTTTCCGAAGCGATCTGGGCCGATTACGAGGCCATCTACGCCGCCAGCTGGAAGGGCGAGGAAGGCTCCATGCCCTTCCTGAAACGCTTCGCCCGCGAGGAAGCCGAAGCAGGCCGCCTGCGCCTGGGCCTCGCCCGCGCGGAGGGCAAGCCGGTCGCCGCGCAGCTCTGGACCGTGGAGGCGGGCACGGCCTTTATCCATAAGCTGGCTTATATCGAGGAGGCCAAGCCGCTCTCGCCCGGCACCAGCCTCTCCGCCGCGCTGTTCCAGACGGTGATCGACGAGGACAAGGTGCGTTTCGTGGATTTCGGCACGGGCGACGATCCCTACAAGCGCGACTGGATGGAGCAGCAGCGCAACCGCTGGCGCTTGCAGGCCATCGATCCCCGCGCGGTGAGCCAATGGCCTGCCCTGGGCCGCATGTGGGCCTCGACCTTGGTCGCAAGAGTCAAGAAGCGGGGCTTGTGAGCTTTTAAGCGCTCCATTAAAGCCGCCGTAAGATTTCTGAACGAGTAACCATGTTCAGAACCGAAACAACAGAAGCATAACGCCCAAAGGGACAGCATGACCAAGGATATCGACCTTACATTGCGCCGGATTCTCGGCGATGTTCTGGGCCTCAAGCCCGCGCAGGTGGAGGCGCTGAACGAGGACAGCGGGTTGTTCGGCCATCTGCCCGAACTCGATTCCATGGCTGTCGCCGGCCTGCTGACCGAGATCGAGGACCGGCTGGACATCGTGATCGAGGACGATGAAGTCGATGGCGATCTGCTGGCCGATTATGGCGCGCTGCTGCGCTTCGTGCAGGGCAAGGTCGCGGCCTGACTGGCGCGCAACGGGGGGCACATGCGCTATACGGACTGGAGCTTTACGGCGCCCGATGGCAGCCGCCATGCCGATAGCGCGCTATGGCTGGGCGAGAGCGGTCCGCGCCTGCTGATCGTGCCCGCACTGCTGGATGAAGGCCATCGCCTGCGCCGTCTGTCGGTCGAGGTGATGCGGCGGCTCGCGAACAGCGGCATCACCTGCATCCTGCCCGATCTGCCGGGCACGGGCGATTCGGACTTTCCCCTTGAGCAGGCTGATCTGGCGCTGTGGCGCAAGGCGATGGGCGATCTGGCGCAAGACACCGGCGCTCAAGCCGTGTTTGCGCTGCGTGGCGGGGCTCTGGCGGCGCCGGAGGGGCTAGCGGGCTGGCATTATGCGCCCATCAAAGGGGCCAGCATTCTGCGCCAGCTGATCCGCGCCCGCATCATCGCCTCCCGCGAGGCCGGGGTGGAAGAGCGGCAGGACGCACTGATGGAGCAAGGCCGGGCGCAGGGCCTCGAACTGGCCGGATATCGGCTGGGGGCGGCGATGATCGCTCAGTTGGGAGGGGCCCAGCCTGCGACGGAAGGCGTCTCCCCGATCGATCAGGAACTGGTGAGCGGCGCGCCCCTCTGGCTCCGCGCCGAACCGGGCGAAAGCCGCGAACAAGCCGATGCTCTGGCCGCCATCCTCGCCATCGGCCTGCGCGATGGAGCAAAAGCATGAGCCGCCGCCGCTTCACCATCCCCTGCGAGGGCAGCGCCATGGGCGCGACGCTGGATGGCCGTCTGGAAGGCGCAAAGGCGGCCTTGCTGATCGTTTCGGGCGGGAACGAGATCCGCAGCGGCACCTGGGAAGGTCAGGCCTGGCTGGCGGCGGAGGTGGCCCGTGCGGGCTTCCCCGTGCTGCGTTTCGACCGGCGCGGCGTGGGCGACAGCGAGGGGGCCAATCTGACCTATCGCGGCTCTGGCCCGGATATCGCCGCGGCGCTGGGCTGGCTGCGGGCGCAGGCCCCTCAGGCGCGGATCGTGGCTTTGGGCAATTGCGATGCGGCCAGCGCGCTGATGCTGGGCGATGGTTGCGGAGCGGACGGGGTGATCCTCTCCAACCCGTGGACCTTCGAGGGCGAGGAGGAAGGCGCCAGCGCCGAAGCGCAGGCCGACGCGAAAGTCTCCAGCCTGAGGGCGCATTATCGCGCGAGGCTGGCCAATCCGGCGGCGCTGCTGCGGCTGCTGACGGGCAAGGTTTCGCTGCGCGGTCTGGTGGGCAGCCTGCTCGCTCTGGCCAAGCCGCGCGCGGCGTCAGCGCCGGACAATCTGGCCGCTCGCATGATGGCGGGGCTGGGGCGGTTTTCAGGCCCGGTCTCGATCCTGATCGCCGGGCAGGACCGCACGGCGCAGGCCTTTGTGGCCGGCTGGCATGCCAAGGATCAACGGCTCGCGCGGTGCGAGGGGGCGAGCCATTCCTTTGTCGAGGCGGATGCGAGACTCTGGCTGCTGCAACAGGTTATCAAGAGTCTGGATGGTATCTGACCGGCAAGAAGGGAACAATTTCCTTCACCAACGATTCGGGTCACTATGCGTCGCACACCATCCAGACTTTCCTTGTTGCTCAAACGCCTCGTGGTGGATCAACGCGCGGCGACGGCCATCGAATATGGCCTGATCGCGGCCCTGATCGCGGTGGCCGCGATCGTGGCGATGCGCGGGCTGGGCAATCAGCTGAAAACCACCTTCAACACCGCTTCCAGCGCGATGAGCGCGGGCCCGTCGGCCTGACGCAAACAGCGCCGCAGGCCAAAACCTACGGCGCTGTGAATGCGTGCTCTTGGGCTTGGCCAGGGCGTAACCTAGTCATGAAAGGGAGCGCGAGGGGCGCCTTGGCTTGTCGCGCGCGACAAGCGCTCGCGAAGGGGCCCTCGCATTCCTTTTCCCTTCAGCCTTCCACCTTCTCGCGCTTGGCGAAATCCAGCGCGGCGACGAAACGCTCGGCGTCCAGCGCGGCCATGCAGCCGGTGCCGGCGGCGGTGACGGCCTGACGGTAGGTGTGATCCATCACGTCGCCCGCCGCGAAGACGCCGGGGATGGCGGTCTTGGGCGTGCCGGGCTCGACGATCAGGTAGCCGCCGTCATCCACGGCCAGCTTGTCCTTGAACAGCTCGGTGGCGGGCGCGTGGCCGATGGCGACGAAAGCCCCCTGCGCGGGCTCCACCGAAGTCTCACCGGTCACGGTGTCGGTCAGCTCCACGCCGGTCAGGGCGCCGCCCTCGGCGCCGACGAAGCGGTCCACGGCCTTGTTCCACAGCACCTTGATGTTGGGATGGGCGAAGAGACGCTCCTGCAGGATACGCTCGGCGCGCAGCGAATCGCGGCGGTGGATCAGCGTCACGTCGTCGGAGTGGTTGGTGAGGTAGAGCGCCTCTTCCACGGCGGTGTTGCCGCCGCCGATCACCACCACCTTCTTGCCGCGATAGAAGAAGCCGTCGCAGGTGGCGCAGGCCGACACGCCCTTGCCCGAGAAGCTCTGCTCGCCTTCCACGCCCAGCCACTTGGCCTGAGCGCCGGTGCAGATCACCAGCGTATCGCCCTCATAGACATCGCCCGAATCGCCATAGGCGCGGAAGGGCGGGCCCGAAAGATCGACCGAGGTGATCGTATCCCACATCATGCGCGTGCCGACATGCTCGGCCTGGGCCTGCATCTCCTGCACCAGCCAGGGGCCCTGCACAGCCTCCCGGAAGCCAGGGTAGTTCTCGACATCGGTGGTGATGGTCAGCTGGCCACCGGGCTGCAGGCCCTGCACCACGATGGGGTTCAATCCCGCGCGCGCGCCATAGATGGCCGCCGTCAGCCCCGCCGGGCCGGAACCGATAATCAGCATGCGAGTCGAATGCGTCGTCATGAAAGAATTCTCCTTGCCGCCGAAATAGGAAGTCGCAGCCGGAATGGAAAGGTATGCTGGAGCGCTAAACCACAGTTTGAGCCCCCAGATGCCCTCTGCACAGAGCCCGAATGGTGTGTTACACCTTTGGTTCACCTAAGTTTTGCTACGGAGCGATCCGTGATCTGTCGGTTGCCCGCTTCTCCCCCTCCGGGTTTCTTTCCGGTGCGTGCCAGCTATGCTCTGGCGATGATGAGTTGTGTCTGGGCCCTGCCATTGCAGGCCCATACCCCGCATGAAACGGCGCAGATCATGGCCCAGCACATTCTGGCGCCCGACCATCGCATGCTGACCAACCGCGGCCCGGTGGTGATGAGTGACAATCCGGTGCCGGAAGAAGGCACGCCAGACAGCGCCGGGGCGGGCATCGCCGATGCCGCCGCCGCTGGTCTCGCCCCACCCGATCTGCTGCCGCCGATGGTGGGCGTCACCGCGCTGGACACGGGCTTTCCGGATTTCGCCGATGCGCTGCTGGCCGAGGCCGGGCGGCAGATGGATGCGGGCATGGCCGATGAGGTGCTGGCCAGCGTGGGCCGGGTCTATCGGGGGCGGATGGCGCTGATCACCCATAAGGTGACCGACAGCGATCCCTTCCACGCCAAGGCCCCCCGCGCCCTGCCCGGCGACGATCCGGATATGACCTGGGACCGGCTGAACAATCACAATTTCGGCTCGTCGCGCACGCTGGCGGTGGCGGTGAACAACAAGTTCAACGGCTTTTCCAGCATGGCCACAAATGTGCGGCTGCAACACAGCACCGGGCCGGTGGATGTGGAGGTGAAGGTCTCGGGCTGGCAGGGGCTGAGCATGGCTCAGGCCATGAGCCTGAGCTACAACAGCATCGCGCTGGTCGATCTGAACAAGAACGTGAAGGTGGGCATGACCGCCAGCGGCAGTCTGGGCACGCTGAACGCGCTGACCCCGGCGCAGGATCAGGTGGCGGGGCCGGTGGCGCGCTTCAAGCTGTTCGGCAATGGCACCTCGCTCTCGGCGGAGACGGGGTACAGCTTCCGGGTGCGGCAGGAGAGCGATCCCGGGCTCAACCGCTTTCACGCCAATCTCAATCTGAACGTGAAGCTGTAACGAAAAAGCGGCGGCTCCTTTCGGAACCGCCGCTTCCTTCATCGGCAGGATGGAAGTTCGATCAGCGCTCCCACACACCGTTGATCTTGCGCGGCAGGCCCCAGGGGTTGGCCTCCTGAAGCGCGGGCGGCAGCAGGCCATCGGCGATGTCCTGATAGCAGACCGGACGCTGGAAACGCGTCAGCGCCAGCGTGCCGACCGAGGTGGTGCGCGCGTCGGAGGTGGCGGGGAACGGCCCGCCATGGACCATGGCGTGGCACACTTCCACGCCCGTGGGCCAGCCATTGGCCAGCACGCGGCCCACGCGGTCGACCAGACCCGGCAGGATCTGCGCGGCGACGGCATTGTCGCTCTCGACGCTGTGGATGGTGGCGGTCAGCTGGCCTTCCAGCGCGGCGATCACGGCGTTCAGCTCGGCCACATCCTTGGCGACGACGACGACCGAGGACGACCCGAAAACCTCATGGCCCAGCGCTTCATCGGCGATGAAATCGGCGGCCTTCGCCTTGAACAGCGCGGGGCTGCAACGGTTGAGGCCCGCTTCCTTGCCCGTGGCGACGCGGGTGGCGTTGCTGTTGGCGTCCAGAGCGGCGACGCCCTTGGCATAGGCGCCCGCGATGCCCGGCGTCAGCATGACGGCGGGATCGACACCGGCCAGCGCTTCGCTGGCGGCGGCGATGAAGGTGTCGAGATGCTCGCTTTCCAGCGCCAGGATCAGGCCGGGGTTGGTGCAGAACTGGCCCGCGCCCATCGTCAGCGAACCGGCGAAAGCCTTGCCCAGCGCCTCGGCCTTTTCGGCCAGAGCGCCCGGCAGCAGCACGACCGGGTTGATGGCCGACAGCTCGGCATAGACCGGGATCGGCTCCTTGCGGGCCTGCGCCAGCTTGACCAGCGCCAGACCGCCAAAGCGCGAGCCGGTGAAGCCAACGGCCTTGACGCGCGGATCGGTGACCAGCGCGCCGCCCAGCTCGTTCGAGCGGCCCGGCAGATAGGAGAACACACCCTCGGGCAGACCGGCCTTGGCGACAGCGGCGGCGATGGCGCGCGCCACCAGCTCACCGGTGCCGGGGTGCGCGGGGTGGCCCTTGACCAGCACCGGGCAACCGGCGGCGAAGGCCGAGGCGGTGTCGCCACCGGCCACGCTGAAGGCCAGCGGGAAGTTCGAGGCGCCGAAGACCACCACCGGGCCCAGCGCGACATTCATGCGGCGCAGATCGGGGCGCGGCAGGGGCGCGCGGTCAGGCATGGCGGGATCGATGGTGACATCGAGGAACTCACCCTTGCGCAGCTCGGCGGCGAAGAGTTTCAGCTGGCCCATGGTGCGGCCACGCTCGCCCTCCAGACGAGGACGGGGCAGGCCCGATTCGGCCATGGCGGTCTCGATCAGCACGTCACCGATGGCGAGGATCTCCTCGGCCACGGCGTCGAGGAAGTCGGCGCGGGCGTTGGGATTCAGGCCCGAGAAGACGGGATAGGCGGCGGCGGCCAGTGCGGCGGCCTCCGCCACGTCAGCCGTGGTGGCTTCGGACACCAGCGGGCCGAAGTTCTCGCCCGTGGCGGGGTTGACGGACTGGAACCCGCCCTCGTGCTTGCGCGCCGTGGCGCCGATCAGAATGCTGCCGTCGATCATGTGTGTTTCCTTGAAGGATGCTGCGAAAGAGGTGCGGTTTGGAGGCGATATGGGGGCAAAACCGGGCAATGACCAATGCGTCCTTGCCATCAATCTATACCCGGAATGAGGAATCAATCGGTCATGGCAGGGAGTTTATGGTAGCGCAATCATTTTGAGCACACGCCCTTTGCCTCGGCTTTGCGCTTGGCACAGGCACCCGGGCTGGCCTAGGCTTCCACCCATGACCCAGAACACCACGATTTTCGAACGTATGTCAGCGCTTTGCCGCAACAGCGATGCCGTCAATCTGGGTCAGGGCTTTCCCGATCTGCCCGATCCGCCCGAACTGATCGAAGCCGCCCGCCGCGCCCTGATCGACCGCTCGAACCAGTATCCACCGATGCGCGGCCTTGCCGAACTGCGGGCGGCGGTCTGCACCTATTACGCCCAGACGCAGGGCCTGTCGCTCGATCCCGCCGAGGTGATCGTCACCTCCGGCGCCACCGAGGCGCTGGCCGCCACCATCCTCGCGCTGGTCGAGCCGGGCGACGAGGTGATCTGCGTCCAGCCGCTCTACGATGCCTATGTGCCGCTGATCGAGCGCGCGGGCGGCATCCCTGTCTTCGTGGACCTCAAGCCCCCGGCATGGGATCTGGACATCGGCGCTCTGGCCGAGGCGATCACCCCGCGCACCGCGATGATCCTGCTCAACACGCCCAACAACCCCACCGGCACCATGCTGCCCCGCGCCACGCTGGAGGCCATCGGCCAGCTGGCCGAGGCCTATGACCTGATCGTGCTGTGCGACGAGGTGTGGGAAGGCATGATTTTTGACGGCACGCCGCATATATCGCCCCTCGCCATCCCCTCGCTGCGGCAGCGTTCGGTGAAGGTCGGCTCGGCGGGGAAGATCTTTTCGCTCACCGGCTGGAAAATCGGCTGGGCCGTCGCTGCGCCTGACCTTGCCGAGCGCATCGCCGCGCGCCACCAGTTCCTCACCTTCACCACCCCCACACCCTTGCAATGGGCGGTGGCCGACGGCCTCTCGCTGGGCCGCGACTGGCTCTCCGCCCATGCATCGCGCTATTTCCTTGGCCGCCGCGCGCTGATCAAGGGGTTGGGCGAGGCGGGCTACAGCCTGCTCCCCGCCTCGGCCACATGGTTCGTCACCGTCGATCTGGCCGCCTCCGGCTTCACCCAGACCGATGCGGTGGTGGCCGAAAGGCTGGTGAGCGAAGGCGGCGTGGGCTCCATCCCCGTCTCGGCCTTCTATGCACAGAACCCCCAGACCCGCTATCTGCGCCTCTGTTTCTGCAAGATGCCCGAAACGCTGACCGAAGCGGTGGACCGCCTCGCCCGCTTCCGCGCCCAGCGGACCTGATCCGACGAGCCGGTCCCCCCGCGCGCCCACCGCCGTGACAATTGACGACACGATGTGACAGATGGCGCGTTATTCAGACGCTATACAGGCCGCATCCGCCAGACGAGGCGGCAAAGCACCCCGCCGCCGCCTGGCGGCAAAAGGCACCATGCCGCCCCGCACAGCGGCAAAGGAGAGATCGCATGCGCCCACTGCTCGCCACCCTCAACCCTGCCCGCCTCGGCCTGCTGACTCTGGCCGCCGCCGCTGCCGCCACGGGCGTGGCCGCGCTGGCCCAGCCGCCCGAAGGTGGCCCCGGTGGTCCCGGTGGTCGTATGAACCCCGCGGAGATGATCATGCGCGCGGACGCCAACGGTGACGGCAAGGTCACCAAGGAAGAGTTCGTCGACGCCCAGTTCAAGCGCATGGACCGCAATCAGGACGGCGTGATCGACGCCAAGGACTTCGCCGACCTGCCCGCCGAAATGGCCGACCGCCAGAAAGAGCGCGTCATGCGCGCCGACGCCAATGGCGATGGCAAGGTCACCAAGGAAGAGCTGGCTGCCAACGCCACCCGCATGTTCGACCGCTTCGATACGAACCACGATGGCGCGATCACGCGTGAAGAGGTTGAGGCTGCGGTCGCCCAGATGCGGCAGGGTCAGGGGCAGTAAGGGTTTTGTAGAAAAGGGAAAATGCGAGGGGATTATCCCCTCGCGCTCCCATTTTTTGTCAGCCTTGGCGCTTCGGGTTCAGCCATAGAGCAAGGTCGCCGCGCCGCAGGCTTTCATGATCGAAAGGCGCCTAGGCTTTTTGCCTGCGGCGCCTTTTGTTGTGCTGGTGGAGAGGCTGGGCGCACCCATCGGGTGCCAC
>NZ_BCZE01000101.1 GCF_001598555.1 Novosphingobium rosa NBRC 15208
CGCATGCCGCGCGGTTGTGCCAAGCTGGAAGCGGCCGAGTAAGTTTTTGCCCTGCGCGTCGTCGGCAAAGCCGACGGCGCAATCACCGCTGCGTTTTGGCTGCTGCGCTGAACATCAAGCGCAAGGCAGACATGAAAGGGATTGCAAAGGGCAATCGCCCTTTGCCCGCCGGAGGCTGCTTCCTCCCCCTTAAGCCTGCTCAAAAACCCACAGCGGCAGGCCGAGCAACTGCGCGATCCGGGTCAGATACCCCCGCCCCAAACTGCCGCGGCTTTGGGGTGAGAGATCGAACCCGTCCCGCTGCATGCCAGCGAGCAGATCGGAGAACAGGGCGGCGTCCAGCGGGGAGACGACGATGTCTGGCCCGGCCAGCAATTGCAGGATTTGCCCGCTGGTGCGCCCGCGCAGATAGCGCAGTTGGGGGGCGAAGGGCTGGAAGTCGGGCGTGCGGGCGGTGGCCAGCATCAGCTCCTCCAGCGCCAGGCGATGCGTATGGTTGAAGAATTCGCCCGTGAGTTGCGGCACCAGCTGAGCAAGCTTGTCGGCATCGAGCAGCGGCGCAACGGACTGAACGGCATCGGGGCTTTGCTGTGAAATCCGGTGGTAGATCGTCTCGAACGCGCCGCGCAGCAGATCGACACTGGTGCGAAAGCGGCTGGAGACCATGCCCAGCGACACGCCGGCCGTGGCCGCCACCGCGCGATGGGTGAGTTTGGCGATGCCGCGCTGCTCGACCACATCGGCGGCGGCATCGGCGATGCGGCGGGTGGTGTCGTCATGTATCGCGAGGTCGGGGGAGGTGGCCAGCGCCTGTTGCCGGGCGCGGCTGCGCCAGGGGCCTTCGCTGACGAGCTTGCCCGAGAGCCATGTCGCCCAGCCATGGCACAGATCATCGAGGCAGGCGCGATCGAGGATGCGCCGCCCGGGCAGCATATGGAGGGCCGCCTCGCCCTCGAAGACGAAGCTGGTCAGGTCGCCATAGGGGGCGAGGCCGCAGTGCTCGCAGACGTGCTGCCAGAAGCCGCGCCACAGGGCGCGCCAGCCTTGCCAGCAGGGGATGAAGCGGGGATCGCGCTGGGCCAGCAGAAAGCCCTCGCGCCAGGCGAAGGCGAGGCGGCGCTGGGCGTGGGTCCATTCGTCGATCACGGCGGCCATGATCGGGGCGAGATCGCCCGCGACAAGCGTTCCATCGCCGTGGTCAGGCAATTGCTCCAGCTGGCGGGCGCACCATTGCCGGGCCTGATCCATCGCGTCCTCCTGGGCCATCAGGAAGACGTCATCGAGCGATGGGAAATGATTGTAGAGGGTGGAGATCGGCGCGCCCGCATTCTGGGTCAGGCTGCGCGCCGAAATGGCCGCATGTCCGATGTTTTCCCAGAGATTCATGACCGAATCCACCAGCCGCTGCGATAAGGGCTGCGCTTCCCGGGGCACTGACGTGTTGTTCACCTTATCCGCCTCAAGTCCCGCACAATCAGCTGTCGCGGTGATGGGAACGTCCGCGATGACGCAGTTGCCATAGACGTTCCGTTCTTGCGATACAAATGTTGCTTCGCGGGGAGGGGCTTGCGCTGTACCTTGATCTATCTAGAATGATGATTCTATAAAATTCGGGAGACGATCATGCCAAGCCGCCGTCGCGTACTCACGACTTTCGGGGCCACCCTGGCCTCGGGCACTTGCGCCGCCGCGCTGTCCCCCATGGCGCAGGGCGCAACCGCCGGGCCCGCGCCGAAATCCACGCCGCATTGGGGCAAGGGACCGGAAGGGGAGCGCCGTGCTGACCTTGGCAATGGCTGGTATCGCAACCCGATCATGGCGGGCGATTATGCCGACCCATCCGTGCTGAAGGATGGCGACGATTACTACATGACCCATTCCAGCTTCGATGCGGCGCCGGGGCTGATCATCTGGCACTCGCGCGATCTGGTGAACTGGCAACCCATCGGCCCGGCTTTGCCCAAGCCTTTGGGCACGGTTTTTGCCGTCGATATCGCCAAGCATGACGGGCGGTATTATATCTATATCCCCTTCATGAAGGCGCCATGGTCGCAGGGGCTGGCCAGTTTCGCCAACATCTATGTCATCCACGCCGACAGCATGGCCGGCCCGTGGAGCGAACCCATCGACATGAAGATCGGCGGGCTGATCGATCCCGGCCATGTGGCGGGCGAGGATGGGCATCGCTACCTCTTCCTCTCCGGCATCAACCGCGTGCGGCTGAGCGCGGATGGCCTTTCCACCGCAGGGCCGGTCGAGAAGGCCTATGATGGCTGGCGCTATCCCGATGACTGGGTCACCGAGGGCTATTCGCTGGAGGGCCCGAAACTGTTCCGGCGCGGGGCGTGGTTCTATCTGGTCTCGGCGGTGGGGGGCACCTCGGGCCCGGCGACGAGCCATATGGTGATCGTGGCGCGTTCGAAATCGGTGCTGGGGCCTTGGGAGAACTGTCCGCACAACCCCATCGTGCGCACGCGCAGCGACAAGGAGGCGTGGTGGTCGCGCGGCCATGCCACGATGGTCGAGGGGCCGGGCGGCAAGTGGTCGATGGTCTATCATGGCTATGAGAATGGCTATCGCACGCTGGGCCGCCAGACCTTGCTGGAGCCGATGGCATGGGGCGGGGATGGCTGGCCGCGCGCGCTTGGTGGGGATCTGTCGATGGCGCTGCCGATGCCGACCGGCAAGCCGGGCGGGCCGCATGGCTTCCTGCGCTCGGATGATTTTACCGCGCCCGATTTCGGCACCCGCTGGAGCTTCTATGGCGCCGCGCCGGGGGAAATTGCCCGCGCGCATGTGGGAGGCGGTGTGCTGGAACTGGCGTCAAAGGGCAGCAGCCCCGCAGACTGCTCACCTTTGACGCAGACCGTGGGCGATCATGCCTATGAGATCAGCGTGGTGGTTGAGCCTGTCGATGGCGCCGAGGGCGGGATGCTGCTGTTCTATGATGACCGGCTGTTTCTGGGCCTTGGCATCAATGGCCAGCATATGACCACCTGGCGTGGGGGCCATCGCAGTTTCTGGCAGGAACCGGCGCCTGCCGCACCCAGGCTGCATCTGAAAATCGTCAACGATCGCAACATCGTGACCTTTTTCTACAGCCTGGACGGCAAGGCGTGGACGCGGCATGGAATCCGCAGCGAGGTTTCGGGCTATCAGGCCAATACGGTGGATGATCTGGCCTCATTGCGCCCGGCCTTGTATGCCAGTGGCAAGGGCAAGGTGCGCTTTTCGACCTACCGCTTTCGCGCTCTGACGGAGGAGCCGGCATGATGTTGTCGCGGCGCATGACGTTGGGCGGCGCTGTCGCGCTGGCCTTGCCGGGGCGGGTTCTGGCCGATGCCGTCATTCCGCAGCGGGCCTCGGCGCGGGTAATCATCGACAATGATTTCGCGGGTGATCCTGACGGGCTGGTGGCGCTGGCCCATCAATTGCTGACGCCCAAGACGCGCGTGGTTCTGGCCACCAGTTCCACGCTGGACCCGAAGATGTCTGGCGGCATTGCGGGCGCGGCGGCAGGAGCCAAGCTGGCGCTGGAGCTGATGCGACAGGGCGGGATTACGCCCGTGCCAGTCGAGGCTGGCGCAGAAAGCTTCGGTGATGGCGCGGCGCAGATCACGCGCGCGGCTCATGCCATCGTGGCCGAGGCGATGCGCGATGATCCGCTGCCGCTGTTCATAACCTGCGGCGGTCCGCTGACCAACATTGCGGCCGCGCTGCGTCTGGAGCCGCGCATCGCCAAACGCGCCACTTTGGTGTGGATCGGCGGCGGGCGTTATCCAGAGGGCGGCTGGGAGTATAATCTCAACTGCGATCTGGCCTCGGCGCGGCAGGTGATCGAGCGGTCCGCCATCCCCTTGTGGCAGATTCCGCAGAACGCCTATCGGCTGATACAGATGTCCAACGCGGAGTTGCGGCTTCGGATGGCGGGCGCCTCGCCCTTCGGGCGCTGGCTCTATGCGCAGTTCACCCATCCGCCCGAATTTATCGATGTTGGCGGAAGCTGGCCGCTGGGGGATAGTCCCACCGTGCTGCTCACCGCGATTTCGCAGGAAAGCAGCATGTCCGTGGAGCGCCTCGCGCGGCGCATCCTGCCCGATGGGCGCTATGGCGAAGAGATCGCCGGGCGCAACATTCGCGTCTTCGAGACGCTGGATGCCCGGCTGACCTTCGAGGATTTCCTCGCCCTGCTGGCATTGCGCCAACAGGGCTGAGGGGCCTGAAGCATCGTGCGAAAACGATGCGACCACAAAACCTAAAACATCGGGTGCGAATTGGCTGCCTTTTCAGGCACAAGCTGGATCGCATCCCAATGTTCGACGATCTTTCCGTCCCTCATGCGATACATATCGAAGACCGACGCGCCGCGCGATCCCGGCGTGGGAATGGCATGGATGTGGATCACCGCCATATCGCCATCGACGAGGATCTGCTCCACGGTGAAATGCTTGGCCGGATCGGCGAACATCGTGGCCAGGGCGGCCACCGCAGCATCGCGGCCATCGGCGATGCCGGGGTTATGCTGCACGTAATCTGGCGCAACATAGGTTTCGAAGGCCTGCTTCACCTTGCGCTCGGTGTAGAACAGGCGGGCGAAATCCCTGATGATCGCGCGATTGTCCGGATCCACCGGTTTGGCCATGGCAGGGGCGGCGATCATCGCGGCCCCCAGCACCAGAGCAGGCCAGACCTTCACAGGCTCACCACCTTCTCGTCATTGTTGAACGAGGGGAAGGGCAGGTAGGAGACGCGCAGCTTCTGCTGGAAACCCAGCTTGTGCTCGCCCGCAGGAAAGCCGCCGGGATGGGCCACTGCAATGGTCGCGGGGGTGCCGAAGGGCCAGCGGCGATCATAGGCGGTCTCCATCGCGTCGAGCGTGATGGGGCCTTCCCCCTCGTCGAAGGTGACGGCCTCCCGCGCCACGGCGTCGCCGTCGATCGAGACGTTGAGTTCCTCGATCATCGAAAGGCCAAGGCCGCGGTAATAGCCCAGCTTGGCTTCGAAGGCGAAGCCGGTGGGGGCTTCGGCGGGGCCGATGTTGCGCAGCGAAGCGGCGTCGATCAGGAATTTGTCGAACATGTCACTCTCCCCGGCGTGTCGCGCGGTTCATGTCCAGCCAGCGGACGAAGGAGTCCAGCCAGCCGGCGGTTGTGGTGCCCGGAGCGCCCAGGCCAAAGCCATGGTGTCCGGTTTGAAACAGATGGAACTCGACCGGTCGATGCGCCTTGTGCCAGCTTTCGATCAGGCCCAGCGTCCCCGGCGCCATCAGGAAGTCATCGTCGGCAATCGCCACGAACATCGGTGGGGCATCGGCGGGAACATCCCGCGCCACCATCTTGGGATAGATCGGCGCGATGAAGACCGGCCTTTCGCTGGCAGGCAGTTTCAAGGCGGCGCTGATCGTCAGGAAGGCGCCTGCCGAAAAACCCATCATGCCCACGCGGCTTTTGTCGATGCCCCAGTCGTCGCCATGGGCGCGGACATAGACCAGAGCGGCGCGGGCGTCCTGCAGGCTGAAGTCGGGCGTGTCCTCGGGCGGGCGGATGGTGGTGGGCTTGCCGCTTCGGCCCGCGATCATCTCACGCATGAAGGTGCCGAAATCGGCGGGCGTGGGCAGCACGCGATAT
The DNA here is from genome assembly GCF_001598555.1 of Novosphingobium rosa NBRC 15208. Lineage (GTDB taxonomy): Bacteria > Pseudomonadota > Alphaproteobacteria > Sphingomonadales > Sphingomonadaceae > Novosphingobium > Novosphingobium rosa. The sequence goes on from NZ_BCZE01000101.1 coordinate 5,628, forward strand.
TTCAGCACAAAGGCGGCGATGCCCCGCGCGGCCAGCGCGCGGGCGACATCATAGCCCTCATCCTGAATGGCCAGCCCCAGAAAACCGCCGCCCGGCGCCACGATCACCGCCTCGCCGGTGGCCAGATGGCGTGGAGGCAGAAAAGGCAGCAGCGTGGCCTGCTGGATGTTGCGTACCTGCAGGTCACCGGTCTGGCGCAGCCAGCTTTCGGGCGGGGTGTTGGTGGCGTGGGGGGAGGGCAAAGTGATCTCCCCCTCCAGATGCGGCGCGTTGGCCGGGGCGAAGAGCAGAGGCTGCTCATGCGCCTGCCCCTGTGCCCCGGCAGGCAGTGCCGCCGTTGCCGTCCACACCCATGCCATCGCCCCGGTGAGGAGGCGGAGCTGTTTCATGCGACAGCTCCGATGTCGGCTTCGGCTTGCGCGATCAGCTTTTCGAACATCACATGCTGGCGGCGGACCTGCTCGCGGCTGTCGACATCCTCGACGTCCTGAATCCAGCGGTTGCCTTCATATTCGGACGAGAGCGTGCCTTCCCAGCCGGCCTTCACCAATTGCGGGATCACCTCGTCATAGGCGATCGAGGGGTCGGTGCAGTCGGGCGTCATTTCGTAAAATTTCGCCTGAATATGGCGGAAATAGGGGGCGAAATCGGCGATGCGCCTGGGGTTGGCGAAAGGCGCATGGCGCAGGGTTTCGGCCATGGCCACCTCGGCCTTGTTGCCGCCCATCTTCACCGCCACCTCATAGATCGTGTATTCGCACATGATCTTCTGCTCATGGCTGTCCACGATGAACTGGGCCACCTCGGGCCGGGCGCCCTGACGCTCGAAGCGGCCCCGGAAGGCGGGGGGATAGTGCTTCATGAAAATGCCCATATCCGGCAGGATGCCCAGATGGCTGGTCTTCAGGCGGTCGGCCACCTCGATGGTGCGCAGAATCCAGGCGTGGTCGAGATACCACGGCGCATGGACTTCCACGCCCAGATGCACGTCATACTGCTCGGCATAGGGGACGCATTGTTCGAGGATGTCGGGGCGCACGAAGATCAGCACGCGCATGTTTTTGATGCCAAGCCGGTTGCACAGCTTGATGTCGCGCACGATGCTGGCGACCTGCTCCGCGTCGCTCATCACCTCGCCCTTGCGCAGCTTGGTGTCGAGGAACATGTCATAGCAGGTGAAGTGAGCGCCGTGGCGCGCCAGCCGGTCCTGCCATTCGCCGATCTGCTGGTCGCTGATGTTGGGGAAGGTGGGCATGTTCTGCTCGGGCAGGATTTCGATGCCCGGGGCGCCGATGCTGGCGGCGAAACCCACCACATCGTCCAGATTCATCGTGCCGAGGAACAGCTCTTCCTGAAAGCTGTAGAGGCTGACGCCCCGCTTGATCTTGGAGGTCATGTTATTGTCCCGAAACAGGGGCCGCGCGCCGCACGAGGAAGGGCACGATGGCGGTGAAGATCAGGCCGCAGATCCCTGCCACCACGAAGGCGCCATGCATGGTGCCCACATTGCTGCGGATCAGGCCGACCAGCAGGGGGGAGGAGAACTGGCCAAAGAAGAAGCAGGCGGTCCAGATGCCCATGCCGCGTCCACGATGCTGGAAGGGCAGATAGGTCTGGGCCCAGGCGATCAGCGTGGGCACGGCCATGCCCGCGCCGGTCTGCTGCAGCGACATGCCCAGCACCATGCCGCGCCAGTCATGCGCATTGCCGATCAGCAGCAGCCCCGCACCCAGCAGGGCGAAGAAGCAGGTGAGCTGCGCGCGCGCGCCCCAGCGTCCGGTCAGCCAGAAGATGGCCGCGCCCAGCATTACGAAGAGGCTGGGGATGGTGGTCAGCCGGCCGATGGTGGCGGAATCGGTGTAGCCGATCTCGCGCCAGACCAGACCGCCGTTGATGATGAACACATAGTACAGCGCCGAGCCGACCAGCGTCACCCCGCCGAACAGCACGACATGCTTCCAGGGGAAATCCTGCGTGCTCTGCCCGATGCCCAGCATGCGGCGCACGGTGGTGTCCGAAGCGGGTTCGTAAAGGAAGGCGAGCGCGGCCAGAAACACCGGGAAACCCAGCGCATAGATCAGGAAGATCGAATTCCACTGGATCGCAGTGAGATAGCCCGAAAGCAGGATCGAGAAGCTGCCGAGGAAAGGCCCGGCCAGCCCCTGAAGGGTCAGCCAGTTGCGGCGGCCCTTTTCATCCCAATAGTCGCCGATCAGCGTGTTGAGCGTGGTGAGGATCGCCGCTTCGGTCACGCCCAAAGCCAGACGCGAGGCATAGACCGCATCGAGGTTCTCAAGGAAGAAGGGCGCCATGCCCACCACGCCGTAAGCGGCGGTGGAGATCAGCAGCAGGCGCCGCCGCCCGAAGCGGTCGACCAGCAGGCCCATGAACAGGGCGATGATCGCGATGGTCAGGCCGGGGGCCGAGACCATGGCGGGCACCTTGATCATGGCCTGCGGGTCGGTCTTAATGAAGTGGTCGATGATGGCGGGCACCGCCGGGAACATCGAAACGATGGCGACGATGGGCAAAAAGCCCGCGATCACAACGGTCAACCCCTGAGCGAGGCCGGGCTGCCGGGGGTGGGCAGCGTGAGATGCGTGGGCCGTTTGGCCCGATATGACGGTGTCGGACAACCGAGGCTCTCCCGATTCGCGGTGGACCGCGTTATTTAGAACAATGATTCTGAAATGGGCGGTTCACCGCTGATTTGTCAAGCCTTGAAGCGCAGCGTGGCGACGAGGCGTGCAGGGCGGCCACCTCTATGCTGCGCAGCATGGCGCGCCGTTGCGCAAAGGTGACAGGGGGCCTTGCAATGACGCATATCAAATTCAGCCCGTTGACATCGCCCGCCGGAAGGATAAATCAGAATGCACATTTTGATTCCGAATAGCTGCCATCGACGAATCGCAGCATCGGCTTAGGGAGACTGCAATGGCTTACCGTATGACGGCGGCGTTTCTGCTCGGCACCTCTGCTCTGGCTTTGCCTGTAACGGCGCTGGCGGCGGCTTCCGCTCCGGCTGCTGCCGAGGATCAGGCTGGCCGCAATGACGGCAAGAGCGACGACAGCATCAAGGAAATCGTGGTTACTGCGAACCGCAGCGAAAGCAGCGCGCAGAAAACGCCGATCGCTCTGAACGCCTATTCCGGCGGCGATCTGGCGGCCAAGGGTGTGTCGAACGTGCTGGCGCTGGCCACCGTGGACCCCAGCATCAACGTCTCGACCAATGGCGGCGCTTCTTACGTGGCCATTCGCGGTATCGCCTCGACCGACGTGACCGAAACGGGCGATCCTTCGGTGCCAATCTCGCGCGACAATTTCTTCACGAACCGTTCCTTCTCCATCGGCACCTCCATGTATGATCTGGAGCGTGTCGAGGTGCTCAAGGGGCCGCAGGGCACGCTGTTCGGGCGCAACTCGACCGGCGGTCTGGTACAGGTCATCACGCGCAAGCCGGGCAAGACCTATGGCGCCGACATCTCGATCGAGGCGGGCAGCTATCATGCCATCAAGACCGAAGTGGGCGCGGACATTCCGGTGAGCGACAAGGTCCAGCTGCGCGTCGCGGGCTTCCAGAGCTATCACGAGGGGTATCGCAACCTCGACCGCGTGGGCGGGCGTGGTGACGACGACAACACCAAGTCGGGTCGTATCTCGCTGGCGTTCCAGCCGTTTGAAGGCTTCACCGGGCTGGTCCAGTATCAGCATGACGATGTCGACACCACCGGCGATGTGGCCATGAAGCTGCCCTTCGGTCAGGCCTATACCGGCCAGCAGGTGGTGCATTTCCCCAATTACGTCACCACCTTCAACAAGCTGGTGGGTGACCGTGTGCGCTGGGAATTCAGCTATGACCTGCCTGCCAATCTGACGCTGTTCTATGCGGGCGGCTTCGATCACCAGAAGTGGCGCCATGCTCTGGACGCCACCTCGATCGACTCCACTGGCGCGATGGCGGGCAACCCCGTGCAGTTCCGTCAGGGTGAGAACCCCAGCACCTGGAACCACGAGGTCCGTCTGGCCACGCCGCAGAACGGCAAGCTGACCGCGCAGGTGGGCTATTTCCACTTCAGCGAGCACAATGGCAATCTGGACAGCGGCCTGTATGAAACCGCCGGCACCTATGCCAACAACTATCTGATTCACTTCCTTTACGACACCAAAACCACCTCGGATGGCGTGTTCGGCCAGTTCGGCTGGCGCCCGACCTCGACGCTGCATGTCTCGGCGGGCATGCGCTACACCTGGGACAAGAAGGAGCGCACCGGCAACGCCTATCTGCGCTGCGATATCGCGGGCATTCCGGCCTTCCTGTACGGCGTGGTGGGTTGCGCAGGCGCCCAGCCCACGCTGACCACGCCCGGCAACGGCAATGTCAGCGAGAGCAAGCCAACCTTCCACGCCGGTGTCGACTGGACGCCGGGGCCGCGCTCGATGGTCTATGCCAAGTTCGACACCGGCTTCAAATCGGGCGGTTTCAACTCGAACGGTTCGGCGCCTTCGGTCAACTATGGTCCTGAAACACTCAAGGCCTGGGAAATCGGCACGAAGAACAAGTTCCTCGATGGCCATATCCAGTTCAACGCCGACGCCTTCTACCAGACCTACAATGGCTATCAGGCTTCGCAGAGCACCTCGGTGATTTCGGGCGGCGCGTCGGGCGTGTTCAACGTCGGTGCGGCTGAAATCTATGGCGGCGAGGCGCAATTCATTGCTTCGGCCGGTGGTGCGCGTCTGGATCTGAACTCCACCCTGCTGCATGCGCGCTTCACCAGCAATTCGGTGATCGTGAAGGGTGACGACAGCACCTCGGTCAACCTGCAGGGCCGCCACCTGCCCAACGCGCCCGATTTCGTGCTGACGGCGGGTCTGGAATATGCGCTGGCGATGGGCAATGCCACGCTGACCCCGCGTATCGAGCTGAAGCATTCGTCGAGCTATTATTTCTCGGCCTTCAACGATCCCGATACGCGTCAGGGCCAGTTCAACACGCTGAACGCCACGCTGACCTTGAAGCCCGCGCTCAAGGGTCTGGAGATCGCGGCTTTCGTGCGCAACCTCACCAACAAGACGGTGCTGGCCAGCGCGGCGGAGACCTTCACCACCACGCCCAATCCGATCAACGCCTATGAATTCCAGCCGCCGCGCACCTTTGGCGTGCGGGTGACCGGCAAGTTCTGATCAGCGCCCCTCTTGCTGATCCCGAACTGGGGCAGGGTATCACCCCTGCCCCTTTTTGTTCTATTGAGCCAATCAGCAGATGAACCGACATGCGATCTGTTCTATGGATGGATCATGCGCTTCCGTGGTCTCGATCTTAATCTGTTGGCCGTCTTCGACGGGCTGATGCAAAGCCGCTCCGTTTCGGCGACGGCGCGGCATATGAACCTCAGCCAGCCCGCCATGAGCGCGGCTCTGGCCCGCTTGCGCGACTATTTCGGCGACCCTCTGCTCGTGTCGCATGGCAAGCGGATGTATCCTACGGCCTTTGCCGAAAGCTTGCTGCCTCAGGTGCGCCACTGCCTGAGCGGGATCGAGGCTTTGCTGGCCACCTCCGCCGCTTTCGATCCGGCGACATCGCAGCGCAGTTTCCGCATCGTGGCTTCGGATTATCTGGTGGCGGCGGTGATCGCGCCGATGCAGGAAAGGCTGGCCATCGAGGCGCCCGGCATCCATCTGAAACTCAGCTATCCCGATGAAAACACCGGCCATCTGCTTGACGATGGCAAGGTGGATCTGGCGATCAACCCGAAGGAATGGCTGGCCCCCGACAATCCCGCTGAACTGCTGTTCGAGGAACGCCATGTGGTGGTTGGCTGGATGGGCAATCCGCTGCTGGATGGGCCGCTGAGCGAAAAAGCCTTTCTGGAGGCGGGCCATGTTTCGGTGGCGATTGGCGGGCACGTCAATGCCTCCTTTGCGGACCGCCATATGGCGCTGCTGGGCAAGCTGCGACGGGTCGAGGTGGAGGCGGCCTCTTTCGCCACTCTGCCCTGGCTGCTGGTGGGCACCCAGCGCATCGCGGTGATGCATGAAAGGCTGGCGCGAGTCGCCGCGCGGCTTTTCCCGATCCGCATCCAGCCGCTGCCCTTTGCATTCCCGGTGATGGAGGAGCATGTGCAATACCATCACACGCGGGCACAGGATGAGGGGCTGGGCTGGATGAAGGCCAAGCTGCGCGAAGCTTCTTCCATCAATATTTATGATCGATGATGATCCAAACAATAAAGTTTGTATATTGATATGGGCTGATATTCTCTCACCGCATAATCAGGCGGAGAGATGGTTTGAAAGCGCTGAACATTCTTGTCGTGGGCGGCGGCATTGGCGGCCTGACGGCAGCCATCGCCCTGCGCGCGCATGGTCATGCGGTTACGGTGATCGAGCGCGACCCCACATGGTCGGTCTATGGCGTGGGGATCATCCAGCAATCCAACGTGGTGCGCGCGATGGACCAGCTCGGTCTGCTGGACGATTACCTCTCGGCGGGCGTGGGCTTCGATGCGGTGGAGATTTTCCTGCCCAATGGCGCGAAGATCGCCCGCGTGCCCACGCCGCCTTTGGTGCCGGGCAAGCCTGCCAATGTCGGCATCGGGCGCGCTGCGTTGCACAAGGTGCTGGGCGATCGCACCAAGGCCAGTGGGGCGCAGGTGCGTCTGGGCCTTACCGCCGATACGCTGGCCGATGATGGAGAGGGCGTCGATGTGCTGTTCTCCGATGGCAGTCAGGCCCGCTATGATCTGGTGATCGGCGCGGATGGCGTCTATTCGCAGACCCGCAAGGCGATCTTCCCGGACAGTCCCGATCCCGAATTCACAGGGCAGGCCGTGTGGCGCTACAACTTCCCGCGCCCCGCTGATCTCGATGTGCTGCAGGTCTATAACGGCCCGACCGGCGTGGGTCTGGTGCCGGTCTCCGAAACGCTGATGTATATGTACGCCACCACGCCCGAGCCGGGCAATCCACGCTATCCGCGCGAGGGCCTGGCGGCCACCATGCGCGGCAAGCTGGGCGGTACCGCGCCCGCCATTCAGGCGCTGGCCGAGCAGATCACCGATGATGAGGGCGTGGTCTACCGTCCGCTCGAAGCGCTGCTGGTCGAGGGGCCGTGGCACAAGGGGCGCGTCGTGCTGCTGGGCGATGCCGTGCATGCCACCACGCCGCATCTGGGGCAGGGCGCTGGCATGGCCATTGAGGACAGCATCGTGCTGGCCGATGAACTCAGCCGCGCCGAAACGCCCGAGGAGGCCTTCACCGCCTATCGCGCCCGCCGGTTCGAGCGCTGCGCCTATATCGTGCGCGAAAGTCTGGCCATCTGCCACGGGCAGATCGGCAAGGGGCCACCGGTCGACAACGCCAAGGCCACCCATGCGATGTTTGAAGTCGTGGCGCAGCCCGTTTGAATTTCAAGGAGTTACCATCATGAGCCGTGTGACCGAAATCCGCTATGTCGGCTATGGCGTGCCCGATCTGGCCGCCGAGCGCGCCTTCTACAACGATCAGTGGAAGCTGGTCGAAGTGGGCGAGCAGGACGGCATGATCCATTTCGCCGCCGAGGGTGGCACCGAGCACCATGTCGTCCGCCTGCGCCAGAATGAAGACACGCGCATCGATGTGATCGCTCTGGCCGCCGACAACAACGCCGATGTCGATGCGCTGCATGAGAAGATCGCCGCCACCGGCGCGCGCATCATCTTCGCCCCGCGCGAACTGGCGACGTTGGGCGGCGGCTATGGCTTCCGCTTCTTCAGCCCCGATGGTCTGCCGTTTGAAATCTCCGCGGGCGTGGCGCGTCGTGAACCCCGCGGCATCGCCCATTGGGAAGGCATTCCTCAGAAGATCAGCCATATCGTGCTGCACTCGCCTGACCATAAGGCGCTGGTGGCGTGGTTCTGCGATGTGCTGGGGTTCAAGGTCTCCGACTGGCTGGGCGACTTCATGTGCTTCCTGCGCTGCAACGATGCCCACCACCGCTTCGCCATTCTGCCCGGGCCACCCTGCCTCAACCATGTCGCCTATGATATGGTCAGCGTGGATGATATGATGGTGGGCATCAACCGCCTCAAGCAGGCGGGTACCGATCTGCGCTGGGGCCCGGGGCGCCATACGGCGGGCAACAACACCTTCAGCTATTTCACCACGCCCGCCGGCTTCGCCGTGGAATACACCGCCGACCTCGACCACGTCGATTTCGAGACGCATGAGGCCAAGGTGCATATTCCCGGCCCGAAGGTGATGGACCAGTGGGGCATCGGTGTCGGCGGTCCGCAGACCATGCCGCATCCATACCCCGACAAGGGCCTGTTCCAGCCGGTGGAGGCGTAACGCTCGTGGCTTTGTTCGAATATTTCCCGAACTATATCTGGAACCTGTCGGTCTCGATCGCGATGGAGTCGGGCGCGCAGATCGGTGAGATCATCGATATGTGCCAGCCCATCAAGGATGCGGCGGCCAGCGGCGCGGATGCCGGCACCCCCGCCTTCATGAAGCAATGGGCGGCGATGGGCGACAAGCTGGTGGACCTCGCCGCCGAGGATGAGGCCAAGGGCCGCCTGATCAGCGCCAGCAACAAGCTGGAGCGGGCGGCACTGTATCTCATCACCGCCGAGCGCATGCAGGGCCATGGCCATCCGGGGCGCCAGGAAACTTACGCCAAGGCTCTGGCCACGTTTGAAAAGTCCACCAAGCTGGGCAAGATCAACCGCGAGCGTGTCGAAATCCCGCTGGAAACCGGTGTGATGCCCGCACTTTACACCCGCGCGGAGGGCGAAGGCCCGCATCCGGTGGTGGTCTATTGCAACGGCCTCGATAGCTGCAAGGAGCTGCTCTACTGGTCGCGCCTGCCCGCGGCGCTGGCGCGGCGCGGCATCTCCACCCTTTGCGTCGATCAGCCCGGCAGCGGCGAGACCTTGCGCCTGCAAGGGCTGCCTGTCGATCCGCACAGCGAGCATTGGGCCAGCAAGGCTGTCGATTGGCTGGAGGCCCGACCCGAGGTGGACCCCAAGCGCATCGGCATGACGGGCATCTCGCTGGGCGGCCATTTCGCGCCCCGCGCCGTTGCCTATGAACCGCGCTTTGCCAGCGGCGCCTGCTGGGGCGCCAACCACAACTGGCTGGAGGTGCAGCACAAGCGCATGAAGCGCGAGGGCGAAAACCCCGTGCCGCATTACTGGGCGCATGTCTTCTGGGCCTTCGGCGCGACAGATATGGACGACTTCCTCGCCAAGGCCGAGGGGATGAACCTCAACGGCCATATGGATGGCGTGAAGGTGCCCTTCCTCGTCACCCATGGCGCGCAGGATCGCCAGATCAGCGTCGATTACGCCCATGACTGCTACAACCAGCTGGTCAACTCGCCCCGCCGTGAGCTGAAGATCTTCACCGCCCGCGAAGGCGGCGTGGAGCATGTCGGCGCCGACAACATGGCCTATGGCCGCGACTATATCGCCGACTGGTTCGCCGAAACTCTGGGAGGGAATGTCGCATGACCCGCCGCTTTATCGACCTGTCGATCACCCTGTGCAACGAGGTGGTTTCCGACCCGCCCTTCATGCGCCCTGAGATCACCTATCAGACCCACAGCGAGACGGTGGCCGAACTGGGCCATTTCTTCCCCGGCGTGGAAGCCAGGGACACGCCCGATGGCGCCGGTTTCGCCGCCGCCGAATGGGTGAAGCTGACGACGCATAACGGCACCCATCTCGATGCGCCCTGGCATTTTCACCCCACGATGGATGGCGGCAAGCGGGCCATCACCATCGATGAGGTGCCGCTGGAATGGTGCTTCCAGAATGGCGTGAAGCTGGATTTCCGCCACTTCCCCGATGGCTATGTCGTCACCGCGCAGGATGTCGAGGATGAGTTGAAGCGCATCGGGCATGAGCTTCAGCCGCTCGATATCGTGCTGGTCAACACGGCGGCGGGCGGAGCGCTGGGGCGTCCCGATTTCGTCAATGTCGGCTGCGGCATGGGTTATGAGGCGACGATCTACCTCACCAGTCGCGGCGTGAAAGTGACCGGCACCGACGCCTGGAGCTGGGATGCGCCTTTCGCCCATACGGCGGAAAAGGTGAAGGAAACCGGCGATACCTCGCTGATCTGGGAAGGCCACAAGGCTGGGCGCGACATCGGCTATTGCCACCTTGAAAAGCTGCACAATCTTGAGGCGCTGCCCTCGCACGGCTTCACGGTCTCGTGCTTTCCGCACAAGATCAAGGGCGCCTCGGCGGGCTGGACCCGCGCCGTCGCCATCATCGAGGATGCGGATTGATGCGCCTTGCCACGCTGAACAATGGCAAGGCGGATGGCGAACTGGTGGTGGTCTCGCGCGATGGCGAAAGCTATCTTGGCGCGCCGGGCCTCACCATGCTTTCTGCCATCGAGGACTGGGATGCTGCGGAGCCGATGCTGCGCCGCATGTCCGCTCTGGTGGAGCAGGGTGCGGGAGGAAGGCTGGATCACAGCCGTCTGCTGGCGCCTCTGCCGCGCTCATGGCAGTGGCTCGATGGATCGGCTTTCCCGCAGCACGGGGAGCTGATGCAAAAGGCCTTCAACCTCCCGCCCATCGAGACCGACCGCCCCCTGATGTATCAAGGGCTGTCGGATCGCTTCCTGCCCGGCCATGCCGATGTTCCCCTGCCCAGCGAAGCAGACGGCATCGATTTCGAGGGTGAATTCGGCGTGATCGTCGATGCGGTGCCGATGGGCACCAGCGCCGCCGATGCGCTCCGGCACATCAAGCTGGTGGTGCTGATCAACGACTGGTCGCTGCGTGCCATCGCCCCCATCGAGATGAAAACCGGCTTCGGCTGGGTGCAGGCCAAGCCCGCCTGCTCGGTGGCGCCCTTCGCCGTCACCCCCGATGCGCTGGGCGAGGCTTGGCAGGAGGGCCGCGTCCATCTGCCGCTGGAGGTGACGTTGAACGGCCAGTGGTTCGGTCATCCCCATGGTCGTGAGATGCAATTCGGCTTTCACGAGCTTGCCGCCCATGCCGCGCGCAGCCGCGATCTGGTGGCGGGCACGGTGATCGGCTCGGGCACGGTGTCGAATGCGGATTACGCTGTGGTGGGCTCCTGCTGCCTGTCGGAACGCCGCGCCATCGAGATGATCGCAAACGGCGCGCCTGCCACGCCTTTCATGCATCATGGCGACCATGTGGCGATGCAGGCTCTGGCGCCGGAGGGTTCACCTTTTGGCGCAATCGGGCAAAAGGTGTCGATCGCCGGCTGACTAGCATCGATGCCGCGCAAAAGTGAGGGCGGTTGATCGGATCAACCGCCCTTTTCAGGCTTTAGAGGGCGAGGGTAAAGACCATGTCACGGCTGCTGCGGCCGCCCGAGACCTGCACATCGCCCTCAAGCTGCTGCCAACCATGCTTCCAGATGCGCAGCATGCGCGGTTCGATGGGCACGAAGAGATCGGCCTCTTCGCCCGGCGCCAGATGGGCCTTGGCGAAACCGATCAACGCGAATTCGGGCTGATGGCGATAAAGCTGCACCACCTCGCTGCCGGGGCGGTTGCCTTCATTGCGCAGGCGCACGGTGACGCCACCCTCGGCAGGCGTGGCCGACAGCCATGCGAAGTGCGTGTAGCCTTGTCCTTCGCCAAAGGCATAAAGCGCATCCACACCTTTTGCGGCCAGGCCGCGATAGCCGATGGCGATACCCTCGCTGTAAGGCAGATTGCCGTCGGCATCAGGCGTGAGCTCGAGCGCGGGATAGTCGCTGTCCTGCCGGGCCAGCGTGACGGGCAGGCGACCGCCCGGCTCACGCACGCCGGTCAGCACATCGGCCAGAGCGGGGCCGAAGCCTTCGCCGGGATACCAGGCCAGCAACAGCGCGTTGGCCTGCGCGCTCCAGGTGGCATCGAAGGCATGGCCGACATTGGCGACGATCGCTGTGCGCGGATTGGCGGCGCAGACAGCCTCGATCAGGCGGATCTGGTCCTCGGGCAGGCGTGTATCGGGTCGGTCCTTGCTCTCCACGCTGGAGTCCGAGGTTTCGCCCACCATCAGGATGACGGTATCGGCCTCGCGCGCGGCTTGCACGGCGCGCTCCAGCATGGCCTGAGCGCTGTCCGGACCGCGCACGCCGTACCACAGGCCGTGGACGCGGGCGCCGTCATAGTGGAACTCCACTTCCACCAACGCCTTGGCCCCGGCTTCCAGATGCAGCGTGGCGCTCTCGGCATCGCCGCGTTTCAGGCTGCCCATCACGTCGCGGGCGGCCATCTTTTCGCGCTTGTCGATCAGCGTTTCGCCATTGACACAGAGGCGCACCATGCCGGTGGCCCCCGCGTAGAAGCGATGTTCGCCGCTGGTTTCGGCGGTGAACCAGCCGCTGGCGCGGATGGCGGCGGGGGCGTCGAAAACGCCCTGATCGTGGACGCCCACGAACCACACCAGCGAATTGGTGTCGCGCGTTTCGCTGCTGATCGGCGGCTGGCTCATGTCCGAGCTGGCGAAATACTCCACCGTCATGCCGCGCATGGCATCGCCCGCAATCGGGCTGACCGGCATGGCGGGCAGGCGGGGCTGCGGATCGACGCCGGGCTCATAGACCAGCCCCGGATAGGCCCGGCGCAGGGCTTCGAGCGGGCGAATGGCCTCGGGCGAGAGCGCGATCTTGGCGAAGGTGCCGCCCTGATAGCAGGGGTTGGCGGCATTTGGCCCGATCAGCGCGACCTTCCCGCCGGGCGCGAGGGGAAGCAGGTGCCCCTCGTTCTTCAGCAGCACCATGCCAGCGGCGGCAGCTTCAATCAGCACCGCCTCGGTGTCGAGCGCGGGTGCGGCTTTCTCGCCACCGAAGCGGCGGGCAGCATGGGCCACACGCTGCGCAGCATCGGCAAGGCGTTCGGCTTTGGCATCGCCATGTTCCACGGCAGTCAGCGTATGTGCGCCCATAAAGCGCGCCGGGCCGGGCATTTCCAGATCGAGGCCGCCGTTCAGGCTGCCCAGCGTGTCATGGGTTCCGAACCAGTCGCTGATGAGCGGGCCGTCGAAACCCCACTCCTGCTTGACGATGGTGGTGACATGGCTCTGCTCGGCGCAATAGGTGCCGTTGAGGCGGTTGTAAGCCGTCAGCATCGCCCCCGCGCCCGCCGCCGCGCAAAGCTCGAAAGGCAGCAGATAGACTTCACGCAGAGTGCGCTCATCGACCACGGCATTCATATGGTCGCGGTCGGTCTCGCTGTCGTTGCAGACCATATGTTTGGGGCAGGCGCCGGTGCCGGTGCTTTGCAGCCCTTGCACCCATGCCGCGCCAAGCGTTCCGGCCAGCAGCGGATCTTCGGAAAAATACTCGAAGGCTCGTCCGGCCAGTGGGCTGCGCGCCAGATTGATGTTGGGCGCCAGCACCATGTCAACGCCACGCGCCACCGCTTCCCCGCCGACCAGCGCACCGACGCGCCGTGCCAGATCGACATCGAAACTGGCCCCCAACAAGGTGGCGCAAGGTGAAAGCAGGGCGACATCGCGCTCATCCACCCGCCCGCTGGCGATGCCCATCGGGCCGTCGCTGAGGGTGAGGGAGGGGATGCCCGCCTCGGGCACGGCGGCGGTGGTCCACATGCTGGCTCCGGCCGTAAGCCGGGCCTGATCGGCAAGGGGTAATGTCATGCGGGGATTTTCTCCAGAGAGAAGCTCATGATCTGGCGGGCCATCAGGGCGATTTGCGCGGCGATGCCGTCATCCACCAGCGCGCCATCGGGGCCGAAAGGCTTCTGTTCGATGGAGTTGATGGCAAGGCCCACCGGCGTCGGCCAGCCGCGCATGGCGTGCACAATGCCGCGCAGCGCGCCAAGCGTGACGCCGCCCGCCTGCCAGCCCGCCGCCGAGACGATCAGCCCCACCGGCATGCCGTCCCAATAGACGCGGGCATCGGTGCGCGTGTCTTCCAGCAGGTCGATGGCGTTCTTGACCAGACCCGAGAGGCCGCCATGGTAGCCGGGCGTGCCGATCACCAGCGCATCGGCCTGACGAACGGCCTGGACCAGAGCGGTCTGTTCGGGCGTGCGTTCCGGGCTTTCGGGGTTGAAATGGGGCAGGGCAGCCAGCGCGGGACCGTCGAACATCCGGGTTTCGGCACCCAGTGCTTCGCAAGTGGTCAGCACGCTGCGGACCAGCCGTTCGCTGGAGGAGTTGGGGCGGAAGGTTCCGCCCAGACCCACAATACGGCGCGCCATGACTTGCCCCGTCACTTCTTGAATGCCGGCATGACATGCTGCGACAGCAGGCGAAGGGTCTGCTCGCCATAGGCCAGGCGCTGCTCGGTCAGCGGCCCGGTGGTGGTGCCGCACAGGATGTTGCCGATGCCCAGATCCTGATAGGGCTTGAGATGCTCGATCACCGTTTCCGGCGAACCATAGAGGCACCAGGTGCCGATCCAGTCGTCGGTCAGGGCGTTGGGGGTGCGGTCGGTCTTCTTGTTGGCACTGTCGGCCTCGGCGCGGGCGTTGAATTCGGCTTCGCGTTCCACCGCGTCCTGATAGGAGCGCAGGATGACCTCCAGCTCCTCGCGGGCCTGTTCGTCGGTCTCGGCGACATGGACCACCTGATAGGTGTGCGTCGTCCAGTCCAGCGCGTTGCGCACAATCTCATCGCTGTGGCCGGCCTCGGTCAGAAAGCCCTTGTAGATGTCGAACCACTTTTTCACATGGGTGAAGGGCTCGGTGCCGCCGATCTTGGGCGGGGTGAAGGCGGGGATGAAGGCAGGCCAGCCGTTGACGGCGGCGCGGCGGCTGCTCGCTTCCTTCATGGCCACCGGCATCAGGCGCGCGTGGCCCTGCGTGTAGGCGGCAGGCGCGATGCGTTGCAGCACGCGGCCCTTGTGCGGCCCGTTCTCGAAATCGATGGCCGGGTCTTCCATCGCCTTGGCCCAGAGCTGCTCGGCCAGTTCGAGGTTACGCTCCGAAACGGCGCCCGCATCGCGGTAATCGACACCGAAGCCGATCATTTCCTCAGGCGTGGTGCCGCTGCCGATGCCGACCAGCAGCTTGCCGTCGGTCAGCTGGTCGAGGATGTTGATGCGCTCCACAAAGCGGATCGGGTGATGCAGCGGCACCGACACCACCGAAAAGCCGAAATGCATCTGAGGCAGCTTGGCGGCGAGATAGGAGGCGAACATGAAGCTGTCGGAGGCCACCGGCATATAGCCGTTGAAGTGGTGGTCCGGCAGGAAGATCGCGTCGAAACCCTGAGCGGCGGCGCTGGAGGCGTGCGCCGTCAGATTCTGGATCAGCCCGCGATCCTCTTGCGGCGACATCGAACGGGCATTCAGAAAGACCGAAAAGCGCATGGTAGTCCTCATGGGTTGAAGCTTTGAAAATCTTGTGTCGGGATGGGCGCGGACAGGCATGCGGGGCAGCAAGGCAGGGCGCCGGACGGGGCCGGCGGCGCTTGCGATGTCTCTCCCCAAAGCCGTTCGTGACGGTCACGACATATTATCAGAATTACTATTCTAATTTATCGGAGGGTGCAAGCCCCGTTTTTGCCACCGTTTTTGTGTGATTGGCGCGGAGATGGCTAGGACATCGCCATCGCAATGAGGGCCGCCACGTTGGAGCGACGCCATGAAAGATAAAAGTAGAATTGCGATTCGATTTTGTCGAGTCCCGGTTGACGCGGGACTGTCATTTGCCGACAAGGCCGTATGAACAAAGATGTCGGCCTTGCCACCGCCTTGCGTGCGCCCGTTCAGGGACGCAGCAAGGCCTCGTATGAACGGATGCTCGCGGCGGCGGAGGCTCTGTTGGTCGAGCGGGGCACAGACGACTTCACGCTGCTTGAGGTGAGCAAGAAGGGCAAGGTCTCGATCGGTTCGATCTACAACCGTTTCGAGAGCAAGGATGCGCTGCTGCATGCCGTGCAGTTGCGGGTGCTGGATCAACTGGACCGCACCATGTACGCGCGCATCGGCGAGGCGCGGGCCGGCCATGCCGCGCTGCCATCGCTGGTGGTCTCGCTGGTCGATACGTTGGCCGAGACGCTGCGTGAGTTCGGGCCACAGATGCGCCCGTTGATGGCGCGGGCTTCCACCGATGCGATGGTGGCTTCGGTGGGCAAGGCGTCCTATGTGGGCACAGCCAATGCCATCAAGGAGGCCTTGCTGGACCATCGCGACGAGATGCGGGTGAAGGATCCGCAGCGCGCCGTGGATAGCACCTTCCGTATCCTTTATGCCTCGATTGCCCGTTATCTGGGCTTTGGCACGATCAGCACCTCGGCCTGGGAGGGCGACTGGGCGGTGCTGAAATATGATCTGGCGCAGATGATCGCCGCCTTTCTGATGAGCGATGCGCTGATCTGAGCAAATCCTGCGGTTGCGCCGGATTTGAGTCATTGACTCTCCATGCATTTGGCTCATTATTAGAATGAAAGTTCTGATAATGCTTTGCGAAGAATCGCCAGGCGGGGAGAGACATGAAAACCATCAAGGGGCCAGGCATTTTCCTGGCACAATTCCTCGGCGATACGGCGCCTTTCAACACGCTGTCGGGCCTGGCCGACTGGGCGGCGGGTCTGGGCTACAAGGGCCTG
>NZ_BCZE01000102.1 GCF_001598555.1 Novosphingobium rosa NBRC 15208
CCCGCCGCGCCATTGGTGGGCGCGGTGACGATCTTGCCGCCCGCCGCATTCTCCTCGTTCACCGCGATGGCGAAGAGGCTGATGTGGTCCATGATGTTGTGCGGCGCCTGCCTGTTGCGGAAACGATCCCCGTCCAGCTTCTGCCGCAGCTTCATCGCGCGACGCGGCACCTTCAGGCGTCCGGGCAGAATGCCGTCAGTGCTCATGCCCCGGTCGATGCAGGTCATCATCACCGCGATCACACGGTCGAGATAGTCGTCCAGTTCCGCCGGAGAGATCCTGGCATATTCATTGGCACGCATCACCTCGGGAATGGTGAGGCCGTTCTTATCGCAGATCTCCAGCAGCTCGGCGCCGGTGCTGAACGGAAAAGGCGGCTGCGCCTCATCCTCCAGCGCGGCGTCGCCCACCCTGTCCTCCGGCACAATGAAGCCACCGCCGATCGAGCACCAGCGCTGGGCCAGCACCTCGCCCCCCTCATCATCCAGCGCCCGGAAGCGCAGGGTGTTAGGGTGGACCGGCGTATCGCCGCCACGGTCGAAATAGATGTCGGCATCGGGGTCGAAGGTGATCTCCCGGCCCGCGATCCGCAGCCGCCTGGTTTCGCGCGCGGCCTCCACCACCGTGTCGATCTGCTCGGGCTCGATGGTGTCGGGCAGGAAACCGGCGAGGCCCAGGACCACCGCCTTGTCGGTCACATGCCCCGCCCCCGTCCAGGCCAGCGAGCCGAGCAGATCGCATTGCACCTTGCTGAAGGAGAGCCCCTTCAACGCCCCGGCAAAACTGTGCCCGGCCTTCATCGGACCCACCGTATGCGATGAGGACGGCCCGATGCCGACGCGGAACAGGTCTCTCACCCCCAGCATGGATCAGCCCTCTTCCTCGGCGATGCGCAGCAGCCCTTCGACATAGCGCGCGAAGGAGCGCCAGACCTCGATATGGAAGCTGTGCGCGCCGGTGCGCCACAGCACCACCTCGGCCTTGTCAAACATCGTGCGGGTGCAGGCGCCGACCGGGAAGGCGGCCTCGCGCAGATCGAGCGCGCAGCCGCTGGCCAGCAGATCCTCGACATGCGGGCTTTCAAGGCCCAGCGCGACCTGACGGTGGCTGACATCGACCAGCGCCACCAGCGCATCGCCCAGCTTCTGCTGCAGCGAGGCGGCCCAGCTGTCATGCGGCTCGCTGGAGATAAGCAGCCATTCGTCGGGGCCCAGCCACAGGGCGGAGAGGTCATCCTGCGTGGCGGAGCGGTTGGCTTCGCGCGGCAGGGTGACGCCAAGACGCTCGCTCACCGCATCGATAAGGTCTTCCGAGACGCGCAGCACGGCGCGCCCGAAATGGCCCAGCGGGGCGATGACCTTGCTGTGCCCCGTGAAGGGCGAGGCGACGGCGGCGCTGCCCGCCTCCTTGTGGGAGGCGGCAGGCGAAACAAGAGTCAGGTCAGACATTGACGCGGGCACCTTCCGGATCGAAGAAAACAGTGGGAGCAACCTGAACGCCGATCACGCTGTCGGGCATCGGCACATAAAGGCTTTCGCCCAGCCGCTGCCGCCCACCGCGCACCAGCGCCAGAGCAATCGGCTTGCCCAGCACCGCGCTGTAATAGGATGAGGTGACATGGCCGATCGGCACCTTCGGCGCTGCAGGATCGACGATCTGCGCCCCCTCTTCCAGCACGGTCCGCCCGTCGCTGGAGATCAGGCCGACCAGTTGCTTGCGATCCGGCGCGGTGAGCGCCGGGCGCTGCAGAGAACGCTTGCCCACGAAATCCGGCTTGGCCTTGCCGATGGCCCAGCCCAGGCCCGCGTCATCGGGCGTCACCGTACCGTCGGTTTCCTGACCCACGATGATATAGCCCTTTTCGGCACGCAGAACGTGCATCGTCTCGGTGCCATAGGGCACCATGTCGAAGGCCTTGCCGCGCTCCCAGATCGCTTCCCAGACCATGCGGCCATAGCCGCTGGGCACATTGACCTCGAAGCCCAGCTCCCCGGTGAAGCTGACGCGCATCAGGCGCAGCGGCACACCGCAGATCTTGCCGTCGCCGATGCTCATATGCGGGAAGGCTTCGGCGGAAACGTCCAGATCCTCGATCAGCGGCGCGATCACCTCGCGCGCCTTGGGCCCCTGCACCGCGATCACCGACCATTGCTCGGTGGTGGAGGTGAGCCAGACCTTCAGATCGCCCCATTCGGTCTGGAGGTAATCCTCCATCATGCCCAGCACACGCGCCGCGCCGCCCGTGGTGGTGGTGACGTGGAAGCGGTCCTTGGCCACACGGCCCACCACGCCATCGTCCGTCACGAAACCATCCTCGCGCAGCAGCACGCCATAGCGGCACTTGCCCACGCCCAGCTTGGTCCAGGCATTGACGAAGAAGCGGTTCATGAATTCGGCGGCATCGGGCCCGACGATCTCGATCTTCCCCAGCGTGGAGGCGTCGAAGATGCCCACGCTCTTGCGCACGCCCAGGCATTCGCGGTTGACGGCGGCATGCAGGTCTTCCCCATGCTTGGGGAAGTAATGCGCGCGCTTCCAGTTGCCGACATCCTCGAAGGCCGCGCCCTGCGCCACAGCCCAGTCGTTGATGGCGGTGACCCGCGCCGGATCGAAGAGCATGCCGCGCGCATGGCCCGCCAGCGTGCCGAAGGTGATCGGCGTGTAAGGCGTGCGGAAGGTGGTGAGGCCGATCTGCGGGATGCTGCGCCCCGTGGCTTCCGAAACGATGCCCAGCGCGTTGATGTTCGACAGCTTGCCCTGATCGGTGGCCATGCCGGTGGTGGTGTAGCGCTTCACATGCTCGATGGAGAGGAAGCCCTCACGCGTGGCCAGCACGATGTCCTTGGCGGTGACGTCATTCTGCCAGTCGACAAAGGCCTTGGCCTTGCTGAGATCGGCGGAGGTCGGCGCCGCGCCCAGATAGCCGCCGCTGCCGATGGCGTGCTTGACGGTCACCTGCGGATGGAAAGCGGGCGTGCCGGGCGTAAAACCGGCGGCCTGCGCCGCCTCGCGCCCGGCATCCACGCCATCGGCCAGCGCCTCGGCCAGAGCGAAACGCCCGCGTGAGGCGCCGGCGGAGCGCTCGGCCTCGGCGGAGTCGCCGGGCAGATAGGCCTGCAGCTTGTTATCCCACACCAGCTTGCCGCGCGACTGCGAGAAAAGGTGGACGCTGGGGGTGAAGCCGCCCGCCATCAGCACCGCGTCGCAGGCGAAATTGCTGCGCATGCCCGCCGCTGTCATCGTGATGGAGGAGACGCGCAGCTTGCCCGAGGTGCCCTCGATCTTCGCCTCGGTCAGCACATTCAGGCCAGCCTGAACCGCGCGATCCGACACCACCGAACGGCCACGGATATCGGCGATCACGGCGATGTCCACGCCCACCGCCTTCAGCTCATGGGCGGCGCGATAACCGCTGTCATGTGCGGTGACCACGGCCACCTTCTGGCCCACCGCCACGCCATATTCCTGCAGATAGGTGCGCGCGGCATCGGCCAGCATGATGCCGGGGCGGTCGTTCTCGGGGAAGACCAGCGGGCGCTCGATGGCGCCGGTGGCGATCACCACCTGCGCGGCGCGCACCTGCCACAGCCTCTCGCGCGGGGCGCCCCTGGCCAGCACGGCCAGATGGTCGGTCAGCTTTTCGCACAGGCCGATCCAGTTGTGCGGGTAATAGCCAAAAGCGATGGTGCGCGGCAGCAGGGTGACATTGGGCTGCTTCTCAAGGAAGGCCAGCACCTCCTTGCGCCATGCGCCTGCCGAGTACCAGTCCTCGCCTTCGCCGCTGATGTTGGTGTCCGCCGCCGCCAGCAGCGACCCGCCCATCACCGGGCGATCATCGGCCAGAATGACGCGCGCGCCAGTGGCGGCGGCCTCCTTCGCGGCGGCCAGACCCGCCGGGCCCGCGCCGATCACCAGCACGTCGCAATGGGCGTAACGCTGGGTGTAGACATCGGGGTCGGGCTGGCTGGGGGCCACGCCCAGGCCGGCGGCCTCGCGGATGCGCGGCTCATACCATTTGTCCCAGGCGCTCTTGGGCCACATGAAGGTCTTGTAATAGAAGCCTGCCGGGATGAAGCGGCTCAGCCACTTGTCATTGACCTCCATCCGGTCGTGTTCGAGGCTGGGGTTGCGGTTCTGGCTGACCGCGTTCAGCCCCTCATACAGCTCCACCTGCGTGGCCAGCAGATTGGGCGTGTAGCGCGCGGCGTCACGGCGGATGCCGACCAGCGCATTGGGCTCATCCGCGCCAATGCCCAGAATGCCACGCGGGCGGTGATATTTGAACGAGCGGCCCACCAGATGCACGCCATTGGCCAGCAGCGCCGAGGCCAGCGTGTCACCCTGATGGCCGGTGTAGCTCTTGCCGTCGAAGGTGAAGTTGATGGGGCGGGACGGATCGACGCGGCCCGTGCCCTTGATGCGGAATTGCTTGCTCATGGCCGTGTCACCTCGGGAGCCTTCTCGCCCACCTTGTAGGTGGCGAGGAAATGATCAGTGCGCGTGTCGCGCAGGGCGTTGAAGAAGCGGGCGCAGCCGTGAAGGTGGCGCCAACGCTCGGCATGGATGCCCTTGGTGTTCTCACGCAGGTAGAGATAGCCGGTCCAGTCCTCGTCGTTGAGGTCGGCGGGCTGCACCGGGCGGTCGATGTGGGCCTGGCCGCCATAGGCGAATTCAAGCTCGGGACGGGCCCCGCAATAGGGGCAGTTGATGATCAGCATGGCGGTCTGCCTTAGTGCGCGACGGCCGCGGCGGCGGCTTCGTCGATCATGAATCCATCGCGGAAACGCTCGATCGTGTAGGGAGCGTTGATCGGATGCGGCTCGTCCTTCGCGATGGTGTGCGCGAAGAGATGGGCGGCGCCCGGCGTGGCCTTGAAGCCGCCCGTGCCCCAGCCGCAATTGACGTAAAGCCCCTTCACCGGCGTCTTGGCGATGATCGGCGAGCGGTCCGGCGTCACGTCCACGATGCCGCCCCAGTTGCGCAGCATGCGCATGCGACGGAACTGGGGGAACAGCTCGCAGATCGCCTCCAGCGTGTGGGTGGCGATGTGAAGCCCGCCGCGCTGGGTGTAGCTGGTGTAGATATCCGTGCCGGCGCCGATCACCAGTTCGCCCTTGTCTGACTGGCTCATATAGGCGTGGATGGTGTTGGACATCACCACGCAGGGGAAGATCGGCTTGACCGGTTCCGACACCAGCGCCTGAAGCGGATAGCTTTCGAGCGGCAGGCGCACATCGGCCATGCCCATCACCACGCTGGTATGGCCCGCCGCCGAGACGCCGACCTTGCGCGAGCCAATAAAGCCGCGCGTGGTCTCCACGCCCAGCACCGCGCCATTGGCGTCGCGGCGGATGCCGGTGACCTCGCAATTCTCGATGATGTCGACGCCCAGCGCATCGGCGGCGCGGGCATAGCCCCAGGCCACAGCGTCATGGCGCGCCGTGCCGCCGCGACGCTGCAGCGCCGCGCCCAGCACCGGATAGCGCACATTGGGATCGATGTTGAGCGAGGGGCAGAATTCCTGCGCCTGCTCGGGCGTCAGCCATTCATTGTCGACGCCATTGATGCGGTTGGCATGGACGTGGCGCTTGAACACCTGAATGTCATGGATGTTATGCGCCAGCATCATCACGCCGCGCTGGGAGAACATCACATTGTAGTTCAGCTCCTGGCTCAACCCCTCCCACAGCTGGAGCGCGTGATCGTAGAGCGCCGCGCTCTCATCGAAGAGGTAGTTGGAGCGGATGATGGTGGTGTTGCGGCCCGTGTTGCCGCCCCCGATCCAGCCCTTTTCCAGCACGGCCACATTGGTGATGCCATGGACCTTGGCAAGGTAATAGGCCGCGCCAAGGCCATGCCCGCCGCCACCGACGATGATGGCGTCATAGCCGGGCTTGGGCTGGGCATTGCGCCATTGGGGTTTCCACCCCTGATGGCGGCCAAGCCCGTGGCGCAGAAGGGAGAGTGCGGAAAAGCGCTGCATGGGAGCGTACCTTCGAAAAGCGGCTCAGCCGCGCGCGGTGTCGTAGATCGGATAGCGGGCGCAGAGCGCGACCACCTCGGAGCGGACCTCGCGGATCAGCGCATCGGGCACCTCGCCCTGCGAGGCGGCATCGAGGATGCGGTTGATCAGATGGCCGACTTCCTCGAAGGCCGCCGCATCGAAGCCGCGCGTGGTGAGCGCGCCCGAACCCAGACGGATGCCAGATGTCACGAAAGGTTTCTCCGGATCGAAGGGGATGCCGTTCTTGTTGCAGGTGATGCCCGCCTCATCGAGGACATGCTCGGCCAGCTTGCCGGTCAACCCCTTGGGCCGCAGATCGACCAGCACGACATGGGTGTCCGTGCCGCCCGAGACGATCTTGTAGCCATTGCGCTCCAGCACGGCGGCAAGGGTCTTGGCGTTCTCGATCACGCGGCGGGCATAGTCGGCGAAATCGGGGCGCAGCGCCTCGCCGAAGGCCACGGCCTTGGCGGCGATCACATGCTCCAGCGGGCCGCCCTGAATGCCGGGGAAGATCGCCGAGTTGAACTTCTTGGCCAGCGCCTCCTCATTGGTCAGGATCAGGCCGCCACGCGGACCACGCAGCGTCTTATGCGTGGTGGAGGTGACGACATGGGCGTGTTCGATCGGGTTGGGATGCTGGCCACCGGCCACCAGACCCGAGAAATGCGCCATATCGACCATCAGCTTGGCATCGACCGAATCCGCGATCTCGCGGAAGCGCCTGAAATCGATCTGGCGCGGATAGGCCGAACCGCCCGCGATGATCAGCTTGGGGTGATACTCCTGCGCCAGCGCGGCGACAGCATCGTAATCGATACGCTGGTCATCCTCACGCACGCCATATTGCACGGCGTTGAGCCACTTGCCCGAGAAGGTGGGCGCGGCGCCATGGGTCAGGTGGCCGCCATGGGCCAGGCTCATGCCCAGCAGCGTGTCGCCGGGCTGGAGCAGGGCATATTGCACCGCCATATTGGCCTGAGCGCCTGAATGCGGCTGAACATTGGCGAATTGCGCGCCGAACAGGCGACAGGCGCGATCGATGGCGAGCTGTTCGGTGACATCGACATGCTCGCAGCCGCCGTAATAGCGCTTGCCGGGATAGCCCTCGGCATATTTGTTGGTCAGCACCGAGCCCTGCGCCTGAAGCACGGCGGTCGAGACGATGTTTTCCGAAGCGATCAGCTCCAGCTTGTCGCGCTGGCGGCCCAGCTCGGCGTTGATCGCGGCATCGACGACGGGATCGGCCTCAGCCAGCTGCCCGCCGAAAAAAGGCGCGGCTGTGACGTCGAGAGAAACGGTGGTTGCCATGTTCAGATCCTCTGCGAGATGGTCTCGGTTATCCGTGGGAGGCAGCTTGCGCGCCAATCGCCCGGCCCGCTCGGATATCCGCGCCGATCTGCTTGAAGATTTGCGCCAAGGTGAAAATTCAAGGCGAGAGGACGGCGGCCCCGAAGCCTGCGCGCGTGGACACACGGCGCCCATCGCCCCGCGTGAACGCAGGCCTTCCGAGAGGCGATAACCGCCCATTGTTCCGGGGTGCGAGCCTGAAGGCCGCCGCCTCTCCATGTCCGAAAAGCGGGCGCTCAGTCGCTGGATGATCGCACAGAAAGACGGGTTAATTATTGTTTAAACCCGACATCCGGCAACCTATTTAATTCCTAAATAGTGATGGATTTTCACCACTTACGCCACACCGCCCCTTGACATGGCGATCCTTACTTACACTAATGTCAGTAGTCGCCAGCAAGGCGATGAGAAGCAACGCCGCCTGGGGCGCATCGGGCGGCACAAAACAGGGACCTGATCATGAGAGAACCCAAACAAGGGGCGCATTCCCTCCAGTTGAAGCTGCTGATCGGCGCGGCTCTTTGCAGCCTGATGCCTGCGGGCATCGCCATGGCGCAGACCACCCCCTCCGACCATGCCGACGAGGATAAGGCCGAGGCCAGCACCATCGTCGTGACCGGATCGCGCATCGCCACCACGGTCATCACCGCGCAGCCGATCACCCGGGTCACGGGTGAGGATATCGCCAAGCGCGGCTTCACCAATCTGGGCATGGCCCTGCTCGATCAACCCGCCTTCAGCACGCCGGGCGCGGGCCCGGTGGGCACCGCCTCAGGCTCTTTCGGCGCGGGCCAGACCTTCGCCAACCTCTATGATCTGGGCTCGCAGCGCACCTTGACGCTGGTCAACGGCAACCGTTTCGTCAGCCCCGCCAGCAGCTCGATCTTCGGCGCGGTGGCAGGCTCTCCGGTCGATCTCTCGCAGATCGCGCCCGCTCTGGTGGACCGGGTCGAGGTCGTCTCGGTGGGCGGCGCGCCGATCTATGGTTCGGACGCCATCGCCGGCACAGTCAACGTCATCCTGAAGAAGAACTATCAGGGTTTTTCAGTCAATGCCTCGCAGGGTATTTCCGGCAAGGGCGACGGGCATGACTTCAACGCTTCGCTGCTGGCGGGCAAGAATTTCGCCGATGGGCGCGGCAATATTGCCGTCAGCGTCTTCTACGATCGCCAGGATGGCATGACCTATGCCGATCGCTCCAGCCTGATCGGCGGCACCAAGCCTTTCACCGGCACCGCGCTGCCCGGGAACAGCTATACGCATCAGCTCTATTATGGCGGACTGCACTATAACCTCTTCACCAACACCGGCATCCCGCTGTTTGCCGATGACATTCCGATCTACAAGGGGCAGCCCTATGCCGGGATCAGCAATGCGGCGGGGCAGGCCCTCTATTTCAACAATGCCGGGCAGTTGACGCCTTTCATCAACGGGCAATTGACCGGGAGCGGGGTGGTTCAGGCCGGAGGCAGCGGCTTCGCCATCGGCAATTACGATAATTTCCTCAACGACAGCGAACGCCTGCAAGGCACGCTGCTGGGCCATTTTGACTTCACCGATCATATTCATTTCAACGGCGAAGTGTGGCTGGGGCGCAACTATGCCTCCAATACGGCGGGGCAGCCCTATTACAACACCGCCCAGTTCAACAGCGCGGGTGAAACCAACGGCAATTTGATCCTCAGCACCGCCAATCCCTATCTCTCCGCCGCCGATCGCCAGACGATCATCAGCAATCTGGCCGCCAATGGCATGCCGACAGACACGTTCTATCTGACGCGCGCCAACACCGATCTGTCCTCCGGCTTCTACCGCACGCGCACCGATCTGATGCGTTTCGTGGGCGGGCTGACCGGCGACTTCAACGCGGGAGAGCGCAATTTCGGCTGGGATGTGACGGTCAATTACGGCCGCTCCACCAGCTCGACCGCCTCGCGCGAGCTGGTGAACCAGAATTTCTACAATGCGCTCAACGCCGTCACCAACGCCAGCGGGCAGATCACCTGCGCGCCGGGCTACACCAGCGCCAACTATCCCACGATCAGCAGCACCTGCGCGCCGCTCAACATCTTCGGCCTTGGCAATGCCAGCCAGGCGGCGCTGAACTACATCACCGCCAATGCCTATACCCATCAGGTCAATTCACAGCTGGATGTGCAGGCCGATGTGAAGGGCGATCTCATCAAACTGCCCGGTGGCTATGCCAAGGGCGTGGTGGGCTATGAATACCGCCGCGAAAGCGCGTTTTTCGATCCCGGCGCTTTCTTCCGGGGCGAATTGCAGAGCGATGGCAGCTACCTCGAATATGGCGGCTCGGTGCCGATCACGCAGGTCTCGGGCAAATTCCATACCAATGAGTTCTTCGGCGAGCTGAACGCGCCGGTCATCGCCCCGGACAATGAGGTGCCCTTCATCTCGCGCCTCGATCTCAATGCGGCGGTGCGTTACGTGAAGCACAGCCTGACCGGCGGTTTCACCTCCTATACGGGCGGCGGCACCTATGCTCCGGTGAAGGGCTTCACCCTGCGCGGCAATTTCACGCGTTCGTTCCGCGCGCCGGCCATCACCGAGCTCTTCGCGCCGAACGGTTCGACCTTCGAACTGGCCAATGACCCCTGCGATCAGCGCTTTATCGCTCAGGGCAACAACCCCGCCGCGCGCGCGGCCAATTGCGCCGCGGCCGGCGTTCCCGCGAATTTCACCTCCAATGTGGTGGATGCCACCGCCAAGGGCACCACAGGCGGCAATCCGAACCTTCAGAATGAAACCGCCAACAGCTGGACGCTGGGCGGCGTGTTGCAGCCCAAGCAGCTGCCCGGGCTGGAAATCAGCGCCGACTATGTCAATATCGACATCCGCAACGAAATCGCCAGCCTGAGCCTGACCGATCTGATGTCGGCCTGTTACGATTCCTCGCTCTCCAGCCCCTTCTGCCGCACCTTCACGCGTGACAGCTCGAGCCAGGTGACCAGTTTCGCGGCAGGCAATTTCAACATCGGCCAGGAAACCTTCCGCGCCCTGCAGGGCAATCTGAAATACCATCTGCCGCTGGAACGGCTGGGCCTCTCCTCGTCGGCGGGCATGCTGGATCTGAACGTCAACTACCTGCATACCTTCCGGCATTATTACCGCGTCGGCGAGGGCGATCTGCAGCATAAGCTGGGCCTGTCGCAGAACCCCGCCAACACCTTCACCGCCACGGCGAATTACACGCGAAAGTCCTTCAACTGGATGGTGCAGGGGATCTATTACGGATCATCCAAGGTCAATCCCGACTCGCCCGATTCTGATTACCAGTATCCCACCATCCATGCCTATGTGACCTTCAACACATCGATTGGCGTGGATGCCACCAAGAACATCAACTTCCGCTTCCTGGTGAACAACGTCTTCAACCGCGGCCTGCCCTTCCCTTACAGCGGGCTGGATTATGCGCGTTATTACGATGCCATCATGGGCCGCTCCTTCCGTGTGACGGCCGGCGTCAAGTTCTGACGTCTGTTTGTTGACAAGCGTGATCCCCGCAGCCGACCACGGCTGCGGGGATCGTTGCGTCACCCGGCCCGATGGGCGCCGACGATCTCCCGCAGGGCTGCATCGATCGTCGGGTAATCGAAGCGGAAGCCGCTGGTCAGCGCGGCCTGCGGCACGACACGCTGCCCCGAAAGCAGCAGCTCCTCGGCAAAATCCCCCAGCACCAGCCGCAGCGGCCAGGCCGGAACAGGGATCAGCGCCGGGCGGTGCAACGCCGCTGCCAGAGCCTGCGTGAAGCGGCGGTTGGTCACGGGCTCGGGCGCGGTGGCGTTGAGCGGGCCGCGCAGCGCCGGCGTGGCGATGGCATGAATGATCAGTCGCACCATATCGTCACGGTGGATCCAGCTCATCCAGTGACGGCCCGTGCCGAAACGCCCGCCCAACCCGAATTCGAACGGCGTGAGCAGCCGCGCCAGCATGCCCCCCTCGCGGTCCAGCACCAGCCCGGTGCGCAGCAGCACGGTGCGTACGCCCAGTGCTTCGGCCTTCAGCGCCGCCTTTTCCCAACGCGCGCAAATCTCATGCGAGAAGCATGGCCGGGCGTCGCCCGCCTCGGTCAGCACCTCATCGCCACGCAGCCCATACCAGCCCATCGCCGAGCCATTGACCAGCACCGGCTTGCGCTCCAGCCTTGCGATCAGCCGCAGCACATCGCGCGTCACCTTAAGCCGCGAGCGCAGGATGCGCTGCCGCTTGGCGCGGGTCCATGGGCTGTCCGAGATGGGCTCGCCCGCCAGATTGACGATGGCATCGATGCGCGCCGTGGCGGCGATCTGGCCCAGATCGGTGACGATGCGGATGGGGTTGCCCAAGGCCATGGCCTTGGCGCGGTTGCGGCTCAGCACGATCACCTCATGCCCGGCGCTGGCCAGCGCCGCCACCAGCCGCTGGCCGATAAAGCCGGTGCCCCCCGTCACCAGCACCGATTGCCGCCCCGGCAGCGCAACGCAGAGCCCTGCCGGATCTGGGCGCACCAGCCGGTCGCAACGCCGCGCCGCCGCCAGATCGCGCAGACCCGAGACGATCACGCCCACGGCTGCCATGGCGCACAATACGCTGATCCAGCCGTAATAGGCTGGCACCAGAGCCGTGGGCTTCGCGCCCAGATGCCACAGCCATGGCACCAGCAGCGCCAGGATCACACCATAGTTGAGCGTCAGCAGCGTATGCAGCACCCGCTCGGTGGCGGGCAGATGGCGGCTGCGATCCTCCTCGACGAAATCCCACAAGGTGATGACCAGCTCGCCCGCCATCAGCGCGATCAGCGCCATGGCGAAAAGCCCGTGGGGCTCGCTCCAACCCAGCATGGCGAACAGCAGCGCATAGGCCAGATTGCGAACACCATGCAGCCGCAACTCGGTCTTTTGCGAAGGGCGCCACGCCAGCCTCTCGGTGCCTTCATGGTGATAGAGCGTGTCCGATCCGCCCATGGCCATCTGGACGAAAACGAAGAACCAGAGCGTTGCAGTCATGGCAGGTCTCCTGCGTGAGTCTGATCGTGGAACAGGCTGGTCTGGCGCATCATCTCGCCCAGCAGGCGGTGGCGCAGGGCCAGCGTGAAGGTAAAGGCGCCTGCGCCCCGGTCCAGATGGTCAATGGTGAGATGGCCTGGCGCCAGCAGGCGGGGCAGCTTCAACCTGAAGCGCCCCAGCCGCAGGAAATAATGGTCGCTGGCAAAACGGATGCCCTGATTTTCGGCCGTCACGGTCAGGGCGATGCCGAAGCCGAGGCCGAGGCCGAGATATTCTTCAAGCCCGGTCGGCCCGGCAAAGCGCTTGGCCGAATGGATCACCTGCGGAAAGCCCTGCCTGCGCGCATAGAGCCGCGTCCAGACCTGACCGCCACTGGCGCCATCCTCGGTCACACTGACCACGGCGGCCAGATCGCCGCCGCGCTCCAGCGGCAGGGGCGCGCCGATCAGACGGCAGGCCTGCGCCAGCAGCCATCCCGCGATGCTCATGCGGCAATCCAGCACCTGCCCGGCATAGCTGGCCGACTGGCCGGGCCCGAGCCTTTTGCCGAAACGGTGCCGCACCCGGTCAGGCAGGCGATCCCAGGCCGCGGCGCCCAGCAGCTGGCGGAAGCGCAGATCGGCCAGAGGCGCGGGTTGCGGGCATCGTGGCATGGGGGTGGTGATGGCGCGCTGGATCATGCTCATCTTGCCGTCCTCCTGAATGATTAGATATTTCTGTAAAAAGAGAAATCATGGAGCAAATGGAGATCAGCCCCCTCCGCCCGGCGACGCATCCTTGCGGCCAACGAATTTGAGCAGATGGATCACCTTGGAGCCCAGCTTGATCAGCCGCATGATCTGCGCCGGGGGGACATGCAGCATCTGATTGTACCAGCCATCCACCGTGGTGACGAAATCATGCATGGTGTGCAGCCGCTCGCGCACGGTGGCGCTGATCTTCGGATCGTCGACATGCTCCATCGCGGCATGCAGCGCGGCGACCATCGGATCGATCTCGCGCTGCTTGCGGCCCTGCGCCACCTTGCTGGCCATCTGCCACATATCGCTTTCGGCGACATAGTGATCGCGCCGGTCGCCCAGCACGGGCACGCGCATCACCAGCTTCCAGTTGAGCAGCTCCTTCAGACTGTTCGACACGTTGGAGCGCGCCATGCCCAGCTTTTCCGAGATGTCCTCGGCGGTCAGCGGGCGTTCGGACAGCAGCAACAGCGCCTGAATCTGCGCCACCGAGCGGTTGACGCCCCATTGCCCCCCAAGATCGCCCCAATGCAGCACGAAGGCCTCCACGGCGGCGGGCAGCTTGCTCGACTCATTTGAAATTTCTGTCATGACAGAAATATCGAACACGAGGAACTTCTTGTCAAGAACCTCCCCTCCTCTCCCGCCCTCAGCATGGATACGCCCACATCAAACGCCCCCCTTGGAGGCCCATGATGCCAAGCCGCAGTCATTTTGTGTGTTTTATGTTTGATTGTCACAAAAATTCCACCAATATCGCCTAACCCCGCGATCAGGACGCGGCTGGACCGCGCCTGCCAGTCTCGTTTCACCAAAAGGGGTTCCTGCATGTTCCGCTCCACGCGCCGCTGCGCGCGCGCTGCCCTGCGCGCGCTGTTGATGCTCGGCACCACGGCGTCCGCCGTCGCCATCACCACGACTGCCGTGCAGGCGCAGGATTACACCAACATCGCGGCCTCGGGCCGGGTGACCGGGCAGGATGGCGCGCCCATCGCCAATGCCGAGGTGAAGATCACCTCTTCCGACCGTGGCGTCAGCCGCAGTGTGAAGACCGATGGCACGGGCGCCTATACGATCCCGCAGCTCTCGCCGGGCAATTACGACGTCACCATCGCGGCCGAAGGCTTCGCGACCTACAGCGAGCGCAGCATTGCCCTGACGCGCGAGACCGGCGGCGCCAACAGCTTCCGCCTGGCTCCCGCCGCGCATGGCGGCGACATCGTGGTGAAGGGCTCGCGCCAGCGCGTCGCCGATTTTCAGGACACCACGATCGGCAGCACGATCAATCTGGGCACGCTGACCCAGCATGTGCCCATCGGACGCTCGCTGCGCGATGTAATGCTGCTGACGCCGGGCACGGTGCAGGGTTCCTCGCCCTCGAATGCCGGCTTTGCCAATCAGGTCTCGATCGGCGGCGCGGCCTTTACCGAGAACGCCTTCTACATCAACGGCCTGAACGTTACCGATTTCGTATCCGGCGGCCAGCCCACCGAAGTGCCCTTCGACTTCTACCAGACCGTCGAGGTCAAGACGGGTGGCGCCCCCGCCGAATTCGGCCGCGCGACGGGCGGCTATGTGGTGGCCACCACCAAATCGGGCTCGAACCAGTTCCACGCCAGCGTCACCGCGCTGGCCGAGCCCAACGCCCTGCGCGCCAGCTCCCCCGCGACCCGCACCACCGATTACGCCCATGCCCGCGCCAGCCGGGAAGAACTGATCCTGCAGGCCAGCGGCCCGATCATCAAGGACCATCTGTTCTTCTACGGCCTCTACAACTTCCGCGACATCACCTCTTTCACCCCCGCGAAGAATCAGGGCAACGCCACCGGCACCGTCAAC
Organism: Novosphingobium rosa NBRC 15208; assembly: GCF_001598555.1. Classification (GTDB taxonomy): domain Bacteria; phylum Pseudomonadota; class Alphaproteobacteria; order Sphingomonadales; family Sphingomonadaceae; genus Novosphingobium; species Novosphingobium rosa. The sequence goes on from NZ_BCZE01000102.1 coordinate 14,940, forward strand.
CGCAGCCCCTTCTGGGGCGGCAAGATCGACGGCTACATCACTGGCGACCACCATTTCGAATTCACCTATTTCGATTCGACCAATGACACCCGCAACCGCAGCTATGACTGGAACACCACCACCCTCACGCGCGGCGCGGAAACCGGCGGCACCAATGCGCGCGCCGGCGGCATCAACTATGTGGGGCGCTACACCGGCACCTTCACCCGCTGGCTGACACTGTCGGGCGCTTATGGCGTCAACAAGCTGCGCTCGGGCAATCTGCCGCTCGACACCGTCAATTCGCAGGTGACCGATTACCGCACCGATCCCGCCGGCATCCAGATCGGCGCCAACAAGGTGACCGACGCTTTCAGCGAAACCGACGACACGCGCCGCTTCTACCGCATCGATGCCGATCTGCAGTTCCATCTGGCGGGCGCGCATCATATCCGCTTCGGCTACGATCACGAGACCGACACGCAGGTCCAGACCTTCCAGACCATCGGCGCGGGGGCCTTCAAGATCTACAACGTCACGGCGGATTCGGCGGACCGCATCGGCCTGCCGGTGGGCACGACCTATTACACCACCCGCGTCTATGCCCAGAACGGCACCGCCCATGTGCGCAATGAAGCCTTTTACATTCAGGACCAGTGGTCGCTCTTCGACAACCGCCTGCGGCTGGATCTGGGGCTGCGCAACGACCGCTTCAGCAATCAGGGCGTGAACGGCAAGTCCTTCTTCTCATCGGGCAACCAGTGGGCGCCGCGTGTCGGCGCCTCCTTCGATCCGGCGGGCGACGGGCGGACGAAGATCTTCGGCTCCTATTCCAAATATTACCTGCCGATGGCGGGCGACATCAATCTGAACGTCGCGGGCAGTCTGGTCACCTACACGCGCTACAACCGCTTCAATGGCCTTGGTGCCAACAACATTCCGGTCGCGGGCACACCGCTGCTCAATGTGGCCAACACCAAGGCCTGCCCCGACACCGGCATCGCCAATTGCGAGGTTTCGGCGGATGGCTCGGCCTTCAATCCTGCGGGCACCATCGCCACCAACATCAAGCCGCAGTCCGACAATGAGTTCATCATCGGCGTGCAGCATCAGTTCGGCGACCGCATCCGCATCGGCGCCAGCTTCACCCATCGCGAGCTGACCAATGTGATCGAGGATATGTCGATCGATCTGGCGGCGCGCAAATATTGCATCGGGCGGGGCATGTCGGTGGCGGCCTGCACCTCCACCTTCTCGGGCGGCAACCAGTTCGTCATCGCCAATCCGGGCAAGGACGTGACGGTGCAGCTCAACAAGCTGCCCGATGGCTCGACCCCGGTGGTAACGCTGAAAGCCGCCGATCTGGGCTATCCCAACCCCAGCCGCCACTACAATGCGCTGACCCTGACCTTCGACCGCAGCTTCGACCAGAAGTGGAGCCTTTCGGCCTCCTACACCCTCTCCTTCAACAAGGGCAATTACGAGGGCGGCGTGCGGTCCGAGAACGGTCAGGCCTCGATCAACCGCAGCGCCGATTTCGACTCGCCCGGCTTCGTCAACGGCGCCTATGGCTATCTGCCCAGCGACCGCCGCCACAGCTTCAAGGCCTATGGCAGCTACCGCCTGTTCTCCTTCCTCGATCTGGGCGGCAATGCCATCGTGCAATCCGCCGCCCATTACAGCTGCATCGGCGCGGTGCCGCTCAGTGTGGATGCCTATGCCAACACCTATCACGGCTATGGCTATTACTGTCAGGGCCAGCTGATCCCGCGCGGCACCGCCTTCATGGGCGACTGGCTGACCCAGTTCGACATCAGCGCGGTGGCCCATCTGCCGCTGCCGCGCGGGGTGGATGCCTCGATCCGGCTCGATGTGTTCAACCTGTTCAACAGCCAGTCGGTCACCGCCTACAACAATTTCGGCGAGCAGGGCGACGGATCGGTCAACCCCGATTACCGCATCCCGGTCAATTACCAGAACCCGCGTTCCGTCCGCCTGACGGCGCGGATCGGTTTTTAAAGATCGGCTGCGGGCCGATCCTTCGAGGGCGGCCCGCGATTGCAAAAGCATACAGCGCCGGGCAAACACCCAACCGGCGACAAGCGATGGAGGCCACAATCGAAAAGCGATCACAGCGTCAGCGCGAAATCATCGCGCGGATGCGCAGCGGGCGGACCCTGTCGGTGATGGCGCTGGCCGGCGATCTGGCCGTCTCGGACGAGACGATCCGCCGCGAGCTGCGCGCGCTGGAGGAACAGGGCGTCATCATCCGCGAGCATGGCGGGGCGCGTCTGGCCACGCAGGTGCATGAAGGGCCGCTCAACCAGCGCATGGAGGAAAATGCCGACGCCAAGCTGCGCATCGCCCGCGCCGCGGCGGAGCTGGTGGATGATGGCGCGATCGTCTTCATCGATTCCGGCACCACCAGCTGTTTTATCGCGCGCCAGCTGGTCGAAAGGCGCGCCCTGACGGTGATCACCAATTCGCTGCAGGTGGCCAGCGATCTGGGCGGCATCAACAACAACAAGCTGTTCCTCGCCGCCGGGCAGATGGATTACGATTATCGCGCCTTTTCAGACCATGTGGCGCAGGATTATGTGCGCGGCTTTACGCCGCATCTGGCGATCCTTTCGGTGGGCGGGATCAGCATCGAGCGGGGCCTGATGGACTTCCATCCCGGCGAGGCCGCCATGAGCCGGATCGCCTATGCCACATCGAAACGCGTGCTGCTGGCCGCCGATGCCTCGAAGATCGGGCGTTATGCGCTGATCCAGACGGCGGAGCTCACGGATGTCGACATCCTCGTCACCGACCGGCCGCTGGCGGAGGATTACGCCCGCGCCTTCGCTCACGCCGAGGTGGTGATCGCCTGACGGCGGCGGGCTTCCCCCACCAGCGGCAGCCCGGCCACCAGCATCAGCAAGGCGCCGCATCCCGCCACCCCGGCATGCAGCAGCCAGAAGGCGGGGGCGCCGATCCTGTCGTAATAGGCCCCGCTGAAGCCAACCCAGAGGTTGGCGAAGAAGCCGTGGAGATAGAACAGCCCCATCCAGAAGCCGACCCGGCGTTGCGGGGCGGCCCCGGCGATCAGGCTGAGGCCCGAGGGCCAGATCAGCACGATCGCCGCATCGATGAGCAGCACATAAGCAATGGCCCAGAACAGCGGCAGCGATGGACCTTCCACGCTGCCGATGGTCAGGATCAGATAGCCCGCCATGCAGCACAGCCCGCCCAGCAACACCTGCACGCTGGCGCTGATGCCGCGCCCGCGCCTCTCCAGCGCGCGCGTCGCCCCTTGCGACAGGCCAATCAATGCCAGCGTGAACGCGCCATCCAGCGAGAGAAACCACGCCACCGGCATCGCCCAGCCCCCCAACCGCAGATCGAGATGCGCCCGCGCCCAGATCAGGAAGATGTTGTTGAGCTGCTCGTAAGCGGCAAAGCAGAGATAGACGGCGGCCAGCGCGACGACCAGCAGGCCCACGGCCGGAGAAGCGCCCGATGGCGCCGGCCGCGCCATCGCCGCCGGGGCCCGCACGATCTCCGCGCCGCCGCGCGCATAGCAGGCCAGCCCGATGGCCAGCCCCGCCGCCGCCGCGCCAAGACCCCAGAGCGGCCCATGCAACAACGCCAGCCCGCCGCACACCAAAGGGCCGCCGATCGTGCCCGCATTGAGAAAGCCGAGATAGGCGGTGTAGGCCCGCCGCCGCCGCGCCTCATCGGCAAACAGCATGCCAAGCTGCGCGGAGAGATTGCCCTTCAGCAGGCCGGTGCCGAGCGCGAAAGGGATCAGGCCGATCAGAAAGCTGCCGCGCTCCAGCATCAGCATCAGGCCCAGCAACATGCCGCCTCCGCCGCCCAACACCAGCAGGCGGCGGCTTCCGCCCAGATCGCCCACCAGCCCTCCCAGCGGGATGGAAAGATAGATCAACGCATTGGCGCAGCCATAAAGCTGCGAGGCGAAACCGGTTGTGGAGACGGGCCCCAGCAGCGCGGCGACCGCCATATGCAGCGTCGTGGCCCCAGCCACGCGGCCAAGGTCTCCGGCCAGCACCTGATCGACCAGCATCAGCACCAGCAGCGACTTCACCCCCGCCATGGCGAAGCGTTCCCAGAACTCCATCATCGCCAGCGCCAGAAAGCGCGGTTCCATGATCAGGCTGCCGGTGGTGGTCCCCTCGTCGTCCATGTCGCCTTTCCTCGCCGATGGGCGGGGCTAGGCCGGTTCTGCAACACGGTGATGACAATGGGCCTCAAACAGGATGAGGAAAGGCCGGGGCGGGCTCGCTGACACCGGGACGGCCGGTTTCGACATGCCCGGCCAGACGCAGGCGAGCGCCCTGCGCGCTGGTCAGCAACAGATCGTACCAGCGATGATCGGCCAGCGGGATGGCGCGCTGCATCGTGCCGGAGAGCGCGAACCGATCCCGCGTGCCGCCATGGGCGCAATGCATGGTGATGTTCGTCGCCGCGCCGCGACAGGCCAGATACAGCGTTCCGCCGCTGCCATCCTCGCGCCAGAGGATCTGCGCGGCGATCTGCCCGGCATGGGCCGGGCCGCGAAACTCGCGCTGGAAACCGTTGGGCCCCCGCACCACCAGAGCATGCGGCTGATCCGGGCGCAAAGGCCAGTCTTCCTTCAGCCGCGATCTTGCCGCCACGGTGAAAGAGCGCCAGCCGGGAAAGGCAATCTCATCCTGCACGCCAAAGACCAGGCCCACCGGGCCATCATTGATGAAATGCAGCGTAAGTCCCGCATCGCTCCAAACCGGCTCGACGGCGAAGCGATAGGGCAGCGCGCGCGCCAGGCGCGTGCCGGGCTCCTGCGCCGGCACCGTTTTGGCAGTGGCGATGGCCGGCGGCGGCGCAGCCTTGCACAGCTGCCGGGTCTCGGCGATGTACCCCGCCACCGAGGGCAGCGCTTTCAGCCAGCTTGTATCGCGCCGCGCCTCAGCCGGCACATCAAAATCGAAGATGGACGTCAGATCGCCGCAGATCGCGCGCCGCCATGGCGAAATGTTCGGCTCGGCCACGCCGAAGCGCTGCTCCAGAAAACGCAGCACCGAGGTATGGTCGAACAGCTGCGAATTGACCCAGCCACCGCGCGTCCAGGGCGAGATCACCATCATCGGCACGCGCGGCCCCAGCCCCACCGGTTCGCCCTGCCAGGTCTCTCCGCGCACATCGACATTGCCCGCGCCATAATGCGGGGCAATGGCGGGCATGGGGGCAGGAACATGGTCGAAAAAGCCGTCATTTTCGTCGTAATTGAGGATAAAGGCCGTCTTGGCCCAGACCTTGGGATTGGCAGCCAGCGCGGCAACCAGCTGACCGATCAGCACCTCGCCGAAGGGGACCGGCGCGTCGGGATGCTCGCTCATCTGCATCATCGGCACGATCCACGAAACCTGCGGCAGGCGGTCCGCCGCCACATCCTTGGCGAAGGCGGCAATCAGATGGCGAGCCTGCGTTTTCTCCGGATCGTCCGGCGCAACGCCATCGATCCAGTCCACATAGGCCCGCCCGCGTTTGTACCGGGACGAGGCTTTGTCCAGCTTGCGGAATTCCCGGAAATAACCCAGCGGATTGTCGGAATAATTGGCCAGTTCCTGATAGACCTTCCATGATACGCCCGCCTCCTCCAGCCGCCCGGCATAGGTGCGCCAGGGCAGGCCGTCGCTGTCATCGTCGCGGGCCATATCGGCGCCGGGGTTGGGATCGCTGCCGCCATTGGTGACGCAATGGTCACCCTCCTGGCCCACGCTCAGCCCGCTGGTGCCGGTGAAATGGAACAGGCGGTTCGGCCCCGTCGGCCCCTGCAGCGAGCAGTGATAGGCATCGCAGATGGTGAACTGGTCGGCCAGCGCGTAATAATAGGGCAAATCGGCGCGGGTGAGATGCGCCATGGTCAGCGGCCCCTTCTGATCGGCCCAGACGTCCCAGTTGCGCCAGCGTGCCTGACTGTCCTTCCAGCTATGATCGAGGCCGGTGAAACAGCGCGCATTGCTACTGTTGTAATCGAGCCGGAAGGGCCAGGCGATCTGGCCCCCGTCGCGGTCCGCGCGGCGCTGCGCCCAGACCGGCCTGCCGCCCGGCAGGGTCACCGGGCGCGAATCGCCAAACCCGCGCACGCCGCGCAAACTGCCGAAATAGTGATCGAAGGAGCGGTTCTCCTGCATCAGGATCACGACATGCTCGATATCCCTGATCGATCCACTTTTGCCCAGGCGATGCAGCGCGCCTGCCGGGCGGGCCATGGCCGCCGCGGCAACCGCCGCGCTCGACGTGCCGAGAAGAAACATCCTGCGATTGATCGTCACACCCGGCTTCCGTTCGTTTCAACTGCCCCTTCCCCCAGGACGCTATGCGGAAGCTCTGTGACGATACCATGAAAATGCCCGATTTTTGATGCCTTTGCACATAATTTCATCAAACCTTGCTCTGCGAAGCATCACTCGCCAGAGCGCACGACCGATTGCACCTCATATCCACCGAAGGCGAGGCGACATCGAACCGCCCCGCCCGGTCATCAGGTCAATCATGCTTTATGCAGCAAAATGTCCAGATCCTGGGGCGTATCGATGTCGCGGGCGAGGCCGGGGCGCAGGACGATCTCGCAGTCCAGTCCAGCTTGTGTCGCGGCAGCCTGATGCGCGGCGCGGCTGTCCTCGCCAAAATGCAGTGGCAGGCTGGTGGGCTGGGTCAGATAGAGCGCATTGGTGCCGCGCTGCGCCAGATCGGTGGCGATCCTCACCGCGCCGCCGGGCGAGAGCATGGCCTCCAGATCCTGTACGCTGAGCCATGGCAGGTCCGAACTGACGATCAGCACCGGCGCGCGGCGGCTGCGGTCCAGCACCAGCAACGCCTGTGCCAGAGCCGGATTGTGCCCCGCGCAGCTTTCGCGCAGCGCCATGGCCCCACCCTTGCGCGCCTGCTCCAAGGCGCTTTCATCGCGGCTCACCACCAGAACATCGGCGGGGGCGCTGAGCGCCTGCC
>NZ_BCZE01000103.1 GCF_001598555.1 Novosphingobium rosa NBRC 15208
CCCGCCGATATCGTCGTCACCGGCTCGGCGCGGGCGGAGCGCCGCTTCGACGTGTCCTATGCGGTCAACTCGCTCTCGCAGGCCGAAATCCAGAAGCTGGCCCCCGCCAGCATGGCCGATCTGCTGGGCAAGCTACCCGGCATCCAGGTCGAGCCCACCGGCGGCGAGGTGCAGAACATCACCCGCGTGCGCGGCATCCCCACCGATGGCGGCTATGCCTATTTCCAGCAGGACGGCCTGCCGCTGTTCCATGAGGGCGACGGCTATTTCTTCCGCGCCGCCGATCTTCAGCGCTATGACCTGATGGATGCGCGGATGGAAACCGTGCGCGGCGGCCCGGCGCCGATCTATGCCAGCCAGGCGGCGGCCATCGTCAACAACCTGACCGTTTCGGGCGGGGAAACGCCCAAGGGCAAGGCGCAGCTCACGCTGGGCACCACCGGGCTTTATCGCCTCGATCTGATGCAGTCGGGCAAGCTGGGCGACCGGACCTATTACGCCATCGGCGGCTTCATCCGCTACAATGACGGCTATCGCGACAATGGCTTCCCCAATGACAAGGGCGGGCAGATCCGCGCCAACATCAAGCATGATTTCGACAATGGCTCGATCAAGATCACAGCCAATTACCTGAACGATCACAACGTCTTCTATCTGCCGATCCCCACCGCCGATCCGCGCAATCCGGCCACCAGCCTCAACCCCTACATCAACTATTTCAGCGGCACGATGAACTCGCCCGCGCTGCGCAATGTGAACATCAGCTATCTCGATGCCAGCGGCTCGCGCCAGACGCTGCACCGCGATCTGGGCAATGGCCGCCATATGCAGTTCGGCAATCTGGGCATCCAGTATGACGGCGATTTCAACGGCTGGATCGTTTCGGCCAAGGCCGGTTTCACCAAGGGCAAGCTCAGCTTCGACGCCTTCTACTCCACCACCAATCCGGTCGACGCCAACACTTTCGCGAACTCCTATCTGGGCGCGGCGCGCACCGCTTTCGGTTCGGGCGTGAGCCGCATCGGCTATGCCATCGCGGGCACCAACGGGCAGACCGCCTACAACCCCTCCGCCGACTCCGGTCTGGTGATGCAGGGCCAGTATCGCGCCGTCGAATCCAGCTTCTATTCGGGTCAGGCCGATTTCAGCCTGACTCACAGGTTCGAAACCGGCATCGGTGCGCATGACGTCAAGGTCGGCCTCTACGCCAGCGCCTATGGCGAAACGCTGTTCAGCGTCTACCAGAACTATATGGTGCAGGTGAAGGGCAAGCCCGCCACGCTGGATATGGTGGCCTATTCGGCCAGCGGCGGTGTGCTGGGCTATGTCACCGACAATGGCGCGCTCAACGATGCCAGCACGCTGAGCCAGGGCAATGTCGATGCCAAGATGTATGCCGTCTACGCCAATGACACCTGGACCATCGCCAAGGGTCTGCGCGTCGATGCCGGCATCCGCCATGAAGGCTACACCTTCGATGGCTATGCGCTGCTGACCTCCACCGCCAATCTGGGCAACGCCTCGACGCTGGCCGACGACGCCACCCGCCGCTTCAACGGCAGCATCCAGCCGCACAAGCTGAGCCCCCAGATCACCAACTGGACGGTGGGCGCCAATTACGACATCACCCGCAACTTCGGCGGCTATGTCCGCGCCTCGCATCTGGAAATCCCGCCCACGGCGACGGTGGCCGCCTCGGTCGATCCGGTGATCCTGACCACCAAGGCCAACCAGTTCGAGGCCGGGCTAAAGGCCTCCTTCGGCCGGTCCTACCTCTATCTCACGGGCTTCTACACCAAGTTCAACCCCTACAACGCCTCTTTCGTGGCCTTCAACCCCACCACCGGGCGCAACGACCAGACCGTGCCCTTCTATGGCGACGTGGTGGTCAAGGGCGTGGAGATGGATGGCGCGCTGCATATTGCGGGCGGCCTCTCGGTGGCCGGATCGCTGACCGTGCAGAGCCCCAAATACAAGAACCTGACCAACACCAGCGGCGCCGATCCGTCACAGGTCAACGGCAAGCAGATCATCCGCGAGCCCAAGCTGTTCGGCAACATCCGCCCCAACTATGCCTTTGATATGGGCGGCAACCATGTTGAAATCTATGGCACCTACAGCTACACCAGCAAGCGCTATGTCGACTTCTTCAACCAGACCGCCCTGCCCGCCTATGGCACCTTCGGCGTGGGGCTGACCGCCTCACGCGGGACATGGCAGTTCCAGGCGGTGGGCGACAACATCACCAACGCCCATGGCCTGACCGAAGGCAACACCCGCACCGACATTCTCTCGGGTCAGGGCACGGGCAATGCCATCTATGGCCGCCCGATCTTCGGCCGCAACTTCCGCTTCATCCTGAGCAAGAGCTGGTGATGAAGGCGGCCCTCACGCTCGCGGCGCTGGCCGCCGCGCTCGTCGCGCAACCGGGGCAGGCAGCCCCGGTCGCCAACACCCACTGGCACGCGATGGCGGGCACCATGTTCCCCGCGCTGGAGGCGGTCGCGCGCGCACGGCTGCCCGAGGATGTGCGCGCCATGCTGGCCGCCCGCCACGCACGCATCGACGCCTGCCGGGAAGACGCCCATTGCCTGATGGACGCCGCCCGCTGGCAGGAGGCCGAGATCGCCCTGATCGCCGACAAGGCCCTCATCGACGCTGCCTCTCATTACAAGGCCCCCGATGACGGCGCGAAAGGCGATATCCGCCGACAGCTGGTGGGCATCAACGCGATCATCGCCGTCTATGGCCAGGGCCAGCCCGCGCGCTATGTCGCCATCGATGGCCCCGTCACCGGCAAGGGCACCGGGCAGGAGGCGCTGACCAACCTGCGCTTCGCTGTCGAGCTGGCGCATGGCGGCATGCAGGATCCGGTCACCGCGCTGGACCCCAGCATCGCGGTGGCCATCGCCCTGCTCGACGCCAATGACCGCGACGAGCCCGCCGCCTTCGAGCCGCTCGACGCCAAATACAATGCCGAGGCGCTGGCCAGGGCCAAGACCACGCCTTGGGCCCGCTATCGCTACAGCGCGATCATCGTGCCCGGCGTGGGGCCCGAAGAGGTGGGCGTGCCCATCAGCCCGCGCAGCAAGCTCAATGCGCGCATGGCGGCGCAGCGCTTTGCCGATGGCCTTGCCCCCTTCATCATCGTGAGCGGCGCCAATGTCCATCCGCGCGGCACCCGCTTCGTGGAGGCGGTGCAGTTGCGCAAGGCGCTGATCGAGGAATTCAACGTGCCCGCCGCCGTCATCGTGATCGATCCCTATGCGCGCCACACCACCACCAATCTGCGCAATGTCACGCGGCGGCTGGTGGCGATGGGCGCGCCGCTAGACAAGGACACGCTGATCGTCACCAACACCGAGCAGAGCGCGATGATCGAAAACCCCGACTTTGCGGCGCGCAACCGCAAGGAACTGGGCTATCTGCCCGGGACGGTGGGCAAGCGCCTGTCGCCCTATGATCTGGTCTTCCGCCCGTCGATCTCCTCGCTGCGGGTGGACCCGCTCGATCCGCTCGATCCCTGAATCACATCGGGGCGCGGCTTGGTGTTGCGCCCCTTGCTCTCGGGCAAGATCATGGCTTGGCTGGTGGCGCCACGATGGTGGGCGGCACGCCGGTTTGCGGGGCTGCCGCGCCATGTCTGACCCGCAGGCGGTTCACCACCTCGGGCGCGTCATGCAGGCGCAGGAACAGCGTGCCATCCGGCGCGGGACGCGGCACCGTCAGGGTGAAGCCCGGGAAACCCTCGGGCACGCTGACCGCGCCGTCGAAATCCTGCCGCGCCGCGATGGAGGCCAGCAGATAGAGCCCCTCGCCAGAGAGGCTGCAAGCCGTGGCGGGATCGGCCGGACAAGTCACCTGCCTGAGCTTGGGCAGGCGCACCAGCGAGCCCAGAACCATCCACTCCCCAGCCACGCCGCCGCGCACCAGCCGGGCCCGCAACGGCCCGAAGGCCGAGGCCCCCAAGGCTTGAGCCGGCATCAGATTGGCCACCACTATGCCCTGATCCACCAGCGTCAGCCCATTGCCGATGCTCAGCCTCGTGCTGGCCTCGCCATTGACGGTGGCCACCTCCACAGAATCGCGCGGGCTGAAATGTTCCTTCTCGCGGGCTTTCAGGGTGAAGCTGAGGCGGGTGTCGGCGGGAATTTCATCGGGACTGCCCAGGGACAGCTCCAGCGCCCCGCCCGGCTCGGCATGCAGCGGCTCGGAACTGTGCGCGGTGATCCGGGCGACGGGCTGCACCACCTTGGCAGGCTCCACCGTGACGCTGGCCGGATGGGTGCCCTCGGGGCCGAGGACGGTCAGCGTGACAGGCTCCTGTTTGCCCTGCGCGGCGAGCAGGGTCACGGCCAGACCGCCACCCTCCGCCTTCCACGGCACGGGGACGGCGGCGCCATGCGCGGGCGTCAGCGTCACGCCGGTCACGCAGGAGACCGGGGCGCCCGTCAGCAGCAGCTGCCCATCGCCCTTGGGCGCACCATCCGGCTTCCACTGCCAGTTTCCGGCGGATTGCAGCGTCACCTCCGGCCCGGTGAAGCTGTCAAAGCCCCACATGCCATGCATCGTGGCCGTCACCGGGCCAGACAGATCGGGCACCGGCGTGGCGGGCTGGCCGATCACCAGCCCCCCGCGTGAGGCATCGGGGGTGAGCGGCAGATCGATGTCGCCGCTTTTCAGGTGGACCCGCAGCGCCAGATCACGCCCATAGGCCGTGGCATAGAGCAGCGGCGCGCCCGCCATCGCCAGCGTGGCGGATTTGGCCGCAAAACAGGGCTGATTGGCCGCCGAGGCCACATGCAGCACCGGCGGGGGGGCCGGTTTCACCGCAGGCAGCGCGGCCATCAGCACCGATTTGGGATTGGCGAAGGAGGGCGGCGTGTTGAGCGCCAGCGACAGTCTGTCCTCATGCGCGGCCCCCAACGCCGGAATGTACTGGTACTTGGCGGTCCGCATCGCGCCGAAAATGCCGACAATGTCGCGCACCGCGCTGATATAGGGGCTGAAATAGCCAAAACCGCCCTGAGGCGTCGCGCTGAGGCTGAGCGCCAGATCGGTCGCCGAGGCCGAAAGCGAACTGCTGGCCGAACTGTCATCGCTGCCCAGCACCACCGATTGCTTGGAATCGAGCAGGCAATTGGCCTGAAGCTCGCTCTGGCGTTGCAGACAGGCCTCGTTGATCTTGATGCGCAGACTGTCGGCCACCACCGGGGCAAGATGGGCCAGCGCATCGGGCTGCGCGGCGGAAATGCGCCTGATTTCCGAGAGATAGGCATCGTAGCGGCTGCGATCTAGCGAGGCCTGCTCCAGATCCTGCGCCGCGCGCACGAAAGCACCCGGACGGGCCTGCACCGCATCGCGCAAGGTCTTGAAATCGCCGCCCGTTTCCGGTGCCAGATACAGCACCAGATGCTGCGCATTGTCCGGCACGGTCAGTTCGATGGGGCCACCGCCATGGCCGGCGCGCTTCCACGCCTCGGCCTTGTCGAACCATGCGTTGGGGGGCGGATTGGTCGGATCACGCAGAAAGGCGGCGATCAGCAGGTAATGCGCGCTTTCATCGCTGGGCAGCGCGGCCTCGACCTTCACCTTGTCGCCCGCCGCCAGATGCGGCACGGCGGCGATGGGCAGGGTGACGCCATGGCGCGTGACGCTGACGCGAATGTCGGGCCCGGCCAGATCGAAAGGCGCCGGATCGGCCAGCGCCGCCCCGGCGGAAAGCATCGACAGGCTGGCAGCAAGGCTGAGGGAAAGGCGTTTCATGCTGCTCCGCGTGCGTTTCAGGCAGGCCGGATGGCCGCCCTTTCCCGGTCCCTAGCGCTGGCAGCCATGACCGGCGATGAATGAAACGCCGATCCGAAGGAGGAGGTTCCGGAAAACCTCCCCCTTCGTCCGGGTTACTGCCCCGGCGCGGTCATGCTGTCATTGTTGCGGTCGCGGTCGGGGATGCGGTGCTGCGGGTCCAGCGTGGCGCGGACGACCTGCTTGCCCGGTTCGATGGTGATGGTGGTGACAGGCTGGCGGATCCAGCTTTCGGCAGGCAGGCGATAATCGCGATGCGTGCCGTCGCGGAAGTCCACCCGCAGCGTGACGGGCATCACCAGCCGGTCATGGCTGGCCACGGTGATCGCGGTGGTGCCCCCCTTGGAACCTTTGGCAGAATCGGAGGCGATCCTGTCGATCCCCAGATCAAGCTGCCAGTTGTTCTGATACCAGCCGCGCCACCACCAGCTCAGATCCTCGCCCGCCTCGCTTTCCATGGCGCGGAAAAAGTCGGCGGGCTTGGGATGCTTGAAACGCCATGCGTCGATGAAGCGGCGGAAGGCGGGATCGAAGCGTTCGGGTCCAAGGATCTCCTCCCGCAACAGCTTCAACCCTAGCGCCGATTTGAAATAGGTCACCGGGTGGCGGTATTTTTCGATGATCGTGTCGGCGCGGCTCAGGATCGGAGGGGCTTGCGGGTCAGCCAGCGTGGGCAGGATTTCGTCCACCGGATTGCCGCCGCCCGGCGCGAATTCGCTGTCGCGCTTGGGGGCGTATTCGCCCTTGTTGAAATCGTCGGATTCATAGGTGTCGATGAAGGTGTTGAAGCCCTCGTCCATCCAGGCGTCGCGGCGCTCGTCGAAGCCCACGATCATCGGGAACCAGCTGTGGCCGATCTCATGCGCGGTAATCCAGAACAGCGTCTTGCCCGCGTCCTCGATGCCATCGAACACGATGCCGGGATATTCGATGCCCGAGGACGGCCCAGCCACATTGATCGCCGCTGGCCATGGATAGACCGACCAGCGCCGCGACATGCGCTCAACCGTATCCTTCACATATTCCGTCGAACGGCCCCAGCGATCGTTGCCCTGACTTTCGGCGGGATAAAAGGACATGGCCAGCGACGTCTTGCCGCCGGGCAGATTGATCCGCGCCGCATCCCACGCAAAGACCGAGGAGGCGCTGAAGGCCACATCGCGCGTGTCGTTCATATGGAAATGCCAGGTCAGCGTGCCATCGGCTTTGGGCCGGCTGGCGGGATCGGTGATCTCGGCGGGTGAGCGGATCATCACCGTGGCGTCGCTGCCGCGGGCCTTCTCCAGCCGGGCGCGCTGGGTGGCGGTCAGCACCTCCTGCGGGTTCATCAGCTCGCCCGAACCGGCCACCAGCATGGTGCCGGGCGCCGTCACCCAATAGTCGAAATTACCGTATTCGAGGTAGAACTCCTGCCCGATGTAGGGCAGCGTGTCCCAGCCGCGCAGATCGTCATAGACGGCCATGCGCGGATACCACTGGGCCATATCATAGATCGGCCCATCCTTGGCCATGCCCCATGACATGCGGCCGCCCCACTTGCCGGGAATGGCGAAATGATAGCGGATGCGCAGCCTGGCCTTGCCGCCCCTGGGCGCCAGAGCGGCGGGCAGATCGACCCTCAGTCGCGTGTCGCTGACCACCGAATGGACCGGCACGAAACCGCTTTTCGTTTCGACCTCGACACCATCCAGCACAAAGCCATCGGTGGAGGTGGGGCGCGGGCGGCCTCCGGCGAAACTGCCCCGGCTGTCGGCCTTGTAGATGTTCTGGTCGAGCTGCACCCACAGCACATCCAGCGTGTCGGGGCTGTTGTTCGTGTAGTCGATGTCCTCGCTGGCCGAGAGGACCGGGCCCTGCCCGCTGCCCTTCTCATCGAGCTTCGCATGGATCGCGTAATCGGCGCGGTTCTGCCAATAGGCCGGGCCCGGCAGGCCATTGGGCGAGCGATAGGGATTGACCGCCTGCCCCATATCGAAAGGCGCGAACGTCTCGCGCGGCTGATAGGCGGGGGCCTGCCCGCTCTGGGCGCAAGCCTGTTGGGCAAGGGCCAGCGCGGACCAGCCGCATAGCATTGCAGCCAAAAGCACCCGGCCTGAACGAGAAGCTGGGTGAGGCATAAGGCAATCCTTCCATCGAGAGCGGGGGTTCATCGGCGCTGTCCGCCTTTCCCGCGCCCTTGGCAAGATGTGATATTATCTCACAGTGGGTATTTGCCCCTTCACAGGCGAAAAATCCTCAAAGCGCGCTTCAAAGCGTGGTGGTGATATCCACCCCGAAACGGCTGGAAGAACCGCGCGTCGGCTGCGAGGGATCGCCCTGCCGTTGCCCCGGATAGCGCGTCATCTGCCAGCCCATGGTCATCGTCAGCGGGCCCAGCGGATGCTGCACCCCGATGTTGCCGCGCCAGCCCATCAGCTCCGGCTCATTCAGGAACCACAGCCGCGTGCTGTCATCGAAACCGTCATGCATGCGCAGCTGCAGCGCCCCCGCCCCCGCCACCAGCCGCCACTGCCCATGCATGCGCAGGCTGGAGGTGGCGCCGACATAGATCTCGCGATCCACCCGCAGGCTGCGGTGATCGGCCTCATGCCCGATATAGTCGTTGGGATTGACCACCATCACGCTGCCATACTGGAAGGTAACGCCATAGCGCAGGCGGCCCGCATTGGTGTCCAGATTGACGAAAGCGACATCGAGCTGCCGCTGCACCGAGGCCGCGCCCAGCCCGCCTGCAATCGCCACCGCATTGTCCTGAGAGATGATATCGGTGGTCAGCACCGGTCTGGCCTGCGCCAGCCCGGCCATCCCCGCGAAAGCCCCTGCGACAGCCAGCGCCATCATCATCGGGCGCGCAGGGCGGCCACGCCGCTGCAGGCGCCGCAAGCAGCACATCTCCATGAGAAAACCCCCGTTCCACTCCTCGATCCCCATCGAGAAGAGCCTGATCCCTGCGTGGAAACTGCCCCAGAGGTTTGAAGCAAAGCTTGAACGGAATGGTTGACGCTGCAGCAAGCACGATCCTGCACAAAACGCAGCGGATCGCGCGGCCCGAAAAAACGATCCGTCAAATTCATGCAGGACGATGCACGCCTTCGCTTTCATTGTGCGGCCATCGCCCGTCAGCCTGCCCTCGGGCTGCGTGACGATGCAACAAAGGACGCCGCATGCCCCTCCCGCGCCGCAAGCTTCCCCTTCTGGCCGCATGGCTGCTTCTGCCCTCGCTGGCCGCCGCGCAGGGCAATCCAGCCGCACCTGCTGTCGGAGCCTCGGGCCCGGCCATGCCCATCACCGCCGTGCCCTCCGGAAAGGATTCCCATGCCATCCCCCTGCTGCCGCATGCGGCGGACGCCGGTGAACAATGGGAAAGCTTCATGGGCGCGCGCATCGTCCGCAATGTCACCGCCCCCACGCTGACGCCCTTCCTGCCCGATCCGGCCAAGGCGAGCGGCGCGGCCGTGGTGGTCGCGCCGGGCGGAGCCTTCATGATGCTCTCGATCGACAGCGAGGGCTATCAGGTGGCGCGCTGGCTGGCGGATCACGGCATTGCCGCCTTTGTGCTGACCTATCGCCTCAAGCCCACCCCGCGTGACCCAGCGGCTTTTCTGGGCCAGCTGACGGCGCTGCTGGGCGGCGGCGCAAGGAATGTGCCCACAACGCCGCCCGAGGCGCTGGCGGATGCCCGCGCCGCTGTGCGACTGGTGAGGCAGCGCGGCGGCGAATGGCATATCGATCCGCATCGCATTGGCTTTGCGGGTTTTTCCGCGGGCGCGATGACCACGCTCAGCGTAGGCCTGAGCGATGACGCCGCCAGCCGCCCGGACTTCATTGCCCCGGTCTACGGCCCGCTGGGCGCGCGCGCCATCCCGCGCGACGCGCCGCCGATGTTCACCGCCATCGCCATGGACGATCCCTTCTTCGCTCCCTTTTCCGGCGGTGGCGATCTGGGGCTGATCGCCGCCTATCAGGCCGCGCACCGCCCGGTCGAGGCGCATCTGTTCGAGGCGGGCGGCCATGGCTTCGGCATGCGCCAGCAGGGCAAGACCAGCGATCTGTGGATCGAGGAATTTTACGCCTGGATGAAGGATCGCGGGCTGCTGAAACCGCAGCCTTGATCCCCCATCCCGACAGGCCCTACCCCGACAGGAGAGCATCGATGACATTGCTGGCAGGAAAGCGCGTGCTGATCACCGGCGGATCGACCGGCATCGGCGGCGCCACCGCCCTGGAAGCCGCCCGCCAGGGCGCGGATGTGGCGATCAATTACCTCCACAGCGATGCCGCCGCGCAAGAGGTGGTGACCGCCATCGAGGCGCTGGGCCGCAAGGCGCTGGCGCTGCCCGGCGATGTCGCCGATCCGGCCACGGCCCGGGACTTTGTGGCGCAGGCCGTGGAGGCTTTTGGCGGCGTCGATGTGTTCGTTTCCAACGCCGGGATCTGCCCGTTTCACGCCTTCCTCGACATGCCCGTCGAGGTGATGGAGCGCACCTTCCGCGTCAATCTGCACGGCGCCTATCATATGGTGCAGGCCGCCGCCAATCAGATGGTGAAACAGGGCGGCGGCGGGGCCATCGTGGCGGTGTCGTCGATTTCCGCTCTGGTGGGCGGCGAATTCCAGACGCATTACACCCCCACGAAAGCAGGCGTCCATTCGCTGATGCAAAGCGCGGCCATCGCCCTTGGCAGGCATGGCATACGCTGCAATTCCGTGATGCCCGGCACCATCCTGACCGAAATCAACCGCGATGATCTGGCCGACCCGGAAAAACGCCACCGCATGGAAGCGCGCATCCCGCTGGGCCGTCTGGGCCAGCCCGAAGATCTGGCCGGGCCGATCGTCTTCCTCGCCTCCGATATGGCGCATTATGTGACGGGCGCGTCGCTGCTGGTCGATGGTGGAGCTTTTGTGAACCTTCAGTAGCAACAAGGCTGGCAATCTTCATCAATAAGATGACATTGATTGTCCCAATATATGGAAAAACTCCTGTTCAAAACCATGGACAGACTCGTGTTGCGCCAAGACAACACCAAATAGTGAATCGCGATCCCAAATCCGTTTTGTGCATGGCCGGGAAATTTCGTGCAGGATGGCCTCTGCCTCCCCCTGTACCTTCAAAGACAAGATCCGGACTGCCCTCAACTCTTGTTGATCCGGCCAGTCCGGTCCCATGTCACACGCCAAATGCGGTCGAAAGAACTGCATCCGTTGGGAGGGCTTATGCTGAAAACTCTGATCTATGCTACCTCGGTCTCCAGTCTGGCCATGCTGGCCTCCACCGTCATGGCGCAAACGGCGCCGGCGACCGATCCCGCGCCTGCTCCATCGGCACCCAGCGGGCCCAGCGACAATGAGATCGTCGTCACCGGCACGCTGATCAAGGGCATCGCGCCGGTCGGCACCAATGTGGTGGCCGTGTCGCGCGCCGACATCGGCGCCTCGGGCGCCACCACCGCGCTGGATGTAATGGCGACGGTGCCGGAAATCTCCAATGCCTTCAACGCCCTGCCTACCCCCGGCACGGGGCTGAGCGGCGGCACCAGCGTGCGCCCCAGCATCCGCAACATCAGCGCGGCGGGCGGCGCGGCCACGCTGCTGCTGCTCAACGGGCACAATATGGTGGGCGTGGGCATTCTGCAGACCGCGCCTGACATCAACATCATCCCCGCCGGCATGCTGGAGCGGGTCGATGTGGTGGCCGATGGCGGTTCGGCGCTCTATGGTTCGGACGCCATTGCGGGCACGATCAACCTGATCACGCGCAAACATATGAATGGCTTCGAAGTCGATGCCCATTATGGCCTTGCCAATCACTATTACAAGCAAGACTTCAACGCCACGGCGGGCAAGGACTGGGGATCGGGATCTTTCATCCTCTCCTATGAAAACCGCCACAATTCGGATCTTCTCGGGCGGTATCGCAGCTATTACCGCACCAATCTGACGCCCTTCGGCGGCAGCGACAATCGCGTCACCAACTGCAACCCCGGCAATGTGGTGGCCAATGGCGTCAATTACGCACTGCCCAATCTGGCCCCCAACACACAAAACAAATGCGACGCGGACCTTTACACCGACCTGCAACCCGCCGAAACCCAGAATTCGGTCTTCGGATCGCTGACCCAGCACCTCACCGACCGTCTGCAGCTCGACGTCACCGCCTTCTGGACCCGCCGCGACACCACCATCCTGACGGCCCAGCTTGCCTCCAGCGGTACGATTACCTCGGCCAATCCCTATTTTATCCCGGTCGGCGGCGCGACATCGCAAACGGTGCAGTATAATTACGCCGCCACCAACGGAAATTCTGCGGTCAACACCACCAAGACGCAGGAATATGGCATCACCCCCACGCTGAAATTCGACATGGGGCACCATTGGGATGTCACCCTGCTGGGCAATTACGGCCACAGCAAGACCAATGCCAGCTCCGCAGAGGTCAATGCCGCCGCCGAATCCGCCGCTCTGGCCTCCACCAACACCGCCACCGCGCTCAACCCCTACAACATTGCCGCAACCAACCCTGCCGTGATCCAGTCGATCACCAATTTCGCGCAATTCGCGCAGAATGAGCAGACGCTTGAGCAGGTGCGCCTCGATGTCAGCGGCCCTCTGTTCAATCTGCCGGGCGGTTCCGTGAAGGTCGCGGCGGGCGCGCAATATTCGCATGAAAAGAGTGTCGCCTATCAGGCCGATGCCGTGCCGGGCGATCTGTCGAACGCGGCTTTCGCCAATCAGAAGCGCACCACCAAATCGGTGTGGGGCGAATTGTATGTCCCTGTTTTCGGGTCAGACAACCGCAACAGCCTGGTCTATGCGCTCAACCTCGACGGTTCGATCCGCTATGACAATTACAGCGACTTTGGCGGCACGGTGAACCCCAAGATCGGCTTCACCTATCAGCCCACGCCCAGCTTCACCCTGCGCGGCAATTACGGCACCTCCTTCAACGCCCCCAGCCTGCAGGACGAGGCCGGCGCCATCGACAGCCGCGCGCAGGTGCTGCTCTCCAGCCCCTATCAGCCGGTGGGATCGAACTTCAACGCCAACATCGGGCGCCCCACCATCCTGCTGGCGGGCGGCGGCAACAACATCGGCCCGCAGACGGCGCATACCTACTCCTTCGGCGCCGATTACAAGCCGAAATTCGTCCCCGGCCTGTCGATGAGCGTGACCTATTGGGCGGTCAACCTGTTCCACGCCATCAACATCTATCCTTTCTACTCGCCCTCGATCTTCACCACCCCCGCTTTCGCCAGCACTTATGTCCTCAACCCCACGCTCGCGCAGGCGCAGGCGCTGATCGGCAATGAGCATGTGCAGGGCCCCAGTCTTGCCACGCTCTATTCGGCGAACAACATCGCCAACGGCACCACGCCCTATGCGATCTTCAATGCCACCCGCACCAATCTTGGCAACTTCTATTACCGCGGCCTCGATTTCAAGATGACCTACCAGCACCCCACCAGCTTCGGTTCGATCAATGGCTCGGTGGCGGGCACCTATTACCTCAAGAACGCCAGCCTTGCGGTGGGCGGAACCCGTCAGATCAGCGCGTTCGATCCCGATCAGGGCGGTTTGAGCCGGATGCAGCTGGCGCTGGCGCTGGGCGGCACCGTGGGCAATCTGACGATGCGCGCCACCATGAACTATTCGGCAGGCTTCGATATCGCGCCCATCACCACCGGTTCCGTGGTCCAGACGCATGTGGACTCCTTCCATCCGGTCAACCTCTACTTCGCCTATGATATCAAGGACGCCGGGGCGCTCAGCGGCACCACGCTGACGCTCAATGTCAACAATGTCGCCAATGAAGACCCCTCCTACAAGAACGTCACCGGCGCGGGCTTCGGCACCGTCGACGGCACCGGGCTGGGCCAGACTTTGGGGCGGACATTCGAGTTCGGGCTGAAGCACAAGTTCTGATTGCCTTCTCTTCCGTGGCGGCCGGGAAGCTGTTTTCCCGGCCGCTTTTTTGTGCGTGTAGAAAGGAGGTGCGCCTCCGGCGGACCAAGGGCCCCAAGCAGCTGGGGCGCCCTTTGCAATCCCTTGAGTGCCAGCGCTGCGTTGGATTGGCAGCCCCTGTCCAAAGGGCCGCTTCACGGCGGGTGCCGCGCTCGTCGTCAGACCACCCGCGCAAAAAGGCGGCCCGGGGATCACCCCGAGCCGCCAGTCTTCTCACCAACACAGCGGGGCTGAGGGAAGCCCCGCCCGTCGACGAGCCCTATTTCCCCTCACCCTGCAACGTCACCGGCCCCAGCAGGCCCGACGGGCTCAGCGGCGCATCCGGGCGATAGGTCGGCAAAGCGGTCCAGGTGACCTTGCTGGTCACATTGGGCTGAGCGTCACCGATCAACCGATTGATCCACAGATTGGCCACCCGCACCGTCAGATGGTTGCTGCCCGCATGCGCCAGCCTGCCCAGATCGACCCGATAGGGCTTGTGCCAGACAATCCCCGCCGACGTGCCGTTCACGCTCACCTCGGCCAGTTCATGCACATCGCCCAGATCGAGCCACAGCGGCTGCCCGGCCTTCCATCCTTTGGGCGCGGCGAAATCCTTGCTGTAGGTCGCCACGCCCGAGAAGTATTTCACCCCGGCATCGGCATTCTGCTCCAGCCCGGCCAGTTGCGGCAGAGACACCGATGACGGCGCGCCGCGTCCCTGCTGGAACGCCACCGTCCACGGCCCGGCCAATTGGCCCAGCGGCACGGAGGCCTTGGGCGCCACCACAGCCGAAGCCGGGCCGGCCCTGCGGAACACCACATAGAGCGACTCCTCGCCCGCCAGCGTGAGCGGCACGACGGTCTCCCCGCCCTCGCTGCGATAGCTGACCGGTTCGGACTTGCCGCTTTCCGCATGCCAGATCTCGGGCCGCATGCCGGTGACGCGGAAATGCGCCCCGATGGTCTCATCACGCAGCTGGCGGTTGACGAGGAAATAGGCGTCCCCATCGGGCAGTTTGCGGTGCAGGAAAGGAATATCGCTGTCCGCCTGGCCGCCG
The DNA here is from genome assembly GCF_001598555.1 of Novosphingobium rosa NBRC 15208. GTDB lineage: Bacteria > Pseudomonadota > Alphaproteobacteria > Sphingomonadales > Sphingomonadaceae > Novosphingobium > Novosphingobium rosa. The sequence continues at coordinate 14,806 of NZ_BCZE01000103.1, forward strand.
GTGTAGCGGAAATCGGACCCCACGCCGATCCCGGCCAGCGCCGCCTCGACATCGCCCGAGGCGATCACCCGTCCCTTGCCCACCGTGGCCATCCCCGCTCCCGGCCACAGTTGGGCCAGCAGCGCATCATAGGCCTGCTTCGCCTCCGGGCTGGCGGTATCGGCAAGGCTGGGATTGTGCGTCGGCTTCAGCCCGATCACCGTGGCCCCGCCTTCCACCAGCGCATGGATGCGGCGCAGCGTCGCCAGCGACATCTCGCGTGAGGAACCGCCCAGATAGAGCGCCTTGTAGCGCGCGCCACCCGGCGTGGTCAGCTCCGCGCCATCATTGGCCAAGGCCTTGTTCAGCGCATCATTGTTCACGAAATCATAGGCATGCGTCCTGGGAGCATCGGCCACAAGCTGGCGGCCATAGAGCCCCGTCAGCGGCGCTTCCTCGCCATAGACATAGCCGACATCGGCCAGATTGCGGCCCTGTTGCAGCATCAGCGCATTGCGGCTGATGTAGTCGACCCAGGCCTTGGCCAGCGGCGCCCAGGCCTCATGCCGGTTGAAATACTGGCCGAAGATCATCAGCGACAGGCCCGGCACCTTGTCATCCACCGGCTGATGGACGCTGGTGTGGATCACGGGACGGTTCACGCCCGTCACGAATTCCAGATCGATGACATGCTTCAGGGTGCGCGGCGAATCCGCCCAATAGGTCAGGGCCGAGGTCATGCTCTCGGCGGCAACCAGATTCTGCCCATAGATATGGGCCACACTGGCCGCGCCCTTGATATCGGCGACATAGCTTGGGTTGGGCTGCTTGTCGCGCGGGAAGGTCCACATGGCGGACATCGGGATGTCGGTATGCGTGCGCATCGCCATATCGTCACCCAGCGAGGGGCGATTGTCTTCCAGCGCCTCGCCATAGACTTTCAGGCCTTGCTCATGCGCGGCCTTGGCGATGGTGCCGTAATGCTCGGAGGCCATCAGCTCGGCCAGCGTGCGGCGATAGTCGAAAAGGAAACGGTCGGCATCGTTGCGGCTGCCGATCAGCACGCCGGACAAGGTCGGCAGCCAAGGCGTGGGATCGTAACCACGATGGGCCTTGAACTGTTCGATCATTTTTGGCGTCCAGTTGGCCGCGCCCACTTCGATGGAGTCGGTCAGCAAGGCGCGAATACCATGCGCGCCCAACATGCCGGGTCCGGCGGCATCCTTATACATCGCAAGATAATGGTCGATGTAACGGCGCACCGCCTCGCAATCGAATTTGTCGACCTCAAGGCCGGTGGCTTCGGGCGGGGCGGGATGGTTGGTGGTGCCCAGCAGCGAATAGCCCATCTGGATGATCCGCCAATTCCCCTTCGGCGCCACCCAGTCCAGCGTGCCATCGGGCTTCACGTGGCTGGTGACATCGATCACCTGCGAAGCCGCCGGCCCCGCCGCGCCATCCTTGGGTCCGCCCAGCGAGAAATAGTCATTGACCAGCGCAAAGCCAGCCTTGGCCTCGAACTGGTCGATAGCGGCGGCGTTGGAGAGGCGGAATTGCCGCAGCGAGATCGTGTCGCCCTTGGGCGGTGCCAGCAGATTGACGTCGATGATCCCCTCTGCCGGAGCGCCCAGATTGGAACCGCTGAAGGGCAGGGGCGTCAAAACCAGACGGAAGTTTTTCGCCGTCACCGGTGCGAAACTGACCGTGCTGGGCACCTCGGTCATGGGCACATCGGCGATCTTGTTCCAGCTCTTGCCATCTTCGCTGGCTTCCAGCGCGACGGCCAAAGTCGCCTTGGCGAACATCGTCTTGGCGCCCGCGATAAAGATATTGGCCGAGCGCATGGTTTGCGGCGCATCATACTGATAGACGACTGTGGTTGGCGCCTCCGCCGTGCCGCGCGGCACATCCACGCCGGTCACCAGATCGTCGCCGCGCAAATGGCCGGGATCGATGCTCTTGCCGCCCGAGACAAAGCCCTTGGGCGCGCCCTCTGCCACGGCCATATCGGGCACGGCCAGCACCGCAATCGGGCCGCTGTATGTGGGTGCTTCGGCGGCCTTGCCGCCAGTCAGCGATTCCAGAATGCCCGAGGGAATGGGCATGTTCTGGAATGGCCCGGTGATGCCCGGCAAGGCGGCGAGGCGGCCCCTGAAAGGCTTGCCGCCCGCGATCCGCGTCTCGTTCCACACCAGTTTTTTCAGGCCATCCTCGGGCTTCACCCAGGGTCCGCCCGTTTCCGACCAGCCGGGTGATGACGCGATGGTCAGCTCCAGCCCCAGCCTTTCCGCCTCGCTGGCGGCGAAATGGAAGGCGTCTTTCCATTCCGGCGTCATATAGACCAGCCGCTGAGGCACGATCTGGGGCGTGCGCAGATTGGCGTCGAAATTGGTCATGCCGCCAATGCCCACGGATTTCATCCAGGCGAAATCCTTGGCGATGCCATCCTTGGTGACATTGCCGTTCATCCAGTGCCACCACACGCGCGGCCGCGCGCTTTCCGGCGGATCGCGGAACTGCTCCTCCAGCGGTGCGGGCGCCTGTGCCCACGCCGAAACCGACGTCACCGCGGCGGCGGCACAGATGGTGAAACGCAAGAATTGCGCCTTACGCTTGGCAGACATCGGCACTCCCTCTTTCCATCACTTATTGGCTGTGTTTGGATAAGGTTACGTATCGATGGGCCCCTCGCGCATGTCCTGCACGATCCGCACCGGGCCTGCCTAAAATTGCCGATCCCGTGTCATTTTATGAGAATGATATCCATAAAATGACAAAACGCTTTAGTGGAGCAGGCTGCGGCGATAGGCGCCGGGCGTCATCCCGGTCTGCCGCCCGAAGACGCGTGTGAGATGCTCCTGATGGCTGAAACCCGCCGCCGCCGCCACTTGCGCAATCGGCATATCGGCAGCCAGAAGTTCTCGCGCACGCTCGACCCGTTTTTCGATCACGAACTGATAGGGCGGCTTGCCGGTCGAGCGCTTGAATTGCCGCGCGAAATGAATGGGATTGAGGCCGATGGCTGCGGCAATGTCCTCAATATTGAGCTGTTCTTCCAGCCGCTCCTCGATGAAGCCCGAAATCTTCTTGAGTTGGGAGGACGTCAACCCATTCACCTTGGGCTCGGCGCGGCGAAGTCCACTGGAATGGGCCGTCACCAATTGCGCCGCGATCCAACGTGCGATGCCATCGGCGAAGTAATCGCCCAGACCTTCGGCCAACATGCGGCAGCAGGTCTGGCCAAGGCGTTCGATCAGCAGGTCATGGTCGCCCAATCGTGGTAAAATCTCGATGGTCTCGGGATCGCCCTTGCACAATTCCGCCGCAGCTTTGCGCAACACGCTGTCCGGCACGTAAAGGCGCAGGGTTTCCAGCCGCGCATCCAGCCGAACGCCGAAATCCCAGCCCGCGGGCATCAGGAACATGCCCCCCGGACGAACTCTGGCGCGTGCCACGCCGCCATCCAGCTCGCGCTCGATGGTGACCGGCCCGGTCAGGTGAAGCGCAAGGAAGTGACTGTTCTGTGCTGAAAATTTTCCGTGATATGGCTGCTCGATCTGCCGCGAGGCATAGAGCGACGACCAGCCAAGCGTTTCGCTGCTGGCCACAATCTGATGATCCGGTTGGAATGCCATGCCATGCGCGTCGACCGCGCTCAGCGGTCCCACTGTCAAGCCCATCGCCCCTGCCTCTCGCTGTACGGACCTTATGAAATCCGTTACATTTATCTTATGCTTTTAGTCTCATCAGAATGTCTTCTGTGTCAACCAGCAAAAGACAATTGATGGTCTTTAATGCCATCACTTTGAATTTCCTGACGATGTTTTCCAAGGATAGCTTGCTTGCCCCCTGCTCAAGCCTTGCGACTCGCCGGTGACGTCACAAAGCCACCCCACCACCATCTTGTCAGGCCGCCTGTGGTGAGGCAGGGATAGCGCCATGGCCACCATTCAGGATGTTGCCGCTCTGGCAGGCGTTTCCACCGCCACCGTTTCCCGAACGCTCAGCGCGCCCGATATCGTGTCCGAAACGACGCGCAAGCGCGTGCAGGAAGCCGTGGCCAAGCTGAATTACACGCCCAATGCGGCGGCCAAGATCTTGCGCACCACACGCACCCGCAAGATTCTGGTGATGGTGCCGGATATTTCGAACCCGTTCTATTCGGTGGTCATTCGCGGCATCGAGGAAAGCGCGCATCAGGCGGGCTACTCCGTGCTGCTGGGCGACACCCAGTATGACAAGGCGCGCGAGAACCAATATGCCGACATGTTTCAGCGCAAAGAGGCCGACGGGCTGATCGTGCTGGCCAGCGGCGTGCCCGAAGCCCTGCGCTATTCGGTGAAGCGCTCGCCCGATCTGCTGGCCATCGTCAACGGGCATGACTACGACCCGGACCTCAATGTGCTGAGCGTCTACATCGACCATGCGGCAGCCTCGCGCGATGTGATCACCCATCTTCACGGGCTGGGCCATCGCCATGTCGCCATTCTGGCCGGGCCGGACAATCACACGCTGGACGGCGCAAGGCTGAAGGGCGCGCTGGACTGCGCGGCCAGCTTTCCCGAGCCCATCGCGCTGCGCGTCACCGCCGGGGGGCTGCGTGCCGAATCCGGCTTCAAGCGCACGCTGGAGATCCTCTCCGCGCCGGACCGCCCCACAGCCATCTATTGCTTCAACGACGAGCTGGCGATGGGCGCGCTGTCCGCCATGCGCAGGCTGGGGCTGCGCTGCCCTGCGGACGTTTCGCTGGTGGGTTTTGACGACACGCGTTACGCCCGCATGATGGACCCACCGCTGACGACCGTGCGCCAGCCCATGATAAACCTGGGCAAAACAACGGTCAATTTGCTGCTGGAAGTGCTGGAGGGGGAGAAGCGCGATCTCGCCTCGATCAAGTTGCTGCATCGGCTGATTGTCCGGGAAAGCACCGCTGCGGCTCCATAAGGCCACAATAAAGATTGCCAATAACCCCAACATACGGCATCCATTCCCACATAACAGGATTTTTCGATGCTGCGATCCACGAAACGCGGCGCGGATGGAGTGGTGCCGTGGTCCCTGATTCACAGCAGGAGCGGGTAACGCGCGTGTCGCTGGCCGGGATCGTCGGGCGGCTCAATGCGCGGCTGATGCCCTTTCTGCTGCTGATGTATGTGCTGGCCTTTATCGACCGCACCAACATCGGCTTCGCCAAGGAAGCCTTTCAGGCGCAGACCGGCATCAGCAATGCGGCCTATGCGCTGGGCGCCTCGATCTTTTTCACCGGCTATGCCTTTCTGGAGGTGCCCTCCAACCTGCTGCTGCAGCGCTTTGGCGGGCGGATCTGGCTGGCGCGCATCATGGTCAGCTGGGGGCTGGTTTCCGCCGCGATGTTCCTCGCGCGGGGCGAAAAATCCTTTTACCTGCTGCGCTTTCTGCTGGGCATCGCCGAGGCGGGCTTCTTCCCCGGCGTGGTCTTCTATCTCACCAAATTCTATCCCGAACAGTACCGCGCCCGGGCCATGGGGCTGTTCTATGTCGGCGCGCCGCTGAGCTTTATTCTGGGCGGCCCGATCTCCGGGGCCTTGCTGAAGCTCGACGGGCAGTTGGGGCTGGCCGGATGGCAATGGCTGTTTCTGGTCGAGGGCCTGCTGGCCTCGCTGGTGGGGGTTCTGGCCTTCATTCACCTGCCCGACGGGCCGGAGCAGGCCCGCTGGCTGACCGCTGCGCAAAAGCTCACCCTGCAGGCCCAGCTTGAGCAGGAGCATGGCACCCCGCACCATATCGGCCTGATGCGCGCCCTGCGCTCGGGGCCGGTGCTGTATCTGGGCACGATCTATCTGCTGATCCAGATGAGCGTCTATGGCCTGGTCTTTTTCCTGCCCAGCCAGATCGCCGCCATCATCGGGCGCAGCGTGGGCTGGGAAGTCGGCGTGCTGTCGGTGGTGCCATGGACGGCGGCGCTGATCGCCACGCTGATCTTCCCATGGCTGGCCGACCGCACCGGGCGGCACGCCTTGATCGCCGCCCTGATCTTCACCGCCGCCGGAGTGGGTCTGGCAGGGTCGGCATGGGCGAGCGGCCCGGTGCTGCTGATGGCCAGCCTGAGCCTGGCCGCCGCCAGCTTTATCGCGGTGCAGCCGGTGTTCTGGGCGCTGGCCAGCAAGCATCTGCCCAAGGCTCAGGCGGCAGGCGCGATTGCCCTGATCAACGCGCTGGGCGCTGCGGGATCGTTTCTGGCGCCCAATGTGCGCGTCGCCATCGAGGGGGCACTGCACTCCGCCACGGCGGGCATTCTGGCGCTTGCCCTTCTGTGTTTCCTTGGCGCGGCCATGCTGTTTGCATGGACCTCGCGCCCTCAGCCCCAATGGATCGCGTGATGACGACAGCCACCTTCTCCCGCCGCGGCGCCCTGATCGCCGCCAGCGCCGCCAGCCTGCTGCCCGGATCGGCATTCGGCAGCGCCGCGACAACACCGATCATCGACGCCCATATCCATCTCTTCGATCCCAAACGGCCTCAGAGCGTGCCCTATGCCGGGCCCGAAACATCCCCCACCCATAGCGCCGGATCGCTGCCCGCAACCTATGCCGCCCATGCCCGGCCACTGGGCATCGTCGGCGCCATCGTGGTCGAGGCCAGCCCATGGGTGGAGGACAACCTCTGGGTGCTGGAGCAGGCCGCCACCAACCCGATCATCCTTGGCATGATCGGCAATCTGCGCCCCGAAAACCCCGATTTCGCCGAATTGCTGGGGCGGTTTCATCGCAATCCGTTGTTCCGGGGCATCCGCTACGGCAATCTGTGGGACTATGATCTCGCGGCGCAATCACGCAACCCGACCTTCCTCGATGGGCTGAAACGCCTTGCCGATGCGGATCTGGTGCTGGAAACGGCCAATCAGGATGTCGCCCTGCTGGAAGCGGCGCTGCGGGTCAGCGATGCGGTGCCGCAGTTGCGCATCGTGATCGACCATCTGCCCGCCTTTGACCCGAAACCCGGCGATCAGGCAGCCTATCAGGCCGCGCTGCGCAACTTCGCCAACCGCCCGCAGATTGCCTGCAAGCTCTCCGAAATCATCCATCCGGCAGGCGGCGCGATCCGCACCGACCTGCCCGCCTATCGCGACAGGCTCGAC
>NZ_BCZE01000104.1 GCF_001598555.1 Novosphingobium rosa NBRC 15208
TAGGCCCTTGTAGCCCAGACCCGCCGCCCAGTCGGCCAGACCCGACAGCGTGTTGAAAGGCGCCGTATCGCCGAGGAATTGTGCCAGGAAAATGCCCGGCCCCTTGATGGTTTTCATGGATATGTCGCCTTAAACCGTGAAATCGACCCAGCCCGCGCTCTTCGCGCTGGCATGAACCGCTGTTTCGATCAGAGCCATGCCGCGCAGCCCATCGGCCATGCCGGGGACCAGCGCGCCATCCTCGCCGCGCAGCAGACGCGCGAAATCGCGATAGAGATTGGCGAAGGCCTCAAGATAGCCCTCGGGATGGCCGCCAGGGGTGCGGGTGGCCCATTGGGCATCGGGGCCCAGATCGGGATCACCTGCCTGCACCAGTTCGCTGCGGCCATTCTCATGGAACAGCCAGAGCTGGTTGGGCTCTTCTTGACGCCAGCGCAGGCCCGCCTTCTCGCCATAGATGCGGATGGTAAGGCCGTTGCGCTCGCCCACCGAAATCTGCGACGCCAGCAGGGCCCCGCGCGCACCGTTCTCGAAGCGCAGCAGGATCTGGCAATCGTCATCGACCAGCCGCCCCGGCACCACCGTGCCCATATCGGCCAGAATCTGCGAAACCTTCAGCCCCGTGACGAACTCGGCCAGATGGAAGGCATGGACACCGATATCCGCCACGCAGCCGCCGATGCCGCTGCGCGAGGGATCGCCGCGCCATTCGGCCTGCTTGCCGGTGTCTGGCTTGGCCAGCCAGCCTTGCGGATACTCGACCACCACCTTGCGGATCGCGCCCAGAGCGCCCGCCGCCACGCGCGCCCGTGCCTCACGCACCAGCGGATAGCCCGAATAGGTGTAGGTGAGGGCGAAGGGCTTGCCCGCCTTCTCCACGATGGCGGCCAACTCATGGGCCTGCGCCAAAGTGGTGGTGGCAGGCTTGTCGCAGATCACGGCCAGACCAGCCTCCAGCGCGGCCTTGGCGGCGGGCAGGTGCATATGGTTGGGCGTGGTGATCGCCACGAAATCAATGCCATCCTCGCGCGCCGCTTCCTGCGCGATCATCGTGGCGATATCGGGATAGGCTCGCGCGGGATCGATGCGATAGCTCTCGCCTGCCGCGCGCGATTTCTCCGCGCTGCTGGAAAAGGCGCCCGCGACCAGTTCGATCTCGCGGTCCATTTCGGCGGCCAGACGGTGGACCGGCCCGATAAAGGATCCCGGCCCGCCACCGATCAATCCCATGCGTAAACGGCGTGAAGCCATGGTTTAACTCTCTTTCGAAAGGGCCGGGGGGCATCCGCACGCCCCCCGGAACAATCCTCAGGCCTTGAAGCGCGAGAGGAAATCGTAGGACATCTTCACCGACTCGAAACGGTCATGCGCGAAGGGCGGTTCCTGCTCGACGAAGTAATGCTGCACCCCGGCCTCAACGCAGGCGGGCAGGATGGCGTGCCAGTTCAGCTTGCCCTGACCGACTTCGCAGGGATCCTGCTGCAGCGCATAGTTGGTCTTGGTGGTGGGCTTCACGTCTTTGAGGTGAACCATCTTCACCCGGCCCTTGAGGCGGCGCAGTTCGGCCACCGGATCGTGCCCGCCTGCCGTCACCCAGCCCAGATCGAGTTCGAGGAAGACCAGATTGGGGTCCAGTTCCTTGAGCAGCACGGCCCAGCCGGTGGTGCCGCCGATGGGGCGGAATTCCATATTGTGGTTGTGATAGCCCAGTTCGATGCCATGCGGTTTTAGCGCGGTGGCGCGGGTGTTGAGCAGGTCGCCCATGCGCTTCCACATATCGAGCCCGCCTGCCTCGACGCCGGCGATCAGCGAGGCGCGCATGTCGGCGCTCGGCTTCCAGTCATCGGGCATCAGGGGGATCGGCAGCACGGCCTTGCCGATGCCCAGCGTGCCCAGCGCGTCGGCGATTTCCTGCGGGCTGCTCATCAGCGTCAGCGAGCCGGGGGGGAGGCGCGCGGGCAGGCCCATATGGATCGAGCTGAACTTAACGCCCGCCTTGTCACCCTCGGCGCGCAGCTCCTTGGCGCTGCGGCCATAGAGGCTGGGCAGCTCGAACTCCTTGTAGCCGGTGGCGGCCAGACGGGTGAGCGTGCCTGACAGATCCTTCTGCGCGGCCTCGCCCAGCGTGTAGAGCTGGATGCCGATCGGCTTGTTGATCCGCTTGAAGAAGGGCGTGGCGGGGGCGGCGGCCCATGCAGGCGTGGCGGCGGCCATGCCTGCCACGCCCATGCCAGCCAGCAGGCTGCGGCGATTCATCTCGAAAACCATCAGATATCCTCCAGAGACCCGGCGGGTGCCGCCGTGGGTGGGTGAAAGGCAAAAAGCAGAACCAGCGCGCCCAGCAGGGCCAGCCCCGTGGGAACATAGAACAGCGTCTGGTAATCGACCTTGCCATCCGCGCCGGTCAGCGCGGCGATCAGATTGGGGAAGACGTAGCTGGCCACCATATTGCCCACGCCCAGGATCAGCAGGTTGAACAGGCCCTGCGCGCTGGAGCGGACATCCTTGGGGAAAGCGTCATCCACGAAGATGTAAACGGTGGCGAAGAAGAAGGCGTAGCAGATGCCGTGCAGCAATTGCACCGCGATGATCGCCGGAATGCTGTCAGCCAGCAGCGAGAAGGCGAGGAAGCGCGCGGCATGGCCCAGAATGCCCACGATCATGGTGGTGCGCCAGCCCATGCGCACCAGCACCTTGCCCAGCACCAGCATGGTGAGGATTTCGGCGACCTGACCCAGCGACAGCACCACCATCGAGAGATTGCCGGCAATGCCCACGCGGTTGGTGAGAAACGCGTCCGACATCACGAAATAGCCGTTATGCACCACCGAATCGATGAAGGTGACGAAGAACAGCACCGCGACATAGGGCTTCCTGAGCAGGCCCAGCGCGCGGCGCCACGCCAGCGAATCGACGCCATTGCCCTTCTGCGGCGGGGTGTGCGGCAGCGTCAGCGAGAAACCGGCGAGCAGCAGCGAGATCACCGCCGAGACGATGAAGATCGCCCGCACATCCACGGCGGTGGAATGGGCGCCAAGGATGAAGATGAAGGGCCAGCTGGCCATGATCCAGCCCACAGTGCCGCCCGCGCGCACCGTGCCGAAGTCCTTGCCGTCCTTCAGCGCGGCAAAGGCGATGGTGTTGCTGACCGAGAGCGTGGGCACATAGACCAGGCTATAGGCCAGATAGAACAGGAAAAAGGGCAGGAACTGCGTGCTGAAGGCCGCGCCGAACAGGCAGATGGCACCGATTACATGGCTGACGGCGAGGAACTTCTCGGCGGAAAAATAGCGGTCCGCGAACTGATTCGAGAAAAAGATTCCCACCACCGAGGCGATGCCCCAGCAGCAACCGACTAAAGCCTGCTGCGACGCGGAGAATCCCAACATTCCCATATAGGGGAACAGTTTGGGGGCCCAGGCGCCCCAGATCGCCAATTGCAGCGCCATCATGCTGAAAAGGCGTATTTTTTGCATTCTTGTTGACAAGGTCCGATCCTCTGCCCCATATTTTTGTAAACGTTGCCAGAATAAAGCGGCATCGGTCAAGAAAACAAATGAGAGGGGATTTTCGGATGATCGAACTGGATCGTCGGCGGATGCTGGAGGGGCTTGGCGCCCTGATCGGCCTTGCTGCCCTGCCTGCCGAAGCCTTGGCCGCCGTGGCGGGGAAAGCGCCTTCGCTGGATAAGCCCACCACCGCGCTGGTCACCGCCTTTGCCGATACGCTGATCCCTTTGACCGACACGCCGGGTGCAGTGCAGGTCGGCGTTCCCGCGCAATTCGATGCGTTGATGCGTGATTGGGCGAGCCCCTCGCATCGCACCGCCTATCTGGCGGCGCTCACTGCCATCGACGATGAGGCCAAGGCCAGGGCGGGCAAGCCTTTCGCGCTGCTGCCCGCCGCCCAGCGCCTGACTGTTCTGACCGCCTATGATGCGCAGCATCTCAAGAGCAACATGGCCTACGCCTCGCTCAAAGATATGTTTATCAACCTTTATTACCTGAGTGAGCCCGGCGCCACTGTCGAGCTTCGCTACGAACACAACCCCGGCGTCTGGGAGGCATCGACGCCGCTGACGGCCGACACGCGTGCCTGGGCCGGGGCCATGCCTGCCGGAAAATTGCTGGTCATCGCCTGAGCGCCAAAATCGCCAGAAAAGCATACCGCCAGAACAACAAAAATCGTGGAGAGATTGATGTTCGACGCCATTGTCATCGGCTCGGGGATGAGCGGCGGGATCGCCGCCAAGGAATTGTGCGAAAGGGGCCTGAAAGTCCTCATCATCGAGCGCGGGCGCAAGCTGGAGCATGGCTCCTCCTACACCGACTGGATGCAGCCCTGGGATCTGCCCAATGCCGGCAGCATTCCCGAGGAGGAACTGGCGCGCGACTATCAGATCCAGCGCCAATGCTATGCGGTGAACAGCGCCACCAAGGATCTGTGGGTCAAGGACAGCCAGCACCCCTACGAAACCACGGAAGGTAAACCCTTTTCATGGATCAGGGGCTATCATCTGGGTGGCCGCTCGATCATGTGGGGCCGCCAGACCTACCGCTTTTCGGAGATGGATTTCTCCGCCAACAAGCGTGACGGCCACGGCATCGACTGGCCGATCCGCTATGCCGATATGGCGCCATGGTATGACAAGGTGGAGACCTTCATCGGCGTTTCGGGTGCGAATGAAGGCCTGCCCCAACTGCCCGATGGCAAGTTCCTGCCCGTGATGGCGATGACCGACACGGAAAAGCTGTTCAAGGACGCGGTTGAGAAAAAATTCCCCGGTCGCAAGGTGATCCAGGGCCGCTGCGCTCACCTCACCGAGCCGCAGCCGCATCATATCGAACTGGGCCGTAACCCTTGCCAGTATCGCTCCTTGTGTGAGCGTGGGTGCAGCTTCGGCGCCTATCATTCCAGCCTTTCCTCCTCGCTGCCGGCGGCGGAGAAGACCGGCAATCTCACCATCGTCACCGATGCCATCGCCCATTCGATCATCACCGATCCCAAGACCGGCAAGGCGACCGGCGTGCGGATCATCGATCAGAACACCAAGGAAAAACGCGTCTATGAGGCGCGGATCGTCTTCCTCTGCGCCTCCACCATCGGCACGGCGCAGGTGCTGCTCAATTCGCGCAGCGACGCCAATCCGCGTGGCCTTGCCAATGGCTCGGATCAGGTCGGGCGCAATCTGATGGACCATGTCTATGGGCCCACGGTCTCCGGCGTGATGGACGGTCCGGAGACCTATCATCGCGGGCGCCGCCCCAATGGCATCTACATCCCGCGCTACCGCAATCTGGAGGCCGACGACACCGGCTACCATCGCGGTTACGGCTATCAGGGCGGGGTGATGCGCGAGGGCTGGCGCCCCATGGCCGATGCCGAACCGGGCGTGGGCGCGGCGTTGAAGAACCGTGTCCGCCACCCCGGGCCTTGGCAGATACGGCTTGCGGGCTTCGGCGAGATGCTGCCCGATCCGAACAACCGCGTCACGCTGCATGCCACCAAAACCGATGAATGGGGCATTCCCCAGCTCACCATCGATTGCGCCCATGGCGAGAACGACAAGGAGCTGGGCCGCCGCATGCTGGAGGATGCCAAAGCCATGCTGATCGCTGCGGGCGCCACCATCACCGCCGAGAATGGCAAGCTGCATCCCCCGGGGCTGGGCATCCATGAGATGGGCACGGCGCGCATGGGCCACGACCCGAAAACCTCCGTTCTGAACGGCTTTAACCAGGCGCATGAGGTGCCGAACCTGTTCATCACCGATGGCGCGGCCATGGCGTCGAGCGGTTGTCAGAACCCCTCGCTCACCTATATGGCGATGTCCGCGCGGGCGGCCTATCACGCCACGGAGTTCATGAAGGCGGGCACGATCTGATCGCACGCTGGCAGGGAAGGAAGAAGCTTGGTCACCATCCGCGACATTGCCAAACGGGCCGGCGTTTCCGTCGCCACGGTCTCGCGCACTTTGCGCGAGCCCGAGGCGGTCCGCCCCCTGCGGCGCGAGCGGGTGCAGCAGGCCATCGAGGAGATGAATTACGCGCCTGACGCCATTGCGCGTCAGTTGCGGCGGCGCAGCAACGAGACGATCATTGTGATCGTTCCGGAAATCGCCAATCCCTTCTTTTCGGGGATTTTGCAAAGCATTGAAAACGTTGCGCATGATCTGGGCTATCGCGTGCTGATCGGCGAGACGCAGGGCAAGCAGGAGCGGCTGGATTACTATGCCGACATGGTCCAGACCCGCGTGGCCGATGGGCTGATCCTGCTGGGCTCCCTGCTGCCGCGCATCGTCACCGATGTGCTGAAGGCGGGCCGCACGGAACCGCCGATCCCGCTGGTGCTGGCCTGCGAGCGGTTCGACGGGCTCGATTGCCCGAATGTGGTGATCGACAATGTGGCCGCCGCCACGCTGGCGGTGGAGCATCTGATCGAGAGCGGGCGCAAGCGCATCGCGACCATCATGGGCCCACCGGAGAATCCGCTGACGGTGGACCGTTTGCAGGGCTATCGCGCCGCGCTGGCCGCCGCCGGGCTGGAAACGCGCGAGGATTGGGTGGTGCATGGCGATTTCTCGATTGAATCGGGCCATGCCGCCATGCTGCGCCTGCTGGAGGCAGGGCAGATGCCCGACGGTGTCTTCTGCGCCGGTGACGAGATGGCGATTGGCGCGATGCATGCCATCCGCGAGGCCGGTCTGGTGATCCCGCGCGCCATTGCGATGGTGGGTTTCGACGATCTGCGCTTCGGCTCTTTCGCCGCGCCGCCGCTCACCACGATCCGCCAGCCGACCGATGAATTGGGTGAATGCGCGATGCGGATGATGGACGCGGTGCTTCACAAGCGACCCATCGATCAGTTGAAGCAAATTTTGCCCCATAGTCTCATTTTAAGGGAGTCCACGGCGCGGATGTAAGGCAAGGATTGCTTTGCGCCCCGCCAAAAGGCTGGGTATCAAACAACAGAGTGAACCGATCCGTGAACAGGATCGGACGCCAGAGGGGGAAGGAACAGATAATGCGGCGGGGCCGCTTTGTATAAAATTTAAATTGTAATCGGTATCAAATCCCGCGTTCCGGGCGTTTTGGCAACGCACGGGCTGGGGCTGGGGGCGTGTGTCCGGGTAATTTTCCTCTCGGCTCCATGTCATTTGGTATCGTTTTCAAAAAACGGCGCTTCGTCACCGGATACCTCAAGAGAGGCTCCGGAAGCGCCGACGCTTGCCTCAAGCGCATGCATGACAATGCGCAAGGCCAGGTTTGACAACAAAGAGGGGAATATCATGTTGAAAAATTATGGATTTATGGGTGCATCCATGCTGGCCATGCTGATGGCCACGCCTGCCATGGCGCAGGATAAGGCCGAGGCTGCCCAGCCCGCGCCCACCAATGGCGACATCATCGTCACCGCCACCCGCTTCGAGACGCTGGCCTCCAAGACGCCGATCGCGCTGACGGCCGTGAGCGGCGAAGGGCTGCGCACGGCGGGCATCACCAACCCCACGGCTCTGGGCGACCAGGTGCCCAGCGTGATGATCAACCGCAACAATGGCCTGCAGATCACCATCCGCGGCGTCACCAGCGCCGACGGCACCGAAAAGGGCGATCCCAGCGCCGCCTTCATGGCCGATGGCGTCTACATCGCTCGCCAGCAGGCGCAGGAAGTCAGCTTCTTCGACATCAGCCGCGTGGAAGTGCTGCGCGGGCCGCAGGGCACGCTCTATGGCCGCAACACCACGGCGGGCGCGGTCAATGTCATCACCAACCGGCCTGATCTGACCAAGTTCTCCGGCTCGCTCGATACGTCTTACGGCAATTACAACAACACGCAGACCACCGCCGTGCTGAACACGCCGGTCAATGAGAATCTGGGCCTGCGTTTCGGCGTCAATTACGATCACCGCGACAGCTTCCTGAAGGCGGGGCAGAACCTCAACGCCAACCTCAACCCCTTCAAGGACAACATTTCGGCCCGCGTCTCCGCGCTGCTGAAGTTCGACCGGGGCGAGCTGCTGATCCGCGGCGACTATTCGCATATGGGCGGCATCAGCACCAACACGCTGGGCACCGGCAATTTCTACTCGAACTACACCACCAACACCGTCAACCCGACCTACATCGCCAATGGCGTCAGCAACGACAAGCTGCTGACTCTGACGCCGACCACGGCGGACGGCCTCTATCGCCTCGACCGCGCCGCCAATCTGCGCCGCGACAACGCCACCTATGGCGTGATGGGTGAGTTCAAGTATGATCTGGGCTTCGTCACGCTGAACTATGTCGGCTCCTACCGCGAGTTCAAGCGCCATGAGGGCAATTACAGCTATTACGCCAATGGCCTGTCGCCCAACCAGTTCGACGGCTGGTACTGGCAGAACAGCCAGGAGCTGCGCCTCTCGACCAACAGCGATGGCCCGCTGCGTGCTCAGGCCGGTGTCTATTACTTCAAGGAACGCGGCTCGATCGCGCTGCAGATCTTCGACCGCGTGGTCAATGGCGTGCGCACCAATCCGGGCGATCCGGGCTATCTCTTCGCCTTCCCGCAGGGCTATGTGATGTCCAGCAGCCTGGCGGGCTTCGGTCAGGTCACCTATTCGCCCGCGCAGAACCTGCACATCACCGGCGGCATCCGCTACACCGCTGACGAGAAGGCCCGCACCGGCTACACCGTCACCTGCGCCTATGACCTCAACTGCGCCGCCCCCGGCGACGTGAAGACCCCCAACATCGCCGACCGCCACTACCAGAAGACCACCTGGAAGGTGGGCGTCGATTACGAGGTGACGCCCACCACCATGCTCTATGGCACGGTCTCGACCGGCTACAAGGCGGGCGGCTTCAACGATGGCTGCGAGGCGGGCACCGCGGCTGGCTGTCTGCTGCCGGCCAGCACGCTCTACTACAAGCCCGAAACGCTGACGGCCTATGAAATCGGCACCAAGACCGCGTTGTTCGACCGGCGCCTGCGCCTGAACCTCTCGGCCTTCCACTACAATTACAACAATCTGCAGCTCACGCAGGTCGGCCCTTATTGCGCGGGCGGCACGCAGTGCACGCAGACCACCAACGCCGCATCGGCCAAGATCGACGGCATCGAGGCGGAGGCCAATTTCGCCGCCACCCCGCATGACAAGCTCGATTTCTCGCTGTCCTACCTCAATGCGCGTTACGGCAACTTCCTGCCCAATGCCGCGACCTATCCCACGCTCAACTTTCAGGGCCTGAAGCTGGACCGCAGCCCGACCATCACCCTGATGGGCGGCGTGGCGCACACCTTCCCCATGGCCAATGGGGGCGAGGTGATCGCGGCGGTGCGTTCGCGCTACTCCAGCAGCTACAAGATGATTGCGCTGACCATCTACGGTCAGTTCAACCAGCCCTCCTACACCCAGACCGAGGCGACCCTCACCTACAATGCGCCTGAGAAGCGCTATTACGTGCAGGGCTTCGTCAAGAATCTGGAAAACAAGCTGCTGGTCACCGCTGTCGGCGGCGGCGCCAACGGCACCCTGCAGGTCTCCGATCCGCGCACCTTCGGCGTGCGGGCCGGTGTGAAGTTCTGATGTGACGTCAGATGCCCCGGTCGCAGGCATGCGGCCGGGGCATCGCCTGAAAACACAGACGCAAGAGGAGCGTTCCATGCCGGTGAACCGTCGAGACTTTCTGGCGACAGGCGCTGCCGCGGCTGGCGTCCTGTCCATGGCGGGGCGCAGCTGGGCCCTGCCGGGCGGGGCCAACCGGTCCTTCTACAAGGGCGTGCAGCTTGGCGTTCAGACCTACAGCTTCCACGATATTCCCAATGACGGCGCGGGCCATGCCGAGGCGATCATCCGCGATATGCGCGCGGTGGGCGCCTATGATTGCGAGCTGTTCGGCGGCCCGGTGACACCCGGCACCCTCACGGGCACGCGGCCCGATCCGGCTTTGTGCCCCGCGCCCTTGAAGGGCTGCGGCCCCGGCCATGGCGGCTCGCTGCGCAATCCCTGGGGCTGGGAGTTTCAGCGCCAGACCGGCGAGGCTCTGGCGCAAGCGCGCGAACGCCAGCGCAAGTTCCTGATCGAGACCCCGGCCAGCTATTACGCCGA
Source organism: Novosphingobium rosa NBRC 15208 (assembly GCF_001598555.1). Lineage (GTDB taxonomy): Bacteria > Pseudomonadota > Alphaproteobacteria > Sphingomonadales > Sphingomonadaceae > Novosphingobium > Novosphingobium rosa. Next base: position 10,091 of record NZ_BCZE01000104.1, read on the forward strand.
TTTTCGTGCTCGTTTCGACCGGGCCGGGATCAACATCCATGCCTACAATCCCCTGATCCCGGCGGCCCGGGAAGACGCCCATGCCGTTGACGGCACGCCGCTGAGCGACGAGGAGATCGAGGGGATTTTTCGCGCCTGTCAGGCGCTGCGGGTGACATGGCTCAACCTCTCCACCCGTTTTGCGACGATCCGGCAGATGGCGCCCTTCGCCGAGAAATACCGCATCATGCTCTGCCCGCATGGCCACAGCAATGTTGCGGATCGCGGTGAGTTTTCCGATACGAAAAGCTTCGAGGCCGCCTTCGCGCTCAGCGAATGGGTGGGGGCCAACCTCGACATCGGGCATTTTCATGCGTTGGGCGAGGATCCGCGCGATTTCATCGGCAAGCACCACAAGCGCATCTCCAACCTCCATCTGAAGGACCGCCAGCGCAACCAGCCCGGGCAGGGCGAGGAAAGCGGCATGAACATGCCATGGGGGCAGGGTAGCACCCCAATCCGCGAGACGCTGAAGTTCTTGCAGCAAAACCGCTACGCGGTGCCCGCTTTCGTCGAATATGAATATGCCGGAACGCATGATCCGGTGAGTGAGACGCGGATGCAGCTCGCGCTGTGCCGCAAGATGCTCGACTGAAGCCGGGGCGGATCAGGCGCAGGTCTGGGGGCTGCGGATTTTGGCGATCAGCCCCAGCAGCGTCAGCCCCGCGCCGGTGGCGGCGAGCAGCATGGCGCTGAGGAAAAAGGTGGGGGCGGGCCCCGTGTCCGCGCCGGTGAGTAGCCCTGCCGCGCCCGGCCCCACCGCAATGCCCAGCAAGGTGGCGGGCAGGGCGAGGAAGCTGGCGCTGCCCTGCGGGTCGCTCTGGCGGAACAGGCCGGTGGCCAGCGGCAGCCCCGCCTGCCAGGTGAAGCCGAAAGCCGCCGCACCGGCCAGATAGGCCGGGCCGCTGGCGGTGAGCGGCAGGCACAGCGATGCCGCCGTCTGCGCGGCCAGCACCAGCATCAGCAGCGGCACAAGGCGGTGTTTGGGCTCGCGCCAGCCCAGCAGCAGGCTCGCCGCGATCTGCGTGACGAGGCTGGCGGTCAGGCAAGCTGTGATCAGTGCCGGGCTCAGGCCGCTCGCCTGTCCCAGCGCGCCCAGATAGGTCCAGCAGGCGCTGCCCACGGCATTGAGCATCACCAGCAGCAGCAGCGCCGCCAACGCGGGCGGGCTGGGCCGGCGCGACGGCCCGGCCTGCACGGCGCGCGGCACGGCCAGCGCCAGAATGGGCCAGAGCGCCACCACCCCGGTGCCGACCAGCAACAGCAGTGGCATGGCGATTGCGCTGTGCAGCCCCCCCGTGAAGGACAGGATGCCGCAGCACAGCAACTGCGGCACGGCGGAGCAGGCAATAAAGCGCGCGCTGTCGCGCACCGGCGCTTTGCTGGCGATCACCACGGCAACGCCGACCGAGGCGAGAAGCCCTTCACCGATCCCGGCCATGCCGCGCCCGATCATGATGGGCACGATGTCGGCGCCAGCCCCGGCCAGAGCATTGCCCAGCGCCATCAGCGCCGCTCCGGGTATGAGCAGCGCCTTGCGGATGGCGCCCAGCGCGCCGCGCAGCATCAGGATGCTGGCCAGCCCCATCATGCCGATTTCCAGCGTGGAGAGCAGCCCGGCCAGCCCGGCATCGAGACCCGCGCCGGTGGCCGCATCGACGATTTGCGGCTGAAGGCCGAGCGAGGTCAGGCCAAGCCCGCCGATCGTCAGGCTTATCGGCGTGTCCGATGGTGTGGGGCGTGGCATGATCGCAAAGGCTCGGCAGCGAAAGGGGGGTGAGTGGCGGCCTATGCGCCGAATATGTCGAAGGCGTGACGGAAGGCTGTTGCCGGAGCATGATGCGCGGGCGCGGGCCAGATTAAGGTCAAGGCGATCTTAACTTATCTTTGTTACGGCGATCTACGTGCAAAACCGGATGGCCAACATGCTTCATGAGACGATCGAACCCTATCTGACCCAGGCCGATGTGGAGGCCATGGAACTCAGCATGGGCCGCATCGCCTTCGCGCGTGACGGCACCATCCTGCGCGTCAACGAGCGCTGCCTGGCTCTGTTCGACTATGCCGGCTGGGAGCTGGTGGGGCGCAACCGCTCCATCTTCCGCCCCGCCCCCTCCGGCCAGAGCGAGCCCGACGCCATCGACCGCGCCTTCGCCAGCGGCCAGCCCTTCTTCGGCGACATGCGCCAGATCCGGCGCGACGGCACGCCCTTGTGGACCGAGGTTTCCTGCATCCCGATCCGCGACATGGGCGCGCCGGTCAGCGAGGTGGTGATGCTGGTGCGCGATGTGACCGAGCGCCGCATGGCGGCGGTGGACGATGCCGGGCAGATCGCGGCGATCAACACCTCGCAGGCGGTGATCCATTTCGCGATGAACGGCACGATCCTGCATGCCAATGACAAGTTCCTGACCGCCACCGGCTACCGGCTGGAGGATCTCGTCGGCCAGCACCACCGCATGTTCGTCGACCGCGCCGAAGCGGCGGACCCGGCCTATGAGGCCTTCTGGGAGGGTCTGCGCGACGGCACCCATGCCTCTGGCGAGTATCGCCGGCTGGGCAAGGACGGGCGGGCGGTGTGGCTGCGCGCCACCTACAACCCGATCTTCGATCTGGAGGGGCGGCCTTTCAAGATCGTGAAATATGCCGTCGATGTCACGCCCGAGAAGAAGCAGACCGCCGATTTCCATGGCCAGATCGCGGCGATCGACAAGTCGCAATGCGTGGTGACCTTCGCGCCGGATGGCACGATTCTGGACGCCAACCGCAATTTCCTCGATGCCGTGGGCTATACGATGGCCGAGGTGGAGGGGCGGCATCACCGCATGTTCGTCGATCCGGCGCATGCCCACAGCCTCGACTACGAGATATTCTGGAGCGATCTGGTCGCCGGGCGTCATCGCAGCGGCGAATTCCGCCGCGTGGGGGCGGGCAAGCGCGAAATCTGGTTTCAGGCGATCTACAGCCCGGTGCTGGATCAGGAGGGGCGGCCCTTCAAGATCGTGAAGTACGCCACCGCCGTCACGCGCGAAAAACTGCGTCAGGCCGATCATCAGGGGCAGATCGCCGCGATCCACAAGTCGCAGAGCGTGGTCTCCTTCGCGATGGATGGCGCCATTCTGGACGCCAATGACAATTTCCTCGATCTGACGGGTTACCGGCTGTCTCAGGTGCGCGGCCATCACCATGGCATGTTCGTGGCCCCCGAGGAGCGCGAGAGCGAGGCCTATGCCGCTTTCTGGCGTGATCTGGCCGCCGGGCAGTACAAGAGCGGCGAGTTCAAGCGCATCGGCCATGACGGGCGCGAGATCTGGCTTCAGGCCTCCTACAACCCCATTTTCGATATGAATGGCCGCCCCTTCAAGGTGGTGAAGAACGCTGTCGATGTTACCGAGCAGAAGCTGCGCCAGGGCGATTACGAGGGGCAGATCGCCGCGATCCACAAGTCACAAGCGGTGGTGACCTTCGGGCTGGACGGCACGATTCTGGACGCCAATGACAATTTCCTGCAGCTGATGGGCTATCGGCTGGGCGATGTGGTGGGCAAGCATCACCGCATCTTCCTGCATGCCGAGACCGCCGAAGGGGCCGATTACGAGGCTTTCTGGGCCCAGCTGCGGCAGGGCCGCTTCATGTCCGCCAAATTCCGCCGCCGCGCGCGTGACGGCGCGGAGGTGTGGATCCAGGCCTCCTACAATCCGATCTACGATCTCAACGGCCAGCCGTTCAAGATCGTGAAGATCGCCACCGACATCACCGCCGATGTCTCGCTGGCCGCCGATCTGTCGCGCGCGCAGCGCGAGGTGCAGCATGATGCCGCCACCGGCCTGCCCAACCGCCTTGGCCTGCGCAAGTTCATGCGCGAGGTGCTGGCCGCGACCGACAGCGAACTGGCGCTGTTCTACCTCGACCTCGATCATTTCAAGCCGATCAACGACACCTTCGGCCATGATGTCGGCGATCTGGTGCTGCGCACGGTAGCCTCTCGTCTGAAGGCCGCGATCGGCGCGGGGCAGATCGCCGCGCGCATCGGCGGCGACGAATTCGTGGTGGCGGCCTCCAACCTGCAGCGCCCGCAGATCGTGGAGCTTGCCGAGCGGCTGATCGAGATCGTCTCGCAGCCCATCGCCCATGGCGACCGCTGGCTGGAGGTGGGCCTGTCGATCGGCATCGCCCTGACCCCGCAGGACACGCTGGAGGAGGACGAGCTGTTCCGCTTCGCCGATGTCGCGCTCTATCGCTCCAAGGGCAAGCAGCGCGGCAGTTTCACCTTCTATGCGCAGGATGCGGAGGTCTCCGAGGAGGCCGAGCGCCATCTGGCGCATGACATGCTGATCGCGATCAAGGCGCGGCAGTTCGATCTGGCCTGCACGCCGCGCCTCTCGGCCAGCGGGGCGCTGGCGGTGGAGGTGCAGCCCTTCTGGGATCACCCCGGCCTTGGCCGCCTCGGCACGGAACGCTTTTTGCGCGTGGCGGAAGGCAGCGGTCTGGTCGTGCCGCTGGGCGACTGGATGCTGCGCGCGGCCTGCAAGCTGGCCGTGGAGATGCCCCAGACCACCTTCTGCCTGCCGATCTGGCCGCGCCAGTTATTGGGCAGCGATCTGCCCGATCTGCTGGTGCTGGCTCTGCGTGAGAGCGGGCTGGATGCGCGCCGTTTCGAGCTGCGGCTGGAACGCGGCACCACCCGCGTCAATCACGAAAGCCTGCGCGCCGAGCTGGCAAGGCTGCGCGCGATGGGGGTGAGTGTGGTGGCCGATGATGTGTTCCTGGGTCAGGACGGTCTGACGGTGGGCTCGGACTGGAGCGCGGATCGCGTGACGGTGGACAGCCGCCTGCGCGCGTTGCTGCGCCGACAGGGCCATCCGCTCGAGGCCGCCATCGAGGCGCTGGAGGCCGATGGATCGCCAAGTGGTAGGCAGCGCTTCGAGATCGATGCCGATCAGCAGCTTCACCGCTTCCTGCTGCTTGAGACCGTGGTGAGCGGCGATCTTGTCAAACTTGTCCAGCGGGCGCTGACGTAAGGGCGCGCCACCGCGTCTGGCAGCCCTTAGGGCGGCGGGTTTCGAGCATAGGCCCTGCTGTTACGGCTGGGGCGGCGTCTGACGCTTGCCGAAGCTTTTTGCCGGTCCGGGGAGGGGGCCTCCACCATCCCGACAAGATCGGGTGTGTTCCTTACCGTCCTGCGAAGCCAGAAGAACCAGATATAAGCGATCAGAAAGGAAAGTTCGCCGACAAGGATCATCAATCCGACAAACCAGCCCAAGGGGATCAGCGTGTTGATCTCCTTGAAGTTATCGGGATTGTAGTAGACGGGAATGGTCCGGCCGACCGTCATATCCGTGACGCCCATATCGCGCCCACGCCCGTGCCAGAGATACTGTTTGCCGCCAATCGTGTATTGGACAGTCCCTGCCAGATCAGGATGGAGATGGCTGGCGGCAGGCCCTTTCCACTTTTCGGACTGAAGTACTGTCGCGATCGTCTGCGGCCAGCTCTGCCTTTGATAGGCGGTGGTCCCTGCGATGAGAATGGAGCTGATCACGACAAAGATGGCCTGTAAGGCGACAGGTATCAGCAGGTATTTGAAGAAATTTTTCATGATCGGTCCATCAATGCGGTCGGTCGATCATTATATATTCTTGATAAATTAAGAATAAAACGTTGATTTTAAAGGTTGAAGGCGTTTGTTGCGGCCGTCCTCGGCACATGCTGCGCCATGGCACCACAAAAGCGAGGGGCCGGGCTATGATAGCCCGGCCCCGTTCCATCAGTGATTATGCCGCGGCGTCTTGGCGGCGATGCCGCGGTATTTGACGGCCATGTCCATCACCGCGCCTTCGCCCATCTGGCCGGTCTTCTCGCGGAAGAGTTCTTCCCAGGGGGTGTTGCTGGGCGGCACGGGGGGCAGGCCGTCGCTCTTGCGGCGGGTGATTTCCTCGGCATCGACCAGAGCGTTGCAGGTGCCCTTGTTGATGTCGATGCGGATGGTGTCGCCGCTGCGCAGCCATGACAGGCCGCCGCCCGCCGCGCTTTCGGGCGAGCAGTTGAGGATCGAGGGGCTGTCCGAGGTGCCCGACTGGCGTCCGTCGCCCAGCGTGGGCAGCCACTGGATGCCGCGCTGGATGAGCGCTGCGGGGGGCTGCATGTTGACCACCTCGGCGCTGCCCGGCCAGCCCTGAGGGCCCGCGCCGCGCATCACCAGAATGCAGTTTTCGTCGATGTTCAGCGAAGGATCGTCGATGCGGTGGTGGTAGTCCTCGCCGCCTTCGAAGACCACGGCGCGCGCCTCGAACACGCCTTCGCTGCCGGGGCGCGAGAGATAGCGGCCCCGGAATTCCTCGCTGATGACGCTGGTCTTCATGATACCGAAGTCGAAGAGATTGCCAGACAGCACCAGAAAACCGGCCTTTTCCTTCAGCGGCTCGGCGAAGGGCCGGATCACCTCGCGGTCACGCGCGGGGCGTTCGCTGACATTCTCGCCCACCGTCTCACCGGTGACCGAGAGGCTTTCGCCATGCAGCTTGCCCGCCTGAAGCAGCTCCCACATCACGGCGGGCACGCCGCCCGCGCGGTGGAAGCGCTCGCCCAGGAAGCGACCGGCGGGCTGCATGTCGACGATCAGCGGCAGGTCATAGCCATGCTCGGTCCAGTCGCTGGCGGTGATCTCAACCCCGGCATGGCGCGCCATGGCGACGATATGCGGCTGAGCGTTGCTCGACCCGCCGATGGCGGTGACCACGCGGATGGCGTTGAGGAAGCTGTCACGCGTCAGGATCTTGGAGGGGCGCAGGTCTTCATAGGCCATCTCGACGATGCGGCGACCGGTCTCATAGGCATATTGCCCGCGCTCGCGATAGGGGGCGGGGATGGCGGCGCAGCCGGGCAGGGAAAGGCCCAGCGCCTCGGCCACGGCGTTCATGGTGGAAGCCGTGCCCATCGTGTTGCAATGGCCTGCCGAGGGTGCGGAATCGCAGGCGCGCTGCAGGAATTCCTCCTCATCGATCTCGCCGGCGGCCAGCTTGCGGCGGCTGCGCCAGATCACCGTGCCCGAGCCGACCAGATCGCCCTCATGCCAGCCATCCAGCATCGGGCCGCCCGACAGCACGATGGCGGGAATGTCCACCGTGCTGGCGGCCATCACCTGGCTCGGCGTGGTCTTGTCGCAGCCGGTGGTCAGCACCACGGCATCGATGGGATAGCCGTAGAGGATTTCCACCAGACCCATATAGGCCAGATTGCGGTCGAGCGCGGCGGTGGGGCGGCGGCAGTTCTCGAAGATGGGGTGGACGGGGAATTCCATGGCGATGCCGCCCGCGTCCCGAATGCCGTCGCGCACGCGCTTCGCCAGATCGAGATGGATGCGGTTGCAGGGCGAAAGATCGCTGCCGCTCTGCGCGATGCCGATTATCGGGCGGCCCGAGCGCAGCTCCGCAGGGGTGATGCCGTAATTCATGAAACGCTCGAGATAGAGCGCCACCATATCGGAGCGCGCGGGGTCCGCGAACCAGTCCTGAGAGCGGAAACGGCGGGCGGGCTGGGCAGGGTCACTCATCGGGGCTGGTCCTTGGGCTGGGCGGGATCGAGTCGTGGCGTGCGAGGTTACGGCCATCGGCGGGCGCAGGCATCTCTTACCCATTCGTTTGTTTCGTCTGGCGGCGCGATCAAAAGGCTTGACAGCGGCGCGATAAGCGTAATGATAGCGCTATCAGTTTTTGTCAATAACCTGAAGACCCGGGAGAGAAACGTGTCCGATCATGCTGCCCTGGCAGAGTTGCTGCCTGCCGACTGGCGCGAGGGCCAATTCCTTGGCCGTGTGCAGACCGCGCAGGGCCCCAGCCCCATTCTGGTGATCGGTGGCCAGGTCTATGACATGTCGCATGTCGCCCCCACCGTCTCGCAGCTGGTCGAGATGTTGCCGCTCTCCGCCGCAGGCGGCGTGATTCTGGGCCCGCTCGACCAGCTGGACCTGCCGCTGCTCAGCCCCATCGATCTGCAATGCGTGAAGGCGGCGGGCGTGACCTTCGCCACCTCCACGCTGGAGCGCGTGATCGAGGAGCGCGCGCGCGGCGACGCGGGCAAGGCGCAGGAGATCCGCGCCCGCATCGAGGCCCGCGTGGGCGGTTCGATCCGCAGCGTGGTGCCCGGTTCCGCCGAGGCCGAGGCGCTCAAGGAGCTGCTGCTGGCCGACGGCCTGTGGTCGCAGTATCTGGAAGTCGCCATCGGGCCTTACGCCGAGGTTTTCACCAAGGCCCCCGTGCTGGCCACGGTGGGCTCGCAGGCCGAGATTGGCGTGCGTTCGGATTCCACCTGGAACAACCCCGAGCCCGAAGTCGTGCTGCTGGTCAATGCCGCGGGCGAGACGGTGGGCGCCACTTTGGGCAATGACGTCAACCTGCGCGACATCGAGGGCCGCAGCGCGCTGCTGCTGGGCAAGGCGAAGGACAACAACGCCTCCTGCTCGGTCGGCCCGCTGGTGCGCCTGTTCGATGACGGCTTCACCATCGACGATGTGCGCAATGCCGAGGTCGAGCTGGTGATCGACGGGCCCGAGGGCTATCGCCTCGAAGGCCATTCCTCGATGAACCAGATCAGCCGCGATCCGCTCGATCTGGTGCGCCAGACGCTGAGCGAGCATCAGTATCCCGATGGCTTCGTGCTGTTTCTGGGCACGCTGTTCGCCCCCGTGCAGGACCGCGACGATCCGGGCCGGGGCTTCACCCATAAGGTGGGCGATGTGGTCTCGATCGCCACGCCGCGTCTGGGCCGTCTGGTCAACACGGTGGTCACCTCGCGCGATGCCGCGCCCTGGACCCAGGGTATCGGCGCGTTTTACACCAATCTGGCGCAGCGCGGTCTGCTCAAGGCGGGGGCGTAAACCATGCGGGCGATCTATCCCAGCCTGAAGGGCAAGCGCGTTTTCATCAGCGGCGGCGCCAGCGGCATCGGCGAGGGTTTTGTCGAAGCCTTCGTGGCGCAGGGCGCGCATGTCGCCTTTTGTGATATCGCGCAGGACGCCGGTGATGCCTTGGCGCAGCGTCTGGGCGCCCATTTCCACCGCTGCGATCTGCGCGACATCGAGGCCGTGCAGGCCATGATGACGCAGGTGGAAACCGAACTCGGCGGCATCGACATCGTCATCAACAACGCCGCCAATGACGACCGCCACAGCATCGCCGATGTAACGCCCGCCTATTGGGACGAGCGCATGGCGGTCAATCTGCGCCATCAGTTCTTTGTCGCTCAGGCCGCCGTGCCCGCGATGAAGCGCGCGGGCGGCGGGGCGATCATCAACCTCGGCTCGATCAGCTGGCATCTGGGTCTGGCCGATCTGGTGCTCTACGAGACCGCCAAGGCCGCCATCGAGGGCCTGACGCGCGGCCTGGCCCGCGAGCTGGGGCGTGAGAACATCCGCGTCACCACCATCATCCCGGGCAATGTGAAAACGCCGCGTCAGGAGCAATGGTACACGCCCGAGGGTGAGGCCGAAATCGTCGCCGCGCAATGCATGGATGGCCGTCTGATGCCCGCCGATGTGGCGGCGCTGGCGCTGTTCCTCGCTTCGGACGATGCGCGGCTGATCACTGGCCACAACTATTGGGTCGACGCCGGATGGCGCTGACGCCTCAGCCCCTGTGGGAACTGGGCGCCACGCTGGGCGAGGGCCCGGTGTGGGTGGCGCGGGATGCGGCGCTGTGGTTCGTCGATATCAAGGCGCCCGCCGTGCATCGCTTCGATCCGGCCACGGGTGAGCGGCAGAGCTGGGCCGCGCCCGCTCAGGTCGGCTGGGTGCTGCCTTGCGAGGGCGGCGGGATGATCGCCGGGCTCCAGACGGGCGTGCATCGCTTCGATCCGGCGCGTGCCAGCTTCACCCTGCTGCATGCGCCCGAGGCTGGCCGCCCCGGCAACCGCCTCAACGATGCGACGGTGGCGGCGGATGGCGCGATCTGGTTCGGCTCGATGGACGATGCCGAGGCGGAAGATACGGGCCGCATCTGGCGTCTGCATGAAGGCACTTGCCTCGACACCGGCCTGCCGCCTGTCAGCATCACCAATGGCCCGGCCTTCTCACCGGATGGCGCGACGCTCTATCATCACGATACGCTGGGTTGCCGCATCTGGGCGAGCCGCGTGGAAGCGGGCAAGGTCATCGAAACCCGCCTCTTCGCCGAAATCGAGGAAGGCGCCGGCTATCCCGATGGCCCCACCGTCGATGCCGAGGGCTGCCTGTGGGTCGGGCTCTTCGCGGGCTGGGGCGTGCGGCGTTATGATCCGAGCGGGCGGCTGATCGCCACCGTGCCGATGCCGGTGGCCAACATCACCAAGATCGCTTTTGGCGGCCCCGATCTGCGTACGGCCTATGCCACCACGGCGGCCAAGGGACTTTCAGCGGCTCAGCTTGCAGCGCAACCTCTGGCGGGGGCCTTGTTCGCCTTCGATGCGGGCGTGGCGGGGCTGGAGGGTCACATCGCCCGCGTGTAAACGATAAGACTGTAAGAGGGATGGGCAGGATGCAGGACAGCAGCGCCGAAAAGGCCAATATGGGTTTTATCGCCGCCATCGTGGCCGTGGCCACCATCGGCGGTTTTATGTTCGGCTATGACTCGGGCGTGATCAACGGCACGCAGAAGGGGCTGGAGGCCGCCTTCGATCTGGGCAAGGTGGGCATCGGCATCAACGTCGGCGCCATTCTGGTGGGCAGCTCGATCGGCGCTTTCTGCGCCGGGCGTCTGGCCGACCGCATCGGACGGCGCGGCGTGATGAAGGCGGCGGCGGCGCTGTTTCTGGTCAGCGCGCTGCTGGCAGGCGCAGCCGGGTCGTCGGCGATCTTCATCTTCGCGCGCATCATCGGCGGGCTGGGCGTGGGCGCGGCTTCGGTGATCTCGCCGGTCTATATTTCCGAAGTGGTGCCCGCCAGCGTGCGTGGCCGCCTCTCCAGCGTGCAGCAGGTGATGATCATCACCGGTCTGACGGGGGCCTTTGTGGTCAACTATGTGCTGGCCCATTATGCGGGTGGCTCGACCGCGACGCTCTGGGCGGGGCAACCGGCATGGCGCTGGATGTTCTGGTTGCAGGCGGTGCCTGCCGCGATCTATTTCCTGGCGCTGATGGGCATTCCCGAAAGCCCGCGCTATCTCGTCGCCATCGGGCGCGAGGGTGAGGCGCAGGCCGTGCTGACCCGCCTGCTGGGAGCGAATGCCGCCGCGCGCAAGCTGGTGGAGATCCGGCAGAGCCTTGCTTCGGACCATCACCGCCCCTCGCTGGCGGATCTGAAGGACCCGACCACCGGGCGCATCCGCAAGCTGGTGTGGACGGGCATCGGTCTGGCCGTCTTCCAGCAGCTGGTGGGCATCAATGTGGTGTTCTATTACGGCGCGACACTGTGGCAGGCCGTGGGCTTTTCCGAAGCCGATGCGCTGCAGATCAACATCATCTCGGGCGTTATTTCCATCGGCGGCTGCCTTGCCACGCTGGCGCTGGTCGACCGCATCGGGCGCAAGCCGCTGCTGCTGATCGGCTC
>NZ_BCZE01000105.1 GCF_001598555.1 Novosphingobium rosa NBRC 15208
CAATCTCTACCGCCTCCGCACCGGCAAGGCCGAGATCGCCCATATTTTCGGGAATGAGCTGCCTGTGGGGGCAAACATGCCCGAAGAGGAGGTCTATCCCAACTACCCCGGGCTGGTAACCAACGGCACCGACTTCAGGGTGATGAATTGGGGCTTCCCAAGGATCGGACGAGGCGCCGAAGACCAGAAACTCGCTCCCACGGCGACCAACAATGCCCGTGACGACAAGCTGCGCACCGATTTCTGGCGCGAGAGCTTCGAAAACCGGCGCTGCCTGATCCCGCTCACCCAATGGGCCGAACCCCAGGGAAGGAAGAGGCGGGCGACCCGTACTTGGCACAGCCTGCCGGGCGGCGAGCCTTTCGCAGTTGGCGGGATCTGGCGAAACACCGATTTGTGGGGCAACTGCTACTCGATGGTCATGGTGGAAGGCTCTCCCCAGATGGCGGAGGTCCATGACCGGATGCCGGTCATCCTGCGCCGCGAGCAATGGGAAACTTGGTTGCATGCGCCACCTGCCGATGCCTTTGCGCTGTGCAAGACCTGGCTCGGCGAGCTGGTGATCGAGCAGACCAACGATCGGTGGGTCGATGGCACCCCGCGCCCGACCTTCGAGCAAGAGATCGCGGAGCTTCCCCTTTTCGGGGGACAAAAATCCTAAGCCCCTCAATCGAGCCATTTCATCGCGCTTGACGAATCTCGGTTGCAGACGGAACATAAAGAGAACGAAAGAGTCGTTTTCCTATGCCCCAGCCTGCCGCCCTCCCTGCCGTCTCCCGCAAGAAGCTCGCCACCCTGCGTGCCGAGCTGGCGGGCGTGCGCAGCCTGCGCGGACCGTTCCTGTCCTTCGACGTGCCGATGCTCGACGACCGGATGGCGGCGGGCGGCATTGACGGCGCGGGCCTTCACGAGATCGCTGCGGCTTCCTCGCGACTGGGCGACGACGCCGCTGCATCGCTGTTCGCCGCAGGGATCGCCGCGCGCTTCGCCAGCAAGCCCGGCTTCACGGTGCTCTGGGCCCTTTCCCGCTTCGATTTGTATGCCCCTGGCCTGGAACAGGTGGGCCTCGGCCCGAGCCAGCTGCTCTATGCCCAGGGCAAGAACGATCAGGAGGTGCTGGCGGTCACCGAGGATGCGCTACGCGACGGGTCGCTCGCCTGCGTGATCGCCGAGGTCAAGGCCGCGGACATGACCGCCACGCGCCGGCTCCAGCTGGCGGCCAGCGATGGCAAGACGCCGCTGCTGCTCTACCGCCGGCACCGTTCGCGCGACCAGTGCCCGCTCACCACCAACTCTTCGGCCATGACGCGCTGGCGCATCGGCTGCGTGCCATCCCTGCCGCCGCCCCATCCCGGCGTGGGCCGGCCGCGCTGGTCGGTCGAACTCGTCCGCCAGCGCGGCGGCAATCCCTTTTCCCTCGATCTGGACGCCTGCGATGACAAGGGTAGCCTGTCTAACCCTTCCCTTTCTGTCGATCGAACGGCTGCGCCGGCTGGAGCAGCCAGCCGGGCGGCCTGAGCCGCTCCTGGCCCCCTCGACCACCTTCGAACCCATCGACGATGATCCCGGCGCCTGCTCGGTCCCGCGCGGCGGCGGCTGGCGGCCTGGCGCGCGCTGGGCCCGCGACGGCGCGCTTGGCGGGCGAGCACCCTCGCAGGCCGAGATCGACGCCCTGCCCGCCCATCAGCGACCGACCATGCGCGAGATGGGCCGACGCAGCGAGCATGCCGACCATCCCTTCAGGACGCTGCCGGGCGACGACGGCGCGCGCGCGCCGTCTGCGATGACAATGTCTACCTCTTCCAGACCGGACCAGCGCCTGACTTGGGCCAACCTGTGGGGCAATCCCATGGTGCTGATCGCCCGCACCGGCCAGAAGGAGGTGATCACCTCCGCTTGCCCGGTCGCCATCAGTCTTGGCCTCCATCCCGGCATGGCCGCCGCCCATGCCCGCGCGCTGGTGGCGGATCTCGATGTGCGCGACGCCCAGCCCGAGGCCGATCAGGCCTGGCTCGACAGGCTGGCACTCCATGCCGTTGGGCGCTGGACGCCGGGCGCCGCCGTGGCGGGAAGCGACGGACTCTGGCTTGACCTGACCGGCAGCAGCCATCTCTTCGGCGGCGAGGAGCGCTTCTGCCGCCGCCTGCTGCGTTTCCTCGAACGCCTCGGCTTTTCGGCGCGCATCGCCATCGCCGGCACGCCGGGCGCGGCCCACGCGCTGGCGCGCTATGGCGGCGAGGCCATCACGCTGGTCGAACCTGGTCGCGAGGCCCAGGCCATCGCCGGCCTGCCGGTCGCGGCGCTCAGACTGGCGCCCTCGGCGTTGGAAGCGGCGGCGCGCTTCGGGCTCGAACGGGTGGGCGATCTCTATGGCATAGCGCGCGGCCCCCTCGCCCGTCGTCTGGGCCTCGCCACTGTGCAGCGCCTCGATCAGGCTCGGGGCATCGTGGCCGAGCCGATCATTCCGGTGGTGCCCTTCGAGCAGCCGCATGCCGAACGCCGCCTGCTCGAACCGATCGGCACGGCCGAGGCAATCAATCAGGTGATCGGCGATCTGGTCGATGATCTGGTCGCCCAGCTTCAGGAGCGCAGGCTGGGATTGCGCTCCGCCCTGCTCACCTGCCTCGTCGTCGACGGCGGCGAGCAGCGCGTGGGCATCGGCACGGCGCGGGCCAGCCGGGATGCGAAACACCTCAAGCGCATGCTGGCCATGCGGGTCGACCGCATCGATCCGGGGCTTGGCATCGAAGCCATGACGCTATCGGCCCAGCGGGTGGAAGACCTTCAGCCCGACGCCATGCGCGCGGATCTCGGCACCGGGGACAGCACCCCCGATCTGGCGCCGCTGGTCGACCAGCTCACAGGCCGGATCGACAGCCAGGGCCTGTTCCGCGTGGGTCTCAAGGAGAGTGATGTCCCGGAGCGCGCTACGCGTCGGTTGGAGCCTCTGGCAACGCCCACAGGCTGGCCCGGCTGGAAGCGCCCCGCCCGGCTGCTCGCCCGGCCCGAACCGCTCGACCGCGTGGTGGCCCTGCTGCCCGACCGCCCGCCGCGCCGCTTCGTCTGGCGAGGAACTGCTTACCGCGTGATCTCCGGCGAAGGGCCCGAACGCATCCATGGGGAATGGTGGCGGAGCGCCCGCGAGATGTGGGCGGTGCGCGACTATTTCATGGTCGAGGCCCATACCGGGGAGCGCTTCTGGCTGTTCCGTAGGGGCGACGGGGTGCAGGCCGATACCGGCGATCTCAGTTGGTATCTCCATGGGCTGTTCGGCTGATGGCGACCTATGTCGAACTTCAGGTGACCAGCCACTTCTCCTTCCTGCGCGGCGCGTCGGCACCCGAGGAGCTGTTCTCCATGGCCATGGCCCAGGGCCACACAGCTCTGGGGCTGGCGGACCGCAGCAGCGTCGCCGGCGTGGTGCGTGGCTGGGCCGGGCAGAAGGATACCGGCGTGCGGATGATCCCGGGCGCAAGGGTCGATCTCACCGACGGCCGCGCCCTGCTGCTCTATCCCATGAGCCGCGAGGCCTGGTCCCGGCTGACCCGCCTGCTTTCGATCGGCAAGGCACGCGGCGGCAAGGGCCGCTGCCTGCTCGACTGGAGCGACGTCGCCGCACATGCCGCAGGCATGGTCGCAATCCTCGTTCCCGATATGTCGAACGAGCAGACGGCTGCTGATTTGAAGGCGCTCAATGAGGTGTTCGGCCCACGCGGCTATTGCGCCCTCTCCTTCCGCCGTCGTCCTGGCGATCTAGCGCGCTTGCACCAGATCGATGCCCTCGCCCGTAAGGCGGGGGTGCGCAGCGTCGCGACCGGCGATGTCCTCTACCACACGCCCGAGTTGCGCCCGCTGCAGGATGTGCTGACCGCCATCCGCGAGCACACCACCATCGACGCGCTGGGCTACCGGCGTGAGCGCTTTATGGACCGCAACCTCAAATCCCCCGAGGAGATGGAGCGGCGCTTCGCCGCTTTCCCCGATGCCATCCAGGCCAGCGCCGATATCGCAGCGCAGTGCCGCTTCGACCTGGGCGAGATCCAGTATCAATACCCCTATGAGCAGGTGATGGAGGGACGCAGCGCGCAGGAGGCGTTGGCCGATCTCACCGAAGCGGCGGGGCTCCGCATGTTCCCGGGCGGCCTGCCGCCTGCCTATCGCGCCCAGATCGATCATGAGCTACGGCTGATCGGCCAGCTCGGCTACGCGCCCTATTTCCTGACGGTCAATTCCATCGTGGCCGAGAGCCGGCGGCGCGGCATCCTCTGCCAGGGGCGCGGCAGCGCCGCCAACAGCTGTGTCTGCTATCTGCTGGGCATCACCTCGATCGATCCCATCCAGCATGAGCTGCTCTTCGAGCGCTTCATCTCGGGCGAGCGCAAGGAGCCGCCCGATATCGACGTCGATTTCGAGCATGAGCGCCGGGAAGAGATCATCCAGTGGATATACGGCACCTATGGGCGCCACCGCTCGGCGCTGACCGCCGTCGTCACCCGCTACCGCACGCGCGGCGCAGTCGCCGAGGTCGGCAAGGCGCTGGGCCTGCCGCGTGACCTCACCAAGATGCTCACGGGTCTGGTCTGGGGCTGGTCGGTCGACGGCATTTCCGACGAACAGATCGAGAGCCTCAACCTCAATGCGAACGACCACCGCCTGAGGCTCTGCCTCGATCTCTCCCGCCAGCTCATCGGCACCCCGCGCCACCTCTCCCAGCACCCCGGCGGCTTCGTGCTGACGCAGGACCGGCTTGATGATCTGGTGCCGATCGAGCCCGCCCGCATGGAGGACCGGCAGATCATCGAGTGGGACAAGGATGATATCGACGCCCTCAAGTTCATGAAGGTGGATGTCTTGGGGTTGGGCATGCTCGGCTGCATGAACCGCGCTTTCACCATGCTCGCCGACATGAAGGGCATCGTCATCGGCATGGCGGATCTTCAGAAGGACGACCCGGCGGTCTATGCCATGATCCAGAAGGCCGACACGCTGGGCGTGTTCCAGATCGAGAGCCGTGCGCAGATGTCGATGCTTCCGCGCATCAAGCCCGCCAAATTCTATGACCTCGTAATCGAGGTGGCCATCGTGCGCCCCGGCCCGATCCAGGGCGATATGGTCCATCCCTATCTGCGGCGAAGGGAGGGCAAGGAGAAGGCCGAATATCCCAAGCCCGAGCTGCGTGCCGTGCTGGAAAAGACGCTGGGCGTGCCCCTCTTCCAGGAGCAGGCGATGAAGGTCGCCATCGTCGGCGCGGGCTTCACCCCCGCCGAGGCCGATCAGCTGCGCCGGGCCATGGCCACCTTCAAGATGACCGGCGGCGTCTCCCACTTTTACGACAAGCTGGTGGGTGGCATGGTTGAACGCGGCTATCCCCGTGATTTCGCCGAGCGCACCTTCAAGCAGATCGAGGGGTTCGGCTCCTATGGCTTTCCAGAAAGCCATGCCGCCAGCTTCGCCAAGATCGCCTATGCTTCCTGCTGGATGAAGCACCATCATCCCGATGTCTTCTGCGCCTCCCTGCTCAACGCCCAGCCGATGGGCTTCTACGCCCCGGCCCAGATCGTGGCGGATGCCCGCAAGCATGGGGTCGAGGTGCGGCCGGTTTCCATCAACGACAGCCATTGGGACTGCACGCTCGAATACACCAGCCGCCGGCATCTCGCGGTTCGCCTTGGTTTCCGCCAGGTGCGCGGGTTGGCCAACCTTCATGGCGCCCGCATCGTCGCGGCGCGGGGCGAGGCTCCCTATGGCAGCGTCGAGGAGGTCTGGCGCCGGGCAGGCGTGCCGCGCGCGGCCATCGAGCGTCTGGCCGAGGCCGATGCTTTTGCCACCGTCGCCCAGGATCGGCGGCAGGGTCTTTGGAAGGTGAAGGGTCTGGGCGAGGCGCCCCTACCCCTCTTCGCTGCCGCCGATGCCCGCGAGGACCAGTTCTCGCCCGAGGGCATCGAGCCGACCGTCAGCCTGCAGCCGCTCACCGAAGGGCGCGAAGTGGTCGAGGACTATCGCTCGATCCAGCTCTCGTTGCGGGCGCATCCTGTCAGCTTCCTGCGCGAGGAGCTCGCCGCCATGAAGATCGTGACCTGCGCGGATCTCCAGACCATCCGCGACGGGCGCAACATTGAGGTCGCGGGCATCGTGCTGGTGCGCCAGCGCCCGGGCAGCGCCAAGGGGGTGCTCTTCGTTACCATCGAGGACGAAACCGGCGTCGCCAATGCGATCCTATGGCCCGACCGCTTCGAAATCTACCGGCGGCAGGTCATGTCCTCATCCATGATCGCCGTGCGCGGGCGCCTGCAGAAGGAAGGCGAGATCATCCATGTCATCACCGACCGGATCACCAGCCTTGATGATATGTTGCGCTCGATCGGGCGCGCGGATTTGAAGCTGGCGCTGGGGCGCGGCGATGGTGCTGCCCATGGCGGCGGGCCAGATCCGCGCGATCCCGGATTCTCCAAGGGGGGCGTCCTCTCCGCACAGGCGTTTCGGACCGCTGGGAAAGCCGACGACATTCTCCCGATCAAGAGTCACGACTTTCACTGAATGTCGGCCAATCAGCTTCATAAAGGCGCCTTCGCCCGCTTGCGACACATACTTTGGAATGCAAGCCAAGGCATTTAAACTATGTTACAATGATGTTACGGTCGAACCGGCTCACGGTGGGCGCTGCCTATAACGCCTGCACCAAACGGTAAACCACTAGGACGGTTTAGGCGATTGGAAGGGAAAACGCTTATTGCGCCTGCCAAAGCGAACCAAAATGACATATTTGAAGTTGCCCAGTGGAAAGGTTCACGAGTGGCAACTCGATTTGAGAGAGTACCGGTAACGCCACACATCCAACACCAGGTTTTCAGGCTGCCATCCAGCATCTGAGCAGCCCGATGCATGAAGGAAGCAGCAGCGTCATTATGGAGCAAAGCCAGTCGCCGCAGATTTCGGATGAGGAGCTCAAAAGGCTGCAGTCCTTGAGCCAGGGCCAAATCGACTGCCTGCGCCTTGCGGGACACAACCTCCAAACCAAGGAAATCGCGGTCGAACTGAACATGTCACCCGGGCGTGTCGACAAGCAAATTCTTCATGCCCGTCAGAAGCTTGATGGTTTAACCCGCCGCGAGGCGGCTCGCCTCGTGCTGAGGTGGGAAGAAGCTTCGACGGCCGGACAATCAGTGGGCGCCCAATCAATGTCCCTTTTCCCCACGTTGGATTCTCGGTCACCTGCAGCTGTCGATCACGAAGCGGATGCGCCTCAGTCGACAGGTCACAGTTTCGCGGAAGGACAATTGGCCTACGCCTATTCCCCGCGCTCGGAAGATCTGTTCGAACTGGCGCCGCTCCGTCGCAGCCGGAGACCCCACAATGACCTGAGCCCCAACACCATCCTGATCTCGATCGCGAAACTGACTCTGGCCGCCCTTGTCCTTGTCGGTGCTGCGGTCTCATTGCTGTCCAGCCTGGACATTTTGGCTCGGCACTAGGGCAGCTCATCCTCACAATCCACGCGTCCCGCGTCACCAAAGATACGGGAAAAGGGGAAAATCATGCGCGCTCAACGCCAAGCCATTGCCCATTCCGTCGCCGCGCGGCTTTTTGCCGCCGAAGAGGCGATCGATCTGGCGCTCGCCCGAATTGCCGAACTCAATGCGGCACTGCCGCTCGCTCGCCTCGATGCCAGACTTGCCGCATCGATTGGTCAGGACGCAATCCTCACCTCAGCGTCCGCGATGGTACTCGTCGCCGAAACCCGTGACAAGATCGTTGCGACCCACGTCAATCTCAAAAAGGCAAGTGACGATATCGGATTGGCCGAGGTCAGTTACGGAGATCTGCTCAAGGTCGACGGGAAACTGGGCTCGGGCAGCCAGCCCTGCCTGCGAGTGGCATGATCGGGATGGCCCCTCCCAATCGCTCGACCAGTCCGTCTGCCTGACTGTAGTCGGATGACTCTGGAGCTTTTGCGCCATCTCGGCTTTCTGGCGCTGCTGCTTGCCAGCAGCGCCTATGCCCTCGCAAAAGGCGGGCGCCCTGAACGGATAGCTGCCACCACACTCTTGTGCGGAGCATTGTTGAGCCTCAGCGCGGCGCGACCACTCCAGTTGCGCTTCCACCATCTCGAGCGCGGCATTCTCGCGATCGACCTGGTCATACTGGGTATTTTTCTATGGCTGTCACTCAGAACAACAAGGTTCTGGCCGATGTGGATCGCCGCTCTGCTGAGCGCGGAGGTTCTCATCCACATCGCACTGCTCCTCGTGCCTGGGGCCGTACCGGTTGCGTACCGAAACGGAGAAGCAATATGGAGTTGGGGGGCGCAAACGATCCTCATAATCGCGACCTGGCGCCATCGCAATCGTCTGGACAGGTTGGGGAGCGATCCGCCCTGGAGAGAATAATCCGGCTCACCGCCCGGACCGCTGCGCCTGATATGGCACATCGATTGCTGGATCGCTTCGGAACGTTTGGTGACGTTCTGGCAGCCCACCCTCGCGAGCGACGAGCCATTCTCGCAGACCATCCCGAGATTGAAGAGGCGCTGCGGGCGCTCCGCCTCGCGATGGGCCAGATCCTGGAGGCGAAGCTTCCAAAGCGCACCGTTCTTTCGACAGATCGGGCCGTACTGGATTATCTGCGAGCGAGGATGGCATTCGAGCCCATCGAGATTTTCCGGATCCTGTTTCTCAACGCTGCAAACGGCCTTTTGGCAGACGAGGAAATCGCGCGAGGCACGGTCGGTGCGGTATGCGTCCACCCCCGCGAAATCCTGCGCCGGTGCCTGGAGCTTGGCGCTACCGCGATACTTCTCGTGCACAATCACCCCTCTGGTGATCCCCAGCCATCGATCGCGGACCGGACACTCACAGCACGCATCGCCAAAGCGGCCGCCTGCTTCGATGTCACGGTGCATGATCATTTGGTCATTGCACGTCATGGAATCGTGAGTTTCCGCCAGGCAGGTTATCTTTAGGCTTCGGCCGTCCCTGCGATTTTCAAGCCGGCTACCGTGTCTCAGATCGCGCCGCCAATCGAAGGCATTACTATCAAGGACCAAGCCCGTGTACGCTACTCAACCAGAGCCCTCCGCCCCGCCCATTCCTCCCGACGTCGCTCGTGCAGAAACCTGCAGGATGCTGCTCCGCGTAGACGAGGCTATCGAAAAAAGCCTCGGTCGGCAGCTTGCGACCCGCCCAAACTTGCTCACCCTTCTGGAACTCTATCTTGCCGAGCTAGAGCAGCGCACGATGTTTGCATCCTGTTTTCTGGTCGGCGAAACGCCGTCAAATGTTCACCGACGCTCCATTCGTCTCGCCGAACTTGGCGCGCTCACACGACAGCAGGGGAAGGACGATCATCGCCGGGTGGATCTCAAGCTGACACCTAGCACTCGATCAGCGATTGAAAACATACTCGACGCAGCCCGATTTTTGAGTCAGCGCTAGAGAATGCGCCAGGAAAAGGCTCCTTCCGAAGATTGGATGCAAACGGAGCTGAGCAGGCCACTCTGCCCCCTTTTCAGAACCGATGGAATGCCCCGGACTGGCCGATACTCTTGTACAGTTGCCTCATTCAAGGTAGCGAGTAGATTACAAGCGAAATTGTCCGAGCATCATATATGCGTACTGATATCAATCATCTGCCACCCAACAAACAGCGGGAGCTCGACCGCGTGGTGGAGATGCTCTTCCAGGGCTTTCTCGAGGCGACACAGGACGCCAAAGGGCGCCGTAAGTCCGCGCGCATCCTCAAGATCATCCTTTTCGGATCCTACGCTCGCGGTGATTGGGTCGACGCACCGCTCGACGCCAATCGATACAAATCGGACTACGATATTCTGGTGATCGTCAATCAGAAGGAGCTGGCGGATCGCGCGGATTATTGGGAAGAAACCGAGCAACGACTGGTCGTCGCCTATACCGTCGAAAAGGCCATCGAAACGCCGGTGAATTTTATCGTTCACTCCCTTCAGGAGGTGAATGATCAGCTCGCGCACGGTCGTATTTTCTTCGGGGAAATTGTGAAGGATGGGGCTCTGCTCTATGAATCCGATGACCGTCCCCTCGCCACCCTTAAGCCCAAAACCCCTCTGCAGGCCTATGAGACCGCCAAGGACTATTTCGAAGACCATTTCGCTGCTTCAATGCGGCGGTTCGAAAGTGCAGGTTTCCATCGAGGAAAGGGGTACTTGAAGGATGCTGCGTTCGATCTGCATCAGTCGGCAGAGCAGCTTTATCAGGGCCTACTGCTCACACTCACCTTCTACACCCCGCACAATCACAACATCGTTTTCTTGCGTGATTACGCTGAGCAGCGGGAACCCCGGCTTTTCGATGTCTGGCCGCGCGGGACGCGCACCGAACGTGCAACCTATCAGAAGCTCAAGGAAGCCTATCGCAAGGGGCGTTACTCCAAGCACTACGACATCTCAGCCGAGGAGGTCGATTGGCTTAGCGAGAGGATCGAAATCCTGGGTCAGCGCATGCACGCGATTTGCACCGAGCACGTTGCCGGGCTGGCCATCGCAGCTGGGCTTGGTGCTTAAGAGAACCCGCCTCTACGTTGAATGCCCCACTTGCGCCTGAATGGCGAAGCAGGACTTGAATGTTTGGATTCCTCAAAGCATAGTGCCTGTGCAGGTTGGACTAGGCAGCCGCCTGCAGGATAGTCCTTTCAGGCATCACCACGCCCGTCATGAGTGTCGGGCGGTCGACCTCCTCCAGGAGCGCACGACACACCTCAGTCAGCCCTCCCCCGGTCATTCCGGGCTCGGTTACTGCCGTCCGGTGAAGTGTGCATGCCCCCTTCTGAAAAAGCCTGGCAGCGGATGCCGGCGTATGAACTGATCGATGATCCAGATGGGCAGCCACGACCACAGCACTCAGATTGCTCGAAATTACTCGACGGACTGTATCGCGCAGAGGCGGCGAAACTGAACAGCTATTTCGGTCGGCGCCTGCGGGGCGATGACGAGCCTGCCGACTATGTTCACGAGGTGTTTGCGCGCTTGGCTAGCCAGCTCTCCCGGACTGCGGTCCAGGAGCCCTATCGATATCTGAGACGCATTGCACAAAACCTGCTGTTCGAACGGACACGGCGCCTCAAGACCAGAACGACCTTCAACCACATTCCCCTCTCGGCGGCTATCGAACCATCTGTGCCTGCGGATCAGTTAGCTCGCCTGGACATGGAAGACACGCTGAAAGCCTGCCGCGCGGCGCTCGATCAATTGCCCCCAAAAACCAGTCAGGTATTCCTACTCTATCGGGTGGAAGAGCTTTCCTACAAGGAAATTGGCGGCCTGCTTGGCATTTCTGTTCCAACAGTCCAGTACCACATGGCACGCGCCTTGGCGCATATCGACGCTGCGCTGGGGCAGGAATGACCGACGATATCAACGCCACACCATCGCGGGACCAACTGCGTCAGGAGGCTGCTGAATGGTTTGCGGTCATGCGCGGCCCGGAGGCGGAAAAAAGCCAAGAGGCGTTCGAGAGTTGGCTGGCTCGCAGCGAGGCGCATACCCGCGCCTACAACAGCATTTGCCAGACCTTCAAGGTCACTGCCGCGCTTAAACCAACGGCCAGAGGGGAGCCTAGTCGAAACAGTATGGCGGGGTCGCGCACTGACAGCGCTAAAGTTATACGAACGAGCGCGCTGGCATCGATCGCTCTCGTCGCGGCCACCTCGCTTGGGTTCTTTGCATGGCAGAAGCACCAGCCTGCAAGCGAACCGACTTACGCCAGCTCAGCGAGAGCCGAACGTGAGGCACGCTACGTCACCTCGATCGGAGAAATTCGCAATTTTGTCTTGATCGATGGATCGCGCATGACGCTCGATACGAACAGCATCGTTTTGGCTTACTACACTGCGGGACAGAGGGGCTTTCGCCTTGTTCAGGGCCGGGCTCGCTTTTATGTCTCGAAGGACAAGAGGCCGTTCATTGTGCGGGCCCGCTCCACTGCGGTGACAGCACACGGGACGATTTTCGATGTCGAGCTTGGCCATGGGAAGCGCATCGATATCCACTTGCTGCAGGGTCTGGTCGATGTTCAAAGCCAGACCGATGCCGTGCATTCGAGCAAGGGAGCAGTCACACCAAGTAAGACCACCCTCACCCATCTCGCCGTGGGGCAACGGCTGACGATCGGCGATTTGCCCCTGCCTCCCCGGCTGTCCGCCAACTGCGAGGAAACGTGGCCCGATGGAGTCGAGGCCTTCAACAATGTCGCCCTATCCGAACTCGTTGCCGCGACAAACCGCTATACTAAAAAGCCTGTCGTGGTGGGCGATCCACAGATCGCGGCGATGAGAATATCGGGCACGTTTCACCTCACAGACACCGCTGCTGTGACAGGCAAAGTCGCGGATTTGCTCAATCTTGCGATGTCGGAAGACCAAAAGGCTTATCGTTTGGGTCGAAGGGAGAAATAAAAATCTCTCGCTCTCGTAATTCCTGGCTGAGCTGCATCCATCTCCCCACACCGGCACGAGAATGGTGTCGGGACAGAGGGGGCAGCCATGAGCTCGAGCAAAACATACAGGACACTATTTACGGCATCGGCTTTTGCCCTTGCCGTGCACCAGCCAGCGTGGTGCGGCGATAACAAAGGCAGGGATCTTCATCTCCCGAGACAAGACCTGGCCACGTCACTTCTGAAGGTCGGGAAGGAAACCGGCACCGAGATCCTTTTTCAGCCCGGTGACGTCAAAGGCCTCAAAGCGCCGGAGCTGGATGGTCGATATTCGCCTGAAGAGGCCGTCAAAGTGCTGATCCAGGGAACTGCGCTGGTCGTTGAAATCAAGGACGGGAGTATTTTTCTACGGGGGCGAGATTCTTCGGTCGACAAAGCGGGCACGGCATCGAGTCAAATCGTCGTGACCGGTAGTCGGCTGCGCGGCGCCCCTATCGCCTCTCCTGTGATAAGCTTGTCCCAGAAAGAGATCGTGGACTCGGGACAAACCAACATGGGCGATGTTGTCCGTACGATCCCAGAGAACTTTGGTGGCAGTCAAAACCCCGGGGCAAATGTCAACACACCTGAAAAGAAAGGCTATTATCTAGGCTCAGGCTCTTCGGTCGACCTTCGCGGACTCGGTGGCGATGCCACGCTCACCCTTTTGAATGGCCACCGACTGGCCTACTCCGGGCCCTATCAAGCTATCGATATCTCCGTCATTCCGATTGCCGCACTCGATAGGCTGGAGATCGTGGCCGACGGTTCCTCCGCCCTTTATGGTTCTGACGCGGTCGCAGGGGTGGCCAACGTCATCCTGAAACGTGACTATAATGGCCTTGCCACCTCCGCTCGCTTTGGCGCCTCAACGGACGGGGGGAACCAGCAACAGGAATACAGCGTCGTCGGTGGCCAAAGGTGGAAAACGGGCGGCTTCATGGCAGCCTATGATTTCTCCCATAATACGCCGATCCTATGGAACCAGCGCACGTACACTGCGGCAACCTCTCAGGGTTTGACCCTTTTACCTCGCCTCACCCAACACAACGCCATCCTGACGGGGCATCAGGCGATCACCGAGAACCTCGAATTCGATCTGGACGGGTTTTACAATCAGCGTTCCAGCGACCGCGCCTACGCCACAACAACAGCCGGAAACCCGAGCTCCAATGGAGCTAAGTATTTCTTCAGCAGTCGATCCCTGTCGGTGGCGCCCTCGCTCAAGCTCAACCTTGGTGGCGGATGGAGAGCCGCAATCTCGGGCGTCTACAGTGAGGATAACAGCCGCTACCTGCAGGATAGTGCTTCCAACAATGCCCATAGCCTTACTGCAGGCTGCTATTGCAACAGCCTTCGCAGCGTCGAGGTCTCAGCAGATGGCAATTTGCTCCGCCTGCCTGCGGGAACCCTCAAGCTGGCGGTTGGCGGCGGCTACCGCTCAAGCGGTTACCACGGCTACCGCTGGCTCGGCTCTCCTCAAGACATCAATGTTTCGCAAAGCACCTACTACGGTTTTGGCGAAATCAGCGTCCCTCTGGTCTCGCCGGATCAGAATATCCCCCTCATCCGCAAGCTGAGTGCCAGTGGAGCTGTGCGCTACGAGGACTATCCCGGCGTCGCTCGCGTCGCGACGCCCAAGTTTGGGATCATCTACGCCCCCGTATCGATGTTCGATCTCAAGGCATCATGGGGCAAATCCTTCAAAGCGCCAACCTTCTTCGAACGATACTCATCGCAGTATGCATCGCTCTACAATCCAAGCACGTTCGGCGGCACCACCTACCCTGCCGGATCCACGGTCCTCTTTTTAAACGGCGGTAACCCCGGCTTGCAGCCAGAGCGCGCCACGACCTGGTCGGTTTCAGCTTCGCTGCACCCGGAGGAATTCAAGGGTCTGTTGATCGAATTCAGCTATTTTAATGTCCATTACCAGCAGCGCATTCAGGTACCGATTCCGAGCTCCGGTCAATCACTCATTGACCCTAACTACCGAAATTGGGTCGTGTTCAGTCCATCGACAGCAGACGTCTCTCGCGCTCTAGCGGGGCGTATCTTCAACAATTACACCACTGCATCCTTCAATCCGCCAAATGTTGTCGCCATTATCAACGACACCAATCTCAACGCTGTCAGCCAGTTGATCCATGGTTTTGACATTAGCGCCAAATACCAGTTTGCAGTCAGCAAGCTCGGCCAAATTCAAATCTCAGGCAGCGGCTCCTATCTCGACAGCAATCAGCAAATTACAGCTAGTACAGCCGTTACGCAACTTGCAGGGACCGTCTACAACCCTCCCCACTTCCGGGGGCGGGCTGGAGCAGCATGGCAATATCATGGCATGGCGTTGACCTCCTTTGTCAATTACGCCGGGCCGGTGACCGACACGCGCATCAACTATGCTGGTCGCTCGGGCCCGATGACCACGATCGATCTTTCAGCTCACTACAAGTTCAGCGAAAAATCAGGACCGAAGAAGGGTTTGGATGTCTCCGCATCAGCCCTCAATCTTTTCAACGTCGCGCCCAAGAGCATGAAGATAGCGGGGGTCTACGACACCCCATACGATCCACTGAATTATTCACCAGTCGGCCGTTTTCTGAGCCTGACAATCTCAAAGGAATGGTGAGCGCCATGAGCTACATTCATTGCACACAGCGCCTTGCAAGCTTGCTCACCACCGCTTTTCTTTCGACCGTCACAGTACAGCATTGCATGGCACAGCCAATCTCGGGCCTCACGCTCAACGACATTATCGAATCCAAAAGCATCGACGGGCTGTCGCCTTCGCCTGATGGCAAGTGGATTGCCTATCGGGTTATCTCCCGCTCCGTCGCGGCCAATCAAGTACAGGGCCAATGGTTCAAAGTTCGGTTGGACGGAAGCCGCCGGCCCGTCGCGTTGGGGAAAGTCTTCTCCCCCCTCAGGATCCCGCTCATGAGTCTGGCAAAACCTGCCGTGAGTCGGTGGGCGCCCGACTCCTCGGCGCTCTATACACTGAGTGAAAGCGGTTCCGCTGTTCAGGTTCATCGGCTCACGCCGACCATGGACGTGACGGTCACCCACGACGCTGCCGACGTCGAAAGCTTCGAGATTTCAGCCGATGGCACGCAACTGACCTATCAAACCCGCGATGCGAGGGAGGCCATCACTCGCGCGCAGCGAGCGGCCGAAGCCAAGGGCTTTCACTTCGATCGATCTATCATCACCGATGGTCTGCCGCTCACGGACAATTTCAAAATTGGTGATCGCCTCACCACGGTACGCCGTGTGACGGCGAGCGAACTGGTTGAGGCAGAGCGGGGTGACCTTCGAACGAAGCATCTTCTGCTGAGAAAAGCTCCGGTCGCTTTGCCCACCGGGCTGAATCCGAAGGTCGAAGCTCCTCGCTTCATCCGTCCGCAAGACGTTGTCGCGGGTGAAGCGCGACTGCCGCTGGGCACAAGCGGGGCGACGATCATCCTGAGGCAAATCCAGAAAGGGGACGTCGATGGTCAGGTCGGGAGCAATGGACTTGAGGCCGATCTACCTGGCGGGAACCACATCGTCTGTACTGAAGCCTTCTGCAAAGGCGCACCTTCCGCCATTCGCTTCGTGACCTACAACGATCAGACCAATGAAGCAGTGATTTTGGCGGAACCAGATTTCCGCAGCCGGACGACCATTTACGCCTGGAATCTCGTGACAGGCACAACCAGGGTTATTCGGCCCGAGACAAGCTCGCTAGACGACGGGTCCCCCTATGTCGGCACCTGCCCGATGTCCGGCCACTATCTGGTCTGCGTCGAAAGCGGTCCATCGCGTCCCCCGCGGCTCAATCGCATCGACATTCGTGACGGCCATGATCTCGTGCTTGTCGATCCTAATGCCGCCCTTGCCGCGAAGCATTTCCCGCAAACGCAAATTCTCACATGGCGGGATCCCAAAGGCAGGCCCTGGAATGGAGTTCTTGTGCTGCCCGATGGGCCCGTCAAAACGCCGTTACCGACGGTGATCACAACGTATCGCTGCCGTGGCTTCCTACAGGGCGGTGTCGGTTATCTGGCATCCGAATTCGCTCTCGCCCAGAAAGGTATGGCCGCTCTGTGCATTAACCTCAACAACGATATCCTCGGACAGCTCGATGCGTCAGGCCGCGTAGCGACGATGCAGCCCTACAAGGACCTTGTCGTGGCCTACCAGACCATCATCGACAAGCTGGCTCACGACGGCATCGCCGATCCATCCCGTATCGGCATCGCCGGCCATAGTTTTACAGCCAATGGTGTCACGTATGCCATTAGCCACAGCCAAACCTATCGGGCTGCTGTTATCGGTTCAGGGCCGACAATCGATCCGGGAACCTACGCGATCGTGGCAGCCGCAGGGGACTCATGGCGTAAAGCTGTCTATCGTGTGATCGGCCTGCCCAAGCCGTCCGACGATCCAAACCATGTTTGGAAGACGGTATCGCCCGCGCTCAACGCAAAATCGATTTTGACGCCTCTGCTCATTCAGACACCAGAGAACGAGTATCTCTTCAACCTCCAGCAATACGCATTTCTGCAGGACGCTCACAAGGAAGTAGATATGTACGTTTATCCAGGGGAAGGCCACATGGCCTCCTGGCAGCCTGTTCACCAGTACTGGCGCAACAAGCGTTCCGTCGACTGGTTTGCCAAGTGGCTGTTGCAATCACCGACTGGCGGCTAGCTTCGCGCACGGATCCATGCTTCGACATCGACAAACCCCAGAACGCGAACCCAGTTCAAACCCTGGTAGGAGGCCATGCCCCGTATGGCCTCCCTTACCGCATCAACGTCGATAATGCCGGCCTGCGCCAGAGCGCCACCGCAGACAAAGTCCTCGATGGCACCCCGTTGCTGTTCGATGAGTTCGATGCCCAATCGATCGAATGTCCCTTTGGTGCTCCGCTGGATGGTGAGCGGTGGTAGAGCATCACGATACGCCTCTCGCGCCACGGCCCGATTGATGCCTCCATCGCACCACATCCAAGTCGGGATTTTTAGGCAGAGTTCAATCACCGGTTGGGACAGAAGGGGATAGACTACAGGCCATTCCCTTTCGTAACCGAATCCTTCAAGGCCATTGAACACGAAGACAATGACTCCGACGTGCTCCAACTTTCCGGGCAAGCGCCCATCACCTGGCCTCAGCCAGGGGTGCTCGTTTGGATCGAACTCTGCCCCATAACAGGCTTCGGAGAGCAAGGACCGGTTCGGCTTCCAGAGCCAGCGAGGGTGCTGTCGACGAAGCCTCTTGATCGCGGCGATGAGAACGTGCCCGATACCGGTACTCGATATGCGACTGACATCTCCTGCAGTTCTCAGGATAGAGAGGAGGCCGTGTCCAGACAAGACTTTGTCCGCCACCGGCGCGGATGATTGTAAGTAGCAGAACGAATTATCTCCGCCCCCGCCGCTGAAAATGACATCTACTTCTTTTCGGCGCGCCATCTCAATCTTGTTTTGGGCGCCCGATTGCGCAAAGGCGCGCGCAAGAGGCCGAGGCAAGTGCGCGCCATCTGATTTGAACAGATCGATGTAGGCAATTTTGTCGCGTACGATTTCGACGTCGTGTTGCAGGCCCTTCCCCAAGGCCTCTGCATAAAGGCGTTCATCCCCGAGCGATCCGTCGGGCCCAAGAAGATTGAGGAGGGTCAGTCCGAAACCTGCCCTTTTGAGGGCAGACGCCACGATCGAGGAATCCAGCCCCCCGGATACGCCGAGCAAAGCGTGCCGATAGCGCGACGCCCACGCAGCGATCGTGCTGTCGACTATCTGTCTCAGCTCTCGTCTCGCTAAAGACGCATCCCGAATTTGTGCCTGCTTCGCGGCAAAAGTCCAGGGTGACCATTGCTCGATGCCTTGCTCGCCGTTGACGCAAAGATGGAGCGCTTCCCCTGGGGCCAGCTCACTGACACCTGCCAAGGCCGTACGCCGGTAACGCATACCAAAATTCTGCAAATGCCCTGCAACATAGCTCATATCAACCAGGGGCCGCCTGAGCCCCAACGCTTCGAAATCATCGACGTGGGTCGCAAACGCCAGATGCCCCTCCAACTCCGCCCTGTACAAAGGAAGCCCGGGTGATGGGTCACGCAACACGCGCAACTCCCCCGCACCGTCGTCACACAGAAACATGATGTAGGCGCCCCAAAACTTGGTCAGAAGCTCCGCGCCCTTTGTCTCGATGACAGCACGCGCCTGCCTGGGCTCGAGCGTAAGCTGGCTCTCGTTCGAATTCCAGGCGGAGAAGAGGTGCCCGACAACAAGACCGCTTCCTTCGATCAGGACAATGGGCATGGCAGGCGTCACCCACACCAGCAGATCATCATTCTGAAAAGCGAGACGAAATTCCGGGCGGAGCTGCATTTTGTGAACAAAATGGGACAAAGGTGCAGGCGCCGGGCCTCTCCGAGCGACGGCGATACAGCGCGCGCGGCTCATAGGACAAAAATCGGTTTGAAGGGCCGCACTCGGTCAGCTGCGTCAGTGACGACATAGTCGCCCATTTCAACCCAGCTGTGGGCCGCGAACGGGCGCTCCATCACCCCCATCACCAGGGAGGGCCGCAGCCCGCGCTTCAGCAGGATCCGCATGGCACATATTGATCGGGGAAGGCACCATCTGGTGGTGCCGAAAATCAAATCTGCCAGTTTCATCGATGCAGCCACAAGCGACAGATGGGCTGTCCGATGATGCTTTGTCGCGGGACATTCCCGCACATGCGATTTGAGCACCTCCAGTTCACTGACGATCTCCGCAAGTGGCCTTCGCCGCACGTCGATCATTGCTGCCAGCAACGACACCAAGATGCCGAGGCATCGCCAGGTCGGGAGCGTTGAGGGTATATCGACCAGGAGAGAGCGTTCGCAAAGCACGGCCGTGTTGACTGCTTTTCCCTCAGACTGGTCGTCTGTTTGAAGTATCCCCTGACTCACCAGCTTGATGACCGAACCTGAGCTCGAACAGCGATCTGTATGTCCATCGAGGGCGTGATGAAGATCGGCATGGAGCCCGCCCGCGATCATGACATATCGATCCACCTTCAGATTAAGGGCGATTGTAGCCTTCTCGAAGCGTGCAAGGTGCACCCCGCTGGCGACGCGGTAGTCTCCGCCCCACTCTCCGATGACCGGTCTGGCGTCTTCGCTTCCCAAAGTCGTTCCCCGCAAAAACAGGATATGTCGCAGAGCAGCCTATTGGCGCGCGGCTGAAAGCCGCGCGCCGCACTGATCAGTCGTCCTGGTCCGTCAGCCCAGCCGGCTGAATCCCGTTGACGCCGTCGTAGGTCCCTTCACCCAGACCATGGGTCTCGATGCTGGCAGCACCCAGATCGATCAGGTCAAGGCTGCGATCGTCATTGCGTTCCATAGTAACCTCCATCGTCATGCTGTTGACCCCACTATTGGAGCCATCATGAGGATAGGACTGCACCATGGTGATCGGCGAACTTATAAAGTCGCATTCGAGCTGATAATTTGGAGGTTACATAAGATAAAAATTTGTATTCAGAAAAAAACATTTGTATTATTTGACTTTTTTATCGAACAATGGCTTCAAATATTTTTCCGGAACGGCGTATCCGACGCCTGTGGTAGGCCCATATCGCTTCAAATCGGTCGCGACCTTTACCGCTTGCGGTCGAGTTCACAACCGCTTCAAACTCGGTATCGAGGTTGGGCAGAACCAGCCCTTCGCCGAGTCTTATGGATTGGAGTCGATCGTTCGCAGACTGCAATGCACTGGCAACTTCGACATTGGCAGCTTCCGCGGCCAGGCGGCGAAACCAACCGGTCGCAAGGCGTGCGACAGCCGGAGCATCAAGGCGATCCGCACCCCACTGCTGCTCGATCGGCGCGATGTCTTTCGCTGATTTGATCACCAGTCGAAGCAAGTGGCTGTGCCAGTTGTAGAGATCCAGCAATCCTTCTTTCGAGAGTGGTGGGACCTGATACCCCCCACCTGTGGCGATCATCAGCATGCCCTCCCCAACCAGCCGTTGCGCAGCATCGCGCACAGGCGAAACGGAAACACCACACTCGTGGGCAAGCAACCGCTCGACGAGAAGAGTGCCGGGCGAATAGCGCCCGGACATGAGGTCTGCCTTCAGCCGGTGATAGGCCCTTTCAGCCGCAAGAGGTTCCGGTGACATGAGGGATCTCGTTACGGCTTTGTATGGTCGGCAGTCCCGGACCGCCGAGCCAGCCTGGAAAGGATAGCTTCCTGAAACTTCATAATCACGGCCAGTATATCCTCTTCCAGATCCCACAGGTCGTCCTGCAAAAGCAGATCGCGCGAGAGGTTCACGTTGTGCTCCATCGCAAGAAGCGGGATAAACAGATGGGGTGTAGCCATCTGCAGACTGTGGGCGCAGCGAATATGGTCTTCGAGCATGGAGGTCGAAGCACCCCCTTCAATCTCACGGACCCATCGCTCGCTTCTGCCGACCGCCTCTGCCAGATGGCGCTGCGATACGTGATCGCGACGACGGCGCCGCTCGATGAGCTTACCCGAAAGCTCCTTGATCCTAGAAAATAGCTCGCAATCCTCCGCACGAGAATTTTGAAGCGTCATCTGCAGGTCTCCCTGTCAGCGGCTCGAATTCCAATGCGCATTGCCCCTGCGCTTCAAAGTGTTGCGATATAAACGTTCCGTCAACGCGGCAATTGTCGCATAATC
This sequence comes from Novosphingobium rosa NBRC 15208, assembly GCF_001598555.1. Lineage (GTDB taxonomy): Bacteria > Pseudomonadota > Alphaproteobacteria > Sphingomonadales > Sphingomonadaceae > Novosphingobium > Novosphingobium rosa. The sequence continues at coordinate 21,125 of NZ_BCZE01000105.1, forward strand.
AGGAGCTTTTATCATATTTTTATATGAAAGGGCGCGTTTGCAATAATGTTTTAGGCGCCCGCAGGTAACTCGAGGCGCAGCAAATCCTCATAGCAGTGCTGCAGCGCGCTGGGCTGTGCTTCCTCCATCATGCTCAATGCCGCGAGGAACAGCCTCCAGAGGCGAGGCGGTGAGTGCATCATCTCGGTTCTTTCTACACGCGAGGTGATCGAGGCAGCGACATCCGAAAGAGCGGCCATTGTTCCAACATATCGGATTGTCTTTCCGCCAAGTCGGTCGAGGTCGGGATCCAGCAAGGCCTCAACGATTTCCTCTGATGCTTTGGCTTGCATCAACG
>NZ_BCZE01000106.1 GCF_001598555.1 Novosphingobium rosa NBRC 15208
CGAACCCGACATAGGCAGGCGCGGCGACCGGTGGCTTGGCCAGCGGAGCGGGCCGTTGGCGCGGCGGTTGCCATGTGCTGAGCAAGGTGGTGACGGTACGAAATGACTTGCCGTTGAACACCTGCACCGTTTCGGCCAGAGCATGTTCGCCGCAATGCTGGCAGTATGATTGCAGGGCCTTGAGCCGCACCGTGCCTTTGCTGACGCGAGAAGCGGATTCATCGCGGATCGCCATCAGATACACGGCCCGCTCCGCCGGATCGCGCGAGGCCTGCTCCATCATCGCCAGCAGAACGTGCTCATCGGAAAAGCGCAGATAGCGCTTGGCGCCCTTCTGGTGAAAGCGGCGGCACGGCTTGCAATAGGGCAGTTTGTCGACGGCCAGCGGCGCGACCAGACTGCCGATGGTGGCCCAGACGATGTGTTCGATCAGAAAGCCATAGCCCGCGCCGCCCATAGGGCCGCCAGACGGGTGACCCAGCATGTTCAGATGGGAATGGCGGAAGGCCAGTGCGAGGAAATCGCCATAGCTCAGCGAGGGCAGAATGGCGCCGAAGCGCATCAGCGCATAGAGATAGAGCCCGTAATAATAGAGCGGCACCAGCAGCAGGCCCAGCGCGCCGGTCAGCAGCATGACCTTGCCATGGGCGGGCATGCGCGACATGTTGCAGCCCAGGATCGCGCCCGAACCGCCGATCAATCCAAGGATCAGCGCACCCGGCGACACGATCAGATTGATGACATGGCCCAGCGGATTGATGTGAAAGACCAGCATCATGACCAGCGCCAGAGCCAAGGCGAGACCTTGCGAAAGCAGCACGCACAGCACCAGGCTGGCCGTCAAATTCTTACCCATCGCTACAATGCCCTTAAATACCCCATGCCTAATTCTCCAATCGATCTTAAGATAAAGATAAAAGCGGGAATGTTGTGTCTGTACCCGATGCTGAACAGGCTTGTCGCCGTCGGCACTGCTGCGCTGCGCATCCCGCACAAAAAAGCGGCGCATCCTCGAAGGGATGCGCCGCCAGGAAGATCCGGGGTTGGTGAAAGGGCTCCCCCACCAACCGTTCCGGCAAGGAAAGCCTTACTTGAAGTAGCCGGTCACCTTCACACCGATCACGCGCGGGTCGCCATAGCCGTAAAGGTAGGCGCCATTGCCGCTGTTGTCGGTCGAGAAGACCAGATACTGCTTGTTGGTGAAGTTGTGGACATAGGCCTGCACCGAATAGCGGCCATTGTTGGGCTTGTATTCCACATAGGCGTCGCCCAGGAAATAGCCCTTTTGCTCGTTCTCGGCGAAGTTGTAGATCGAGAAGTTCTGCTTGGTGCGGTAGCTGCCCTTGATATCGGCACGCAGGTTGCCCAGTTCACCCAGCGGGAAATCATGCTGCAACCCGCCCGAAATCGTCCAGCGCGGCGCCTGCGGCAAGGTGTTGCCCGCCAGATTGACCGGCACGGTGGTGCCCGTGCCATCGGTCTGCTGGTTGGTGTAGGTGCCGTCGAACTTGGTGAATTTGGCCGAGAGGTAGTTGACCGACAGGTTCACCAGGCCGATCGGCTTGACCTTCAGGTCGAAGCTGCTCTCGATGCCCCAGATCTCGGCCGTACCGGCGTTGACGATGCCCGCGATGGTGTTGTTGCACAGGGTGCAGAGGCCCAGATCGGCCTGATAGCCCTTGTAATTGTTATGGAAACCGGTGACCGACAGCAGGCCCTTGTGGCTGAAGAGCTGCTGCTTCACGCCGCCTTCCCACACGGTTGAGGTTTCCGGACCATAGGGGAAGGTTAGAATGCCCGAGGTGTTGAAGCCACCCGCCTTATAGCCGGTGTCCAGCTTGCCATAGACGAAGGTGGTCGGCGTGGCGTTCCAGTCCAGACCCACGTGATAGGTCAGGCGGTCGGTCTTGACGTTGCCGTTCTGTGTCGCGGTGGAGCTCTGCACGCCATTGGTGAAGTAGGAGGCGGTGCCCACGCGTGAACGCGCATCCCAGGTCTGGCGCAGGCCCGCCGAGAGCTTCAGATTCTCAAGGATCTTGAAGTTGCCCTGAGCGAAGAGCGCCTCGGACTCGGTCTTCACCGAAGGATCGACGTAGTGCGACCGGCGCACGAACTGACCATTGTACAGCGCCTGCGTGCCCGAATCGAGCGACGAGCTTTCGTTGAAGTAATAGAAACCGGTCTGGAAGGAGAAGCGCTTCGTCTCATCGGACGACAGACGGATTTCGTGGCTCTGGGTCAGCGGAACTTCGTGCTGCAGGAACTTGCGGGCCACATTGTTGATGAGATCGTCGTTCGACTGCTGATAGTTGTAATGTACGGCATCATAGCCGCCATTGTAGTTCAGCTTGAGAAGATCGCTGAGCTGATAGTTGAAATCCCAATGCACGCGGAAATCGTTCACGCCCAGATAGAAGGGCACCATCGTGCCCCAGCTGCGGGCATAGGCGCCGGCAGGCATCTGGTGAACGATATCGGTGTTCGTCGCATTGTTGACGAAAGGAATTTCCTGGAAGGTGCCGCTGGTGCCATCGGTCTGGGTATATTGCAGCGAGATCAGGCCATCGAAACGGTCGGTGGGCTGGAAGGCCACGGCCACACGGCCCGAGGCCGAGCTGTTGCGATCATTGCCGCCGATCTGCTGCGTGTTGCCACAGTAAGCGCCATGCGAGCTGGTGCCCCAGGAGGCACGCACCTGCACCTTGTCGCCGATCGGCACGTTGATCGCGCCTTCGGAGTTCACCGTGGAATAGGTGCCCGCCGTCACCGAGGCATAGCCCTCGAAATCCTTGGTGGGCTTCTGGGTGATGAAGTTGATGACGCCGCCGATGGCATTGCGGCCATACAGCGTGCCCTGCGGCCCGCGCAGCACCTCGATGCGCGCCAGATCGTAAAGCGACTGGTTGAGCGTGTAGGTGCGGTTGGCGAAGAAATTGTCCACGCCCACCGCCACGGCGGGGTCGCCGATTTCGCTGTCGCTCTGGCTGAGCACGCCGCGAATGCCGATCAGTGCGCTGGCTTCGGCCGAAGTGGTGAAGGTCACGGCGGGAATGGTGGTGGCCAGGCTGCTAAGGTCATGGACCCCTGCCGAGCGGGCCTGTTCGCCGCTCAGGATGTTCATGGCGACAGGCGTCTTGGCCGCAACGCTGGAGGTCTTCTGCGCGGTGACGACAATGTCGCCCGGCGCATTGCCCGCATCGGCCTGTAGCTGGGTGTCGGCGGCATAGGCCACATTGGCACCGGCCAGAACGGCCATCATGGCACCGCCGCTGATGGCGAGGATCAGCTTGGCCTTCAAATTCACGTCGCGTCCCGTCATGATTAGGATGTCCCCATTCCGATTGTTTTGCCTCCAGCTGCGTGAAGGCTTGTCATGAGCCGGTCTGCACCGGTTGCCTGACGGTCTGCGCGCAGTTCCCGTCTCGGCAAATTATTTTCCGTGAAGGTTTTGCTTCAGCATTCCTGAGGCAAAAACGAGGCGCAGCCGCGCCGATGCCGCAAGGGGGCGGCAGGCGCAAGGTGGCAGCCGCATTTTCCGGGCGGGGCGCATGCCCTTTGGCCTGCGTCTGTGACCGTTGCGAGACTGCCCCAAAGCGGCACGGCTCGCCTTTTCCGAAGCAACCCAGAGGAAATGCTGATTGGGCAGGGCCGGGCAGCTATGGCAAAGGGCGGCCTTCTCAGCATGGGGTCGCAGGTGCAGGACAGCAGGGTCAAGACGAGCTTTTCCGAGGTTTTCGGCTATGGCATGGGCGATTTCGCGTCCAACCTGATCTGGACGACCACGCTCACCTACATCGTTTTCTACTATACCGACATTTACGGAATCCCGGCAGGCGATGTCGCCACCATCCTGCTGGTGTGCCGCGTGCTGAGCGCGGTGATCGATCCCGCCGTGGGCGCGCTGGTGGACCGCCGCCATGGATCGGAGCAGGCGCGGCCCTTCCTGATCTGGGGAGCGCTGCCTCTGGCCATCACCACCATGCTGGCCTTTGTGCCGGTGGGGCATAGCCTGGCGGTCAAGATCGGCTGGGCGATCTTCACCTTTCTGGCGCTGACCGTGGCCTACAGCTTCGTCAACACCGCCTATGGCATGCTGGTCAATCTGATGACCAACGACAAGTCAGAGCGCCTGACCCTGACCTCCGCCCGGATGATCGGGGCCAACATCGGCGCGGCCTTTATCGGCTGGATCACGCTGCGCGGCGTGGCTTTCTTTGGCGGCGGCGATCAGGGCAAGGGCTTCATGCTGTTTATGGGCGTGGTCGGTCTGGTGGCCGCGGGCTGCTTTGTGGTGACATGGTCGATCTGCCGCGAGAAATTGCGCGTCGCCTCGGCGCAGAGCGTGCATGCCAGCGCGCCCTGGCGCACGCTGCTGGCCAACCGTCCGTGGATGATGCTGACGCTGATCAAATTCTGCAACAGCAGCGCCAACACGCTCTCGCTGGGCAGCCTGACCTTTGCCTCGATCTATCTGCTGAAGCTGGGCGCGGAGTTCAGCGGCACGCTGATCGCCGCGCTGACCGGCGCCAGCTTTCTCGGCTGCTGGCTGGCCGCGCCTTTGACCAAAAGGCTGGGCAAGCGGGGCAGCGTGCGGCTCACCAATGTGGGGCAGGCCTTCTGCTTCGTGCTGCTGGCGGTGCTGCCGGCCAGCGCCAATCTGACGCTGGTGCTGATCGCGATCATCGGTCTGATGATCGGCATCCGCGATCCTTTGACCTATGCCATGCTGTCGGACACGCTGGACCCCGGCGTTTCGAAGGCGGGCGTCAGCGCGATGGGGCTTGGCTATTCCATCGCCTCGGCAGCCTATAAGGTGGCGGCGGGCGTGGGTGGCGCGCTGTCGGCGGGGCTGTTGGCGCTGGGCGGCTATACGGCGGGCGCGGCGCAGCAGAACCCGGCGGCGCTGCATGCGATCCTGATCGGCTTTGCGGTGCTGCCTGCGGTGATCCTGCTGCTGTCGGGTCTGGTGACCTTTATCTACCCCTCCGACGCGCAGATGGATGCGCTGAAAAGCGGATATAAGCCTGCAGCGTAAGAGCCTGCAGGGGTGAGGGGCCGGCGACTGCCGGCGCCGACCCCTCTTTTTGACAGCGGGAGTCTCGGACCGCCATCAAAACACGGTGATCCATCAGGGGATGGGGGCCGCAGGGTTATCAGCAGCGATCCCAGCGGCAGCGCTCATCATGGCGCATGTCCCAATAGCGGCGCTCCTGCTCGTGGCGCCAATGCCAGTCGCGGCGGGCCTGCCAGTCGCCATAATCGCCGCGCCAGCCATCGCGACGCCAGCCGTCGCCACGCCAACCGTCCTCGTGACGGGCTTCCCAGCGATCACGGTGGCCCCAATCCTGCGCGCTGGCGCTCGAAGCCATGCCCAGCGTTCCGAAGAGCGTTGCAGCCATCAGGGCTGCCGAGATAATCTTGCGCATGTCCCTTACTCCATTGAAGTTCTGTCGTTGGTCCTAGGGGGAGTCGATTGAACGGAGCGTGGCTCGGTTGATTTTCTGTGTTCATCTTGGCGGCGGTGATTTTGGCAAGCATTTCGTTCTGTTCTTGCCCTCTAGTCACTGCTTGCCGGCCCGCGTGCGCACAGGGCTTTCGTCCTGACCGCACTTCATAAATGGTATGTAAAATTGGTCTAAATATAATCCATACCAAAAATAGCTTGCATGGCACTCCAATGCATTCCAATATGGCCTTCCAAATCAGGATGGGGCAAGGCCGTCATGGCGCCTTGGTCACCGCCGTGTTGAGAGGATGTCCATGCGCTGGTTGTTTTCGGCATCGCTGCTGCTTGGCGGGATTGCGTCCGCATCGCCTTTGGTCGCCGGCACTCCGGCTACCGCTGCTCAGGCCGGGGGCGATGCCGGCCCGGTGCTGCTGGACTCGTCCGCCTTTTCCAAAATCGGGCAAAACGTCGAAAAATCTCCGCTGTCCGACAAGGAACTGGCCCGTATCCGCAAGCAGGTTGATGCCGCGATGCGCGAGGGCGTGGATGTGCCGATCCCCAGGGGCGCCGGTGGCGCGCCCGCCCATGAACAGCACAAGCGCAACTATGCCACGCTCTATGGCGCGGGCCTGCTCTATCGCATCACCGGCAACAAGGCCTATGCCGATTACGCCCGCCAGATGCTGCTGGCCTATGCCAAACTCTATCCCACGCTGGGCCAGCATCCGGACGGCCGCGGCGAGGCGGCGGGGCGTCTGTTCTGGCAGAGCCTGAATGACAGCGTGTGGCTGGTCTATGGCGCGCAGGGCTATGACGCCATCCGCGATACGCTTTCGCCCGAAGACCGCAAGACCATCGACGACAAGGTGTTCCGTCCGATGGCCGCCTTCCTGATGGCGGGCAAGACCTTCGGCATCATCCACAACCACGCCACCTGGGCCTGCGCGGGGGTGGGGATGACCGGCTATGTCCTGCGTGACAGATCCTTGGTGGACAATGCGCTCAAAGGTTTGGATCAAAGCGGGAAATCCGGCTTCCTGCGCCAGATCGACGAACTGTTCTCACCCGATGGCTATTACACCGAGGGGCCCTATTATCAGCGCTATGCGATCCAGCCCTTCATGGTTTTCGCCCATGCCATCGCGCTGAACGATCCGGCGCAGCGCATCTTCGAACGGCGGGACGGCGTGCTGCTCAAGGCGACACGCGCCACGATCCAGCAGACCTATGACGGCTTCTTTTTCCCCCTGAACGATGCGTTGGCCGACAAGAGCCTAAAGACCGACGAACTCTATGCCTCGGTCGCCATCGCTTACGCCCAGAGCCATGACCCGGCCTATCTGTCCATCGCCAGATGGCAGGGCCGCACCACCCTCTCGCCCGAGGGGCTGGAGGTGGCGCGCGATGTGGCGGCGGGTAAGGACAAGCCTTTCCCCTTCGCCTCCATGCTGCTGCGCGACGGGCCGAAGGGCGATCAGGGCGCGATGGCCATCCTGCGCTCCGGCAGTCAGGACGATGCGCAGGTGCTGGTCGCCAAGAACACCGCGCAGGGCATGGGCCACGGCCATTTCGACAAGCTGAGCTGGATTCTCTATGACAATGGCAACCCCATCGTCACCGATTACGGCGCGGCGCGCTTCCTCAATGTCGAGGCCAAGGATGGCGGGCGCTACCTGACTGAAAACGAGAGTTGGGCCAAACAGACCATCGCTCACAACACGCTGGTGGTGAACCAGACCAGCGACTTTGGCGGCGACTGGCGCCTTGGCCAGACCAGGGCGCCGCGTCAGATCGCCTTCGCCGATGCGGGGGCCACAAGGATCGGCACGGCGGAGATGGCCGAAGCATGGCCCGGCGTCACCTTCCGCCGCACGCTGGCGCAACTGACCATCGATGGGCTGAAGCAGCCGGTGGTGCTGGATATCGTCACCGTCCATGGCGACAAGCCCGCCCAATACGATCTGCCGCTGCACTATGCCGGCCAGTTTATCGATACGACATTTCCCTTGAAATCCAATGTCGCCGAAAGGCCCGTGCTGGGCGCGAAGGCAGGCTATCAGCACCTTTGGGTCGATGCCACAGGCACGCCGGGCGCGGACAATGCCGCCTTCACCTGGCTCAACGGCGGGCGCTTTTACACCTATCGCATGCTGCCCCCGCCGGGCGCCTCGGTGATCTTCGCCGAGAGCGGCGCCAATGATCCCAAATTCAACCTGCGCCGCGAGCCCGTCCTGATCGAGCGGGTCTCGGGCGTGAAGGACACCGCCTTCATCTCGCTGCTGGAGCCGCATGGGGCTTACGATCCCTCCGCCGAAACCACCAGCGGCAGCACCAGCCGCATCCGCGCTCTGGCCCATAGCCGCAGCGCCGACGCCGATCTGGTGACGATCACGCAGGCCAATGGCCATACCACCACGCTGGCGGTGGCCGACGATGCCGAACCGTCCAAACCCCATCACGCTGTGGTGGATGGCAAAAACTTCGACTGGAAAGGCCATTGGGGCCGCTTCGAGGGGGGCGCCAAGTGAAGGGGCTGCGCTGGCTGGTCATCGCCCTGATCGGGCTGGCGACGGTGGTGAATTACATCGATCGCAACGCGCTGGCCGTGATGTGGCCCGCCGTCTCGAAGGACATCGGCGCCAGCAAAACGGATTACGCCTTGCTGGTGACGCTGTTCATGGTGGCCTATGCGGTGGGGCAGTCGCTGTTCGGACGGGTGTTGGATGTGATCGGCACCCGCATGGGTTTTGCGGTGTCGATCCTGTTCTGGTCGCTGTCGATCGGATTGCATGCCGTGGCCCGCTCGATGGGCGTCCTTTCGCTGCTGCGGCTGACGCTGGGCGTCAGCGAGGCTGGCAACTGGCCCGGCGCGGTCAAGGCCAATGCCCTGTGGTTCCCCCCGCGTGAGCGCGCTCTGGCGCAGGGCATCTTCAACGCCGGGGCGGCCATCGGCGCGATCATTTCGGCCCCGCTGGTGGCGCTGCTGTATGGTGCGCTGGGCTGGCGCGCCACCTTCGCGCTGGTGGGCGTTCTCGGCTTTCTGTGGCTGCTGCCATGGCTCTGCATCTATCGCGCCGATCCGGATGCGCATCCCTGGCTCACCGCCGAGGAACGCGCCCATATCGCGGGCGGGCGCGGCGAGCGCGCGGCGGTGGGCTATGCCCCTGGTCTCGGCGCGCTGCTGTCGCATCGCCAGAGCTGGGCGATCCTGCTCTCGCGCTTCTTCCTCGATCCGGTGTGGTGGCTGTTCGTCTCATGGCTGCCGATCTATCTGGCCGACACCTTCCACTTCGACGTCCAGAAGATCGGCCTCTTCGCATGGGTGCCCTATGTCGGCGCGATGCTGGGCAGCCTTTCGGGCGGCTGGCTCTCCGGGGCGCTGATCCGGCGCGGCAAGGCGGTTGTTCCGGCCCGGCGGCTGTCGGTGGCGCTGGGTGGCGCGATCATGCTGCCCGCCCTGCTGCTGACGATGCGCGCCGCCGATCCGCTGAGCGCCGTGCTGCTGATCGCCGTGGTGCTCTTCGGTTTTCAGGTGGCGATCAACAACATCCAGACCCTGCCCAGCGACTATTTCGCGGGCGGCGCCGTGGGCTCGCTGGCCGGGGCCGGGGGCACCGCCGCCGTGCTGGGCACGCTGGCGATCACCTGGCTGGTACCGGTGATGACGCCGCAGGGTTACGGCCCGATCTTCGCTCTGGCCGGGGCGCTGGTGCCGGTTGGCGTGGCTTGCCTCTGGCTGCTGGGCGGCACGCAGGCGCCTGTCGCCGCGCCCGGACAGACATCTCCCTCCGATCCCGTTCCATCCATGACCAACTGAAAGGTGACGTCACATGACATTCCGCAACAAACTCGCGCTCGTCACGGGCGGCGGGCGTGATATCGGCCGCGCCATCTCAATACGGCTGGCAAAAGAAGGTGCTAAGGTCGTCATCAACTATCGCGGCGATGAGGCCTCCGCCAAGGAAACAGCGCGGCTGATCGAGGCCGAGGGCGGCGCCGCGCTGCTTCACCGCGCCGATGTGACGCAGGCGGGTGAGGTCTCCGGGCTGGTCGATGCAGCGGCGGCGTTTGGCGGCAGGATCGACATTCTGGTCAATTGCGCCGGGGGCCTTGTCGCCCGCAAGACGCTGGCCGAAATGGATGAGGCCTTTTTCGATCAGGTGATGGATCTCAACCTCAAATCCGCCTTCCTCGTCACCAAGGCCGCCCTGCCGCATCTGGGCGAAGGCGCCGCGATCATCAACATCGCCTCGCTGGCCGGGCGCGATGGCGGCGGGCCGGGATCGACGGTCTATGCCGCATCCAAGGGCGGGCTGGCGGCCTTGACGCGCGGCTGGGCCAAGGAACTGGGCCCCAAGGGCATCCGGGTCAATGCGCTGAGCCCCGGCCTGATCGGCACCAGCTTTCACGACACTTTTTCCAAGCCGGAAGGCCGCGCCGCGACGGCGGGCAACACCCCGCTGCGCCGCGAGGGGCGGCCCGAGGAAGTGGCGGCTGCGGTGGCCTTTCTGGCTTCGGGCGAGGCCTCGTTTCTGGCGGGGGTGAATCTCGACATCAACGGCGGCCTGTTCTTCTCCTGACCCTGTACAATGGAGTGAATCCATGAGGATGCCTTTTACCTTGCTGGCGGCCACGGCGCTGCTGGCGTTGCCTGCCATGGCTTTGGCCAAGATCCCCGGCACGCTCGATCCCGGGCAGAAGGGCGATCTGCCGCGCAAGGATCTGCCGCCGATCAAGGCGGTGAAGATCATCCTTGTGGGGGACAGCACCATGGCGGTGGGCAGCGGCTGGGGCACCACCTTCTGCCAGAAGCACGTCAAGTCCAACGTGGCCTGTCTGGATTTGGGGCGGGGCGGGCGTTCAACGCGCAGCTATCGCACCGAAGGGTCGTGGGATATCGCGTTGAATGAGGCCCGGGTGAAGGGCTATGGCGCGACTTATGTGCTGATTCAGTTCGGCCATAATGATCAGTCGCGCAGCGCCGACCGCTGGACGGTTCTGGCCGATGAATTTCCCGATAATCTGAAGCGTTATGTGGCGGAGGCCAAAGCGGCAGGGGCGATCCCCGTGCTGCTGACGCCTTTGGCCCGGCGCGATTTTGTAAAGGGCCAGCTGGACAACACTTTGGAGCCGTGGGCGGCGGCGATCCGCAAAGTGGCGGCGGAAACGCAGACCGCGCTGGTTGATCTCAACCGTGACAGCGCGGCCTATATCCAGCAGATCGGCCCGGAAGAGGCGACCACGCTGGCCATGGTTCCGCCCGAGCCGAACGAACTGGCTGCCGCCAAAACCGGCACCACGCTGCCTCCGCGCGCGATGGAGCAAGCTCGCTTGCCGGACCTGCCCACCAGGCCGAACGGGCCGCGTGGCCAGATCCTGCGCAAGTTCGATTACACCCATCTGGGCGACAAGGGGGCGCTGGCGATCTCCGGCATCGTGGCCGACAGGTTGGCCGCGCAAGTGCCCGCGTTGCGCCCGATGCTGACACCCTGAGATTTGACCAAATTCCCGGGTTTACCTGATTTTTCTACGATGATTCGGCGGCTGATCGTCAAAGCCTGATCCAGACCGTATGTCCGGCTGGAGTTGACGGCGCGCGCCTTCAATGCGCTCGCGCATCCATGCTGTGTGGCCGTATCGGGGAATTGGACTAAAAATTGGTATGAATAAAATAAAGTCCAAAGTCCTTGACATTGGACTAGTCCAATAGCAGATTTCTGGAATAACAAAATTTGGAGGGGTGCCATGAACATAAGGAAGGCATTCGATCGCCCAGGCCTGCGGTTTCGGCTGATGCTGGGGGCGGCATCGATCATTCTGCCGGTGGTACCGGCTTACGCGCAGGGTCAGGCACAGGATCAGGCACAGGATCAGGCCGGGCCGCAACAGGCGGCGTCACCGGATGATGCGCCGGCCATCGTCGTCACCGGCCTGCGCGAGACCTTGCAGACATCTTTTTCCACCAAACGGCATGAGAACGCCATTGTGGACTCGCTCTCATCCAAGGAGATCGGCGATCTTCCCGGCCAGTCCATCGGGGAGGCCATCGCCACCATCACCGGCGCGGCTGCGGACCGGGGCAATTACGGCCCGACCGAAATCTCCCTGCGTGGCCTGGGCAGTCTGTTGACGCTGACCACGTTCAACGGGCGTGAGGCGACCACCGGCAATGGTGACCGCGCCATCAACTTCGGGCAGTTTCCGTCCGAATTGTTCAACGGCATCACCATCTACAAGTCGCAGCAGGCCAATCTGATCGAAGGCGGCGTGGCCGGCTCGATCGATCTGCAGACGCGTCGTCCGCTCGATTACAAGAAGCGCCAGATCACGGCGGAGCTGAAAACCAATTACAACCCCTATGATGATCGCGTCACGGGGGAAAGCGCCTGGGGATTGCGCGGCACCGCCAGCTATATCGACCAGTTCGATGTTGGCGATCTTGGGCGTTTGGGCGTGTCTTTCGGGGTGCAGCGCAGTTCGGTGTCAGATCCCAATGAGGTCTATATCGGCAGTGGCACCTGGAACGCCTGCAACCCCGCCATCGTGACCAGCGGCAACTGCACCGCCGTCAGCCGCGCGGCGGGGGCAGCGGGTACGCCGTTCTATCTGGCGCCCAATTCGCTCTCATTCCGCCAGATGACGGCGCATGAAGAGCGCAATGCCGTCTTCGGCGCGGTGCAATGGCAGCCATCATCGCGCATCGATGTGAACATCGATGTCGAATATTCCAAACGTAAATATCAGGAAGATCGCCACGATCTGGGGCTGACCGAAACGCGCTACAATCTGCACAATGTGCAATATGGTCCGGATGGCAAATTGCTCTATGCGCAGGGCAACAGCACCTTGCAGAGCCTCTCCACCCTGTTCCAGCGGCGCGAAAGCTACATTGGTGGCGGGGGCAGCATCGCCTTTCGGGCCACTGACCGCCTGAAGCTCACCGCTGATGTGTCCTATTCGCGCACGGTGCGCAACGATCTGACGCGTTCGGCGCGATTGCGCAGCGATCCACTGGATATTTATGGGAACAAGACGGCGATTAACAATCAACGCGTGCCCTACACCTATGATGCGCGCGGCGATGGTTTCGGGCCGACGATCACCGTAGACCCCCGCTTCAACCTCAATGATCCAACATTGTTCAGCGATGATGCCCAGCTGACGCGCGAAGAACTTCAGAAGACCGACCGGATATTCGCCACGCGCCTCGATCTGAGCTACAAGATGGACGGCTTTCTCAGCGAAATCGATGTGGGTGGTCGCTATTCCCGCCGCCATTATTCCAGCTTTGACGATCTGGTGACCATCACGCAGGATGATCGCACCGTCGATGCCAGCGTTAACACGGCTTGCCGTCAGCCCTTCCCGCAGACCGGTTTCCTCTCCGATGCGCCGGGCAATCCGATCACCAGCTGGGCAACCTTCAACACGCTCTGCCAATTCCGCAACTATCTTGGCACGGAAGACCCGGGGCGCAGCGGCGATCTGCGCTCCATCGCCAATGCCGATGTGACCGAGACCGTGTGGGCGGGCTATGTCATGGCGCAATATGCCTCGAAGCTGGGCAAGACGCCGGTGCGCGGCAATTTCGGCCTGCGCGTGGTGCGCACGGGCGTGCGCTCCATCGGTTTGCGCAGCGGGCTGGACGTCATCAACAATGGCGACGGCACCATCCGCCTGCAGGAAAACGGCAATTTCGACACGGTGACCATCGACAGCAGCAGCCTGCGCTTCCTGCCCAGCTTCAACGCCAATTTCGAAGTGACGCCCAAGGTGATGCTGCGCGTGGCGGGCTATCGCTCGATGTCGCGTCCTTCGCCCAGCGCCCTGTCGGCGGGGCGGGAGATCACGCTTCAGGATGGGTCGAGCTTCGCCAATGTGCAGGATGCCATCAGCCAGATCGTCGCCAATGGCAGTCCGCGTTTGAAGCCGATCATGTCATGGAATGGCGATCTGGCGGCGGAATTCTATCCCAACCGGGATTCGCTGCTGGCGGCCACGCTCTATTACAAGCAGTTCAGCGGCGGTTACATTCCGGTGGTGATCAACGAGCCATTCCAGATTGGCGCCCAGAATGTCTCCGTTCCGGTGGTGCAGACGCAAAACAGCAGCGCCAAGAGCAGGGTCTATGGCATCGAACTGACAGCGGCACATCGCTTCTCATGGCTGCCGAAGCCGCTCGACGGGCTGGGTTTCAAGACGAGCTACAATTATGCCGACTCCAATTTCAGGAATTACGATATCAGCCTTGGCGATGTGACCGATGCCGTGACCGGTGCCACCACGCCGGGCATGATCCCGCCCGCCGGGCTGAGCGGCTATTCGAAGCATGTCTTCTCCGGCCAGCTTTATTATCAGCTGGGCAAAGCAACATTTCAAGCGATTTACCGCTATCGCTCCAGCTATTATCAGGACTTCGTGGGCAGTGGGCAGCAATTGCGCTATGTGCGCGGCAATGGCACGCTCGATCTGTCCTTCGCCTATCAGATCGCCAAGCAGGCCGATTTCCGCTTTCAGATCCTCAACATCACCAACACGCCCAAGGTCGATTACATGCCGATCTATGGCAGCACGCGGGAGTATCAATATTTCGGGCCGCAATTCTTCGCGGGCTATCGGCTGCATTTTTGAAGGTGTCCGCCTTGGGCTGGCCAACTGTTCTGACCAGTTGTCCATTCCAATTTTCCGCGATATGAGGCATGATCGCAGCGCATAGCCAGAGAGGGTAACATGGCCGGTCGTCGGCTGTTTCAGGATATCGCGGACAAGATCGCCGCCATGATCGCGGAAGGCGCATTCCCGCCGGGCAGCCGCCTGCCCGGTGAGCGCGAACTGGCCGAAAAGCTGGGCGTCAGCCGCGTGACCGTGCGAGAAGCGGCGATTGCGCTTCAGGCGCGCGGCATGGTGCGGATCAAGACCGGATCGGGCATCTATATCACCGACAGGGCTGTCGAAACTGTCGATGATCTGCCCGCCGTGTCCGCTTTCGAACTGACCGAGGCGCGTGCTCTCTTCGAATCCGAAGCGGCGGCGCTGGCCGCCCCGATCATCTCGGACAGCGATCTGGCGAAGCTGAACGCCCTGCTGAACGATATGTCGCATGACGATGCCGATGCCGAGCAGGCTACCGCCAGCGATCGCGAGTTCCATATGACCATCGCGGCGGCCTCGGGCAATCGCGCGATCATCCATGTGGTCAACACCTTGTGGCGGATGCGCACCGAACTGTCCGAAGTGCGGGAAGCCCATGCATCGATCTGCCATCACGATGGCATGACGCGTCAGGATGAGCATGGCGCCATCGTCAAGGCGCTGGAGGAGCATGACGCCAAGGGTGCGCGTCTGGCGATGCGCCAGCATTTCGGGCGCCTGCTCGAAGCGATGCTGGACGCCAATGAGCAGCAGGAACTGATCGAGCTTCAGCGCAAGGCCGCCGAAAGCCGTGAGCGCTTCCTGATGAGCTCACGCATGACCTGAAGGCCCGTGGGCCGAGCCTGCGCGAAAGCTCACGGCCCGGTTGCGATCAGGCGAACCGGCCCCAACAGGCCCGATGGCCTCAGCGGGGCATCGGCCGCATAGGTCGGGCCGGTCACATGGGCGATGGCTTGCGCGCCCGGCTGCGCATCCCCGATCAGGCGATTGACCCACAGATTGGCCACCCGCACGCTGACCGTGTTGCTGCCGGGATGAAGCAGGCCCGTCACATCCACGCGGTAGGGCGCTTTCCACGCCACGCCCGCACGATGGCCGTTGACGGTGACATCCGCCACGTCACGCACCTGCCCAAGGTCCAGAGACAACCGGCCCCGCGGTGCCCAGCCTTTGGGCATATTCACGGTGCGGCGATAGGCGCCGATTCCCGAAAAATAGCGAATGCCTGCCTCGGGCGACTGCGACCAGTCCGTCAGCATCGTGGGTCGCTCGCCTGCCGGAGCGCCCCGGCCGGACTGGTAGGTCACGCGCCAGTCATCGGCCAAAACCATTACGGGGCGCTCCATGCGCGGCGCACTGTGGCGGTGCGTCTGCGTGGTGCGGCGGCGCATCACGACAAACACGGCGTCACCTGCCGCCAGATCCAGCGGAACATCGGTGCGGCCCTTCGCCATGGTGAAGTCGGCCACTTCGGCGCGGCCCGTTTCCGCATGCCATAGTTCAGGATCGAGCCCCGTGCCGCGCAAGCTGATCGAGCCCTTGGCCGCACCTGAAGAGGGGTTGCTCACGAACCATATCTCGCCATCGCCGGCAATGCGGTGAAGCACGGCAAGCTGCCCGGAGCCCTGCCACAACCATTCAGGCGTTACGGCTTCAGCCTGCAAGGCGGGCGCGATCTCTCGCCCTTCATGCAGATGGGGCGAGATGGCAGACGCCTTGCCGTCGCCCCAGATGGCGGCAATTGTTGCGGAAACCTCCGCGGGATCGTCGGCAAGGCTGGGGGAGCCGTTGGGTCGGGGGCCGATCACCGTCGCCCCTGCCTTGAGCAGATCGCGGATCTTGCGCAGCACGGGCATGGTCATTCGTCCGCTGTCCCCGCCCAGATACAGGATGCGCCAGCTTTGCCCCTCCGGTGTCACCAGCCGCCCATCGCGCACCGACACGCGCGTCAGCAGCCCCTCCGGGTTGAGAAAATCATAGTCATGGCCGGTCGGAATCCCCACCGGCGCCTTGTCGCCATACAGGCTGGTGAGCGGGGCCTCTTCCCCATAGAAATAGGCGATGTCCGCGCCATGGCGTCCTTGCTGCAGCAGATAGCTGGAGCGGGCAAGATAGCTGATCCAGCCATCCGCCATCGGCGCCCATGTCTCGTTGCGATTGAAATACTGGCCCAGAAAGGTGGCCAGCGCCAGGCCGGGCGCCACATCCGCCAGCGGCTGATGCGCGCTTTCGTGGATGTGGATGCGGTTCACCCCCAGCGCGAATTCGGCATCGACCGTGCGCTTCAGGTCCACAGGCGCGAACCCCCATGGATGTCCGAAGGCGGACATGGATTCTGCCGCCACCGCAGAGAGGCCATAGACATTGGCGACGGAGGCCGCGCCCTTCAGATCGGCGCGATAGGTCGGCTGCGCCTCGGCGCCGGGCGGGATGGTCCACATCGCGCCCATTGGCACATCGGCGCGGGCGCGCATCGTCATGTCATCGCCCAGTTGCGGGCGATGGTCTTCCAGCGCTTCTGCCGAAAGCGTCATGCCGCGCGCATGCGCGGCCTTGGCGATCGTGCCGTAATAGGCATCGGCGTAGAGGTCCGCGATCGTCTGGCGCCAGTCGTGGAGAAAGCCATCGCTGGCGCGCGCATCGCCCACCACATAACCGGCAAGGGTTGGCAGCCATGGCGTGGGATCGTAACCGCGGCGGCGCGCGAATTCGGCGGGCAGGGTCTCGGTCCAGTTTTGCGCGCCCGCCTCGATGCTGTCGCTGAGCAGGGTGCTCAGGCCTTTCGGGCCGAAGGCATCCTTGCCAAGCGTGGCGGCATAGAGGCCCAGATAATGGTCGAGATAGGCCGCAACCCGCGTGGCCGACAGCTTGTCAACCTCCAGCCCGGTGGCCTCCTCGGGGGCCGGATCGTTGTGATGCCCGGTCAGCGACCAGCCCATGCGCAGGATGCGCCAGCGCCCCGCCGGCGGCGTCCAGTTCAAGGTTCCGTCGGCGGTCACGAAGCGAGTGATGTCGATCACCGCCGTCGGCGCGGGGCCGGATGTGGCGGGCGTGGTGGCTGCGGTGTAGTCCGACAGCGTGGCGAAGCCGGCCTGCTCGATGGCGCGGTTGACATGGGCCTCCGCGGAAAGAGTGAATTCCGAAACGGCGAAGCTGGTGGGCTGCTGCGTGTTGAAGGGTGGGCGCAGCGCGCCGGGGGCGAAGGTGAAATGATCGATGAAGCCCGGCGCGGGATCATGCCTGAGCCGCAGGCGGAACCAGCGCGCGGTCACCGGCGTGAAGCTGGCGGTCTTGGCGGGGGACGACAGCGATGACGGCGCATTGCTGCCGAAGCTGGCGATCTGGCGCCATGCCTTGCCGTCATCGCTGGCCTCCAGCGTGGCCAGCGGGGTTGGGGGTGCCGAAGCCGCTGCGCGCGGGCACGCCGGCCAGCGCCGCCCGCACGGTTTGCGGACTGTCATACTGATAGGCGATCCATGCGCCATCGGCGGTGGAGGGCAGATCGAAACTGTCGGCGAAGCGGCCATTGGTGAGCGTGGCCGCAGCGGGAGCATCCCCGCCGGACACCGTGATCCGCGGCTGGGGCAAAGGCGCGGCGGTGACCGGCATGGCCAGCACGCGCACGGCGCCATAGAGGCTCGGGGCCTGCGTGGGGCCGGTCGAGACCATGGCGAAGGGCACATCCTGAAACGGCCCGGCCACGGAGGGAGGCTGGGGGAGGGAGAGCTGCAGCGGGCTTCCGCCATCGACCAGCGTTTCGCTCCACACCAGCTTCTTCATGGCATCCTCGGGCTTGACCCATGGGCCACCCGTTGCGCTCCACCCCGGCGAGGTGGCGATGCCCAGCGTCATGTCGCGTTTCCCGGCCTGATCCACGCTGGCCCGCAAGACCTCCTGCCATTGCGGCGACATATAGGTGCGGCGCTGGGGGATGATCGTCGGCGTGCCCATGCCGCCTTCGAAGATATGGGCCTCGGCGATGCCGCTCGCGGCCATCCAGTCGAGATCGCGGCGGGCGCCATCGGCATCGACATTGCCGTTCATCCAGTGCCACCAGACATGAGGGCGGGCCTTGGCGGGAGGGTTGGCAAAGCCTTTCTCCCAGCTGCTGCTGGAGTCGCCCTGCGCCTGGGCGAGGTTGGCCATCCCTAAACCCAGCGCGGCAACGCTCTGGAGCATCCATTTTTTGCGACCATGACGCATCACCGCACTCCCCATGCCAATATTAGAATTATCGCTCTATTATTCTGGTTGAGCGGCTCTGCCAATGCCATAAATTGGAGAGTGATTTCATGATGTGGAGATGCGAGCGGCGGTGCGCGGTCAAGCCAAGGCTGATTGACAGCCATACCGGTGCCATCTAGAAAAAATGGCATGCCTGGTAGGCGGCCCGCAGGTCGCCTTGGGAAGACGCCGCTTGTTTCGCTGCGTCATGCTGCAGGCCCCACAGTGTCCGTGATTGCGCGGTGCATGGGGTTGCAGCTTTGCTTCATCCTTCCTGCCGCCATCACGTTCGTGACGATGGAGCATGGAGTGACTTACATCCGCAACGTCTGGTACATGGCCGCCTGGGAGGAGGAGATCGAGGGTGACAGCTTGCTCGCACGCCGCCTGCTCGACAAGCCCTGGGTGATCTTTCGCAAGGCCGATGGCAGTTACGCCATGCTTGGCAATCTGTGTCCTCACCGCTTTGCGCCGCTCTCGCAGGGGCGGCGCAAGGGCGACACCATCGCCTGCCCTTACCATGGGCTGGAGTATGATGCTGCGGGCCTCTGCACGCGCAATCCCTTTTCAGATCTGATCCCGCCCCATGCCCGGGTTGATGCGCCACCGGTCGTCGCGCGCCATCGCGGGGTGTGGTTCTGGGCGGGCGATGCGGACAAGGCCGATCCCGCCCTGATCCCCGATTTTTCCGCCATCGAGGTGGAGCAGCCCATGGTGCATGGCCGCACGCTGTTCCCCGCCCATTACGAGATCATCACCGACAATCTGATTGATCTGTCGCACACCGAATTTATCCATGAGGACAGCTTCCGGATGAACGGCAAGTTTCTGGCCGGGCAATACAGCGGGGACGAGGATGAAACCGGGGCGATCTGGTCCCGCTGGGCCTTTTATGACACGCCGCGCCCAGCGTGGCTGTATGGTGTGGCAGCGGATGCGCGGATGGACGAATGGCTGGACATGCGCTGGCACGCGCCGGCGTCGATGTTGCTGGAGGTTGGCTTTACGCTGGCAGGGCGCCCGCGTGAGGAAGCGCCGGTGCCCGCTTTCGTGAACCCGCATATTCTGACGCCCGAAACCGCTGAAACCACGCATTACTTCTACACCCGTCAGCCGGGTGAAGAAGCTGAAGCCATGACGCGGCAGGTGTTCGAAATGGAGGATCTGCCGATGCTGGAAGCCATTCAGCACGCCTTGGGGGCCTCGGCTGAGGGCGCGGCCTTCTGGGATCTCAAGCCGGTGGTGCTGAACATCGATGCTGCTGCCGTCCGCGTCAGACGGCGCCTGATGAAGCTGCGCCGCGAGGAGGCAGGCTGAGGGAGGAAAAAGCGCGCCCGGTCAGCATATGATGACCGGGCGCGATCCGTACCGATCAAAGAGGTAAGGATCGGTTGCGAGATTTTGTCGGGCGATACAGTTTTGTCTTGTCCCGGTTTTGCGGGTGGAAATGTAGCTTTTGCCTGCTCACGGGGCGGAAGCATTGCGTTCGGTCTGCATCGAAGGAGTCGTTGCAGGATTAAACGCCGTAAAATAAGTATTGTCAACGCTGTCTCGATTCGCGCCGCTGCCACGGCAGTGAAGTACGGCGATGGGCTCAGTTGGCAATTTTAGATAATGGAAGTAAAAATTTCTGGAAATTAAATCGCTGAAAAAGATGAATTGATGCATCATATGTGGTCTGTGAAGCGGTCATTGTGCTGTCGCGTCCACTTGACAGCGCTGTCCCAATTGAGGTTTCTGTGCGCAGAACAGCCGGAAGGGTGCGTCGGCCTGAGCGTTCCATGAGCAAGTTTTCCGCACATCCGGAAAAATTGCCGCAAGGAAAGCCTCCGACGAAACCGCAAAACTGGCCGAAAACAAGACGGGGGAATGATGGATCAGGCGACTTTGCGGCGCAGGGATTTTATCGCCGGGGCAGGTGCGCTGGCTGGCATGGCCTTGGCCGGCTCGGCGCGCGGTTCCGATGGCCTGCCGATGGGCGCGCCGCCACGCCGTGCCGATGGCCGCCCGATGAACATGATCCTCTATTTCACCGACGAATGCCGCGCCGATGCGCTGGCCTGCTACGGCAATCCGG
>NZ_BCZE01000107.1 GCF_001598555.1 Novosphingobium rosa NBRC 15208
GGCGGGAAAGGCCCGATCACTCTGGCGACCCCGCCCGCCACGCCGGGCCCGTTCCTTGGCCTGCCCAAGCGCAGCCAGCAGGGCGAGCTGGAAACCACGGTGAAGGGCTATTACCGCGATGTGGCGGTGGTGGCCTATCGCGCCCCCGCCGGTGAGGTGGTGTTGAAGCCCGTCATCACCAGCAACCAGAGCGGTCTGGCGCTCGACACGCTGACCGATGGTGTGCTCGACAAGGGCGTCACCCTGCGCGATCCCGCGCCCGAGGCGCCCGTCTGGCTGCGTTACGATTTCGGCAAGCCGGTCACGCTTCGCGCTTTCACCTATGCGGGCCCGATGGGCGGGCGCTTTGCCGATGGCCCGGCGGGCCGCATCGAGGCGAGCGAGGATGGCGAGCAATGGCGCGTGCTGCGCACGCTGGTCGGCCCGGCGCATAATGCCGCGCCGGAGCGCACGCTGGCTTTCCCCGCCGCCACGGCGCGCTATTTCCGCGTGACGTTCGAGCGATCGGCCCAGTCGCGCGAACCCTATCCCCATGCGCCGGGCATTGCCCTGGGCGAACTGGCCCCGGTCGCGGGTGGGCGCGTGGATTTCTTCGAGGACAAGGCCGGTTTCGGCGTGCTGCCCGATGCCGACATTCCCGCCAGCCCGGCCAGCGACGGGGCGGGCGCGATCGCGGCGGGGACGGTGCTCGATCTCACCAGCCATCTGCGGCCTGACGGCACGCTGGAATGGACGCCGCCCAAGGGCGCGTGGATCGTGCTCCGCATGGGCTATTCGCCCACCGGCGAGGTCAACCATCCCGCCACGCCCGAGGCCACCGGCCCCGAGGCCGACAAGCTGAACGCCGCCCATGTGCAGGCGCATCTCGATGCCTATATGGCGCCGGTCATCAAGGAATTGGGGCCGCTCGTGGGCGCCAAGGGCCTGCGCTACATGATTACGGACAGCTGGGAAGCCGGCACCGAAAACTGGACCGAAGCCATGCTGGGCGAGTTCCGCAAGCGCCGGGGTTACGATCTGACGCCATGGCTGCCGGTGCTGGCGGGCCGCATCGTGGGCAATGCGACGCAAAGCGATGCCGTGCTGTGGGATTTCCGCCGCACGCTGGCCGATCTGCTGGCCGAGAACCATTATGGCACGATCACCCGCTTCGCCAAATCGCATGGGTTAGGCTATTACGGCGAGGCCGTGGGCGCGGCCATGCCGACCGTGGCCGACGGTATGCTGGCCAAGAGCTACACCGACATTCCAATGGGCGAATTCTGGGCCATGCCTTTCGGCGGCAAGCCGGCGGCCTATCACGGCGTGCTGGCCAATGAATTCCCCGCCGACATCATCGAGACCGCCTCGACCGCGCACACCTATGGCAAGCCGCTGGTGGCGGCGGAATCGCTGACCTCCTCGCAGCCGCAATGGACCTCCACCCCGTGGAGCCTGAAGTGGGTGGCGGACAAATATATGGCGATGGGCGTCAACCGTCTGGTGCTTCACACCTCGCCGCATCAGCCCGACGATACCCACAAGCCGGGGCTGACGCTGGGGCCCTTCGGCCAGGCCTTCACCCGCAACGAGATCTGGGCGCCGATGGCCAAGCCCTGGCTCGATTACCTGTCGCGCGGGTCTTATATGCTCCAGCAGGGCACGCCGGTGGCCGATGTGCTCTATTTCACCGGCGAGGGCGCCACCAGCGGCGTGCCCTATCGCGATGCGGGCACCCCCGCCGATCCGCGCGGCCATGGCTTCGATTATGTGAATGCCGATGCCCTGTTGCGCCTCGCCCGTGTGAAGGACGGGCAGATCGCCTTTGCGGGTGGCGCTTCCTACCGCCTGCTGGTGCTGCCCGATCAGGCCCGATCCATGACTCTGCCGCTGCTGAAGCATGTCGCTGAACTGGTGGATCAGGGGGCCAGCCTGCTGGGTGCCCGCCCTGTCGCCTCGCCCAGCCTTGCGGATGACACGGTCGATAACAGGGCGCAGTTCGAGACGCTGACGGCGCGGCTGTGGGGCGATCTGGACGGCAAGGTGCTGACCCGCCGCGCCGTGGGCAAGGGGCAGGTCTTCAGCGGGTTGAGCGAGGCCGAGGCGCTTGAAGCGCTGGGCGTGGGCAAGGACATGGACTTCGCCAGCGCGGCGCCCGGCATGTATCTGCGTTTCTCTCACCGCCGCCTGCCCGATGGCGATCTCTATTTCCTCACCAACCAGAGCCCTGCGAGCGGCGCGGTCACGGCGCGGCTGCGCGTGGCGGGCCTTGTGCCCGAACTGTGGCATGCCGACACCGGCAAGCGCGAGGCCGTCAGCTATGCCATCCATGACGGTACCACCGATGTGGCCCTGACGCTGGCGCCCTATGAGGCGGTTTTCGTGGTGCTGCGCGGGAAGGCGGCTCGGCAGACGATGACTCTGCCGGTGGTGACGGAGCGTGAGCTGGCCAGCTATGATGCGGGCTGGCAGGTCGATTTCCCGGCGGGCTTTGGCGCGGAGGCCAGGCATCTGGCCCTGCCGAAGCTGGCCTCATGGACAGAGCAGTCCGATCCGGCTTTGCGCTATTTCTCCGGCATCGCCACCTACACGCGGCAGATCGATCTGCCGCGCGGAGACGCCAAGCCGGGGCGGCGCCTGATGCTTGATCTGGGCGAGATCGCCGATCTGGCCGAGGTGCGGATCAATGGCGCGGCTGTCGGCACGGTCTGGAAGAAGCCCTACCGCATCGAGGTCACCGGCCATCTGCGCCCCGGCGCGAACCGGGTGGAGATCAAGGTGGCCAATGTGTGGCGCAACCGTCTGGTGGGTGATCTGCAGCCGGGCGTGAAACCCACCACCTTCACCAGTCAGCCCGCCGGTGGCGGCTTCGCCGCGCTGGGCGGGGTGCTGACGAAGGATACGCCGCTGCTGCCGTCCGGCTTGCTCGCCCCCGTGCGCGTGCTGGCTCTGGATGCGGTCGGTGTCGAACAATAAACGCTAAGCATGCGCGCGTGATCGCGGGATGGTCGCGCGCGCCCGCTTACCAAGGCCAGTCCTGAGGAAAACCCTGCCCGGCCAGCCATGCCGGAACGTGGGCCGCTGGCGCAAAGGCGCGGTTCGGATCGGCCAGATTGTGGATGCGCCTTAATTTGTCCGGCCTGCCCTGGATGATCGCCGCCATCGCCACGGTTTGATACCGGTCGCACACAATAGCGCCCAGACCGATGGCGAGCGCCCGCCGCCCTTCGTCAATATCGTAATGCGGCCATGACACGGGCATGGTCAAAGGGTCTTGAAACCACCGCTGCTCGATGCCGATGTCTTTGGCCATGGCATGAAGTTCCACCAGATCGGGCGAGAACATGTGGCACATCCTCCGCCCACGCAAAGCGTGGATGGCGCTGTCGACATAGACACTCATGCTGCTACCGGTGATTGCACTGTCAGTCCCACACATCTGGTCTGGCGGCTGGAGGTCCAAGCATGTCCCAGCATCCATCGGTGATCGCCGCGTTCAACCGGCTTGAGGTGCCCGACGATCGGCGAAGGCTGATCATCGAGCGCCACAGCGAAGCGCACCGCCGCTATCATACGCTCCGTCACATCGACCTTATGCTTCGTCAAGTCCCGGCCGATCACGCCTGCACGCCCGAGATGATGGTTGCGACGCTCTTCCACGACATCGTCTATGAGCCGACCCGCTCCGACAATGAAGAGCTGTCGCTGGCCATGTTCCAGTCTGTCGCGGATGGTCTTACGCCGTCGATGCCGCTTGACAGGCAGCTGGTTTCCGACATGATCCTCGCGACCAGGAGCCATCATTTCCGGGAAGGCGATGCGGCGAAAGACGATGCGATCAACCTTCTCCTGAAGGCCGATCTGAGCATCCTCTGGCATCCCGATCCGGAGGTTTATGCATGGTATGCAGCCGGGGTTCGCCAGGAGTATGCCTTTGTGCCGGAGGACGCGTTTCGCGCGGCACGGGCAAAAATATTGCTGCAGCTTCGCGATGACCTGCTCGGCAGCGAGCAACTGACCGAGGCGGAAGCAAAGGTTCTGGCCTTCAATGTGGCGTGGGAGTTGCGCCAGGATTGAAGCGCAGGGGTTTCGCCGGAGGAGGCAAGTCTTCAGGCTAGGCCCCGCCCGGGCGTCGCAACCAGTCGATTGCGCGGATGCCCCGCTTGCCATGACTGCGGTCGAGCTGGACGATGACATCGATCATCGCGCGCGCATAATCCAGCGTGTCGCGCCGATCGAGGCCCAGTCCCGCCTGCATGGTCATCAACACCAGCTGCTCCAGCGCGCCCGCAGGCGAACTTGCGTGAATGGTCGAGAAGGAACCGGGATGCCCGGTGTTGATCGCCCGCAGAAAGCTCACCGTCTCGCGCCCGCGCAACTCGCCCACCACGATCCGGTCGGGGCGCAGCCGCAGCGATGCCTGCAGCAGATCGTCGGTGGTCACCTGCGCCTCGCCCATCTCGCCCTTCACGGCGACAAGACCCAGCGCATTGGGATGGCGCAGGCGGATTTCGGGCGTGTCCTCGATCAGCACCACCCGCTCCTCGACCGGCACCACACCCAGCAAGGCATTGAGGAAGGTGGTCTTGCCGCTCGATGTTCCGCCCGAAACCAGAATGGTCCATTTCTCGCGGACGGCGCGCTCCAGAAAGGCGACCGGATTTTCGTCGGGGTCGGGGATGTCGACGGGCTCGGGCGCGCGCGCCAGAGGGCCGTGATCGTAAGCCGAGAGCGGCAATTCGACCATGCGATGGCGGCGGATCGCCATCGCCCAATGCGCTCTGGTGGCCGAAGGGGCGACGAATTGCACGCGCGCACCATCGGGCAGCACCGCGCCCAGCAGCGGCTGCTCGCGGTTGATGCCCTGATGGCTGATGCGGGCGATCTGCTCGGCCAGACGCTGCAGATGCCGGTCGCTGACATCGGGCACGGCATGGCGGATCATTCCGTGCCCGGCCTGTTCGATCCAGACCTCGCCGGGGCGATTGACCAGAATTTCGGTCACATCCTCCTGCGCCAGCCAGCGCCGGAAGGGCGCCAGATAGGAATCCAGATAAACGCCGCCTGAGTCCGCCTGAACCATCACGGCTTGCGGCCCGGGGCATCCACGGGCGAGAAATCGAGATCGCGCGCCAGAAACACCCGGATCGGCGACCCGGCGGGCACCTTGATCGTCGGGGGGATCTGCCCGTCATGCTGGGTCGCCACCGCAGCGGCGCTGTTGCCGGTGGAAAGCACCACGGCATTGTTCGATGTGCTGGCCAGCCCCGTCAGCACCGAGAGCACCACCGCCGAGCCATAGCGTTCGAGATAGTGGTTGTAGACCTTACCGGTGACCCCTGCCTGACCGCCGAAATCGACGCCGGGCGATCCCAGCTGCACGGAGACGCCATCGGGCCGCAGCAGCCGCGACCAGATGACATAGGCCCGCTTCTGCCCCGTGGCGATGCCCGACTTATATTGGCCGATCAGCCGCGAATAGCGCGGGATCAGCACCTTCCTGCCATCGAAACCGCGCACATCCTGCGTCACCAGCGCGCGCGCATAGCCGGGCAGATCGGAATTGAGCGCCGTTTCCAGCACCGCCGAGATCAGCGTGCCCTGCGTGATCGTGTTCGAGGGATTGCCCAGCTTCTCGGCCACCGCGGTATCGACGCTGCTGGTGGCCTTGGCGAGGAAATCGTCCATGTCATCGCTTTTGCCCTTCTCCTTGCCGTCACCGGTCTTGGCGGCAGGGGCTGCCGGGGCGGTGGTTGTCGACACCTGCCCGTCATAGACCAGCGCGGGCGACGCGGCCCCGGCGATCGCCACGGCCGAAACAGGCGGCGTGGCCGAGGCAGCGGGAAGGGGCGCCGGCATGGGCACGGGCGTGAAGGTGGGGGGTGGCGGGGCGGCGGGCGCGGTGGGTGCGGGGGCTGGCGCTGCCGTCTCCACCACCGGCATGGCCCGTCCATGGCTGAGCGACATGAAGGTGATGCCGCCCAGCAGCACGGCGCCCAGCCCCCCCAGCGCCAGACCCATCGTATCGGAGCCTTTCCGGCTCTGGGCCACGATGGGGAAGGCGTTATGGCTGGCGGCGGCCAGCGCCTCGCCATCGAGCTGCTGGCGCGGATCGCCCTCACCGCCCGGCGCCGTCAGCGCGGGGCCGCGCGGGCTGTCAGAAGAACGGGAGGGGCTCATGGCTTCGTTCCGGTGTCAGCGGGCGGGGGGGCCTCACCGGCGGGCGGCAGCGCGCCATCGGTCTGCACCGGGAAGGGTTTGGCCCATTCGCGCCCCTGTTCGTCCCGCGCGGATTTGTGCTTGCGGTCTGAGGGAGTCCTGCCATCCGGCTGCAGCCTTGCCGAGGCCGACAGGGTCGCGGTCTGCTTGCCTTTGCGCAGCGTGATGTGCGCTGGCAACCCGTCGATGACGATATAGTCGCCATCGATCCGGTAGTTGAGCGGGCCATCCCCGGCGGTGGCATCGTGGCTCAGGATGGCGGGCGGCTCCACGCCCTTGGGCCAGCTGAGCCAGACCGCTTGCCCGTCATCGAAGACGCGCGCGGGCCACAGGCTGCGATAGCCGGTCATCAGCCAGTCGAAATGCAGGTCGGCGGGGCTCTTTTCGGGCGGGCCGCCGGCCTGGGCCACTTCGGCCTCGACCGGCGTGAGGGCGGGCGGCGGCGGGGGCGGCGGATCGGGCGGATAGGAAAATTGCAGCAGGTAAACCCCCGGCTCACGCGGGCGCGCGACCAGATCGAACAGATAGGTCCGCCGGTCGGTGATCACGGTCATGTTCGTATGGCTGGCGGGCTTCATCGGCTTCACGAAGACCAGCGAGGCGCGCTTGTTGGGCGTCACCTGCCATTCGGTCGAATCGCCCACGGCGATGTTTTCGATATGCTCGTCGGCGCGGAAGGTGATGGTGGTCTCGATGCCTGTGTGGCCATGCACGGTGAAGACCCGTGCCGGATCGTAGAAACGCTCCATGATGCGCGTCTCTCTTGCCTGCGCGGGCGCGGTCAGGCCGCACGTCAGCGCGGCCAGCAGGGCGATCCGGTGGAAGGCATTCGGAAGCGGGAACACGGTCACAGGCGGCCCTTGGAAAGATGGGAGGCATCGGGGCGGGGACGAAAGCGGCTGCCGATGCCCTGCAGACGCCGATCGCCGGGGCCCGTGGCTGCGGAGGCAGTGTCCGGCATCAGCCCCTGAACGATGGCGCGGGCGCGTTCCGGCTGCGTGCGGCTCTCGGCGGGTTGCGTCGCCGGATCGCCGCCCGATGCGCGCAGCCCGGCCATCATCGCCCGCACCCTTGGATTGGCGCTGGCCGCTGCCGTGCGCGTCGCGTCATGGCCCGCCGTATCCATCATCAGCGTGGAGGCCAGCGGCGCGGGCGCTGTGGTCGGCATCGGCTCGCGTGCGCCAAAAGGCAGGCGCCAGCCCGCCACGATCAGCCCCGCCGTGCGGCCCAGCAGCAGCATCAGCGCCACATAGACGCAGGCCGAGAGGAACAGCATCGTGGCCCCGCGCGTCGATTCCTCGGTGGAGGAGAGCAGCGCATCGCGGATCAGCGGCGCGATCATCGTCAGCATCGCCCCGCCCACCAGCACCGTGAGCAAGGGCACCAGCGCGCTGGCCACGGTGGCTTTCAGCCAGCCTTCGAACAGGCCGCGCGTGGCGGGGAACAGCGCCAGCACGATGAACACCGGCCCCAGCGCCATCAGCACCGCCAGCACGATCTTGGCCGTCACCATCACCCCCACCGTGCCGACCAGCAACATCAGCCCCGAAATCCACAGCATCCCCTGCGGCGAGAGAAAGGACACGCTTTGCGAAGCGCCATTGCCCAGCGCCTGAGGCGCGGCGACGGCATTGGCGGCGCTTTGATGGGTGGCGTCGGCGATGGCGGAAAAGATGATCTCGATCTTGTTGGCGAAGTCCAGCGTGGCGGAACCATGGGTGCCGGCAATGACGCTGGCGATCTGGTCGGGCGCGCCGACCGCCAGCTGCCACACCACATTCTGATAGGCGAGCCAGGAGGTGGCGAAGGTGATCACCAGAGCGATGGTCATCATGCGCGGCGTCAGCGCGGCAAGGCTGAGGCGGCTACGTCCGGTCAGCAGCCCCCAGCCGAAAAAGCCGACATACAGCGTGAGCATCGCCGTCAGCGCCGGGGCGAGCGCGCCATGCTGGGCGAACAGGCGCGAGAAGGCGGTGGCCGCGCCCTGACCCGTCGCGCAATCGAGCGCGCGCAGGGTCAGCGCCAGATTGGCGCCATCGAGCTGGATGACCGGGCAGCCGTTCATTCCGCCGCCGCCGCATGGAGGATGGGTTCGCCTTCCGCGCCGGGCCATTTCGTGCCGGTCAGGGCCTCGAACCAGGCCGGGGGGGCATCGCCCAGTTCCGCGCGCAGCCTATCGAGCCGCCGCACGCTGGCCTCGCGGCCCGAGAGAACGGTCAGCACATCGCCTTGTCCGCCCAGATCGAGCCGCGCCACCACCGAATGATTGGCATGGCGGATCAGAAAACAGCGGCTGTGCGCGGGCAATTGCCGCACCAGCTCCAGCTCATGCGCGGAGAGGCCGAAACCCTCGCAATAATCCTCGGGCCGCGCGCGCGGGTTGGGGGTGAAGATCATTGTCGCGGTCTGCTCGACGATGGCGCTGGCGATGCGGCTGTCGAGCGCATCGCGCGCCGATTGCGTGGCGAAGCCGACCAGCGCATTGCGCTTGCGCAGGGTTTTGAGCCAATCGCGGATGCGCGCGGCGAAGACCGGATCGTCCAGCGCCTTCCAGCCCTCGTCGATCAGCACCATGGTGGGGGCGCCATCCAGTCGCTCGTCGATGCGATGGAACAGGTAGAGCATGGTGGGCGTGCGCAGCACCGGGCTGTCGAGCAGCGCGGTCATGTCAAAGCCCAGCGTGCTTGCGTCCAGATCGAGCGCGTCGGTGGCGTTGTCGAACAGCCAGGCATGCTCGCCATCGCCGATCCACGGGTCGAGGCGCGAGGGCAGGTCTCCGGGCTGGGGCCGCCGCGCGCCGCCCAGCAGCTCGCGGAAATGGCGCAGGCGGCGAAAGGCGGGATCGGCCTCCATACAGGCATCGACGGCCTGGGCGAGCGTGGCCAGCTCTTCCGGTCCCGAGGCCGCCAGCATCACGCCGAGCCAGTCGCGCAGAAAGGCGCGGTTGACCGCCGTATCGGGCAGGGCGAGGGGATTGAAGCCGGTGGGTTCGCCCGGCTGCATCCGCGCATAATGCCCCCCCACCGCGCGGAGAAAAATTTCCGCGCCGCGATCCTTGTCGAAGAAGACGGTGCGAGGGCTGAATTTCTGCGCCTGGGCGGCCAGAAAGTTGAGCACCACCGTCTTGCCGCTGCCCGAAGGGCCGATGACGGTGAAATTGCCGAGGTCGCCCTCATGGAAGTTGAAGAAATAGGGGGTGGCGCTGGTCGTTTCGAAGACGGTGACCGCCGGTCCCCAGTGATTGCCATCGGGCCGCCCGAAAGGCATGCCGTGCAGCGAGAGGAAGCCCGCCGCATTGGCGGTGGAGATCAGCGCGCGGCGCACCAGATAGCTCTCATTGCCGGGGAACTGGCCCCAGAAGGAAGGCTCGGTGTTCACATCCTCGCGCACCGCGATGGCGCCCAGATCGGCCAGCGCCGCGCCCGCCGCCGCCGCCGCGCGGTCGAGATCGGGCAGCGTGCCGGCGCGGACCATCAGCGAGAGGTGATGGTCGCCAAAGCCCACCTGCCCCGCGCCCAGCGCATCGCGCGCCGCGAGCATCTCGCGCCTTTCGGCCCCGGCCTCCTCGTCCGCCGAGCGCAGGCGGCGGATGGCCAGATCGATGCGTTCGCGCGCCACCTGCCGGTCGGTGGGGGCGAAGCTTTCGGTCAGCACCAGCTCGTGCGGCAGGCGCAGGATGTTGTCGATCAGGCCGGCGCGCGTGCTGTCGGGATACTCCTTCACCGCCAGCATGGTGGCGTAGCTGCGCCCGGCGGGCTGCGCGACTTCGATGGCGTCGAGGCCGAAGGAAACCCGCGCATAGGGCAAATGATGGCCAAGGTCGGTGCCCTCGGGCGGCACGGCCACCGGGCGCATCTCGCCATTGTAAAGCGCCGAGAGGGTTTCGAGCGGTTCGGAGCACAGCGTGCCGCGCGCATTCCGGTAATGGCCCAGAACCCGTGCGCCATAAGGTTCGAGCGCCGCGATCAGCGCCGCCACCGCCGCATCGAGCGCCCTGCGGTCGGCGGGATCGGGCTCGGTCCGCTGGCCCGACAGGCGCCGTCTGATCCGCTCGGGCCAGCCGGTCTTGCCGCGCGCCGGGCGGCGCAGGACCGTCAGCACCTGCTCGTTGACGAAGAGGCGCCGCGTGGCCAGCCTTTCCTGCCAGCGGTTGTGCAGCATGTCGGCGAAAGCGGGCATCTCCGCCTCGTCGAGCGAGACATGGACGCGCCGCCGCAGTACATGGTGATAGACCACGAAACGCGCATCCAGCGCCGAGCGTAGCATGGTCTCACGCACGCCCAGATGATGGTCGAGCGCCTCGTCATCCTCGGTCTCGAAGGGCAGGCCGGGCACCTGGATCATCGCCATCATCGCCCCGTCGCGCAGGCGCAGCGTCGATGGGTCGAGATGGGCGGCATAGGGCAGGCGGTCGCCCGCCCGCGCCTCTTTCGGGCCCCAGGCGGCGGGGCCGCGCCATGTTGCGGTCTTCTTCATGGCGCGTAGCTGTTGCAACCCCATCGCGTCCAGTTGCGCACGCGCGGACAGCGGCTGACCTTCGCCAGCCACAGGTCAAACACGCGCGGTTCGCGCAGGCAGGCGATATAGCCCGCGCCATGCACCACCAGGGCCACGGGCAAGGCCCAGAAGCTGTGAGAGATCAGAAAAGCCTCGGTGGTGACCGCCATGTTGATGACGAAGAAGCTGTAGGTGACGCCGCCGAACATCTGTGGCCGGGTGAGCGCGCGAAAGATCGGGGCCCGGTTCATGCGCTCAATGCGCCGCCTGGGCGGTGCTCTGAATGCCCGAAACGATGGCGCTGGCGCCAAACAGGATGAAGCAGCCGATGATCACCGTCGCGCCGAAGCGCCAGTTCATCCGGCCTGTCAGCATCATGAAGCCGACCATTGCCACGGCGATCACCGCCACGGCTGTCGCCACATTGCCCAGCAGCGTGCCCTGCAGCCAGCCCATCGCGGCCACGATCGGCCCCGAACCGGCCGGATTGGCGCCCACGGCTTGCGCGAAAGCGGGGGAGGCCGACAGCAGGCTGACCGGCAGGGCGAACAGCGCGGAGCGAAGGCGTGAAACAAGGCGCTGGTTCATTGTGTAAATCCTGTGTCGATGATGCCTGTTTCAGGCGTTGCCATGGCGAGAGCGGTTCCGGCGGGGGAGGGCGTGCCCGTCATCCGCTGCAGAATGCTGGAAACATAGGCGCGGGTTTCGGCGATCTGCGGTATGCCGCCACGGCGCAGCACCCGCCTGGCCCCGGCATTGTAGGCGGCGAGCGCCAGATCGGTATGGCCGCCGAACCGGTCGAGCATGAGGCGCAGATAATGCGCGCCGCCATCCAGATTGGCCCGCGGATCGCGCGGATCGACGGCCAGCTGGCGGGCGGTGGCGGGCATCAGCTGGGCCAGACCGATCGCACCTTTCGGGCTGACGGCCCCGACATGCCAGCGGCTTTCCTGCCAGACCAGCGCGGCCAGCAGATGCGGGCTGACGCCGTAACGGGCGGCGGATGCCTCAAGGGGGGCACGCAGGGCCTCGGGCACGGCACTGGCATGTGACAGGGGGCGGCTGCTGATGCCGGGCGCCTCAAGGGCTTTTGCCAGCGGATGGTGGGAAGCATGGTCGCGGACCACCCAGGAGACGGCGGCGGTGTCGCCGCGTTCGCGGATGGCGCCATCCTCCCCGATCTCGATCACGCCGGCATGGGCCATGGTTGCAGCAAAGGCGGGGATCGTCGCGCATATCATCGCGATGGCAACCCTCGAAAGTCTCGATCCGAAGCTCAAGATCACCCTCCGCAACGCTCATGGGCATTGGCCAATGGCTCTTCCCGCCCATGCGGTCTTTTAATGACAATTTAATGTCACCTGCCGGGGCGGGCCAAAGGGTGGAGCATGCCGAATTCCGGTGCAAAGTCATTGATGCAGGAAGAAATGTTTGCCTAATTTCTTTTGTAATAAAAAGGTCATACCTGCGTCATCTTGCAGTGCTGGATAGCCCGGAGCGCTGCTGGGGCAGCTACCAGAATTTTTGTCGGCTGATTGGCGACGGGGCATTTCATTCCCGGTGCGCCGCATATCTTTGTGGAGGCAGTGAATGACTCGTAAGAACATCCTTCTGGCCAACGCCGCTCTTCTTCTGGGCGCCAGCCTGCTGCTGGCGTCCTGCAACGACGATCCCAAGAATACGTCGACAGGCACCACCATCACGGCGAGCAACAGCCCGCAGAATGCGCTGACTACGGTCACGCCGATCAAGCATCTGGTGGTGATCTATGGCGAAAACCAGAGCTTCGACCATTATTTCGGCACCTATCCCCAGTCGATGAACCCTTCGGGCGAGCCGACGCAGGCCTGGGCGACCCCCGCGAACAAGGCCTATCCCAACAATTATCTGGCCCAGCCCTCGCTGCTCAACGCCAATCCCAACATGGCGAACGCCAAGAATCAGAGCCTTGGCTATCAGGCCAGCTACCTCAACCCGTTCCGCATCGACCGCGCGCAGTTCAACGTCTCGAGTCAGAACCACGCCTATCTGCCCGAGCAGCAGGCCAGCGACAACGGCCTGATGGACGCCTTCCCCTACTACACGGGCAGCGCCAGCTCGCTCAACACCTCAGGCCAGTTCGGCACCAAGGCGCAGGTTCTGGGCTATTTCGACGGCAACACCGTCACCGCCATGTGGAATTACGCCCAGAATTACGCGATGAGCGACAATGCCTGGACCGAGACCTTTGGCCCCTCGACGCCCGGCGCGATCGAGGCCATCGCGGGCCAGAACAATGGCGCCGTCACCTCGACGGGCGCGGCCATCTCCAGCAATGTCATCGCCGACGGACAGGGCGGCTTCTCCGCGACCGGCGACGCCGATCCCACGGGCGACACCTGCTCAAGCAAGACCGGCGCCACCTTCAAGATGACCGGCCAGAACATCGGCGATCTGCTGAATGCGGCAGGCATCACCTGGGGCGGCTTCATGGGCGGCTTCGACCTGACCGCAACCAACGCCAATGGCTCGACCGGCTGCACCCGTTCCACGGTCTCGCCCAACACCGGCCTCAATCCGGGCAATGATTACAGCCCGCATCACGCCTGGTTCCAGTATTACGCCAGCACGGCCAACCTGCTGCATACCCGCCCCAGCGCGACCTCGATGATCGGCTACACCGACCCCACGCTGGATGCCGCCGGTTCCACCACGCCGGTTCACCACCAATATGACTACAATGACTTCATCACGTCGGTCAGCGCGGGCAATTTCCCCTCGGTCAGCTACATCAAGGCACCCTATTTCCAGGACGCGCATCCGGGCAATTCGAACCCGCTCGATGAGCAGGCCTTTGTCACCACGCTCATCAACTTCCTGATGCAGCAGCCCGACTGGCAGAACACCGCCGTCATCATCGCCTATGACGACTCGGACGGCTGGTACGATCATCAGTCGCCCACCATCACCACCTCGTCCTCCGACGCGACCTATGACGCCTACACCTCGGCAGGTCAGTGCGGCGCGACCACCGTCGCCCGGGGCGTGAACGCCGCCGGCGCCTCGGTCAACGGCCGTTGCGGCCCCGGTTCGCGCACGCCTTTCATGGTGATCTCGCCCTATGCGCGCCAGAACTACATCGACAGCAATCTGATCACCCAGTCCTCGATCGTGCGTTTCATCGAGGACAACTGGCTGGGCGGCAAGCGTCTGGGCAATGGTTCGCATGATGCGACGGCGGGCGATATCCGCAGCCTGTTCGACTTCACCTCGGCGCCGCGCACCGGGAAAATGCTGCTGAACACCGGCACGGGCGTGAAGAGCAGCTGATCGCGCCTCTTCCCCTTCCATGACGATCGTCTCCCGCCGGCCGCAAGTCGGCGGGAGATCTCTTTTTCGAGCGGTGCGATGAGCGTTTCCGAGCCTGATTCCCTGTCCCGAACCGATGCCTCGCCCAACGGCGGGCTTGCGCTCAAGACGCGCCGCCCCTTGCGCATGATCGCCTTTGGCCTTGGCGCGCTCGCTTTGGCCATCTGCGCCGTATTGGGCTTTTTTCTGGCCTTTCCCACGCATGCGCCCGCTTCGCTGGACCGCTGGATCGAGGACACGACCGGGGCCAATCCCAACCCGGTCAAGCTGATGCGGTTGCCGGAGCATCAGCTGAGTCTGCTGGCCCGGATCGGCGAGCAGATGTTTCATGACCCCTCGCTCTCGGCTTCGGGCAGGCAATCCTGCGCGAGTTGCCACGACCCTGAGCGGGGCTTCGGCCCGCCGGGGAATGGCGATGTGCAGCTTGGCGGCCCCAACCTCGACCGGCAGGGGCTGCGGCCTCCGCCGAGTCTGGCCTATCTCTATCGCCAGACAGGGTTCGGCATCGGCCCGTCAGCGGGCGATACGGATGCGCCCATCCCGCTGGACCAGCTCGCCGCGAAGGCCAGGGACATGGCCAGGCCGGTGAAGAGTGCCGCCGCGCCCGGACAGGTGGCGATGGTGCCCTCGGGCGGCCTGTTCTGGGACGGGCGCGTCGATTTTCTGATGGATCAGGCGATGGGGCCGATGATGAACCCGGCGGAAATGGCCAACAAGGACCGTTTCGCTGTCGGTGACAAGCTGCGTCACACCGCCTATCTCAGCAAGCTGCAGGCGCTGTTCGGCAAGCAGGTCATCAATCGGCCGGAAATGCTGTTCATCGAGGCGATGTCAGCGCTGTCGGCCTATCAGATCGAATCCGCCGCCTTCCACCGGTTCAACAGCAAATATGATGCCTGGCTGGAAGGGAAGGAACGGCTGAGCCCGTCCGAAATGCGCGGATTGCGCCTGTTCAACGATCCGGCCAAGGGCAATTGCGCCGCCTGCCACCTGAGCCAGCCGAGCCGCGACGGCATCCCACCGATCTTCACCGATACGGAATATGAGGCATTGGGCGTGCCGCGCAACATGCGGCTGGCCGTCAATCGCGATCCCGATTTCCACGATCTGGGCCTTTGCGGCCCGATCCGAAAGGATCTGGCCAAGCAGACGCAATATTGCGGCATGTTCCTGACCCCGAGCTTGCGGAACAGCGCAAAGCGCGGCGTCTATTTCCACAATGGCCTCTATCACAGCCTGCGCGAGGTGCTCGATTTCTACAATCTGCGCGCGGCCCAGCCCGAAAAGATCTATCCGCGCGATGCGCAAGGGCATCTGATGATCGCCAACGATCTGCCGGCGGACTATCACGCCAACATCGATACAAGCGATGCGCCCTTCACGCAGAAGCGCGGTGACAGACCGCCGCTCACCGATGCCGATATCGGCGATATCATTGCTTTCCTGGGGGCGTTGAACGATCGTTAGTGGCCCGAACCGGCAGATTGCCGGCATGTCAGCCATTGCCGGGGCAAGCCCGGCAACATAGCCTTGCTTCTCACCATGCGCAGCGACGGCGACGTGGGCTCATCCTTGTCAGCAGGCGTCCACCGGCGGCAATCGATCACCGGCTGCGCTCATGAAGGGCCGCCACCGTGTCGAGAAAACCTTGCGGGTCATCAAGCCGGAACTCCCCGCTGATCCGCAGGACGCCGAGGGCGGGATCCTTGAGCACGATCGGCCTGGCCAGATAGCGATTGTACTGCGCGACGATCTCCGCCACCGGCACGTCATCGGCGCTGACCATGCCCGATTGCCAAAGGGTTTGCCGCCCCGCGTCGAGGGTGGAGATGGTCTGCTGCCCGCCGCTCAGCGTCAGACGGTTGCCGGGATTCATATCGGTGGAGGCGTTGCCACGCGTCACGCGCACCTTGCCCTCGACCAGCGTCACCGTGGTCATATCGACCGCCTGCCGGATTTCGAAATGGGTGCCGATATCGCTGACCGTCATATCCCCGACCTTCACCGCGAAGGGATGATTTTCGTCATGATGGACATTGAAAAAGGCCCGTCCATAATCGAGCCGCGCCAGCCGCCCATCGCGGCTGACATGCAGTTGCGTATGGCTGTCGAGCGTGATGTGCGTGCCATCGGCCAGGCCGACATCGCGCGGCAGGCTCTGGCCATTGGCGATCACCTGTCCATCATCCGCCGGGGCCGCAGTCTGGGCCGGGCGCCAGATCAGCCCCAGCGCCACCACCGCGACCAGCGTGGCGGCCAGAGAGGCCATCACCGGCACGCGCCAGCGCGGGGGCGCCGCCGTTTCCACCGGAGCCTGCGCCTCAAGCCGGGCCAGCGCCTGCTCCCGCATCGCCTTGATCGCCGGATGCTCCGCCACGCCATCCAGATCGCGCCAGACGTCGCTCACCTGCGTCAGGGCAGCGGTGTCCTCGGGCGTGTCCGGGGCAGCGGCATCCCTCCGCGCTGCGACAAAGCGGGCAAGGGCGCGGTCACGCGCGTCATCGTCCTGCGGGCCTGCCGGTGTCACGCCTTCTCATCCATCAGCAGCTTGAGCGCCTTCATGATGTGCTTTTCGACCGCACTCACCGAGATGTTCATCCTCATTGCAATCTCGCCATAGCCGATGTTCTCGAAACGGTGGAGGACGAATATGTCACGCGTACGCTCGGGCATGTCGCCTAGGCGCGCGATGATCCTCTCCACCGCCTCTTCCCCCATCAGGACGCGTTCCGGCGTGATCCACTCAACGGGATGATGCATATCCTCCAAAGTTTCGTGGCGGGCCTCCTGCCGGGTGGCGGCGCGGCGGGCCCGGTCGGTCAGCACGCTTTGCGCGGTCTGGAACAGATAGGCGGGGATGTTGTCGATCTGGCCGCTGGCCAGATGGCGGTGACTGCGCAGCCAGACATCCTGCACCGCATCGTCCACATCGACCGGATTGCGCAGCCGCCGCCCGAAAAACGCGCGTAGGGCCCCCATCTGGCGCTCGAAACCGCTGGTTATGATGCTTCCTGTCGCCACCCTCGTCCCCCGAGGTCCTCCGTCGATTGCCTGCTGTTCAGGCCTTTTAGCTTTTGGCACTGTTGGCGGCCCATGCGTTTTTTGACCACCCGATCCTTTTTGCTGCGCGGCATGCTTGCCGCGGCGATGATCGGTGGGAGCGGATGGCATGCTTCCCTCGCGCTGGCCGGGGGGCAGAGCGCGTCGCTCCGGATCGATGGCGGCTCTCTGGCCGATGCCCTGCGGTATATCGCGCGCGAGACGGAGAGCACGATCCTTTTCACCCCGGCGCTGGTGGCGGGGCGAAGCGCCGGGCGCCAGCAGCTAAAAGGCGACGCGCCGGCGATGCTGCGCCACCTTCTGGCGGGCACCGGGCTGCAGGTGCGGATCATCAGTGCCCATGCCTTGTTGATCGAAGCCGCACCCTTGCGTCCGCCGCATGCGCCTGTTCACCCTTTGCCGCCCGCCATCATCGCCTCGGGCGATATCATGGTGACGGCGATGCGCCGCCCCACGCCTCTGGCCGACACGCCGGTCAGCATGATCGCGGTGACCGGCGATGAACTGGAGCGCAGCCGCGCCACCGGCATGCAGGCGCTGGCCACACTGGCCCCCAGCCTGACGTTGACAGCGATGGGGGCGGGCATGAACCGCCTGTCCCTGCGCGGGGTCTATGCCGCCGGGGAGCCGACTGTGGGGCTCTATTACGGCACTGTGCCGGTGGCCGGGCCCGGCGGGTCGACCACCGATCCCGGCCTGATGACGCCCGATCTGATGCTGGTGGACATCGATCGCGTCGAGGTGCTGCGCGGGCCGCAGGGCACGCTGTTCGGCACCAATTCGCTGGCGGGCACGGTGCGCATCCTGTTCAAGGCGCCCGATCTGGCCAGGCGCGAGGGCGTGGTGACGGCCTCCACCGCGCTGACCGAGGGCGGCGGCCCCGGCGGCTCCCTGACAGCGGTGGCCAACATCCCCTTGCTGACCGACCGGCTGGCTCTGCGCGCCGTGGCGTGGCGCGAGACCAAAGGAGGGGTGATCGACAACCCCGGCCTCCATCGCTCGAACATCGACCGCCAGACCCGCAGCGGAGGGCGGCTGGCGCTGCGCTGGCAGGCCGCACCGCAATGGCGGTTCGATCTGACGGGCGCCTATCAGGCGGGCCGCATCGCGGATGCAGCCAACGCCACGGTCGGCGCCGGGCTGGACCGGACTCTGGCGCAGGCCCGCATTCCCTTCACCGATCGCCTGTGGCTGGGCAGTGCGGAGGTCAACGGCACGATCGGGGCGCTTCAGTTCAATCTGTCACTGGCGCATTTCGATTGGGCGCCGGATCGGCGGCTGGACTTTTCGGCCTCGGAAAACAGCCATCGCGGGGATGAGGCGGCCTGCGCCGCATGGGTCCATCAGGGCGCCTGTTCCGCGCAGGAGAGGGGGGCCTTTGCCTCTTATGTCGACAGCCAGACGCCCGCCGTGCTGGAGCAGCCCTTCACCGTGCGGGTGGACAGCGCGGAAATGCGCCTGTCGGGCAGCGGGCCGCTGACATGGCTGGCCGGCGCTTTCCTGAGCCGCCGCCATGATGCGGGCAGCAGCACCGCCTTGCCGGTCGCTGCGGACAGCGGGCTGGTGTTGGCAGGAACCCCGCCCACCGCCACGCGCAGCTTTGCAACCAGCCTCGATGAATTCGCCCTGTTCGGCGATGGCAGCTGGCATTTGCGGCCCTGGCTGACGCTTTCCGCAGGAGGGCGCTATTTCGATTATCGGCGGGAGGCCGCCGGACTGGTGGCGATCCCCAATCCGATCACCGGGCCCTTTGCCGCCACCTCCTTTCAGGAGACCTATCGTGCCGACGGGGCGGTGGGCCGTGCGCGGATCGAGTTGCGCCCCCATCAGCGCCTGCTGATCTTTGGCCAGATATCGAGCGGCTTTCGTCCCGGGGGGATCAATGTGGTGCCGGGGCTCGATCCGGCGCTGGCAGCCTATCGCGACGACCGCCTGACCAGCTGGGAAGGGGGAGGGCGTCTGCGCCTTCATGGCGACCGGTTGCGCATCGATGTCGCGGCCTATCGCCAGCTGTGGTCGCGGATGCAGTATGCGGCGAGCACCACGGATGGCGCCTATTCCTTTATCACCAACATTGGCAGCGCGCGGATCGATGGCGGCGAGGTGTCGCTCAACTGGCAGCCGGGGCGGCATGTGCTGGCGCGGCTGGATGCCACGCTGACCGATGCGCGGCTGGCCAGCGATCAGGTCAATGCCATTGCCGCCACCCCTGGCAAACGCGGCGACCGGCTGCCCAATGTGGCGCCGCTGGCGGCCAGTTTCGAACTCGCTTACGATCACCCGTTGTCGCGCGATCTGGTGCTGCTGGCCTCGCTGAACGCTCATTATGCCGGACGCTCCTATGACAGTTTTCGCGGCAGCGCGGACGGCCCGCGTCAGGCGATGGGCGACAATGCCACGCTGGATGTGGATCTGGGCCTGCGCCGGGGCCACGCGCAGATCGACCTGTTCGTGCAGAATCTGGCCGACAGCCGCGCCATCGTCTGGATCGGTCGCGGGCTGAGCACGGACTCGCTCCAGCGCGCCCGCCCGCGCGGCATCGGGCTGTCTTTGCGCCATAATTTCTGACGTTTCGGGCGCTTCCGGAAAAATTTGCAAAAAATTTGTCATGCGCGGTGAGGGGCTGTGTTGCGCCCGCGTCATGGGTCCGGGCGGCCGGGGAAGGATGCCGCCACGGGAGGGATGACCGACAGGTCAGGTGACAAAAGACATAGGGGACCCCATCGTGACAAGAACAGCTTCTCGCCTTGCGCGCCTTCTGCGCGGCGGCATGACGGGCGCGGGCCTGCTGAGCGGCGCCATGCTGCTGAGCGCCTCGGCCAGCGCTCAGGACACCGCACCGCCTGCTGGCGATGCGCAGCCCACGGTTCCCGGTGATATCGTGGTGACGGCGCTGCATCGCGCCTCCACCGTGCAGTCCACGCCGCTCAGCATCGCCGCGCTTTCGGGCGATACGCTGGCCAAGACCGGCGCGACCCAGCTGGCCGACTATTTCCGTCAGGTGCCCAATCTCAACGTTACCTCCGCGCAGGGCGGGTCGAGCCGCATCAGCATTCGCGGCGTGAATGCGGCAGGCGAGGCCACCG